>JBFMHF010000020.1:0-64590 GCA_040752975.1 Myxococcota bacterium
CCCGGGGACTGGCGGCGCCGTTTCATTTCTCCGGCGGGGCCGCGCCTGCGCCGACGTCTGGAGGGGGCGGGCCGCCCAGCGGAGGCTTCGACTTCACCTTGCGGGTGGGCGCCTCGTCAGCGCTTTCGCCGGCGCCGGGCTGCTCGTCGCCACCCCCGGCGGCGCCTCCGTCTCTGGCGACGTGCGCAGGGCCGTGCGCCTGCCTGCTCAGGTCGAACAGCTGCCGGATGTTCCGGCTGAAGACGAGGAGGAAGACGACGGAGAGGAGCGGCAGGGTGAGGCCGATCGCGATGCCGGCGATGCCCTTCACCCGCTCGGTGGAATCGCCGCGCTTGCCCCCGTCCACGATGGCGAGCACCCCGAGGACGATTCCAGCCAGCGAGGCCAGCAGAGCCAGGGGTGAGGCGAAGAGGCCGAAGAGCGGCACGCATCCGCACCCCAGCAGGACAATGCTGGCCACGCTGCACACGATGCTGGCCAGTCCGTACTTGCCCTGCGACGGCGGCCCCGCGTCGCCCGGGGGCCTCACTTCTTCGCCCGCCGCAGCTCGTGGTCGGTGATGAGGAACTCCAGCAGGGCCTTCTGCACGTGGAGGCGGTTCTCCGCCTCGTCCCACGCCGCCGACTGAGGCCCTTCCAGCACCTCGGCCGTCACCTCTTCCCCTCGGTGCGCCGGCAGGCAGTGGAGGAAGATGGCGTGCGGTGCGGCCAGCTTCATCAGCTTCGCGTCCACCTGGTAGCCGCCGAGGTCCTCGAGGCGCTTCTTCGACTCTGCCTCCTGGCCCATCGAGGTCCACACGTCCGTCACCACCACGTCGGCGCCCTTCACCGCGTCGCGCGGGTCCGTGAGCAACGAGACGAAGTCCTTCGACGGCTTCACCACGTCATCGGCGGGGTGGTAGCCCTTCGGGGAGGCGAGGCGCAGGTGGTAGCCGAAGAGCCCCGCTCCCCGCGTGAAGCTGCGGCCCATGTTGCTGGCGGTGTCGCCCACGAAGGCGATCGTCTTGCCCTTCACCTCGCCCAGGCGCTCGGCCACCGTGAAGAGGTCGGTCATCACCTGCACCGGGTGGCCGTCATCGGTGAGGCCGTTGATGACGGGGACCTCACAGTGCGCCGCGAACTCGCGGATCCGCTCGTCCCCGAAGGTGCGCACCATGACCGCGTCGCAGTAGCGGCCGGTGACGCGCGCCGTGTCGGCCAGGGGCTCGCCGCGCGACATCTGCGAGTTGGCGGTGGAGAGGTCGATGGTGGTGCCGCCCAGCTGCAGCATGGCCGCCTGGAAGGAGAGCCGCGTGCGGGTGGACGCCTTCTCGAAGATCATCACCAGCGTGCGGCCCACCATGGTGTTGACGGGGCGGCGCTCGTTGCGGGCCTGCTTGAGCACCGTGGCGCGGCGGAAGAGGGCCAGGTGCTCGTTCAGCGTCAGATCCGGCAGGGTCAAGAGATCGCGCTTCTTCGTCACAGGGTTGCCTCCTTGAGCCGCGTGTACACCACCTCGAGGCGAGGGACGGACTTCGATTTCGCTGCCAGCGCCAGCGCCTGGCGGTCCAGCTCGTCCAACTGCCGGGCGACGGACTCCGGGCCGGTGCTGCCGGCGCTCTGCTTGCGGGCGACGGCTCCGGCGGCGTCGAGGACGCGCAGCGTCGCTGCGTCGAGCGCGGGGTCGACCGACTGGCCGAGCTCCACCGACGCCTGGGTGAGCGTGAGGCCCTGTTCCTGGCACCGCCGCACCAGGCTGCCCACCACCTGGTACGCCTTCCGGAAGGCCATGCCCTTCTTCACCAGCGCCTCGGCGAGATCCGTGGCCTGGGTGAAGCCCTCGTCGACGGCGGCGCGGCACCTCGCTGGGTTGAAGGCGACGCGGGGCAGCGCGAGGCGCAGCACCTCGAGGCTGCCGTGCAACAGCGGGCCCGTCTCCAGCAGCGACGCACGGTCCTCCTGGAGATCGCGGTTGTACCCGCCGGGCAGGCCCTTCACGGTGACGAGCAGCCCGACGAGGTTACCGACTGCCTTGCCGCTCTTCCCGCGGATCAGCTCGAAGACGTCGGGGTTCTTCTTCTGCGGCATCATCGAGCTGCCCATGGAGATGTCGCCGGACAGCGAGGCGAAGCCGAACTCGCTGGTGGTGAAGTCGATGAGGTCGGTGGACAGGCGGCTGGCGTGCACCATCAGCCGCGCCGTGGCGTAGAGGTAGTCGAGCGCGAAGTCGCGATCGCCCACGGTGTCGAGGCCGTTCAAGGTGGCGCCCTCGAAGCCCAGCAGCGTGCGGGTCACCTCCCGGTCGATGCCCAGGGACGTGCCGGAGATGGCGCCGACGCCCAGCGGGGACAGCCGGCACTGCTCCAGCACGAAGGCGAGCAGCTGCGCGTCGCGCAGGAAGGCCGCGCCGTAGCTGGCGAGCCAGTACGCCAGGGACACCGGCTGCGCGCGCTGGCGGTGCGTGTACGCGGGGAGAATGACGTCCTTCTCGGCGCGCGCGCGGGCGGTCAGCTCGGCGACGAAGCCGGCCACCGAGTCCAGCGCCCTGGCCACCGATTCGCGCACGTGGAGGCGCAGATCCGTCGCCACCTGGTCGTTGCGGCTGCGGGCGGAGTGCAGCAGCGCGGCGGGCGCGCCGATGGTGCGGTTGAGCTCGACCTCCACCGCCATGTGCACGTCTTCCTCGTCGGGCAGCACGAGCGTGCCCGCGTCGGCCCTCTCCCAGAGCGTGATGAGGCCCTGCCGAATCGCCTGCGCCGCGTCCTTCGGGATGACGCCGGTGCGACCCAGCATGGTGACGTGGGCCAGCGAGCCCACCAGGTCCTCGCGGAGGAGCTGCCTGTCGAGCGCGAGCGAGCTGGAGAAGGCCATCACCTGCGGCAACAGCCCCGGTCCTCCGGAGGCCTCCGTCTTCGCCAACGTCATGACGCCACTCCCTTCTTCCACACGGTCAAGAGGTCGCGCTTCACGCGCGAGGGCTTCGTGCCCTTCACCGGCACGATGAAGATGGTGTCGTCGCCCGCCAGGGTGCCGAGGACGCCGGCGGGGCGGGTGGAGTCGATGGCGTGGGCCACCGCGGGCGCGCCGCCGGGCAGGGTGCGCACCACCACCATCGCGTCGGAGTCGTCCACCGACGTCACCAGGGAATGCACCGCGCGCAGCGGCTCCTCTCCCTTCGGCGCGGGCGAGCCGTCCAATTCGTACACCGTGCCGCCGTCGGGCAGAGTGACGCGGCGGGCCTGCAGGCGGGCGAGATCGCGCGACAGGGTGGCCTGTGTCACCGCGATGCCTTCGCGCTTGAGCAGTTCGCCCAGCTCTTCCTGGGTGGCGACGACGTGGGTGCGCAGCAGCCGGCGGATGACTTCGCGCCGCGCGCGATGGGTGGCGACGTCGGTCATTGGGTCACCAGGCTCCCGATGCCCTGGTCGGTGAAGAACTCGGCGATGATGCTGTGGGGCGTGCGCGCGTCGATGACGTGCACGCGCTCGACGCCGCGCTCGAGGGCGGACAGGGCGCAGCGCCCCTTGCGGGCGAGGTTCCGGTTGAAGACGTTCTTCTCCAGCTTCTCGCGCAGCGTGGACGTGGTGAGCTGCCCGAGCAGCTCGTCGTCCTCCATGAAGCCCGGTACGCCCACCAGGTACACCAGCTTCGACGCGCTCGCGGCCACCGCCAGCTCGCTGGCCAGTTGGTCGGGTTCGATGGCCAGCGTGGAGCCGTCGTCGAGGAAGCCCACCGGCGAGACGACCGGCACGTAGCCGCGCTGGAGGAACATCTCCAGCAGGTCCTTGTTGATGGACACGACTTCTCCCGGCACACCCTCGCCCAGGCGCTTCGCCTTGAGGAAGGCGGCGTCCATGCCCGACAGGCCGATGGCCTGGGTGCCGGAGCGGTTGAGCAGCGTCACCAGCTCGGTGTTGGTCTGGCCCGACAGCATCATCTCCTTGGAGTGGAAGTCGCCCTTGGACTGCCCTTCCGGCGACTCGCCGTGGACGATGATGGGCACCATGCCCACCGCGCGCAGGAGGTTCACGTCCTCCACGATGGAGGCGCGCAGCGAGTCCTTCCCCATCGCCTGGCGGCCCAGCTTCAGCACCACGCGCTTGCCGGTGAAGCGGCTGATGTACGAGAGCGCCTGGGTGACGAGGCTCACCTTGAACTTCGGCGAGTAGTTGGTGAGGCGGTCGTCCTTCGCCACGCTGCCGTCCGCGGTGGGCACCAGCAGCGAGGTGTAGTCGGCGTTGATCTTCACGTAGTCGTACGAGAGGTCGCAGCCCCAGCCCACCGACGCCTCGTTGCCGGCGCGCAGGTCGATTTCAATCAGCACCTCGGGCGAGCGCATCTTCGCGCGCAGCCGCGAGTGGCCGGGCACCGACGGCCCTTCGTTGGCGTCGTTGGTGCTCAAGGTGCCGACGGGGAAGCCGCTGATGTCCAGCGCGGGCTTGGCGTCGTACACCAGCACGCCCTGCACGCTGACGCGGGCCTTCTCCGGGTCGACGTCGTAGCGCTGGCTGCCGCAGCGGGCGCCCACCGTGGCGAGGATGCGCCCCCAGTTGGGGTCCGCGCCGAAGATGGCGGCCTTCACCAGGGTGCTGCCAGCGGTGGCGCGCGCGAGGTCGGCGGCGATGGCCTTCGTCGGCGCACCGGACACGCGGACCTCCAGCATGCGGGTGGCGCCCTCGCCGTCGCGGGCCACTTCCTTCGCCAGCTCGACGCAGACGGACTGGAGCTGCGCGAAGAAGGCGTCGAAGTCGGGGCCGGGGCCGGCGATCTCCGGGTTGCCCAGTTGGCCGTTGGCGAGCGCGAGCACCGTGTCGTTGGTGCTCATGTCGTTGTCGACGGTGAGGTTGTTGAAGCTGCCGTCCATCGCGTCCCTGAGCGCCTGGTGCAGCAACGCGGGCGAGACGGCGACGTCGGTGCAGATGACGGCGATGGTGGAGGCAAGCTGGGGGGCGATCATCCCGCTGCCCTTGCAGAGCGCGGTGATGCGGCCTTCCTTGCGGCCGTACCGCACGGTGCGCGAGGCCACCTTGATGTGTGTGTCCGTGGTGAGGATGGCTTCGGCGGCGGACTCGGGCGCGGCCTTGAGCTGGCCTTTGAGCTTCGGCAGCGCGTCGAGGATCTTCGCCTTCGGGAGCCGCTGCCCGATGACGCCGGTGGACGCCATGAGGACGGCGTCGGGCGGCGCCTCCAGCACCTTCGCGGCGCCAGCGCAGAGCTCCTTCACGTCTTCGAGGCCCTCCGGCCCGGTGAGGGCGTTGGCGTTGCCGGAGTTGATGAGGACGGCGCGCACCCCCGACGCGGGCAAGCGCCGCGCGCAGTCCTGCACGGGCGCGGCCTTCGCCTTGTTGACGGTCAGCACCGCGGCGGCGCTGCAGGGCGACTCGCTGACGATGAGGGCGAGGTCCTTCTTGAAGGGCTTGATGCCGGCGTGGAGGCCGGCGAAGAGAAACCCGCGCGCTACCGGCATCGCGCCCCTCGTGGACCCGCTGGCAGGGGAAGCAGCCTCACGACAGCCCCATCGTCTCGGGCAGCTCGTGCGCCAGGTTCATGTTCTGGACGGCCTGGCTCGCGGCGCCCTTGAGGAGGTTGTCGATGGCTGAAATCGAGACGACGTGGCTGCCATCGGTGGCCGCGCCCACCAGGCACCTCGGCGTCAGCACGACGTCCGCCAGCCGCACGGCGTCGGGCTCGGGCCGGAGTCCGATGAGGGGCTCCTGGCCGTAGGCGTCCGCGAGCGCCTGCTGCACCTGGGCGGTGGTGACGCCCTTCTTCACCTTCGCGGTGGCGGTGGAGAGGATGCCCCGCTTCACGGGCAGGAGGTGCGGAGTGAAGACCAGCGGCACGTCTGCGCCGGCCACCTGCGTCAACGTCTGGCGGATTTCCGGGAGGTGCTGGTGCTTCAAGGTGCGGTAGGCGCGGAAGTCGCCGTCCACCTCCATGAAGCCGAAGTCCTCGGTGGCCTTGCGGCCCGCGCCGGAGACGCCCGAGGCGGCGTTGATGACGAGCGACTCCCTGTCGATGAGGCCGGCCTGGAGCAGCGGCGCGACGGAGAGGGCGGCGGCGGTGGGGTAGCACCCGGGGTTGGCGATGAAGCGGGCGCCCTTCACCCGGGCGCGGAAGAGCTCCGGCAGCCCGTACACGGCCTTCGAGAGCAGCTCCGGGGCCGAGTGCTCGAAGCGGTAGAACGGCGGGTACAGCTTCGCGTCCTTGAGTCGGAAGGTGCCGGCCAGGTCCACCACCGTCACACCGGTGGCAGCCAGCTTCGGCCCCAGCTCCAGCGACGACTCGGCGGGCGTGGCGAGGAACACGACCTGGCAGCCCTTCGCGGCCTCGAGGCCCTTCTCCACCGAGACGTACGGCAGCTCCGACGCAAGGCCCGTCTTCGAGGCGATGGACTGCCCTTCCCAGCGGTCGCTGGTGGCGAACGCGAGGGCCACCTGCGGGTGGCGCAGGAGAATACGCGTCAGCTCGATGCCCGAGTACCCGGACGCCCCCACGACGCCGGACTTCAGTGTCTGCATGGCGCGCGCATGTATATGCATCCCGTATGCACTGCAACGAGAATCGCGCGGACCGATTGCGTTTCGCGGCCGGAAAATCGGGCCTGGAGCCATCGAGCGCCCGTGCCCGGCAGTCTGACAAACCTGCCTGGGCCGGGACGTGGAAAGAAAAGGCGGTTGCCCGAGTTGGGAAGCCACGAACTATGTGCTCTACCAGACTGAGCTACGCGCCCGTTGTGGACGCGGTTGGATTCGAACCAACGACCTCATCCGTGGAAGGGATGTGCGTGTAGGGCCTCTCGGGCCGGGCAACCTGCACCCGAAGACGGGGCCGGCAAGGAGTTCCTGACAAGCCGAATTTCCGCCGGTACAAATGGGCTCGCTCGTGCGCACCGCGAACCTGGCCATCGTCTTCACCGACATCAAGGGCTTCACTGAGCGCACCAGCCGGCAGACGCTGGAGCAGAACGAGAAGCTCCTGGCCACGCACAACGCGCTGCTCGCGCCGCTCTTCAAGGCGTACGGCGGGCGCGTCATCAAGATGATCGGCGACGCCTTTCTCGTCACCTTCGAATCGCCCACCCACGCGGTGCTTTCGGGCGCGGCCATCCAGGACAGGCTGTGGGCGCACAACCGCGGCGTCCCCACCGAGGAGCAGCTCCACGTCCGCATCGCCATCAACGTGGGCGAGGTGCGCCTCGACGACGGAGACGTCTACGGAGAGCCCGTCAACATCGCCGCGCGCGTGGAGGGCGAGGCCGAGGCCGACGAGGTGACCTTCACCGAGGCCGTCTACCTCTCGATGAACCGCGCCGAGGTGGCGAGCGAGCCGTGGAAGACGGTGGAGCTCAAGGGCATCCCGGAGCCGGTGAAGCTGTTTCGCGTGACGCGGGCGACGTCGGACCCCTCGCAGCAGCCCTTCGGCGGGAAGGCGCTCGAGCGCGCCGAGACGTCTCCCGTCCGCAGCACGTCGGGCGAGCTGTCGCAGAAGGCGGTCGCGCTCGCCGCCACCGCCGCCGAGGCCGCCTCGCGCGCCGTCTCCAGCGGCGCGAAGAAGGTGCAGGACTCGATGCAGCGGCAGGGCGTCAGCCGGCGCACCCTCGCGGCCTCCATCGCCGGCGCCGTCGGCCTGGTCGCGCTCGCCTGGCTCGTCTTCGGCCCCAACGCCATCGAGCGGGCCATCGCCGCGGCGGCGAGCGCGCCGAAGGGCTCGCGCCAGGCCGAGGTGGCGAACGCCAGGAAGCTGATCGCCGAAGAACAGGACGCGGGGCGTCGCAACTTCTACACCGGCCGGCTGTCGGAGGCGCTGGGCGAGGCGTCGAACGCGGCGGGCTACTACGCGCACGCGGTGAAGGGCGGCTCGAAGGAGGCGGAAGACAGACTCATCTCTCTTCTCCGCCACGACGACTGCGCCTTCCGCAGCGCCGCGGCCTCGTCCATCGCCGACGTGAAGCTGACGCGCGCGCGCGGGGCGCTGGAAGAACTCGCCGACGACGGCGGCAAGGGCGACGGTGAGAAGGTGCTGGGCCTCTTCGGCTGCAACTCGAAGGACGCGGCAGCCGAGGCGTTGAAGCGCCTGGGTCAGTAGCCCATGGCCGTCAGGAGCTCGGTGTCACCCTTGGCGAGGTGCTCGCATTCCACCTCGAGCGCCAGGTTGCAGGCGTTGCCTTCCTTGAGGCTCTGCGGGAGCGCCTTCTCGCTGAAGTACGTGCTGCCCGGCAGGTCGTAGATGTCCGACGACTTCACCCGCGCCTTGATGGTCGGGTACTTCGCCGGCGGCTTGGAGCCGTATTGGAAGTGGCTGCGCGACACGTCCATCACCACGAAGCACTGCCCGTCGTCCGCCGGCACCAGGAGGTGGGCGAAGCCGTTCTTCACGTCCACGTTGCGCGTGGCCTTGCCGTAGGTGCTCTCGAGCTGGAGCTGGTGCTTGCCCTGCTCGAGGGGAATCTTCAGGTGCCCGCCCCTGGACACCTTGCCCGGAGGGCTGCCGTCGATGGTGTACGAGAGGTCGGCGTCGGCAGGCGCCACCAGCTCGATGTTTCCCTTGCCGCTGATGAACTGGTAGGCGGCGAAGCCCAGCCCACACAGGACCGCCGGGACGACCAGGCCCAGCAGGATGATCAACCGGATCTTGCTCATGTGCGTGTGACCCCCAGGCAACCCTACGAGTGCAAGGCTGGAAAAGGGAAGCGCTCTCTGCAGCGGCGAGTCAGCGGCCAGGGCCGAGCAGCGCCTCGAGGGCGCCGGGCAGCCGCGCGGCCCACGCCGACTCGGTGTGAGTGGCTCCGGCCTGCACGACGAAGGTGAAATTGACGCCGTCGACGTAGCCCACCGCCCGGTACGCCGCGGCGAGGTCGCGCGTGTCGGCCACGCCGTCGCTGGAAGGCCCCGAGTCTCCCGAATCCACGTACACCTTGAGAGGCCGCGTCGCGCCCGTCTGCCCGACGAAGGTGAGCAGCACCCGGTTGTCCCACCACGTCGACGGGGACATCGCGCCGATGAGGCCAAACGTCTCAGGCTTCTTCACGCCCGCGTACGAAGAGATGAGGCCCCCGAGGGATGAGCCGATGAGAGCCGTCGTCTCCCGGCCGGGCCGCGTGCGCAGCTCCTGGTCGACGCGCGGCTTGAGCTCCTCCACCAGCATCCGCAGGTAGAGATCGCCGCGCCCGCCGCCGTACGACGGATCCGCCGTGGGGGTGTACTCCGCGATGCGCTCACTGCCCGCGTTGTTGGGCCCCACCACGATGGCCTCGGGGAAGCGCCCGGTGCCCGCCGCCTCGTCGATGGCCTCCGCCACCCGCCAGGTGACGCCGTCGAAGGCCATGGCCGGGTCGAAGAGGTTCTGCCCGTCGTGCATGTAGACGACGGGGAAGCGCGCCGCCGAGTTCTCCAGGTAGGTTGGCGGCAGGTACACGTACACCCCGCGCGAGTTCCCGAGGATGGCCGACTGGAAGCTGGGCCAGCGCACGGTCCACTCTCCGTTGTCACGGAAGAAGTGCGGCTGCACTTCGGTGGAGACGCCGGCGCGCGCCCGCCAGTTGGGGCCCTTCGACCAGGTGGTGTCGTCGAGCAGCGGCTTCCACTCGAAGTCCTGGCGGGCGGTGGTGACGCTCAGCGTCCACGTCGTGTCGTCCACCTTCTGCATCGGCACGCCCTGGCTCCAGTTGAATGGAGCCGCCGAGCCGCGCACGTAGAGCGAGCGTGTTCCCGCCGGGTAGCGCACCACCAGCGTCGTGGTGACGACACCTCCGTCCGTCCAGCCCGCGTCCGGTGAGCCCGCGTCCGTCCCTGCGTCTCGCGCCAGGCCGGCGTCGAAGCCTGCGTCTCCCGGCATCGAGCCGTCGGGAGATGTCGAGGCCTGACCGCATCCGAAGAGGGCGAGGGCGGTGAGGAGCAGCGGCAGGCGCATGGCGCGGCCCTCCTCCCACGGGCGGCGCGAGCCGGTCAACGGCGGCGGGGTGTTCACGACAGTTCACACCCACTTCGAGAACACCGGTGAGCAGGTCCCTCGCGGCCTGACGCTCAACCGCTTGATCCATCGCAGGTCCCATTCCGGCGGGAACGGACACGGGATTGCAGAGGGCACGGCCTCATGCGCGTGCTGCGAGTCTGTGCCGTCGTCATCGTCGCGCTGTCCGCCTGCGAAGGCGCCTTCGTCAGCATGGCTTCCGGCAGCCCGGAGCCGGTGCAGCTGCCTCCATCGGGCGGCCCGGCCACGCCGGCGGGGCAACAGCCGGCACCCCTGTGCGATCCGTCGACCCGCGACGTGGGCCGCGTGACGCTGCGGCGGCTCAACCGCTACGAGTACAACGCGACCGTCCGCGATCTGCTTGGAGACACCTCGCGCCCCGCGGACGACTTCCCCGCCGACGACTTCGGGCATGGCTTCGACAACCAGGGCGACGTGCTGTCCACCGCGCCGCTCCTCGTCGAGAAGTACGAGGCCGCCGCCCGCAAGCTGGTGGAGACGGCGCTGGCCGCCGAGTACCAGCCCGGCGCCACCGTCCGCGTCGAAGCGGAGACGGCCACCGCGTCCACCGGGGCCGCCTCGGGCAGCGCCTGGAACCTGTACAGCAACGGCACGCTGACCCAGTCCGTCACCGTGCCGATGGGCGGCGCCTTCACCTTCCGCGCGCGCGTGTGGCAACAGGCCGCCGGTCCGGATCCAGCGCGCATGCGCTACCTGGTGGACGGGCGGTCAGTCGGAGAAGTCGACGTCACCAACACCGCCGCGCAGACGTTGACCCAGCCCGTCACGCTCACCGCCGGCCCGCACACCATCGGCGTGGAGTTCACCAACGACTACTACCAGGACCCGGAAGACAGGAACCTCCTCATCGACTGGCTCGAGCTGGACAAGCCCGCCGCGGGCACCCCCGGAGCGGGTGCGCGGATCCTGGTGTGCGACCCCACCACCGGCGCTGCCTGCGTGCGCAGCGTGCTGGAGCGCTTCGGCCGCAAGGCGTGGCGCCGCCCCCTCACCAGCGAGGAAGTCGACCGCTACGTCGCGGTGGTGGCCGTCGCGCAGGCGGAAGGCGAGCCGGTGCAGGCGGGCCTCACCAACGCGCTGCAGGCGCTGCTCCTCTCTCCCCATTTCCTCTTCCGCGTGGAGGCCGACGACGGCGACACCGCTCCGCGCGCCCTCAGCGATCACGAGCTGGCCACGCGCCTCTCGTATTTCCTCTGGGGCTCGATGCCAGACGACGAGCTGTCGGCGCTGGCGGATCAAGGCGCGCTGCGCCCCAACCTCGACGCGCAGGTCCGCCGCATGCTGGCGGACTCCCGGAGCGAGGCGCTGGTGACGCAGTTCGCCGGAAGCTGGCTGTGGTCGCGCTCGGTGGACGAGGCCTCGCCGGACCCGACGCTGTTCCCCTCGATGACGGCGCCGCTCAAGGCCGCGCTGCGCCAGGAGACCGAGGCCTTCGTGCGCAGCTTCCTCCAGGAAGATCGCAGCGCCCTGGAGCTGGTGCAGTCCGACGACATGTTCGTCTCCGACGTGACGGCCGCGCACTACGGCGTGCCTGCGCCGGGCAGCGCCGCCATGGTGCGCCTGCGACAAGTCCCCGAGGGGCGCGGAGGGCTCCTGGGGCACGCCGGCCTCCTCACCGTCACCTCCCAGCCGAACCGCACCTCGCCGGTGAAGCGCGGGAAGTGGGTGCTGGCCCAGTTGCTCTGCACCGAGCCGCCGCCGCCGCCCGCCAACGTCGAGGCCTTCGTGCCTTCCGCCACGCCCACCGGCACCCTGCGCGAGCAGATGGAGGCGCACCGCAGCAAGGCCGAGTGCGCCGGCTGTCACAACCTGATGGATCCGATCGGCTTCGGCCTGGAGAACTTCGACGCCATCGGCCGCTACCGCACCGTCGACACGGGCGGCTTCCCCATCGACGCGTCGGGCACCCTGTACAACGGGAAGTCCTTCGCCGGCCCGCGAGAGCTGGCGACGCTGGTGAAAGAGGACGATCGCTTTCCGCTGTGCGTCACCATGCAGCTCTTCACCTACGCGCTGGGCCGTGCGCCCTCCACCGGCGACGCCTGCGCGGTGGCCGAGCTGAACCAGGCGTTCGCGGCGAAGGGCCATCGGCTGTCGGAGCTGGTGGTGGCGCTGGTGCAGTCCGAGTCCTTCACCCACCGTCGCGGAGAGTCGCCATGAAGCGCTGGGAGCTGTCGCGCCGCACCATCCTCCGGGGCCTGGGCACCGCCGTCGCGCTGCCGGTGCTGGAGGCGATGCTGCCCGGCCTCGCTCGCGCCCAGGCGATGGGCCGTCCCCGCAGGCTGGTGGCCTTCTACGTGGCCTGCGGCATGTACATGCAGCGGTGGACACCGTCGGCCACCGGCGCGGGCTACGCGCTGTCGCCCATCCTCCAGCCGCTCGGGGCGTACAACGGGCTGCCCTCGATTCAGGGCGACGTGCTGGTGCTGACGGGCCTCGCCAACCGCCCCGCGCGTCCTGACGGCCCTGGAGATCACGCCTCGGGCACCGGCGCCTTCATCACCGCCGCCCACCCCTTCAAGACGAACGGCGCGAACATCAGCAACGGCATCTCGCTGGATCAGGTGCTGGCCAACCAGCTGCGTGGGCAGACGAAGTTCGCGTCGCTGGAGCTGGGCATCGACGGCGGCGGCGCCAGCGGCGACTGCGACTCGGGGTACTCCTGCGCGTACGCGCGCAACATCGCCTGGGCGAGCGCCACCCAGCCGCTGGCCAAGGAGACCAACCCGCAGGCCGTGTTCGATCGCCTCTTCGCCGGGCAGGACCCGACGCAGACGGCGGCGGCGCTGGCGAAGCGCAAGCGGCTCAAGCAGAGCGTGCTGGACGCGGTGAAGGAGGACGCAGCGTCTCTCAACGGTCGCCTGGGCAAGACGGACCAACGGAAGATGGACGAGTACCTCACCGGCGTGCGCGAGCTGGAGGTCCGCATCCAGTCGGAGCAGGCCACGTCGTGCTCCCCCGGCGTCCGCCCCGGCGCGTGGACGGACATTCGCGACAAGACCACCCAGATGCTCGACCTCATCGCCTGGGCGTTTCAGTGCGACCTGACGCGGGTGGCCACCTTCATGCTGCAGAACGCCGGCAGCGGCTACGCGTACCGCTTCCTCGGCATCACCGACGGACACCACACGCTCTCCCACCACGGCGGTGACCAGGCCAACCTCGACAAGCTGGAGCTCATCGATCGCTGGGAGGTGGAGCAGTTCGCCTACCTGGTGCGCAAGCTGAAGAGCATCCAGGAGCCGGACGGCAGCGTGCTGGACAACTCGCTCATCTTCTTCTCCAGCGAGATCGAGGACGGCGACACGCACAGCCACTTCAACATGCCCATCCTCGTGGCGGGGAAGGGCGGCGGCGCCTTCAACCCGGGCCGGCACGTCCGCTTCTCCAACCAGCCGTCGGTGGCCAACCTCTTCGTGTCGATGCTCAACGCGCTCGGCGCGCCCGTGACGCAGTTCGGCGACAGCACCGGGCCGCTCACCGGCGTGTGACAACTGACGGCGCCACCCGAGTGTGAAGACCGCGAGAGAGACTCCACCGGGGAGTCCGGGATTCGAACCCGTTCAGCCGCGCGAGCGGCTGACAACCAGGAGCGTGTGGGATCTCCAGGGGCGGGCGGCGCCGTCACGTCGTCCGACGAGGCCCGCCGTCAGACCTGACGAGACCGGTTTCCCTCGAGCGGTTTCAGTCTCCTTTGCCGGCACGGGCGGAGGAACTCCTCGGCCTGTCGCTCGCGCCACGCGGCTTCAGCTCGGCGAGTCTCTCTACCCGGTCGGAGTGGGCCACGACGAGCCGGACACCGGCGCCCGCGCGAGTTGTCGTGATTCTCAGGCGGGCCGCGACGGTCCACGCGAGGCGCCCACGGTTACGCCATCACTCCGGGCGCTCGACACGCCCGTCCGCGTGGCGGGCGAAGCGGCCTTCCTCGCGCGGGTGGACCGGGTCATCGCGCTTCCACGGCCAGCCGCCGAAGCCCGTGCGCCGGTAGTCCTCGAAGGCCTGCTCGATGCCCGCGCGCGAGTTCATGACGAAGGGCCCGTACTGCACCACCGGCTCACCGATGGGGCGGCCCTGCAGCACCAGGATCTCCGCGCCGGCGTCGTCGGCCTCGAGGCGCAAGGGGACCTCCGCCCGCACCGCCGCGGCCCGCTGCTGGCCCACCGGCTCGCCATCGATGCGCACCGTACCGCCGCGGAAGACGTAGAGGGTGCGCCTGGTGCGAGCGTCGGCGGCGGGCGGTAGCGTCAGCGTCGCGCCGGGCTCGAGCTCGAGGGACCAGATGGCGACGTCGGCGTCCGCGCGGCTGGCCCACGAGTTGGGAGGTGGCGCCAGCGCGCGTCGCTCGTCCCACTTCCCGGCGATGAGCTGCACGCGCGCGTTCTTTCCATTCGCGTCCGTCAGCGTGACGCGCGGAACCCTCTCGGCCCACAGCATGGAAAAGTACGGCGCCACCAGCTTGTCGGCCGCGGGGAGGTTGAGCCAGATCTGAAACAGCTCCACCGGGTTGGGTGCGTCACGCCTGCGCAGCGGGAACATCTCGCTGTGCACGATGCCCTCTCCGGCCGTCAGCCACTGCACGTCGCCCGCGCCGAAGCGCGCCGTCGCGCCCAGGGAGTCGGAGTGATCGATGAAGCCCTTCCGGACGATGGTGACGGTCTCGAAGCCGCGGTGCGGGTGCTGCGGAAAGCCGGGCACCACCTCGCCGTGGTACATGCGCCAGCCGTCCTTCCCCTCGAAGTCCTGGCCGATGACGCGCCCTTCCAGCGACGCGGCCGGGCCCATCGCCTCATTCCCGGCGGGGTAGGCGTCGTCGTGGTGGACGCAGAAGAGGAAGGGGTCGACCGTCTCCCAGGGGAAGCCGAGCGGACGGACGGACAGGAGCGCACTCATGGCGTCCACCCTAACGGCCACCGGGGAGCGCCGCCGTGGCCAGCCTGGTCAGGCGCGGAGGTCCACCGGAGCGCCCAGCTGCGCGGTCGCGTCCAGCATGGCCGACAGCTCCTGCGGGGCGCTCGACGCCTGCGCCAGGGGGAGGCGGAAGTTCCTCCCGAAGTTGCTGTGCCACAAGGTCTCGCCCGCCGTCGTCAGCACCTCGAACCAGTACTCGAGATCGCCGGTGGCCTCGAGGGGCAGCTCCAGGCGCGTGGGCAGCCGCACCAGCTCGTCGCCGTAGCGCTCCTCGTCCGACACCACCACCGGCGGCAACTCCACGCCCCCCACCCGCGCATGCAGCGTCACCGACTCGAGCTGCACGTCCGGTCGTGCGAGCGCCGGCGCGTCCATCAACCAGGTGACGAAGAGGGGCAGCCTCGGGTCGACCGCGCCCGTCCACGGGATGACGCCCGGGCCGCCGTCCACCACGAGGCTCAGCACGTGGCCGCCGCGCGCGACCAGCAGGTGCTGCGAGGTGCCGTGCGCGGGCGAGGTCGTCGCGAGGGCCGAGCTGATCGCCGCGTCCAGCTCTCCGGGCGCCGGGCGGGCGGGGTGGCTCTTCGCCACCGAGGCGGGGCGGGCCGCCTTCAAGGGCGCCTTCGCCTTCTTCGGGGCCGGCTTCGCGGCCTTCGTGGTGGGAGTGGACTTCGGGGCGCGAGGCGTCTTGCCGTTGTCGCGGGCCATGGTTTCCCCCTGGGGGTGAAGTGGACGGGGCCGACCTATCACCAGCGCCGCCCGCACGCACGTCACGTCAGGGTGGACGCAGGAACACCATGGCGCCGACGGCGACCAGCGCCAGCAGCGCCAGGAGCAGCCCCATCAGCGCGGCCGTGGGCAGCCCCTTCTTCGGCGCCGCCCGGGCGGGGTTCTTCGCCTTCGTCTCGTCCGGGCGCGGCACGCGGCGCACCTCGGCGGTGGGGATGAGAGCCTTCGGATCTCTCCGCGCGCGCGGCAGCGTGTCTTCGGTGCCGTCGTCGTCGTCGAGGGTGCTGACCGACGGCCCGGCGCGCTCTTCCCGCGGCAGCGTGTCTTCCTCGTCCGAGGGCGGTGGAGTGGCCTTCGCCCGCGCGCCGCGGGGCAGCGTGTCCTCGGTGCCCTCGTCGTCGGCCAGCGAGTACGGCGTCGGCCTCGCGTTGCGGGGCAGCGTCTCGTCCGTCGGAGGCAGCGTCTGCGGCGCCGGCGCGGGGGTGGGCAGCGCCTCCCTCGTCACCGGCGCAGGCGCCTTGAGGACCGTGTCCTCGTCTCCCTGAGGCTCGGGCAGCGGATCGGGCCCGCGCAGCGAGGTGGGCACGGACAGCTTCTTCTTGAGCCGCACCACCTCCGCCCGCACTGCGTTCGCCGAGCCGTAGCGATCTTCAGGCTTCTTCTCGAGCAGCTTCATCACCAGGTCGTCCAGCTCGTCGGGCAGCCCGAGGTGGAGGGACGAGGGCAGCGGGGGCCGCTCCTGCGCGTGCTTGGTGATGAGCTCGAAGAGCGACTCGGCGAGGAAGGGCAGCCGCCCGGTGAGCAGCTCGAAGGCCATCACCCCCACCGCGTAGAGATCGAGCGCGGGAGACACCACGCCGCCGGTGGCCTGCTCGGGCGCCATGTACGCGGGGGTGCCGACCAGCACGCTGGCGTTGTGCGCGGCGTCCCCCAGCACGCCCAGCTTGGCGATGCCGAAGTCGAGGATCTTCACGTACCGGCTGCCGTCACGCTGCCGGCAGAGGAAGACGTTGGACGGCTTCAGGTCGCGGTGAATGACGCCCGCCTGGTGCGCGGCCGCCAGCGCCGAGAGCATCTCGTCCAGCACCACCAGCACCTCGGTCAGCGGCATGGTGCGGTGCTCGGCGCGGTAGGTGGCCAGCAGCTGCTCGAGGGACTCGCCTTCGAGCAGCTCCATGATGATCGCCTGGCGGCCGTCGGGGATCTCCGCGAAGCCGAAGACGTCGATGATGTTGCGGTGGCCCACCGAGTTGACGGCGCGCGCCTCCGCGACCAGGCGCTTCACCACGTCGGGGTTGCCCGCCACCTCGCTCTTGAGGACCTTGATGGCCACCTTCTTGCCGATGACCGTCTGCTCGCCCTCGTAGACGATGCCCATGCCGCCGGCGCCGAGCCGGCCCTTCACCAGGTAGCCGCCGACTTCCCTGCCGATGAGCGCGTCGGGAGGCGCGAAGAAGGGGCTCACGTCCCCCTTCACCGTCTCTTCCTCCGGGCCGATGTAGTCCTCGTCCTTCTTGTCGGACATGCGGGTTCGCGCAGCGTAGCCAGCGCCGCCGGCGAACGCATCGACTTCGGTGGCGTCAGGGCACTACGACTTCGCCGCACACGCCGTTCAAGTTGCCGCACGCGCGCGCGGTGCCCGGCCCGTAGACCCAGAGGAGGAACTGGTTGTCGGGGTGGTTGTCGCAATTGCCGGGGCCGTTGGGGCCGCAGAGCTGTCCGTTGAAGGTCCACGTGGGGCCGACGCGCCCGGTGTCCGTCGCGCGGCCGACGATGGCTTCGTTGCACGGCATGACGTCGGGGTGGCCTTCGGGGCGCGGCGGGCAGCAGTTGCGTCCGTCGTAGAAGCCCACCATCAGGCAGTACTCGCGGTTGCACACCTTCGGCGTCGAGTCCAACGTGATGCGGGTGGGCCCGTGGTTGTGGATGACGGCCTTCATCTCGTCGAGGCCGTGCGGCGCCGGGTCGAGGCACATGCCGGTGGCGACGGGTTCCCGCACGGTGATGGGCACGGTGAGGCGATCGCCGAACCAGCACACCCCCTCGCGCACCATCTGCCAGTCGGAAACGTACGGGCCCGGCGTGGACGGCGCCGTCAGCGGGAAGCGGAAGGTGTGCGTGCGCGGCGGGGTGCGGCCTCCTTCCACCGTCACGCCGCCGCCCAGCTCGAAGCGGGCGTTGGACACGAAGGGGTCGTCGTTGTCGGGGCTGCCGAGGCGCACCGCTTGCGCCTCGCTCCAGGCGCTGCTGCCGGTGTTGGCCACCGTCACCGTGGCGTACCGCATGGTGTTGATGTCCATGCGCGCGGGGAACTGGAAGTCGACGATCTCCCCCAGGTCCGAGGGGCACGCCGGGTTGATGACGCCGCGGTTGGAGATGGCGCCCACCGAAGCGTCGGGCGTGCCCGCGTCGACAGGAAGGCCGGCGTCGAGTGTCGTGCTGCCCGCGTCGGGAGCGCCCGCGTCGAAGCCGCCTCCGTCGGCTGCGCCGGAGTCAGGCCCCGCGCCGCCCGCGTCGATTGGCGCCGACGCATCTGGAAGCTCGTGGGCGTTGCCGGACGCGACGCCGCAGGCCGAGACGAGAAGGGCGAGGCTGCCGAAGAGGAAGCAGGCGCGGACCACGCACGACGGCGCGGGCGTGGACTGGACGGGGCGGGTGGCGCGCTGGGTGCACATGCCCGGGAGACGAAGCAACCGGCGCTCCACGCGCAACGCGGCGGACGGACGAGCCAAGCGTGCGCAGGCTGGCGTGAGAGGTTGGCCTCCTGGCGCTCCGGTGTTGCTCCGCAAACGACAGCGCCGTGTATCAGGAGTTTCCGGCGGGGACGGGGACGGGCGCGGGCGCGCCCACCGCACGCCACCAGGGCTCGACGGACTCCACGTGCGCCGGCTCGACGGGCTGCCCGAGGCGAGGCATCACCAGGCGCGCGCGGTGCGTGTGCGCGAGCTCGAGCAAGGACTCGGCCGGCTCGTCCCAGGCGTGGAGCGCGAGGTTGAAGGTGCCCCAGTGCACCGGCAAGAGCGGCCCACCGCCGAGCAAGCGAAGCGCCTCGAGCGCGTTGACCGGGCCGAGGTGAATGTCACCCCACGCCGGGTGCCACGCGCCCACCTCCAGCAGCGTGAGGTCGAAGGGGCCGAGCCGCGCGCGGATCTCCGCGTACTCCTCGGTGAGGCCGGTGTCGCCGCTGAAGAAGAGGCGGTGGCGGTCGGTGGTGACGACGAAAGAGGACCACAGCGTCTTGTTCCGGTCCCCCATGCCGCGCCCGGAGAAGTGCTGCGCCGGGGCCGCGGTCAGGCGCAGGAGCCCGCCGCGCAGGTCGACGTGTTCCCACCAGTCCAGCTCGGTGATGCGCTGTGGCGGCACGCCCCAGGCCTCGAGGTGCGCCCCCACGCCGAGGGACGTGATGAACGGCACCTCGCGTTTCGCCAGCGCCAGCACCGTGGGCAGGTCGAGGTGATCGTAGTGGTCATGCGAGATGACGACCGCGTCCAGCTCGGGCAGCGCTGAGAGCGGCACCGGCACCGGCTGGAAGCGCTTCGGGCCCGCGAGCGACCACGGCGACGCGCGGTCCCCCCACACTGGATCCGTCAGCACACGAAAGCCGTCCACTTCCAGCAGCACCGTGGAGTGTCCCAGCCAGGTGGCGCGCAGGCCCGACTCGACGCGCCTGGCCCAGCCGTCGAGCGGGCTCACCGACGGGAGCGGCGCTGGCGGCGTGCGGCGGGCCTTGCCCAGCAGGTACTCGCTCATCACCGGCAGCGCGGTGCCGGGCTTGAGGCCGGGCGCGACGGACGCGGTGTTGCGGAAGGCGCCGTCGAGAAATCGCGGCGAGGCGCGCACGCGCTCGAGGCGGGCTCCAGTGACTGCGGCGCCGAAGGCAGAGGGCATGAGTGTCGACAGGTAATCGCCGCTCCCGCGCGCGCGCAACCCGCTGGCCGACGGGGCGCTTTCGGGCTTTCCTTGACGTCACATGAAGCCGGGCTCACGCGTGCACGAGTACGAGGTGTGGGGCCGCATCGGGGGCGGTGGGATGAGCGACGTGTACCTCGCGCGCCACCTGCACCTGTCGATGCCGGTCATCGTCAAGACGCTCAAGCCCACGGTGGACGCGAGCCCCGCCGAGCGCGCCGAGCGCATGCGCACCGAGGCGCTCCTCACCGCGCGCATCCGCAGCCCCCGCATCGTCCGCCCGCTGGACGTGGGCGTCGAGGGAGACACCCCGTACCTCGTGCAGGACTACGTGGACGGCGTGGATCTGGCGGAGTTGGACCAGGCGCGGCGGCGCGGGCTGGGGCTGGGGCTGCCCCTGTGGTTCGTCGCCGAGGTGGTGGCGGAGGTGGCGCAGGGCCTGGGCGCGGCGCACCGCACGGGCGTGCTGCACCGCGATCTCAAGCCGTCGAACCTGTTCCTCTCTCCCGAGGAGGGCGTGAAGCTGGGCGACTTCGGCGTAGCGATGGCCCGAAGAGCCGGGGCCGATGAGCGCGTCGAGCTGGCGGGCACGCTGGAGTACATGGCGCCCGAGACGCTCGCCCGCGGCGAGTTCCACCGCGCGACGGACGTGTACGGGCTGGGCGCCACGGCGTTTCACCTGCGCTACGGGCGGCCGCCGTACGGCTCGATGCAGGACGTGCTCGATCCCAGGACGCCCCCGTCCTTCCCCGTGCCCGAGACGCCCGAAGAGGCGTACTTCCAGCAGGCGGTGGGGCAGATGCTGGAGCAGCGCGCGGAGAAGCGGTGGAGTGACATGGCCACCGTGGCCCACGCCTTCCGCCGGCTGACGACGCTGGTGCGCCGCAAGGTGAAGGCCGCGCAGGAGCCCGACGGCAGCATCATGGTGGACGGTGTGGCGCTGCGCTGCCGGGTGGGCGACATCGCGAAGGCCGAGGCGGACGGCGTGGTTTCCTCGAGCAACGCCGAGTTCCGCATGGACGTGGGCGTGGGCGCGTCGCTCAAGCAGGTGGGCGGCGACGAGATCGAGCGCGAGGCGCAGGCCGGCGGGGGCAAGCCCCTGGGCAGCTGCATCAGCACGGGCGCCGGGAAGCTGAAGGTGCGGCGGGTGCTGCACGCGGTGAGCGCGTGGGCCGAGGTGTCCTGCGTGGCGCGGGCGACGCAGCGTGCCTTCCTCATCGCCGAGGGAGAGGAGCTCAAGACGTTGGCGATCCCGGCCATCGGCACGGGCGCGGCGAAGGTGAGCCTCGAGGCGTCGGCGGCCAGCATGGCGGCGGCGCTCAAGCTGCACCTGCAACTCGGTGGCTCGCGGCTGCGCGCCCTCGACTTCGTCCTCTACGACGAGGCCAAGCGGCGGACGTTCGCCGAGGTGCTGGAGTCCGTTTTCCTCGGAGACGTCGTGCGCGACGACGTGGGCCTGGCGGACGACGCGTCGGTTCCCGACTCCGCGGCCACCGTGGTGCGGCGCACCTTGAGCTGACGCTCTTTTCGCCTGGCGGCGAAGAGACGTCAGGGGATCAGCACCACGGAGCCGGTCGTCTCCCGGCCTTCCAGCGCGCGGTGGGCCTGCGCCGCGTCCTTCAGCGCGAAGGTGCGCGGTGGCTGCACCTTGACGACGCCCGACTCCAGCACGCGGAAGAGGGCGCGGGCCGACTCCTCCAGCTCTGCGCGCGTCGCGGTGTACGCGTGCAGCGAGGGGCGCGTGACGTACAGCGAGCGCAGGCCGCCCAGCTGCGCGAGCTCGATGGGCGGCGGTTTGCCGGACGACTGGCCGAAGGAGACGAGGGTGCCGCGCGACGCGAGGCAGTCGAGGGACTGGAGGAGCGTGTCCTTCCCGACGGAGTCGTAGACGACCTGCGCGCCGCGGCCGTGGGTGAGCTCCTTCACCCGCGCGACCAGCTGCTCGTCTGCCAGGCACACCACCTCGTCGCAACCCGCGCCCTTCGCCAGCGCCACCTTCCCGCGGCTCCCCACCACGCCGATGACGCGCGCGCCGAGGTGCTTCGCCCACTGGCACGCGAGGAGGCCCACGCCACCGGCGGCCGCGTGGAAGACGATGGTGTCGCCCGGGCCGACGCTGCGGCAGCGGCGCAGCAGGTACTCGGCCGTCATGCCCTTGAGCATCACCGCCGCGGCGGTGGTGTCGGAGATGGCGTCGGGCAGCTTCACGAGGTGAGCCGCGGGAGCGTTGCGCCGCTCGGTGTACGCGCCCGGCAGCCCGGCGTAGGCGACGCGCTGTCCGGGCTCCAGCGAGGTGACGGCTGCGCCCACGGCGGTGACGACGCCCACGCCCTCCTGCCCGGGGATGAAGGGCAGCGGCTGCGGGTACAGGCCGGTGCGGTGGTAGACGTCGATGAAGTTGAGGCCGACGGCGCGGTGCTCGAGCTGCACCTCGCCCGGCGCGGGAGGAGGGACGTCGACCTCCTCCCAGCGCAGCACCTCGGGGCCCCCGACGGCGTGGACGCGAATGGCGTGAGTCATCCCGCGCCAGTGTAACGGGCCCCGCCCGCGCCGGCCCTACTTGTGCCGGCCCTTCTTGAGGCCCTGCCCGCGCGCCTCATGCAGCTTCGCCAGCACCAGGGCCAGCTTCGCCTTCTTCTGCGGCGTCAGATCTCTCGAGAGGAAGGTGAAGAGCTCCTTGTCCATCGCCGCCATCTGCGCGCGGCCGTCGAGCACCTTCTGGATGTTGACGTCCACCTGCGCGAGCGCGGCGCTGTCGCCGTCGGCTGCCTTCTTCACCTCGCGCATGGCGGTGAACATGCCTTCGCGGATGGGCCGACGCTTCTCCTCGATGACCTTCACCTTCTCCGACAGCTTGAGCGCCTCGGCCTCGTTCAGCTCGAGCGCTTCGGCCACGGCCACCACCAGGAACATCCGCGCGCGGCGCTCCCGCTCTTCCAGCTTCTCCTGGAAGGCCTCGGGATCTCCGTCCCACTTCGCCGGCCCCGTCTTTCCGCCTCCCGGAGGCGCGGCCACCGCGGACATCGACAGCACCGACATCACCAGCATCACGAGCTTCTTCATCACAAGTCTCCCTCTGTCACTGAAGGCCAGGACACTTCCCAGGACACCTCGTCGTCGCCGGGGTTAAAGCCGTCGCCGCTGAAGTCAGGCACCACGGGCTCGAGCAGCACCGGCTCGGCCGCGCCAGCCGTCACTGCCACGGGCTGCACCGACGGCGCCACCTCCACCGGGCGCAGCTTCCACATCACGCCCGTCGCCACCACCGCGCCCAGGCCCGCCGCCAACGCGAGGCCAGCGAAGCGCGAGAGGCGATCCCTCTTCCTGTCCTGCGCGCGCCACGCCCCCAGGGCCGACGAGGACAGGCCCACCAGCGCCGCGCGCTCCACCGCCGTCGCCTCCGGCAGGGCCGCGAGGGCCACCACCTCGTACGCCTCCCGGCAGCTCGCACACGTCTCGAGGTGCGCGCGGGCGGGCGCCGACAGCGCCGGCGCACCCAGCTCCAACTCGAAGTCCTCACACGCCATCGTCATGACTTTCTCGTCTCCTCTTTGAGTCGCTTCACCGCGTGGTGGAAGTGCGTCTTCGCGTTGCCCTCGGTGATGCCCAGGGCCTGCGCCACCTCCGCGAAGGGCAGCCCTCCGTCGATGCGCAGGGTGAAGACGTCCCGCTGACGCCGCGGCAGCAAAAGCACCGCCCTTCGCACCGCGGCCTCCTGCTCTGCCCGTTCCAGTGCTTCCTGCGCGCCGCCCTCTGCGCGCCGCCCCTCGGCCGCGTCCACCGGCACCGTCGTCCAGCGGGACGTGTCGCGCAGGTGGTTCTTCCCCAGGTTGATGGCGATGCGCAGCAGCCACGGCTTGAAGGGCACGTCGCCCTCCTTCGCCAGCCGCGGCAGGGCCCGGCGCGCCGCCTGGAAGGCCTGGAGGAACGCCCGCTGCACCAGGTCCCTCGTCTCGTCGGGGCTGCTGGCGTAGCGGCGCAGCACGCGCAGCAAGAGCTCCTGGTGGCGGCGCACCAACTCGCCGAAGGCCCGCTCGTCGCCGGCCAGGAAAGCGCGGCACAGCGCCCCGTCACCCGGGACGTCACCCGCGCTGCTGTGCACCAGGCGCAGCCCTGTCGACGAGGCAGCCACGTCACCCGACAGGACACCGACGGCGCCCAAAGGTCAAAGGCCGCAACCACCCGAAAGGACGCGGCCGGCGCGCTGGATTCGTGGGAAGAAGCGCGCGGGAGGTGCGCATGGCCGTGCAAGAGGTGTCCGCCGAGGCCGCGAGGCCCCGCGTCGACTCCGCCCATTTCGACTTCGACACCACCGCCTCGGTGCAGCCCTCGCTGGAGGTGGGGGCCGCCGCCGTCCGACTCCAGCCTCGCGCCCGCGCCGCCCTCGAGGTCGCCGTCGCCACCCGCGCGCCAGGACTCCACGTTTTCGCCTCGGGCAGCCCGCACCTCGGCAAGGTGGAGACGGTGTGGGCGGTGCTGTCCCAGGCGGCGCGAGGCCTCCCCCGCGCCGATGACTGGGCGTACGTCTTCGACGAAGACGCGCCGGATCGCCCCGTGCCGCTGCGGCTGCCCGCGGGAGAGGCCCCGCGCTTCGCCAAGGCCGTGGGTGACGCCGTCGACGTCATGAAGCGCGAGGCGCCCCGCGTCGCGCGCAGCGGCCGCTTCCGCAAGCGCCACCTCGACCTCGGGCAGCAGGCCAGGCAGGAAGAAGAGCGCCTCCTCGCCGCGCTCAAGGAGAAGCTGCGCGCGCTCTCCTTCGACGTCCGCCGTGAGGAAGGCCAGCTCGAGGCGACGCCGCTGATCGCCGGGAAGCCCACGCGCAGGCCGCTGGAGATGCTCCCACCGAAGCAGCGCCGGGCCATCGAGGCCCACCTCCCCCGCGTGTCAGATCTCGTGGAGGAGACCAACCGGAGCTTCGCCCAGGCCGCCGCCAGCTTCGACGCCAGACACGCCGAGCTCGATCGCCAGGCCGCCGAGGAGGTCGCGACCCGCGCGCTGGAAGCGGTGCGCCGCGACTTCGCCCACTCCCCCGAGGCGCAGGTCCACCTGCAGCGCCTCGGCGCGGCGCTGGTGAAGCACCACGCGCTCTTCCTCCGCCCACCCGCGGAGGCGGGGCCACAGCAGCCGAAGAGCGACCCATTTCTCCGCTTTCAAGTCCATGTCCTGGTGACGCACGACGGCGAGGCGGGCGCGCCGGTGGTGCGGGAGAGCAACCCGTCCTTGTCCGCGCTCTTCGGCGCCATCTCGAAGGACGTGGAGTTCGGCGTCCTCACCACCGACTTCACCCACCTGCACGCGGGCGCCCTCCACCGCGCCAACGGCGGCTTCCTCGTCATCCCCGCGCGGGCGCTGGTCGCCCAGGACGAGGTGTGGGCGGCGCTCAAGCGGTGCCTCGCCACCCGGCAGGTGACGCTGGAGGCCGAAGACGAGGCCGCCCCGTCGGCGCTGGCGATGCGCCCGGCGCCGGTGCCGCTGTCCTGCACCGTCGTCCTCACCGGCGAAGAGGCCGTCTTCGAGGCGCTCTACGATCAAGATCCCGAGTTCCGCGAGCTCTTCGGCCTGCGCGCGGACTTCGACGACTCCGCCCCGCTGGACGCCGCGTCGGTGAAGGACGCGACGCTGGTGCTGGCCGCCCTCGCTCGGCGGGAAGGCGCCCGGCCCGTCGATGCGTCGGGTGTGGCGCGCCTGCTGGAAGCTGCGCTGCGCCTCGCGGGAGATCAACGGCGCCTCTCGCTGGAGTGGGATCGCGTGCGCAACCTGCTGGTGGAGGCGAACCACGAGGCGATGAAGGACGCGTCGGAGCGCGTGCGCGCGGTGCACGTGCGCCGCGCCGAAGAGGCCTTCGCCTGGCGCAGCGGGCTCTTGAGCGAGCACCTGGCGGAGGACATCAAGCGCGGGGTGCTGCGGGTGCAGGTGGGGGGCGAGGCCGTCGCGCAGGTGAACGCGCTGGCGCTCACCACGCTGGGTGACTCCATCTCCGGGCGGCCGGTGCGGGTCGCGGCGCGCGTGGGGCCCGGCGCGCGCGGGCTGGTGGACATCGAGCGGCAGGCGCGGCTGGCGGGGCCCGTGCACGAGAAGGCGGTGCTGCAGCTGCAGGGCTACCTCCTCGGCCGGTTTGCGCGCGAGCGGCCGCTGGCGCTGGAGGCGACGCTCACCTTCGAGCAGTCCTACGGCCCGGTGGAAGGAGACTCTGCGTCGGTGGCCGAGCTGGCGGCTCTGGTGTCCGCGCTGGCCGACGCTCCGGTGCGGCAGGCGCTGGCCGTCAGCTGCTCGCTGGGACAGGACGGCGCGGCGCAGGCGGTGGGCGGCATCACCCAGAAGGTGGAGGCCTTCTTCGACGCGTGCGTGGCGCTGGGGCTGAGCGGGCAGCAGGGTGTCATCCTCTCCGCGGCCAACGTGCAGCACCTGGTGCTGCGGGACGAGGTGTGCGAGGCCCTCGCGCGCGGGCGCTTCCGCCTCTACGCCATCGAGCACGTGGACGAGGCGCTCCAGCTCTTGCTCGGCCTCTCGTCTAGGGAAGTGGACGAGCGCGTAGGCCGAAGGCTGGCGGGCTTCGTCGAGGCCATTCGACAGGTGACGGGGCGGTGACGGACTTTTCCGGCCCCGGGCTTTGTCAGCGTGTGGGCGGCGGGGCTAGGGTGCTTCACGTCATGGTCGAGCACCGGGCAAACGAGAAACCGACGCCGCCGCCACCGGGGGAGCGGCCGCGTCCTTTCCTGCCGCCCCCGCAGGCCTCGCTGGACTACCTGTCGTCGGGCACCGTGCGGCCCACGTCCGCGGCCGTCGCCCCGCTGTCCTCCATCCACTTCCTCGTGCACCCGGGGATGCCGGAGGTGCAGGCCTACGCGGCGGAGCGCGGCTGGCTGGCCCAGGGCTTCACCCAGCTGTCCATCACCTGGCTCGAGCTCCGCTACACCACCGACGGGTGGAAGACGTCGCACGTGCTGCACAGCACCGACGTGCCGTGCCCCGTGGTGAATGGCTTCTTCTTCCTCCCCAACGTGCCGCTGGGCGTCGAGGTGGAGTTCGCCGTGCATGCGGGGCTGGCGTGCCACGCACCGTCCGACACGGCGGGGAGCCGCGACACCGGCGAGCTCTGGTTCAACAACGGCGGCGCCAACTTCCGCCAGCTGACGCGCTGACTACTTCTTCGGCTTCTTCGGGCTGTCGAGGCCGGGGACCAGCGAGTCGATGCTCGTCTTGCCGCGATCCGCGCAGCGCTGCTGAAGCAGCTCGCGCCCTGCCTTGAGCAGCTCGGCGTCACTCTTCCCCTTGCGGGCGGAGAGCTCGATGACGACTTCCTTCGTCACCTCTTCCGCCGCCTTCTCGTCGGCCAGCACCCGCAGCGCGCGCGCGTACAGCACCGGGCCCAACCGGCCGTACAGCGCCTTCACGTCGCCTGCGGACATGGGCGCAGCGTACACCAGTGGCCGTGGTGGGCGACTTCCGAGACGAAGGCAGGCTTCGGAGGCGCCGCGACGTCCCTCGGCTGGGACATGACTCGGCGGACACCGGGCCTTTGCGGAGAAACGCCGCGCTCTCACGGGCCCGCGCGGAACCGCCGCAGCACCTTCGCCACGTAGAACTCCGTCTCCCCATTTCTCGGGATGCTGCCTCGCACCGCGCCCGGTCCTGCGTTGTAGGCCGCGACGGCGAGGTCGACCCGGCCGGTGCGCTGGAGTTGTTGGGCGAGGTAGCGCGCCCCGGCGTCGATGGAGGACTCGGGATCGAACGGATCCTCCACGCCCAGCATCGCCGCGGTGCCGGGCACCAGTTGCGCTGGCCCCATCGCGCCCGCGAAGGAGATGCGGTGCGCCTGGTTGCCGGACTCCACGTCCACCACGGCCTGCATCAGGCCCCTTGGTAGCCCGTGCCGGCGCTCGGCCTTCGCGGCGATGGCGGTGAGATCGCCGTGGCCCTTCAACAGACAGAGAGGGCGGTGCTTCGCGTAGGACGCCAGGGCCTGGCCCTTCTCGCGGACGTGGAAGGGCGAGAGGGGGAAGACCGCGCTGTGGCCGAAGAAGGCCACCGAGAGGTTGAGCGCAGCCAGCGGGACGCACACCACCGCCGCCAGCTGCTGCCACCAGCGCAGCTTGCGGAACGTCCTGAAGGCGAAGCGCGCCACGGCCCACACGGTACCGGCTTCAACGCCCGACGCGAGGAAAGGATTTCCCCGCCGCGCGCCGCCACCAACGCGGGAGCGGCTGCGCTCCAAAGGGAGCAGCGCTTCGATGACGTGCGTCACGGGCTTGCCGTCGCAGAGAGGCGCATCCGGCCGAGGGAGGAAGCGGAGACTTCAGCGGTCGACGCGCGTGACGGACTTGCCCACCCCGAAGTCGCCGCCCGAGGAAGCGGACAGCGTGGCCGGCAGCACGTCGACGGAAGCCTGGCCCAGCGCTGCGCCGTGGTCGTGCCACCACTGCTTCGCGTCGGCCTGCGTCCAGCGGCCCTGCACCCGCTCGAGCGCGGCGACCACCTCTTCCACCGACTGCGGGCGTTCTTCCGGGCGCTTGGCGAGGCACTTGATGACCAGCGCTTCGAGGGCCGGGTCCACCGGCTGGCCGGACACCTCCGAGGGGGAGCGCACCGTCTGCTTGCGGTGCGCCTCGGCCAGCTCGCTGGTGATGAAGGCCTCGAAGAGGGGACGCCCGGTGAGGGCCCAGTAGATGACGCACCCCACCGCGTAGAGGTCGCTGCGTGGGCTGGCGTTCTCCGCGCTGTCGAAGAGCTCCGGCGCCATGAAGGCCGGCGTGCCGAGGAGCGCGTTGACGGCGGTGAGGTTGGCAGAGCCGCTCGGCGCGTGAGAGCCCGCCTTCACCAGCCCGAAGTCGAGCAGCTTGGGGAAGTCGTAGAGGCCGGCGCGCTGCGAGAGGAAGATGTTGGACGGCTTGATGTCGCGGTGGACGAGCCCCTGCGCGTGGGCCTCGGCCAGCGAGCCGCACACCTGCTTCATGATGAAGGCCACCCGCGGTGAAGAGAGGACGCCCGTCTTCCGCACCACGTCGTGGAGGTCGCAACCGTCGAGCAGCTCCATCACGTAGTAGAACGTGCCGTCGTCGGCGCGGCCGTAGTCGTAGATGGCGATGGTGTTGGGGTGCGACAGCGCCGCCGTCACCTGCACCTCGCGCTCGAAGCGGGCCAGCTGCGTGGGCGTGAAGCGGCCCGGCTGCATCAGCTTGATGGCCGCGCGGCGGTGGAGCAGCGCGTGCTTCGCCTCGTACACCACGCCCATGCCGCCTTCGCCCAGCTTGGCGGCGAGCTCGTACTGGCCCAGCACGCGCGCCTTCTCTCCCAGGGCCTTCGCGCGCCGTGACTCCTCGCGCCACAGCACCAACAGCGCCGCGCCGGTGAAGCCCAGGAGGCCCAGCACGGTGAGGACGGTGGTGAGCAGCGGCGAGACGACGCGCTGAGCCGCGTAGGCCTCCGCGACGCCCAACTCCACGGCGACGCCGACGCCCTGGTCCTCCAGCCAGCGCCAGACGCCCACCACCGGCAAGCCCAGCGCGTTGCGGTAGCCGGTGAGGTCCTCTCCACTCTCTCCGCGCGTGGCGGCCTGCGCCATCGCCGTCAGCGGCAGGCGGGTGAAGCTGTCCTTCGGTCGCCCGCCCTTCGTCAAGTCGACGCCCGGGTCCTTGAGCGCCACCTTCAGCATGGCCGACTCGTCGTCGGGGCCCAGCACCCCGGCGCCGCGCATGGGCCCGGTGAAGCGGCTGTGGCTCAGCATCACGCCGTCGCGGTTGAAGGCCAGCACCTCACCCGTCTCGAGGAGGGCCCCGCCCCGGGCCAGCGTGCCGCCCCAGGCGTCGGCGTCGAGGTGCAGGAAGAGGAAGCCCGCGAGCCCGGCAGCGCCGTTGATGCGTCCCAGGGCCGCGGCCTCGAGGCGTTGCTCGTCGACGCGGAAGGGCGGCAGCACCAGGCGCTCGGCCCGCGGGGCGGTGCGGAGCTGCTCGAGCATCCCGGGCGGGACTGGCTGGCCGAGGGGGTAGGCGGTGGAGGCGACGACGACACCGTCAGGGGTGGTGAGCGTGAAGCGCGGGCGGAAGGGCGCGATGACGGCCAGGCGGGCGCGCAGGGCCTCGCGGCGCGCGTCGGCGTCGGGAGGAGGCGTCAGCTGGAGGAGCGCGCGGGCGCTGCTCTGCAGTTCGTCGTCGCGCAGCACCGCGTCGAGCACCTTGAGTTGGGCCTCGTGCCAGGTCTTCAGGGCCTGCACGTGCGTGTCGAGGAGGGCGCGGAGGGACGACGAGAGGCGCTGCGAGATGCCGGCCTGCACGCGCGCGTGGATCCACAGGCCGACGCCCACGTCGAGGGCGAGCACGAGCACGAGCGCCAGCGCCAGCTTCGGGAGGACGGCGCGGACGAGGCGCCGCGGCCCTTCGCTCGCGGCCTGCTGGACACGAACGCTGCTGCGCTCGGGCTGGGTGATGTCGGTCATGGAGGCGCGCGCGCCAGAGCTAACCAGACGGTGACGCGCGCGGCACGCCGCAAACGCGCCGGCCGGGGGACTGACCGGGAAACTGCCTCACCGCGAGGGCGGGACCGCGTTGGGTGAGCCTCTGTGGATCCGGCCACCGCCTTCCGCGGCCGATTCGTTGCCTGCGACGGGTCGCGCGATCGTGTCACGCGGCACGCCTCCTGAGTGTCCAGTCTTCCGCCTCGCCGGGCGTGCTGCCTGGGCCCCGGGAGTCAGCTGGACGAGCGGAGGTACTCGGCGGCGCTCACGGTGACGGCGCGGGCGAAGCCTCCCACCCAGCGCACCTGCAGCACCTCGAGGCGCGCGGGCGCGAAGTCCGGCAGGGTGAGCCACACCTTCGCTTCGGGGTGGACGGCGGCGAAGCGCTCTCTCGCGTGGGTGGCTTCGGCGCCGTCGAGCCAGGTGACGCGGCCGATCAAGGTGACGCGCGGGCGGTCGAGCGAGTGGGGCGTGGCGGCGTCGCCCACGATGAGCAGCGACGCGTCAGCGCGCTGGCGGAGGTTCTTCGAGTGCTCCGCGAGCCCGGAGAGGAGGAGCAGCGGGCGGCCTGCGTCGTCGACGTACGCGACGAGCGAGGCGAAGGGCGCACCGGACTCGCGGTCGAGGGTGGCCAGGGAGGCCAAGCGCCCTGCGGCGACCAGCGCTCGGGCGTCGCGCGCGGCGCTCAGGGGGACCTCCGACTCGGAGGGAGGGGCGACATGCGCCGGTGCTACCACGTCGGTGGGTGTGCACGCGCGCAGTTGGACGGCGAGGGGATGCACGCGGAGCGTCGCAACAGGGCGGCGGAGGCGAAGTCCTTCGCGGCCGGTGCAGAGGGCGCAGACCTCGGGAGATTTCGTCGAGGCGCCTCAGGCCTCGGTCTGCGGGCGCTTCGGATTCGGCCAGTCCACGTGGAAGAACTTCCCCCGCGGCGCATCCACCCGCTCGAAGGTGTGGGCGCCGAAGAAGTCGCGCTGCGCCTGGATGATGTTCGCCGGCAGCGTCGCCGCCCGGTACCCGTCGAAGTACGACAGCGCGGAGGCGAACGCGGGCGCCGGCACCCCGGAGAGCGCGCACGCCGCCACCACCGTCCGCCAGTTGCCCTCCGCCTTCTTCACCGCGTCCGCGAAGTAGGGATCGAGCAGGAGGTTCGCCAGCGACGGATTGCGCGCGTACGCCTCGGTGATCTTCTGCAGGAAGCGCGCGCGGATGATGCAGCCACCGCGGAAGATCTGCGCGATGGCGCCGAAGTCCAGCTTCCAGCCGTACTCCTGCCCGGCCGCCGCCATCAACTGAAACCCCTGCGCGTACGCGGCCAGCTTCGAGCAGTAGAGGGCGTCGCGCACCGCCGCCACCGTCACCTCCAGCCGATGTGGCGAGGGGGCGCCCGTCAGCACCTTCGACGCCGCCACGCGCTCCTCCTTCCGGGCGCTCAAGTACCGCTGGAAGACGGCTTCCGCGATGGTGGGGCTCGGCACGCCTAAGTCGAGCGCCGAGGTGCTGGTCCACTTCCCGGTGCCCTTCTGGCCGGCCGCGTCCAGCACCACCTCGACGAAGGGCCGCCCCGTCGCCGCGTCCGTGTGCTCGAGCACCTCCGCGGTGATCTCGATGAGGAAGCTGTCGAGGTCCCCCTGGTTCCACTCGGCGAAGATGTCGGCGCTCTGCGCGACGGACTTGCCGAGCACGCGCGTCAACACGTCGTACGCCTCGGCGATCAACTCCATGTCGGCGTATTCGATGCCGTTGTGCACCATCTTCACGTAGTGCCCCGCGCCGTCCGCGCCGATGTATGTGGTGCACGGCACGCCGCCCGTCACCGGCTTGCCCGGCGCCGCGCCCTCGAGCGGCTTGCCCGTCTTCTCGTCCACCTTCGCGGCGATGGCCTTCCACACCGGCTCCAGCAGCGCCCACGCCTCCGGCCGACCCCCGGGCATCAGCGACGGCCCGAAGCGCGCGCCCTCTTCGCCGCCCGACACGCCCGAGCCCACGAAGAAGAGCCCCTTCTCGGTGAGCGCCTTCTCCCGCCGGATGGTGTCGGTGAAGAGCGCGTTGCCTCCGTCGACGATGACGTCCCCTTTGGACAACAGCGGCGCCAGCGCGTCGATGACGGCGTCCGTCGGCGCGCCCGCCTTCACCATGATGACGACGCGGCGCGGCTGCTTGATGGAGGCGACGAAGGCCTTGAGGTCCGCCGCCGGCACCAGTCCCCCGCCCGTCGCGCCGAAGACGGAAGGAGGGTTGGCCGCGACGAACTTCTCCGTCACCGCCGTCGTGCGGTTGAAGACGGCCACCCGAAAGCCGTGGTCCGCGATGTTGAGCGCGAGGTTCTGCCCCATCACCGCGAGGCCGATGAGGCCGAGATCTGCGGAAGCGGGAGGCGGAGTGGAGAGTGTCATGGGTCCTCCTTCAAGAGGGTGAGGGCAGCGTCGAGGCCGCGGCGTCGTCGAGGAACCACACGGCGGCGCGGGCTGCGCGGTGGGCCAGGGCCGCGGGCAGGCGGGAGTCGGCGTCCGAGAGGGCTTCCTTCAGCGCGGCGCGCTTGGCCTCGCCGGTGACGAGAAACCAGACCGCGCCGGCCTGTCTCAGCGCGGGGAACGTCAACGTCAGCCGCGCTGGCGGAGGCTTCGGCGAGTCGGTCAACGCCGCGACGCGCAGCCGCGCCTCGTCCAGCAGCGGGTGCCCGGGGAAGAGCGAGGCCACGTGCCCATCGGGCCCCATGCCGAGGTGCACCACGTCCAGCGTCGGGAGGGTCGCCTCGTACGCGGCAGCGGCCGCGCGGGGTTCATCTTCTCCGCGCAGGCGATGGACGTTCTTCGCGGGCACACCGGCCGGCGTCAGCAGCACCTCGTCGGCGAGCCGGAAGTTGCTGTCGGCGTCGGTGGGCGGCACGCAGCGCTCGTCAGAGAAGTAGAAGTGCGTGCGCGTCCAGTCGACGGGCGAGCGCGCCAGCCGCGGGTAGAGCGACTTCGCTGCCGAGCCGCCCGTCAAGGCGCACGAGAAGACACCCCGGGCGGCGATGGCCTGGCGCGCTGCCGCCTCGAAGCGCCGCGCGAGGGCCTCCGCCAACGCCTCCGCCGTCCGCTCGACGATGAGCTCGGTCATCGCTTCCCGTCCCCTGCGGCGGAGGAGCCGACGGGCACCGACACTCCGGGGTGAGGCGCGTCAGGGCTGCCTGCGTAGCAAGACGCGATGCGCCGTTGCCCCCGCCGGGCGCGACCCGTTGCGAGTGAGGGCGTGCGCGCGTCCGCCAGCCTGTGCGCGAGCGTGCCGTTCATGTCCTGTCTTCCAGCTCCGTCGCCCGATGCAGGGCAGCAGGGTACAGCTTGTCCCGGCCGCGTGGGCCCAGCGCCGCGACCACCAGCGCTTCGTCGGCGAGGGTGACGTGGGGCAGGGTGTGCGTCGGCCAGGTGCCGTCGATGGTGAGGCCGGCGGCGGTCGACGTCACCCGCACCCTCTCTCCGCGTTCGGACTCGAAGGTGAGGCACGCCAGGCCTGCGCCGGTCGCCGCGCTGGTGAGGTCCACCAGCACCGTCCCCTGCTGTCGCGGAATGCGCCAGCCGGGTGTGTCGCGATGGTCCAGCGGCTCCGGCGTGCCCCAGCCCAGGCGCGCGCCCAGCCAGCCGAGCAGCAGCTTCGCGCCGGCCACGGCCTCGGGGGCGCACTCCAGGGAAACGCGCTTCAGGCGGTACAGCAGGCCCGCGTCCACCGGTGGATCGAAGGCCCCGGCGATGGCCAGCCGGCGCGGCGCCGTGCGGAGCCAGGCGAGGTCGGCCACCCGGTGCGTCGCCTTCGTCCCCAGGGACTGCACGCGCTCGAGGCCCTCGCTGCCCAGCGCGCCGGTGTCGACGATGAGGCGGTCCGCCGCAGACACCAGCTCGTCCACCAGCGGCGTGCGCGCAGGCACGGACGCCCACAGCACGGCCGTCGGGATGTCGGGCACCAGCAGCGCGCGGGTGAGGGAAGGGAGATGGTCTCCACCTCGTCCGCGGGCTTCGAGGGTGATCTCCTCGGTACACACCAGCTTCCCGCCGCCCGGCATCATCCGGCAGTTGGCGGTGACGAAGGCCTCCACCTCGGGGCCGTTGGCGTTGGTGCGCTGGTTCAGGAGGAGCGTGCGCGACGGGACGACGGCCACCAGCGCGTCGGCGAGGTGCTTCGCGCGCGCAAGCTCCGCGTCGGTGGTGGCGTACACCACCAGGTTCCACGAGCAGGCGCGGGTGACGGAGTGCTCCGCGCCGGACGTGCTGGCCTTGCGCCACAGGGCGGCGAGGTCCCGCTCGATGGCGGCCACGTCCACCCCCACCGCGTGACCGCCGGTGAAGCGCTCGACGTCGGGCGTCACGGCCGCCTCCACTGGTGCCCCGCGCGCAGCAGCAGGCGATCGGCCTCCGCGGGTCCCCAGGTGCCCGCCTCGTAGGTGTCCACGTCCCCGGGCGACGCGTCCCACGCCTGGTGGATGCGCGAGATGAAGCGCCACGACGCCTCCACCTCGTCGCCGCGCGTGAAGAGGGCCTGGTCGCCCAGCATGCAGTCCAACAGCAGTCGCTCGTAGGCCTCGGGCGGCTCCTGGCCGAAGGACGTGCCGTAGCGGAACTCCATGTTCACCGGCTGGATGTCCAGCGTGTTGCCCGGCACCTTCGCGCCGAAGCGCAGGCTGACGCCCTCGTCGGGCTGAATGCGAATCGCCAGCACGTTGGGCGACTGGCCGGCCTGGGCCCGCTCGCCGAAGAGCCGCAGCGGCGCCTCGCGGAACACCAGTGCCACCTCCGTCACCTTTTTCGGCATCGCCTTCGCCGAGCGCAGGTAGAAGGGCACGCCCGCCCAGCGCCAGTTGTCGATGAAGAGCTTGAGCGCCACGTAGGTCTCGCGCTTCGAGCCCGCCGTCACGCCCGGCTCTTCCTGGTAGCTGACCTGCCGCCGGCCCGCCACCGTGCCCGCGCGGTATTGCCCGCGCACGACGAATTCGTCGAAGCGCCCGTCGGGGATCGGCCGCAGCGCCTTCAGCACCTTCACCTTCTCGTCCCGAAGGTCGTCCGCGTGCGTGGAGACGGGCGGCTCCATCGCGGTGATGGCCAGCACCTGGAAGAGGTGGTTCTGCACCATGTCGCGCAGAATCCCCGCCTGCTCGAAGTAGCCGCCGCGCCCCTCGATGCCCAGCGCCTCGGCGCCGGTGATCTGGACATGGTCGACGTACCGGCTGTTCCACAGGGGCTCGAACAGCCCGTTGGCGAAGCGCAGCACCATCAGGTTCTGCACCGTCTCTTTCCCGAGGTAGTGGTCGATGCGGTACACGCTCGACTCGTCCAGCACGCTCAGCACGTCGCGGTTGAGTTGCTGCGCGCTCGCGAGGTCGGTGCCGAACGGCTTCTCGATGATGACGCGGCGGAAGGGACGCCGCTTCGACGCGTCGACGAGGCCGGCCTCGCCGAGCCGCTTCACCGCCAGCGGGAAGGTGGACGGAGGGGTGGACAGGTAGAAGACGCGGTTGCCGGGAATGCCGCGCGCCTGGTCCAGCTCGGCGAGGCGGGTCTTGAGCGCCTGGTAGCTGGCCGCGTCGTCGTAGTCGCCCACCTGGAAAAAGAGGTTCTTCGCGAACGTGTCCCACACGTGGGCGTCGAGCGGGCGGTGCCGGGCGAACTTCGCGCAGGCTTCCTTCATCTCGGCGCGGAAGGCGTCGTCGGTGGTGGCCTTGCGGGCGAAGCCGACGATGGCCATGGACGCGGGCAGCAGGCGCTCGCAGGCGAGGGTGTAAAGCGCGGGCACCAGCTTGCGCTTCGTCAGGTCGCCCGAGGCTCCGAAGATGACCACGGTGCACGGCTCCGGGAGCCGCTCATCCACCAGTCCCTGCCTCAGCGGGTTGGGTTCCGTCACGCGCGCCCCCCAGGTCGAAGAGCCGCGGAGGTTAGCGGGCCACGCCTCCGTGTCGCGCCAATTCGACAGTTCGCATCGAGCGTCGGGTGACGTCCTGTCGCGGGCGCCCCCGTTGCCGCCTGAGTTCGCGCAGTTCCCGCGGGCACGCGCGCTGCAGTCCGGGCCGGCAGGGCCACAAACCCCCGAGGAGGCAGCATGAACCGAAGAAGGCGCCGCGGGCTGACGCTCATCGAGATCGTCGTCGTCATCACCATCTCGGCGATGTTGATGTCGGCGGTCGCGGTGTCGGCGATCAGGATTCACCAGAACTCGCTGCGCGAGCGCGCGAAGATGGACGTGCGCACCGTGCTCAACGCGTTGGACCTGTACCGGCTGAACAAGGGCCGCTACCCCGAGCCGCAGAAGGGGCTCGAGGTGCTCGCGACGGCGAAGCTGATGAAGGAGGTGCCGAAGGACCCCTGGGGCAGCGTGTACACGTACGCGCTGGAGGACGGCGAGCCGGTGGTGACGTCGTACGGCGCGGACGGCGCCCCCGGCGGAGTGGGCGCAGACGCGGACGTGTCCAGCAAGTCCCTCAGCGAGGAGTGAGGTTCCTCACGGCGGCGGTACGGCGGCGCACTTGCCATTCACGCACTTCGCGTTCATCGGCGGGCACGGCGCGCAGGCGATGGCGGGCTGGGGACCGCACCACTGCAGGGCGCGGCTTCGCTCGGTGTTCCAGGCGGACAGGCTGCTGGAGTTGATGGCGTCGTTGGGGCACTGGCACACGTCGCAGACGTCGCCGGTGAAGACGGTGGTGCAGGCGCCATCCGAGGCGCACGTCTGATCGAAGTTGCTCGCGTCGAGCATCGTGGAGCCGGGACACGCGCAGAGGCCGCACGCCAGCGCCGCGCTGGCGAGCCGGCGCCACGTCGTCCCTGGGTTCCACCGCCGCACGGGCCTGAGTGTGGCACGGTTCGGCAGCGGGGCGGGATGTGCTCAGGCGGACAGGCCCGGCGTGCTAAACCCCGCGGCGCCGCACCCAGGGGAGCGCCACCTGTCCAGTCCTCCGTCACCCGGTCCATCGCCCACGAAGACCTTCGGCCTCGCCTCGGGCGTGGGCCTCGTCATCGCCAACATGGTGGGGGCCGGCGTCTTCCTCTCCACCGGCTTCATGGCCCAGTCGCTGGGGCCCCCGCACATCCTCCTTGCGTGGGGCATCGGCGCGGTGCTGGCCCTGTGCGGCGCGGTCGCCTACGCGGAGGTGGCGCGGCTGGTGCCCCACAGCGGCGGCGAGTACCGCTTCCTCTCTTCGCTGCTCCACCCGTCCCTGGGCTACCTCGCCGGGTGGGGTTCACTCCTGATCGGCTTCTCTGCGCCCATCGCCCTGGACGCCGTGGCTGCGGGGGCCTTCGCGCACGCAGTGAACAGCTCGCTCAATCCCCGCGTCGTGGGGGCCGTGTTGATCGTCGGCCTCACCGCCGTGCACGCCATGCGCCTCAAGGTCTCTGCGCGCGTGCAGAATGCGCTGGTGGTGTTGAAGGTGCTGCTGCTCACCGCCTTCGTCCTGGTGGGGCTCACCCTGGGCACGGTCGCCTGGCCCAACTGGATGCCGCCTCAGCCGTCGCCCTCGCCGTGGCCGGACCTTGCGGGGAGCCTCTTCTTCATCGCCTTCGCCTTCAGCGGGTGGAACGCCGCCGTCTACGCGGCCGACGAGTTCAAGGCGCCCGAGCGCGACGTGCCGCGCGCGATGTTGCTGGGCTGCCTGGCGGTAGGGGCGCTGTACCTGGTGGTGAACTACCTCTTCGTCGCCAACCTCACGCCCGAGCAGGGCACCGTCGTCTTCCACTACGACGACTTCACCTCGCTCAAGGGGCAGTACGAGCAGGTGACGCTGGGGCAGGCGGTGATGGCGGCGCTGTTGGGGCCAGGCGCAGCGAAGGTGATGAGCGGCGTGATGGTGCTCCTCTTCATGTCTGCGATGAGCGCGATGATGTTGGTGGGCCCGCGGGTGTACGCGGCGATGGCGAAGGACGGCTTCCTGCCCGCTGCGCTGGAGGGCCGTGAGGGGCGCCCTCCGGCTGCCGCCATCGTGCTGCAGGGCGCGCTGGGGCTGGTGCTCCTCCTCGTCCACGACGTCCGCACGGTGCTGTCCAACGTGGGCGCCATCATCGTCCTCTTCGCCGCGCTGACGGTGGCCGGGCTGTTTCGCGCCGCGCTCACCGCGAAGTCGCCCGAGCAGCGGCCCCGGTTGCCTGCGTTGCTCGCCGCGGGGGTGTACGTCGTGTCGGCGGCGTGGATGTTCTGGAAGGGCTTGTCGCGTTCGCCCACGCTGTACCTGTGGGTGGCGGGCGTGGCGCTCGTGGCCCTGGCGGCGTGGTGGGCGACGACCCTCATCCGTCGGAGGAGGACCGCATGAGTGTGCAGCGACTGGGGCGCTACGAGCTGCTCGAGCCGCTCGGCGAGGGCGGAATGGGCGCGGTGTGGCTGGCGCGGCTCACCGGGGGCCACGGCTTCGAGAAGCTGTGCATCGTGAAGACGGTGCTGCCCAACATCGCGAAGGACCCCGAGTTCGTCAGCCGCTTCCTGCACGAGGGCCGGGTGCTGACGCAGTTGCACCACGCGAACATCGCGCAGGTGTACGACATGGGCGAAGAGGGCGGCACGCTGTACCTGGCGCTCGAGTACGTGCCGGGGGTGGACCTCTCCACGCTGCACCAGCGCGTGCGCCTGAAGGACGAGCAGCTTCCCCTGTCGCTGGCCATCTACGTGGCGCAGCAGATGGCCGAGGGCCTGGGCTACGCCCACCGGCGCGCCGCGCTGGACGGGACGCCGCTCAACATCGTGCACCGCGACGTGTCTCCGCAGAACGTCATGGTGTCCTACGACGGCGAGGTGAAGGTCATCGACTTCGGCATCGCGCGCAGCGAGGCGCGCAGTCGGCACACCGCGCAGGCCAGCGTGATGGGGAAGCTGGGCTACATGGCGCCCGAGCAGGCGCGCGGCGAGCCGCTCGACCACCGCGCGGACCAGTTCGCCGTCGGAGTGGTGCTGTGGGAGTTGCTCGCGAACGCGCCCTTCGTCCCACGCGGCACGCTGACGGAGATGGTGGTGGCCATGGCGACCCCACCGGTGCGCCCCCTGACACCGCTTCGCCCCGACGTACCCCCGTCGCTCGAGGCCACGGTGCTGAAGGCGTTGTCAGCCGACGTGAACCGGCGCTTCCCCACCACGGACGACCTGGCGCGCGCGCTGATGGACGAGCTCCTGCGGCTGGGCGCGCTGCCGTCGAAGCTGCAGGTAGGGGAGTACGTGCAATCTCGCTGCAGCGAGGCCTTCTCGACGCAGCAGAAGCTGCTCACGCGCGTCTCGACGCTGCGCGCGAAGCCGACCGCGGAGACGGCGCCGAAGACCGAGCGCGCCACACCGCAGGAGGGCCTCGAGTCCACCATGCTGCGGCCGAGTGGAGAGCACGCGCTCGCCGCGCCCGGGCAGGACGCGACCGGCGTGTTGCCGCCCAGTGGGCCCGCGACGACTCCGCAGACGGCACCGATGTCGCCCGCCGCAGCGCCGGTCGCCTCGGCGACGACTCCGCAGACGGCGCCGGTGCCCGCGGCAGCGCCGGGCGCCCTGGCGACAACTCCGCAGACGACGTCGGTGTCCGCTGCAGCGCCGGTCGCCTCGGCGACGACTCCGCAGACGGCGCCGGTGCCCGCCGCGGCGCCGGTCGCCTCGCCGTTGACGACGGGCGAGCTCGAGGCCGCCGCGGTGAAGCCCGGACGGGGGCCGGTGGTGGCAATCGCCGCTGTCGCGCTGGTGCTGGTGCTCGCCGCGGCCGCCTGGGCATTTCTCAAAGGACCGCTCTCCGGTGACGGAAGCACCACCGCCTCCGGGGCGCAAGCGGCGAACACTCCGGGCGCGGGCACTCCGGGCGCAGGCACTCCGGGCGCGGGCACTCCGGGCGCGGGCACTCCGGGCGCGGGCACTCCGGGCGCAGGCACTTCGGGCGCAGGCACTCCGGGCGCAGGCACTCCGGGCGCAGGCACTCCGGGCGCTGGCACTCCGGGCGCAGGCACTCCGGGCACGGGCACTCCGGGCGCGGGCACTCCGGGCACGGCAGGCGACCTCGTCGATGCTGGTGCACCCACCATCGCCGGCACCGGTGAAAAGCCGCCGCCGCCGGGGCAGGGTGGATCCACCGCGCCCCCGCCTCCTCCACCCGGCCGCGGGGGCGGTCCCGGGCCCATCGAAGGAGAGCCCTCCGCCCAGCTCAAAGTGAGCGCGCGCTTCACCGGCACCTCGTACATCCTCAACAACCTCTCGAGGCAGCGGTGGACCAACTGCACCGTCGTCGCACCCGGGCAGCGCGCCACGCGTCTCGCCGCCTTGCCGGCCAACAGCAGTGAGGAACTCCCCTTGAGTTCATTCCGCGTCGACTCGAAGCAGCGCTCGATCACACGGGCGCTCTTCGTCCAGTGCGCCCAGGGCAGCGGCAAGGCCGGCTTGAAGTAGGCGTTCCGCACAAATCCCCCTTTCCTCCTCGGGGCGTTGCCGGGTGCGAGAGGTCTGCGTAGTGTTCTGCAGGTAGGACTTTGGGGGGCGTGCGCGTGAAGACTCCTGGCGTCGGCGATGCCGACCTCGCTCGTCGTCAGCGGGCGATCATCCGGGTAGGTTGGGCCATGGGGGCCTGCGCGCTGGCCTTCCTTCTGCTCGCGCTCTTTCGTGGCCCGGCGCCCGAGCGTGGAATCTCCGTGGTGCTTTTCCTGGCCACCGCCGCCATCGGGGCGGTGATGCTCCTCGCGCGACGCGGGCACGTGCGCCTGGCAGGCGCGAGCCTGACGGCGCTGGTGCTGGTGGCCGTCACGATCGGTCCGCTGATCCGCGGCCAGGTGGGCTTCGCGCCCTTCTTCGTCGTCGTCGCCGTGGTGGTGGCGGCCGTCACGCTGGAGCCGAAGGACGTCTTCGTCACCATCGGCCTGGGCGCCCTCTCGCTCACCATCATCGGGGTCGCCAGCCGGAGCTTTCAGGTCGAGACCGAGCTCCCGGGGAGCGGCTTCATCAACGGGGTCATCCTCTTCGCGGTGCTGTCGGCGGTTGCCGCGATGATGGCCGTGGGCGTGCGCCGGCTGCTCGACGACTTGAGCCGCCGCGAACGCGAGGCGCAGGACGCTCGCGAGCAGGCCCGGCAGGCGGACGTCCGCGCCCGACTGATCGCGGAGAACACGGGTGATCTCATCGCGCTGCTCGACCTCGAGGGCGCGATCGTGTGGGCGAGCCCGTCCCACCAGCGGCTCCTCGACGTGGTGGGAAAGCCGGAGAAGGTCATCGGCGGCTGGAGCGATGTCGTGCACCACGACGATCTCCCGCTCATCCGCGAGGCCTTCCTGGCCGCGAAGGACGGGAAGGTGGGGCGCCGCCAGGTGAGGCTCAGGCGCGCGAACGGGTCCTGGGGCTGGTTCGAGGCGCTCTTCTCTCCGGTGCCGGGCGAGCCATACGTCATCGCCGCCACACGTGACATCACCGAGCTGCGGGCGCTCTCGGCGCAGCTCGAGGCCTCGCAGAAGATGGAGGCGCTGGGCCGGCTGGCCGGCGGCGTGGCCCACGACTTCAACAACCTCCTCTCGGTGATGCAGTCGTGCACGTCGCTGATCCGCACGGCGGTGGCGGCGGACAGCGAGGCGGTCACCGACCTCGACGATCTCCAGGGCGCCATCGAGCGCGCCACGGCGCTGACGCGGCAGCTGCTGGCCTTCAGCCGTCGCGAGGTGGTGCTGCCGTCACGCCTGGACCTGGGCGAGGTGCTGTCGCCGACGGTGGACCTCCTGCGGCGCTTGCTGGGGAAGGACGTCGAGGTGCGCTTCACGGTGGCGCCCGGTGCCTGGCCGGTGCGGGCCGCGGCGTCGCAGCTGGAGCAGGTGTTGATGAACCTGTCCGTCAACGCGCGCGACGCCATGCCGCAGGGCGGAGTGCTCGAGCTGCGCGTCGAGCCTCACCGTGACGAGACGCTGGGCGAGGTGATGCGCCTGTCGGTGCGCGACACCGGCACCGGCATGAGCGAGGAGACGAAGGCGCGCATCTTCGAGCCCTTCTTCACCACCAAGCCACCGGGTCGGGGCACGGGGCTGGGGCTGGCTACGGTGTACGGTGTCGTCCGCAGCCTCGGCGGCCGCATCGACGTGGAGACCGGGCTGGGGAAGGGCACCGAGTTCCGCGTGCTGTTGCCCCGCGCCGTCGAGCCCGCAGAGGCGCCGGCCTCCACCTCGCCCGCCTTCGCACCGCGGCGCAGCTCGCCCCTGGTCTTCGTGGTGGATGACGAGCCTTCGGTGCGCGCGTTGATGGCGAAGCTGCTCGCAGGGAGGGGCCTCGCGGTGCGTGACTTCGCGCTCGGCGAGGAGGCCCTCGCGGCGCTCTCTGCCAGCAACGTGCCCGACGTGCTGGTGACGGACGTGATGCTCCCCGGCATCGACGGCGTGCGCCTCGCCGAGGGCTTCCTCACGCGGATCCCCGGGCTGCACGTGGTGCTGGTGTCTGGCTTCTCGCCCGATCCGGCGGCCACCGCGCGGCTGATCGCCCGGGGCGCCCGCTTCCTCCCCAAGCCTTTTACGCCGGAGGCGCTGGTCGCGGCCGTGACTCCTCCACCCGACGTGGCCGACGGTCAGGCCCGCTCCTCGCCAACCGCCGGGTGAGTTCCCGGCCGACGCCGCGGCGGTGCGCGCGGTGGTCGCGGCCGTGGCTGCTGCACCCGACGTGGACGACAATCCGTCTCCGCTCCTCGCCACTTGCCGGTTGAAGTCCCAGCCGACTCTGCCGGTCCGCACACCACAGCGCGACGCGACGGCGGCCGACGCGCGGCGTTGACTCCGAAGCGCAACCCTTTCCCTGCCCCGCCTGCACGTCGTAAACCGCGCACCCCATGCGGCTCGTTCTCCTCTGCGCCCTTCTCGCGCTCTGCGCCTGTGGCCCCGCCGCGCCCGTCGACGTGCTTCCTTTCGAGCCTGCGTCACCCACCGCCGCGCCGGATCCGACGAAGCCCGGCCCCTTCCCGGTGGGCGTGCGCACGGTGACGTACGAAGACACCGGCCGCCGCAGGGCCGACGGCACGCCCCGCAGGCTCGTGACGGAGATCTGGTACCCCGCCACGCAGGACACGCGCGGGCAGCCGGGCGTCAGCTACGACATTCGCACCGTGCTGACCGAGGCGCAGGTCGCGGCGCTGGCCGACGTCACCGTCCCGCTGCTCGAGACGACGGCGGTGCGAGACGCCCCGCTGGCCACCACCCACGGCCCCTTCCCGTTGATCGTCTTCGCGCACGGGCAGGGCGCGGTGCGCTGGCAGTCCACGTTCTACACGGTGCTGCTCGCCTCGCACGGCTACGTGGTCATCTCCACCGACCACGAAGGCGGCACGCTCTACGATCTCGTGCGCGGCGAGCTGCAGAACGTCGCCGCGGGCCTCGAGACCCGCCCGGTCGACGTGGTGTACCTGCTCAATCGAATGGAGCGCCTCAAGCCGGAAGATCCGCTGTACGGCAACCTCGATCTCGAGCGCATCGGCGTCACCGGCCATTCCTTCGGCGCCCTGACGTCCTTCCGCGTGGGCGCCACGGACAAGCGGGTGAAGGCCATCGTCCCGCAGGCGCCGCCCGACGTGAACCTCGCGTGGATCGGCTTGCCGCAGCCGGTGAAGCTGGGCATGCCGGTGATGGTGCAGGCCGCGCACGAGGACAAGACCCTCAAGTGGGACGAGTCCATCGTCCCCACCTGGCCGCTGCTGGAGCGCCCCCGCTGGCTGGTCGACATCGTGCAGGGCGGGCACTTCACCTTCTCGGATCTCTGCGGCTTCGATCTCGCGTCCATCGCCGAGCGCGTCAGCCTCGACGTCATGGGCGCCGACGTGCGCAAGGTGCTGGAAGACGGGTGCGGCCCGCCCGCGCCCCCGGTCACCGTGGCCCAGCCCGTCATCAACCACTACGGCGTGGCCTTCTTCAACGCAGTCCTGAAGGGGTCCGAAGGCTCGCGCGCGCTGCTCACCCAGGAGAAGGGCGACCAGGTGGCGGGCGCCCCGGGCGTGGTGGTGCTGACCGCCGACCCCTGAGACTTCCTTCGTCGTTTGGTCATTGACGAGTCTCGAGGCTGGTGGTGTCACCCACCTCCGCGAAGTCGTCAGGCCGTCTCAACCATTCAGCGAGGAACCACGCATGCTGCTCGCCGCACTCGTCGCCGTGTCGCTCTCGGCCCCCCCGGCCGCCGCCAAGGCTCCGCCCAGGCCCTTCACCCAGGTCTCTTCCCTCGAGGGGATGACGGAGTACGCCCTGCCCAACGGGCTCAAGGTGCTGTTCGTGCCCGATCCCTCCAAGCCCTCGGTGACGGTCAACCTCACCGTCTTCGTGGGTAGCCGGCACGAGAACTACGGCGAGAAGGGCATGGCCCACCTCTTCGAGCACATGCTCTTCAAGCGCACGAAGAAGTTCGCTTCCATCAAGGACGAGCTGACGAAGCTGGGCGGCTGGGCCAACGGCACCACCTGGTACGACCGCACCAACTACTTCGAGTCCTTCCCCGCCGACGACGCGAAGGTGCAGCGGGCCATCGAGCTGGAGGCCGAGCGGCTGCGCAACGCGATCGTCTCGCGCGACGAGCTGGCCACCGAGATGACGGTGGTGCGCAACGAGCTGGAGGCGGGAGAGAACCAGCCCGTGCGGGTGCTCGAGCAGCGCCTGGTGTCCGCCGCCTTCGAGTGGCACAACTACGGCGACGACACCATCGGGCCGCGCAGCGACATCGAGAACGTGCCCAACGAGAAGCTGCTCGCCTGGTACGAGACGTACTACCAGCCGGACAACGCGATGTTGATCGTCGCCGGCCGGTTCGACGAAGCGAAGACCTTCAAGGCCATCGCGGACACCTTCGGGAAGCTCCAGAAGCCGAAGCGGGTGCTGCCGAAGACGTACACCGTGGAGCCCACGCAGGACGGCGAGAAGTCTGTGGTGGTGCGGCGGGTGGGCGGCGCCCCGGTGCTGATGGTGGGGTACCACGTGCCCGCGGGGACCGATCCGGACTTCGCGTCCATCGACATCCTCGACCGCGCGCTCGGCGCCTCCCCGTCTGGCCGCCTCTACAAGGCGCTGGTGGAGACCAAGAAGGCCGCCAAGGTGCGCTGCCAGAACTTCCAGGTGAAGGAGCCCGGCTACCTCATCTGCATCGCCGAGCTCGGCCCGAAGGACCCGGTGGGCCCCGCGCGTGACGCGCTGGTCGCGACGATGGAGGGCCTCGCCAGGCAGCCGCTCACGAAGGAGGAGGTCGAGCGCGCCAAGGTGGCGCTGGCGAAGGACATCGAAACGGTCCTCTCCACCAGCGATCGCGTCGGCATCATGCTCAGCGAGTTCGCCGCCATGGGTGACTGGCGCATGCTCTTCCTGCACCGCGATCGCATCGCCGAGGCGACGGTGGAAGACGTGATGCGGGTGTACGGCAAGTACTTCAAGCCGTCGAACCGCACCCTGGCCGAGTACGTGCCCACCGAGAAGCCGGATCGCGCCGAGATCCCCGCGCTGGTGGACCTCGGCCCCGTGCTCAAGGACTACAAGGGCAAGGCGGCGATGGCCGAAGGCGAGGCCTTCGAGGCCAGCCCGAAGAACATCGACGCGCGCACCACCCGCACCGCGTTGTCCAACGGGATGAAGCTGGCGCTCTTGCCCAAGAAGACGCGCGGCGAGACGGTGAACGTCGCCATCGACCTGAACTGGGGAGACGAGAAGTCGCTGGCCAACCTGCGGGCGCCGGGCGAGTTCGCCGCCAGGATGTTGCTGCGCGGGACGAAGAAGAAGTCGCGCCAGGAGGTGAAGGACACCCTGGACAAGCTGAAGGCCCAGGTGAACGTGCGGCCCGGCCCGCAGAGCGTCACCGTCGGCATCGAGGTGCATCGCCCCGAGCTCGCCGCAACGCTCGAGCTCATCGCCGAGTGCCTGAAGGAGCCCGCCTTCGACGCCACCGAGTTCGAGAACCTGCGCCGCGAAGTGCTGGCCGACGCGGAGAAGAAGAAGGACGACCCGATGGCCATCGGGCAGCTCGGCCTCCAGCGCATGATGTCGCCCTTCCAGAAGGGCCACCCGCTGTACGTGCCCAGCTGGCCGGAGATCATCGCCGACGCGCAGGCGGTGAAGCCCGAGCAGGCGAAGGACTACCACGCGCGCTTCTACGGGGCGCAGGCCGGCTACGCGGCGGTGGTGGGTGACTTCGACGACAAGGCCGTCACCGCCCAGCTCGAGAAGCTGTTCGGCGGGTGGAAGGCCCCCACTGCCTACACCTACATCTCGGCGCCGTACTCTCCGGTGGAGCCGAAGGTGTCGAGCATCGAGACCCCGGACAAGGCCATGGCCTTCTTCGGTGCGGGCGTGGTGTTCCAGATGAAGGACGACCACCCCGACTATCCGGCGATGGTGATGGCCGACTACCTGCTGGGGGGTGGCTTCCTGGCGGGGCGGGTGCCGCAGCGGCTGCGCGAGAAGGAAGGCCTGTCCTACGGCGCCGGCACCTTCATGCGGGTCTCTGGACGCGACGACCGCGCAGCGCTCATGGGCTACGCCATCTACGCGCCACAGAACGTGGAGAAGGTGGAGAAGGGCTTCTTCGAGGAAGTGGACAAGGCCGTCACCTCGGGCTTCACCGAGAAGGAGCTGGCGCTGGCCAGGGAAGGGCTCCTCAAGGAGCGCGAGCAGAGCCGCAGCGAAGACGGGATGCTGGCGATGGATCTCATCGACCAGCTCGACCTCGGCCGCACCATGGCCTTCGAGGGCCAGGTGGACGAGAAGCTGAAGGCCCTCAAGGTGACCGACGTCGGCGCCACGCTGAAGAAGTACGTCGACGCGAAGAAGCTGGCCGCGCTCAAGGTGGGCGACTTCAAGAAGGTCGCGGCTCCGAAGTAGGGACGTGAAGCTGAAGGTGGCGACAGACGGCGCGTGGCTCCCCCACGCGCTGGCCCACTTCGACGAGGTCCTCGTCGACCACGCGCACTGCGAGAAGAAGGCCGCGGCCAACGCGCTGTCGCTGCTGCAGGCCTACCCCGAGGTGCCCGGGCTGCCGGCGCAGATGGCGAGGCTGGCGCGGGAAGAGTCGGCCCACCTGGCGCGGGTCCTCCAGCTGATGGAAGAGCGGGGCCTCACCCTGGGGCGCGACGGAGGCGACCCGTATGCGCAGGGGCTGCAGAGGCTGCTCCGGCACGGCGCGAAGGAACGGCAGCTCGATCGCTTCCTCGTGGCCGGCCTCATCGAGGCGCGCAGCCACGAGCGGCTGGAGCTGCTGGCCTCAGGCCTGGAGGACCGGGCGCTCTCGCGCTTCTACGCCGAGCTGGCACAGAGCGAGGACGGCCACACGAAGCTGTTCGAGCGCCTGGCGCGCGAGGTGGCGGACGAGGCGACGGTGGCGGCGCGGCTGGACTGGCTCCTGGAAAAGGAGGCGGAGCTGGTGAAGGCGCTTCCCCTGCGCGCCGCCGTGCACTGACAGCGGAGTCCGGAGGCCGAGGAGCGGTGCCAGTCACGCCACGCCTGGCCCGGCACCTCTCTGCGCATCGGGAGGCGGCGTTGTGGAGGGGGCCTTCAGGGCGCCGGCTGCTGGTTCATCGACTTCAGCATGAACTCGTGTTGGCGCCGCATGGCGTCGTCTTGCGACGGGGGCGCGGCCTTCGCTGCTTCGGACCAGGCCTTCTCTGCGGTCTCGGCGGCTGGCGCCACGGGGGCAGGCGCCTGAGGTGCATTCTCCGCGGTCGTCCGTTGGCAGGCAGCGGCGAGGAGCGCGGTGGTCAGGACGACGACGAGGCGCGCAGGCATGGCGTCTGTCTCCGGGTGGTGACGAGCGTGAGAGGCCGGCGGCGGGGTACAGGGTTCTTCGCGCGAGGCAATCAACCGAGGTTGGCCGCGGAGCGTCCGTCGCTCCCGAGCGGCTTCGCCGCCAACCGCTCGTCCCGGTGGGCCGCGAGGGCCGCTCAGCGCGGGCCGAAGAGGTCGGTCAGCTGCCCGTACTTCGCCCGGTAATCCTCGAAGGACTTCTGAATGGTCGCCAGCGCCTCTTCGCGGTCATAGACCTCGGCGATCTCCACCTGGGCCACGGGCGCGCCGGGCATGTTCTTGTAGGTGAGGAAGTAGTGCCGCAGGCGGTCGATGAGGGGCTCGGGCACGTCCGTGATGGAGTTCCAATTTCCGTAGACGCTGTCGCCCTTGAGGACGGCGATGATCTTGTCGTCGGCCTGGTTGCCGTCGATCATCCGAAGCCCGCCGATGGGCCGCGCCTCGACGATGATGGCGCCGTGGGTGATGGGCTTCTCCGTCAGCACGCACACGTCGATGGGGTCGCCGTCGCCGACGATGCCCGCTCGCCCGACCCGCTGGCTGCAGCGCTCACCCACGCGCGCGTCACAGAAGGTGCGGGGGATGAAGCCGTAGAGGCTGGGCGGCTGGTTGGAGTACCGCTGCGGCCGGTCGAGCCGGAGGATGCCCGTCGACTTGTCCACCTCGTATTTCACCGCGTCGGTGGGCACCATCTCGATGTAGCAGGAGCAGCACTCGGGGGCCTTCTCGCCCGGAGTGACGCCGTGCCAGGGGTGCGCCTGGAAGAAGAGGCCCAGCGCCTGCGTGAGGGTCGGAGTCATGCGCTCCCTCTACACCAGCGCCGGGTCCCCTGCCTCCTTGCAGGGACCAGCAGGTCCTCGACCTTCGCCATCAACGCAGGCGGGACGGTGACGCCGAACGGCCCAGGCTGCGGGAACAGCTTTGTGGGGCAACGCGCCTGCGCCGCGACCCTGACGACGGCCTCACGCGGAAACCTCTCCGCCTTGCGGTTTTCGGAAGCCCCCACCTCCCTCCTGGCGGGCGGCTCGGATAGAAAACCCAGCCCTATGCGCGTCGCGCTCCTCGTTCCCCTCGTCCTCCTCGCCGCTTGCGGCTCCCAGGTGCAGCCGGCTCCCGACACGGATCCGACCTGGTTCAAGGACGTCCAGCCGGTCATCACCTCGCGGTGCGCAGGCTGTCATCGCGCGGGCGGCATCGCCCCCTTCTCCCTCACCACCTATGAGGAGGTGAAGGCGCAGGGCGCCGCGGTGGTGGACTCGGTGAAGAGCCACCGCATGCCGCCGTGGCAGCCGTCGGACTCGTGCGAGCCCCTGCGCAACTCCCGCCGCATGGCGCAGGCCGAGGTGGACACGCTGGAGAAGTGGGTCGCCGCCGGGGCGAAGCAGGGCGACGTGGCCGACGAGCAGGCGCTGTCCCAGCCGGGCGTGCTGCCGTGGGTGGACCAGACGCTGGCGATGGACGAGCCGTACACGCCGACGCGCGCCCGCGGGCCCGACGACTACCACTGCTTCATCCTCGACCCGAAGCTGGGCGGCCCGCAGGACGTAATCGGCTTTCAGGTGGTGCCCGGCGTGACGCGCGAGGTGCACCACGTGCTGTTCTATTCCATCCCCCAGGCGGACGCGGCCGCGCTGGAAGACGGCTCTCCCGACTACGGCTGGGAGTGCTTCGGCGGCCCCGGCACCGACGCGCCCAAGCTGATCGGCGGCTGGGTCCCCGGCACCGACGTGGTGCGCTTCCCCGGGCAGACGGGGCTGCGCATGTTCTCGGGCGACGTGCTGGTGATGCAGATCCACTACAACCTGTCGGCCACCGAGGCGGCGCCCGATCAGACGACGGTGAAGCTGCAGTACGCGAAGAACCCGGTGCCGTACTCGGCGCAGATGCTGCCGCTCGTCGACCACAGCTTCCGCATCCCGCCGCTGGCGAAGGACTTCAAGACCAGCGTGGACATCGAGCTGCCGGTGGACGCGCAGCTGTGGGGCGTGGTGCCGCACATGCACACCAAGGGCAAGTCCATCAAGGTGGAGCTGCTCCCCAGGGCCGGCGAGGCGGGCGACAAGTGCCTCGTCGACGTGCCGCACTGGGACTTCCACTGGCAGGAGTTCTATTTCTTCCAGTCGCGCACCGGCCTGCCGATGAAGGCCGGCCAGACGCTGCGGCTGTCCTGTGCGTGGGACAACCCCACCGACAAGACGGTGCGCTGGGGCGAGGGCACCGACGACGAGATGTGCCTGGCCTTCATCTACGCCACCGGCGCGCTGTGACGAGCGACCCTACGGCGCCCACACCAGCCGCTGCGCCCGCCCCGTGAGGTAGCCCACCTTCTTGGCGATGCGCCCGAAGGACGGGTTCGAGTCGTCCACCCGCACGGTGAGGCGCGGCAGGGACGACAACAGGAAGCGGCTGATCTGCCCCAGGCAGTGCACCGCGTGGCCCTTCCCGCGCTCCTCGGGGGCCGTGTACAGCCCTTCCAGCTCGGCGCCGAACTGGCTGCGGCTGCCCACGTCCAGCTTGAAGACCAGCTTGCCCTTCTCTTCCAGCACGTAGGTGCGGCCCGCGCGCACCCGCTGGCGCACCCGCACGGGGAAGCCTTCCGCGTCCTCGGCGAGGGGATCGCGCTCGTACAGCTCCTTCACGCACGCCGCCGCCATTGGCACCAGCTGCGGCAGATCCGCCTCGGCCGCCACCCGCAAGAGCGGGTTGGTGAAGGGGCCCAGGTCGTCCGCCGACACGTAGTAGAGCTTCTGCACGCGCGACACCTTCGGCGTCACCTGGAAGGCCGTACACAGCGCGTCCACCAGCGGCTTCTCGCCCAGGCAGCTCTTCATCGACACTTTGCCGGCGAGCGCGCGGGCGATCTCCTGGAGGTGTGGCGTGGGGCTCGCGGAGGGCACCACCAGCCCGCCGGAGCCGCCGACGAAGAGGACGGCGGTCAGCTCTCCGTCGGCGAAGCGGCCGTGGAAGGCGAAGGGCGCGCGCTTGGGGCCGCACACCACGCCGAACTCCTCCATCAAACCAAGCAGATACAGGTTGTGGGGCGTGTCACGCGTCAGCAGCGCCTTCAGGGCGGCGAGGTGCGTGGGGCCCAGCGGCTCGACGGTGACGGCCATGACGGGGAGAGGACTGTACGCGAACCATGGCGCCGGTCGAGGCGCACGTCACGCCTCCGGGACCCTTCGACGCGCGCTGCGAGCCGGCGGCCGCGCTGGCGGCCCGGGCGGCGGATTCCCGGCGTCAGGCCGCGCCGAGCGCTTCGGCGAACTCGGGCCGCGCGGGAGCCACGGTGGCCCGCAGCCGCCGGAGCTCGGCGCGATGCTCGGCGTACTCGAGCGCAAGGGCCGCGTCTTCCGGCGAGAGGCGGGGGTCCAGCCACCCGTCGGCCAGCTCGGGGGGCGCCTTCGTGCCCACGGCGACGACGGCCGGGCGCACGGAGGCCGGCAGGGTGAGAAGGAAGCGGCGATGCCAGGCGCGCTCAGGGCGCATCAGCACCAGGCGCGGGTGAGCCGATGCCATGAGCGCCGCCGCCTGCAGGACGCCACCAGCGTGATGGAAGACGACGCCAGGCACCGAGAGCACGGGCGGCACGGTTGCGTCGTCGAGGACCAGAACACTCGAAGAACGTAGAGCCATGGGAGTCGTTGTCAGGGCTGTCAAAGGCCTCAGGTAAGGCAGCTCCATCAACCCTCAACCCGCCGCTCCGCTTCCCGCGCCAGCCTTGACGCGCCGCGACGAGGCCACCGCCTTGACAGTCGGCGGAGCCGACACAACTTCCCGCGCGACGGACACCCGTCACCCAACTCACAAGACAGAAAGGAGACTCGTATGTCGTTGCTTCGCCGTACCCAATCCGAGGCCCCTTCTGCCCTCGCGCGGCAGTCGTGGGACCCGTTCGAGATGATGAACCAGATGCTGAGGTGGGATCCGTTCGCCGAGCTGACCCGGCCCGTCTGGGGTGCCAGCTCCTTCTCCCCCGCCTTCGAGGTGAAGGAGACGAAGGACGCCTTCCACTTCAAGGCCGATCTCCCCGGCCTGGAAGAGAAGGACCTCGACGTGTCGCTGAGCGCCAACCGGCTCACCGTCTCGGGCCAGCGGCAGCAGGAGCGCACGGAGGAAGGCGACTCCTGGTACACCACCGAGCGCAGCTACGGCAGCTTCACCCGCACCTTCACCCTGCCCGATGGCGCTGACGTCGATCACGCCGAGGCCGAGCTGAAGCAGGGGGTGCTGTCCATCGTCGTGCCCAAGAAGCCGGAAGTGAAACCCCGCAGGCTGTCCCTCAAGGGCTTGCTGGGCAAGGGCGACAAGCCCAACGCCTGACACGCTCAGGCCAGGGGCGAGGGGCGAGGCTCAAAGCCTCCCCCTCTCCTCTTTCGGGCGCACGCGCGGTGGCCTCAAACCCCGACTTTCGCCGCCGTGCGGGTCAGCAGTCGAAACCGTGGGAGTCGTTGACAGGGAAAGTGCTGCCGTCGCCGCGACTGCGCGGTCTTGGCCTCGGGGCCGTACCCGCGTCACGGCGCACAGGAAGCCAGGCACACCCCTTGTTCGCACCGGCCCGACGCGCACTGCGCCGCGGAGCTGCACGACGCCCCGGGCCCCAGCGGCGGCACGCACTTGAGGCCCGCCGTCCCCGCGTCGACGCACGGCCCCCACAGGCACGCCTTCGTCACGTCGCACGCCTGCCCGGGCTCTCGCAGCTTCGCGCACTCGCCGGCCGCGCAGGTGGACAGCACCGAGCAGGCCCGGCTGTCGGCACAGGGCTGGCCGTCCTCCAGTCGCCGGCCGCAGACGAGGCCCCCGTCGGCTGGGAGGCAGGCGAGGTGGGACTTGCAGTCGTCATGGCGGGTGCAGGGCTCGCCCTCGGTGTGCGGCGCCTCACAGGTGCCGGGCGCGTTGGCAGTCCACCCCACGCACACCGTCCCCGCCGGGCACCGCTGCTCTCCGGTGCATGGCACGCCGGCCGAGTCCAACTCCAATGGCTCGCACACGCCCGAGAGCGCGCCGCAGAGCAGCTCCGGCAGGCACTGGCCGGGCAGACAGCCGGTGCCCCGCGACTTCCGCGCGAGGCAGGTGCCTCCGTCCAGGGAGGCGTCACAGAAGGCGTCCACGTCGCAGCGCCCGTACAGGCACGGCTGGCCGGCGGCGGGCAGCTGCAGGCACTGGTTCATGTGACACCACAGGCCCTCGAGGCAGCGCGAGTCGGGGTCGCACGCCTCGTTGACGCTCGCCCAGGCGGTGCAGGTGCCGACGCCGGGCGTCGTGGTGGACGGGCGGCAGAACAGCCGCGCCACGCAGTCCGAGTCCTGGCGGCACACCTCACCCGCGACGCCGCGTGGCTGACAGGTCCTCGGGCAGGCGCCACCGCGGCACACGCCTTCCACGCACTCGACGTAGCCGTCGTAGCAGGCCTGCCGCAGGTTGGCGGCGGGCTTGAGGAAGTTGCCGCAGGAGTCGGGCAGCCCTTCCCACTCGGCACAGGAGCGCGTGGCGAAGGCGTCGGCGCAGTCCTGGGCGACGCGGCCGTCGTAGCGAAGCGTCTGCGTCGGGCCAGTCACCCGCAGGGGCCACAGGCCCGGTCCGCACCAGGTGGCGGTGAAGCGCAGCTCGCAGCGCTCGAGGTCCCCGCCGCTCTGGCCGATGAGGCCGCAACGTTGGAGGTACTCGCAGCGGTGCCGGTTCAACACCTCACACGCCGCTTCGAGGGGAAGGCCCGCGTCCTGCACCACCACCACGCCCGCGTCGAAGCCTCCGTCGCCCGTCGAGGTGCCGCCGTCGGGCACACCGCCGTCGGGCCTCGTCAGCGATACGGCGCTGCACGACGCGACGAAGCCCGCCACGAGGGCCCACCACCAGGGACTGCGCGAAGAGGAGTGCTTCACTGCCAGGGAACCCTGCGTCTCTCAGAACCCGCCGTCGGCCCTCTGTGCACATGCGGCGATGCAGCGCCCGCCGAAACCGCCGTCGGGCAGCGTGCCGAACATGCACTCATTCGACAGGCACAGCCCATCATAGTTGCAGTCGGCCCCTTCCGCGCGCCGTCCGACGCAGGTGTCGTCGTTGGTGGCAGAAAACTCACACGAGAAGCCCGGGGCGCAGCGGTAGAAGCTGCCGGTGTTGGAGCAGTCTCCGCCTTCGCCGGGCAGCGGCTTGCACTGCTGGGCGCGGCCATCGCAGTAGAGGCCGTCCTCGCAGTCGTCGTAGTTGACGCAGTTCTCGCCCAGCGCGGCCTTCTTCAGGCAGGTGCCGGTGGTGATGACGGTGCTGCAGCGCAGGCTGGGCAGGCAGCTGGAAGGGCCGGAGCAGGTGCCCCCCAGTCCCGCGCGCAGCTGGCAGGTGCCGGGAGGCCACACCCCGCCCGTCGGTGGATCCTGCCGGCAGAAGTACTCGCCGGTGCAGAAGGGGTAGCCGCTGCTGGTGGCGCAGGCCTCTCCCGGTCCGGCGGTGCGCTTGACGCAGTGCCCGTTGAGGCAGGCGTGGGTGGAGGCGCACTCGTCCCAGGACACGCAGCCCGCGTCGTCGCCTCCGAAGGGCCGGCAGACGCGCGCGCCGCCGTCGCCCGGGGCGCAGGTGTCGGTGGAGGGATCGCACCGGGTGGAGAAGCCGTCACAGGGGCCGCCCCTGGGCACCCAGCCCCGGCAGCGGTGCGGGCACTGATCGTCGTAGAGGTAACAGAAGCCCTCGGGCGCGCACTCGGCGGGGAGGATGCACCCCCCGTCGGGCGGCACCAGCCCGAAGAAGACGTTGGCGCAGGCGAGCGGCTCGTCGGTGCAGCTGCCCTGCGCGTAGCCGTTGAGGCAGGCGAGCGCCTCGGCCATCACGTACTGCAGGCGATTCTCCCGCGCGCCTCGGGTGAGGGCCGTTTGATCGCAGTCCAACAGGCGCCGTGCGTGGCAGTCGGCAGCGCGCGCTTCGGACACGCGCCCGCAGCGGATGTCGCGGAAGCACAGCGCCTGGGCCCGGGCCGCGCACCAGTCGGTGAAGGACACCTGGGTGAAGCCGGCGTCGGGGGTGCCCGCGTCGCGGCGCGTGGGGCCGGCGTCGGGCACGCCCGAGTCCACGGGGCCGGCGTCCTGTTCCGGCGTGCCGGAGTCCATGCCGGTGGGCGGTGGAGCGGGGCAGGCGAGGAGCGCGCAGGCGGCGAGGGCGAGCCAGGGAAGACGCACGGGACGGACACCCTACGTGAAATGTCTTCCGCGCGCGACACGCGGGAATGGGTGCGAAGCAAGCCGGAGCGGCTAGGGTAGAGGGACCACGCACATGAGCAACGAAGGCCTGCCCAGCATCGGCAAGTACCAATTGCTGCGGAAGCTGGCCACCGGAGGCATGGCCGAGGTGTACCTCGCGCGCGCGGCCGGCCCGATGGGCTTCGAGAAGCTGGTGGTCCTCAAGCGCGTGCTGCCGCACCTGGCCGAAGAAGAGAACTTCGTCACCATGTTCCTCTCCGAGGCGCGGCTGGTGGCGCAGCTGAACCACCCCAACGTGGTGCAGGTCTTCGACTTCGGCGAGCACCTCGGCGTGTGGTTTCTGGTGATGGAGTTGATCGACGGCCCCAACCTGCGGGCGCTCCTCAAGCGGGCGACGGAGCGCAAGGAGTACCTGCCGGTGCCGCTGGTGGCGCGCATCATCTCGCTGGCCTGCGAAGGGCTCGCCTACGCGCACGACTTCGTCGAGCCCAACTCCGGGCAGCACCTCGAGCTGGTGCACCGGGACATCAGCCCCGACAACATCCTCATCTCGCGGACGGGCGCGGTGAAGGTGGTGGACTTCGGCATCGCCAAGGTGTCCACCCAGCTGCACCACACGCGCACGGGCATGGTGCGCGGCAAGTTCTCGTACATGCCCCCCGAGCAGCTGCAGGGCGAGAAGCTCGATCGCCGCGCCGACGTCTACGCGCTGGGCATGTGCCTGTACGAGCTGCTCACCGGGAAGAAGCCCTTCGACACCAGCGTCGAGGCGGTGGTGGTGCGCGCGGTGCTGTACGAGCAGTTCACCAGCGCCTCGCAGTTCCGGCCCGAGCTGCCGCCGGCGCTCCTCACCATTCTCGACAAGGCGCTGGCCAAGCGGCGCGACGAGCGTTACCCCGACTGCCGGGCGATGCAGGCCGATCTCGAGCGCTTCATCGCCTCGCAGGGCCAGCCGGTGTCGCAGTACGACCTCGCGCAGCTGGTGCAGCGCCTCGCCGGGCCTTCACCGTGGGCGGGGCCGGTGCAGCCGAACCTGACGCCCGCGGAGTTGATGACGCCCAGCACCGTCGATCGCCTGGTGCAGGTGCCCCCCACGCCGGCCACCGTGCAGGTGCCCGAGGTCGCGCCGCCTCGGCCCAGCGCGCCCCCCGTGGGGCCGTACGACACGACGGAGATAGGCCAGCCCGGCTTTCAGCCTCAGGCGCCGCAGCCCGGCACGTGGAGCGGAGCCGCGCCACAGACGTACACCGGGCCGCCGCCGATGCCCGAGCCGTCGTGGCCTGAGACGGCAGCTCGTCCGGCGTCGCGCGGCATGTGGGCGATGCTGGCGGCCGGGGTGGGCGCGGTGGTGGTGGGGGTGGCGGTGACGGCCGCGGTGGTGACGGCCACGGAGAAGCCGCCGCCGACGAAGGTGGTGGTGCGGCCGGCCACGGTGGACCCGCCCAGACCCGCACTTCCGCCTCCGCCGCCTCCCCCCGTCGCCGTGACGACGCCTCCACCGCCGACACCACCTCTTCCTGTCGATCCGCCGAAGCCCGTGGTGGACAAGAAGCCGAAGCCGCCGCCCGTCCCGAAAGGGCCCACCGCGCAGGTGGAGTTCCGCGTGCGCCCCTTCGGCACCATCTACCTCGACGGCAAGCTGCTCGGCGACACGCCCATGGAGCCCGTCTCGGTGACGGTGGGCAAGCACGCGCTGCGCATCGTCAACAAGGAGCTGGGGCGCGAGGAGAAGCGCACCATCGAGGTGCCGGCGAAGGGCCTCACCGTGCGGCACAGCTTCGGAGACTGAAGTCACAGCGGAGCCGCGACGTCTGGGCCCGAGGCGCCAGCAGACGCTTGCCACCGGACGGAGCCGCAGGGTCAGGCCTTCTTCCGGCGCACCTCGATGAGGCGGGCCACGATGGAGACGGCGATCTCCCGGGGCGTCAGCGCGTGGATCTCCACGCCCATGGGCGACTCGAAGCGGCGCGTCTCGTCCTCGGTGAAGCCCGCCGCCTCGAGGCGCTGCCGGAAGCGCTCGGCCTTACGCCGGCTGCCGATGACGCCCAGCCAGGCCAGGGGCTTTCGCAAGAGCGCCTCCACGCAGGCCTGGTCCAGGGGGTGGTCGTGGGTCGCCACGCAGGCGTAGACGTCCTTCCCGCCGGACAGGGCCTTCGCTACCACCTCGGGCGGCTCCTTGCGGCGCGTGGCGGACGGGAAGCGCTCGGCCGACAGCCACTCCTCGCGCTCGTCGATGACGGCCACGCGGAAGCCCACGTGGCTGGCCAGCGCGGCGACCTCCCGCCCGACGTGGCCCGCGCCGAAGACGTAGAGGGAAGGCGCGGAGCCGTGCTTCTCGAGGAACACCGTCATCCGTCCGCCGCAGCACATCCCGAGATCGTGCGTGAGGTGGGTGTCCAGGGTGCGCGTCTGCGCGGCGGCGTCGGCCAGGAGCTCCAGCGCGGCGTCGATGACCTGCTTCTCGATGGCGCCGCCGCCGATGGTGCCCTTCACCTCCCCGCCTTCCAGCACCGCCATCTTCGAGCCCGGCTTCTGCGGGGTGCTGCCCTGCGAGGCGATGACGGTCGCCAACACGAAGGGGCGGCCTTCCTCGGACAGGGCCGCAAGCTCGGAGAAGAGCGTCACGGGCCGGAGTAAACGGCGAAGCAGCCGCTGCGGGAAGGCCCCAGAAGGGGAGCCGTCACGGGCCGAGGGGCGCGCACGCACGGACACGCGCGGCGCCTCCCTGGAGCAACGAGAAGCAGCTCAGCCTGGATCTCCAGGCGCGCTGACGTCACTTGCTCTTCGGGCACGCCGCGGCGTCGGCCACCTTCTGCTGCTCGACGCGCACCACCTCACCGGACGTCTGGGTGAGCTGCTTCGAGAGGCTGGCCTCGACGTTGGCCCAGGCGGGATCCTTCGCCTTCTCGGCCTGCACCAGCTTCGCCTCGGCCTGGTACACGTCCATCAGCGCCTTCAGCGCGGCGAGGTTGGCGTCGTCACCGGACAGCACGTCGGCGCACTTCGTCTTCAGCTCGCCGATGAGGGACGGCGTGGGCTTGGCCTTGTACTTCTTCACCACCTCGTCGTAGCGGAGCGCGGCGGTGCCGCGGCGGCCGGCGGTGATGAGGACTTCGGCGGTGCGGCGCGACCGCATCGCCTCGAGCTGCTGGAACTGCAGCGCCGCGGACACGTCGGGCGAGGCGCTGGCAGCCCAGCCGTTGACGAGGATGAGGGGCAGCGCCATCTCCACGTCGGACTTCGGGAGCGCCAGCGCCTTCACCTTCTCCACCAGGCAGGTGCCCAGGCCGGGAGTCGCGCCCACGCCGTCGAAGAGGACTTCCGGGGGGGTGGTGGCCGTCAGCTTCAGCTTCGCCACCGGCTGCGGCGGCGGGGCGTCCCCCAGGTCCTTGAAGCAGCCGCACATGGAGGGCAGCGCGAGGCGAATGGTGCCCGCCACGTCGCTGGCCACGTTCATCCCGAAGACGACGGGCTTCACCGCCAGCGCCACGGGCACCTGCCCTGACACCGGCGCCGCGCCCGCCGGCAGCTTCGGGAAGTCGACCGCCTTCACCGCGGCCTCGAGGCACGCCTTGCCGGCGTCCGACACGCCCGTGCCCGACACGGCCACCGACACGCCCTCGGGGGACACCGTCGCCTTCACCGCCACGTCGGCGGGGCTGCCCTGTGCCGACTTCGTGTCGAGGAAGCACTCCTGGAAGGCGGGGCCGCGCGTCAGGAGCGCGCCCATCACCACCTCTTCTGACAGGGGGTCCAGGGAGAGCGGGTGGCCCGGGCAGGCGGCGAGGTCGAACGGGCTGTTGTTCACCACCGACATCTTCTCGCGCACGGGCGCCGCGGGGCCGGAAGCGCCGGTGCTTCCACCCGTCGAGGACGGGGTGGCGCAGGAGAAGAGGGACAGGGCGAGGCAGGGGACGGCGAGGCGCATCGACATGGGCGCTCCTTGGTGCTGGTGGAGGGGCTCTTTCGCTACTTCCCGGGCGGCCGGGCGCCAGCCACCCCGCGCTCGCGGAAGGCGTCGGAGACGGCGTCACCGATGGCCGCGGCCAGCTTCTTCGGCGACGTCTCGCTGGACTTCGAGCGCGCGGCCCACATCGGCTTCTCGTCCTCCAGCAGGTACAACACCGTCTCCACGTCGTAGGTGGCGCTGTCCTCGCTGACGCGGGAGACGGGCACGTAGGCGTACGACGTGTAGTAGCCGTACCAGCCGCCCGTGGGCACGTACGCGCCACCCACCCACTGCGGGCCCTTGGAGTCGTTGAAGTGGATGTTCACCACCCGGGACACCAGCGCGCCGTCGACGCCGGCGGCCTTCACGCGCTCGATGATCGCCTCCCGGGCAGGCTTCTCGTCGAAGTTGACGAAGTCGTAGCCGGGCACCACGTTCAAGTCGGCGCCTTTGAGCGCACCGGTGAGCGCCTCTTCGAATTCGACGCGGGCGCCGGGGTTCTTCGCGATGGCGAACACCACCACCTTGGTGATGCGCTTCTCGCGCAGGGCGGGGTTGGTCCACGTGGACTCCACCGAGGTGGAGCTGCAGCCGGACGGCGCGAGGACGGCGAGAGAGACGACGAGAGCGCGGAGCATGGCGGCCTCGTAGCACCCGCCCCCGCCCGCGCAAGCCTCACGGCGTGGGCAACACGCCCCGCCCGCAGGCGCGCGTGGTGTAGCGCCCCCGGGGGACGCCGGCGTCCACACCGTCGGGGAGGAAGCCCCGCCAGGTGCCGCTCGATGGGGAGTACGCGCCGCCCTCCAGCGCTGCGTCGTCGACGATGACGTCCAGCACCTCCTCGAGTCGGGCGCCGTGCAGGACGACTGGATCGGCCTGGGTCACCGGCCAATCGACGCTGGTGATGGAGGGGGCCGGGCGGGCGGGGTCGCACACGAAGAAGGGCGCCTCGGTCCACGACTGGCCGCCGCGCGTGTCGCGCAGCACGAGGTAGATGACGCCGGTTCGACTGGGCGGCACGGGGTCGTCCTCGTCCTCTCCGCCGGGCGCGGTGAAGACCGTCTTCACCTGCTCCCGCAGCGCGGTGCGTGGCTCGGTGAAGCGGCCCGAGGTGGAGTACCAGGCCACCAGGATGCGCTCCGTCTTCTCTTCGACGCCGGTGGGCGTCGGGTTGGTGAAGCGCTCGAAGGCCGAGTCGGGTGCGTCGGCGTCGAGCTCCACCGGCTCGCCCGGCAGCACCGTGACGTGCGCGCCGCGGGGCCAGGGCTCTCGGGCCACCGAGAAGGAAGACAGCGCCGGGTTGGTGTTGCGCTCCGGGCTCTCCGAGATGCGCACGCGGAAGAGGGCCGTCATCGCGCGCGTGCCCCCGTCGGCGACGCGGCCGAAGACGGCCTGGAGCTCCTCCTCGGTGGCGTCGGGCGGCACGTCCTCGGCGACCGCGAAGAGGAGCGCCTGGCCCACGGTGCCGGTGATGCGGCCGGGATCTCCCGGGGGAAGGGCGGCGAAGACGTCGGCGCGCGCAGCGTAGGCGGCGTTCTCGTTGAAGCCGATGAGGCTGACGCCCTCGGGCAGCATGCCGCCGTCGGGCCGGGCGCCGCCCGAGAAGAAGTCCGCTGCGTTGGTCAACGTCTCCATGTCGCTGCAGGCGCTGCGGTTCAGGTTGAAGGGATCCGGCGCGCAGCCCAGCCACAGCACGCTGCTCTTCTGCCCGGGACGCGACGGGTCGAGCACCAGCGCCTCGAGGCGGGCCGTCTCTCCGGGGGCGAGATCCGCCGGGTCCGCGCGCACGCCGAGCAGCCGCATGTTCTCCACCAGCGTCTCGGGCCGGAAGCCGAAGTCGCAGCCGAGCAGCGGCAGCAGGGCGAGGAAGAGCGCGCGTCTCACCACTCACCTCGCACCCCGAGGACGGGGAGGATCGGCAGCCCGCGCAGGTACGCTTCCTGCGAGTAGTCGTAGCTGTGAATGACGCCCTCGACGTTGCCGCGGTTGGTGACGTTCTGCACGTCGAGGTACAGCGCCAGCATCCACTGCTTGAAGACGAAGCGCTTGTCGAGGCGCACGTCGAGCTGGAAGAAGTCGGGGAGCCGGCGGGTGAAGGCGATGTCGGCGATGGGCACGAAGTAGTTGCCGTTGGCGTCCCAGACCGCGGCCTTGATCTCCCGGTTGAGCGGCCCGGTGGTGTAGCGGATCTTCGCCCCGAGGATGAAGTCGTACGGCAGCTTGTAGCTGGCGACCACCACCAGGTTGTGCGGTTGGTCGAAGGGCGACAGGCCGTAGCTGGTGGCGCCGGCGAAGTCGCGCTCGCTGCGGGAGAAGCTGTAGCTCACCCAGCCGAAGAAGTTCTTCGTCAGCGCATGGCGCAACAGCACTTCCGCGCCGTAGGCCCGGCCGCGCCCTTCGCTGGTGTAGCGGAGGTCCACCTCTTCGACGTTCACGTCGCCGGTGGCGCCCAGCGTGGGCCGCGCCTGGTTGAAGAGCTGCTTGTAGTAGAGCTGCACGTCGAGGCTGATGGCGTCCGTGAAGCGCACCTCGGTGCCCACCATGTACTGGGAGGCGCCCTCCGGCAGCAGGTCCGGGTTGCCGAAGGTGGGCGACAGGAGCCCCTGCCGGAAGTCGGGCGGCTGGTGGTACAGCCCGGCGCCCCCCTTGATGAGCACGCGCTCGTGCACCTGCCAGAAGCCGGCGATGCGGGGGTCGAACCAGGCCTTGTTCATCTGCGAGTTGTAGTCGCCGCGGAGCCCGCCCACGAGCTTCAGGGCCGGGAGCGGCTTCCACACCAGGTCGAGGAAGAGCGCAGGAGCCACCTGCCAGTAGAACTCGGACTCGGCGACGAGGCGGCGAGAGGCGAACGGGTCGGGGATCTGGTTCAGCTTGATGGGCGGCGGCGCCTGCACCTCGACGCTGTAGGGCAGCACCTGGAAGTCGAGGCCGGTCACCACTTCCATCTTCGTCTCGGGCAGGCGCACCGTGACGGTGTTGCGGGAGAGGATCGGGAACTGCACGCTCTTCGCGTAGAGATCGCTGCCGACGGTGAAGGAGTAGTAGTCGACGCCGAAGGACGTGCGGGTGCGGAAGTCGACGCGCTCGGAGAACTGGTGGTCGAAGCCCACCAGCAGCTTGTTGTACACGAGCGAGGTGCCGAACTCGCCGCGTCCTTCCGGATCGAGCGCGGGGTTGGGCAGGAGCGCCACCAGCATGTCGGAGCTGCCGAAGGCGGTGATGAAGAGGCGCGACTTGCCCTTCGGCGGGCGCCACTCGGCGCGCACCTGGTAGTCGTAGTAGCGCGGCGCCACCGAGAAGGCGATCGCGTCCTCCGCGCCGAAGGCCTTGAGGACGGCCGGGAGGATGACGTCGATGTGGCTGCGCCGGAAGCTGGCGGCCACCGACCAGCTCTCCGAGATCGGGCCCTCGATGAGCGCCGATACGTCCACCAGGTTCAGGTCGGCGTAGCCGTGCCAGCCCTTCTTCGACGGCGTGCGCACCTCGGCCGTCACCAGCCCGCCGATGGCCCGGCCCCAGTCGGCGCCGAAGTTGCCGGCCTGGAAGGACAGGCTGTCGAGGAGGTTGGCGTTGAAGGTGCTGAAGAGGCCGCCGAAGTGAAACAGGAGCGGCACATTGGCCTCGTCCACGTACGTCTTGGTGTCCCAGGGCTTGCCGCCGCGCACGATGAGGAGCCCGAAGCCGAAGGGCGCGCGCGCCACGCCTGGCAGGTTCTGCACCACGCGGAAGGCGTCGCCCGCGGTGCCGGGGATGAGCTTGATCTCCTCCGTCTTCAGGGTGACCTGCGCCACCTCGCGGCGCTCCTTGGGGGCGCGCACCACGGTCTCGAAGCCGCCGTACGTCTTCTTGCGGACGAAGTACGTCACTTCGGTGCGGCGGTTGGGCAGGAAGTCTTCCTGCACCTTGTACGTCTCGTAGCCGGCCACCACGACGGTGACGTTCTGCGTGCCCAGCGGGACGCCGGCGAGCGCGAAGGAGCCGTCGTCGGCGCTGACCGTCTCCTTCGCCGCGTCGCCCTCGCCGACGACGACCTGCGCCGCGGGGAGTGGATCTCTCGTGCCGCGCTCGACGATGCGCCCGGAGAAGTTCACCACCGGGGCGCCGCCGTCGACGCCGGCATCCAGCGCCGGGGCTTCGGGTTCGGGCGGGGGCTGAAAGAAGAACTGGTACGCGTACTGGATGCGCACGGGGGCGGGCTGGCCGTCCACCTCCGCGGGGGAGAACTCGAACTGCCTCACGGCCGCGAGCGCCGCGGCGTCGAAGGCCTCGCCCGCGCTCTGCACCACCTTGAGGTCCAGCACCTTGCCGTCGGCGCCGATGTCGACCTCCATCACCACCGTCCCGCCCACCCCGGCGTCGGCCAGCTCGGGCGGGTAGACGGCGGGCACCTGCTTGAGCAGCGCCGGAGGCTTCGTCAGGACCCCCTGTGGAGCGCCCGCGTCGCCGTCCTGCGCGCTGGCCGCGAAGGGGAGGAGGAGGAGCCAGACGAGGAGCGCGCGGCGCACGGCGGGCCCCTGCATAACGCAAGGCGACCGCAGGTGCATTCAGGCGCGATCAGTCGTCGGACCGGCGGCCCAGCCAGAAGCCCGCCGCGAAGCCGAGGAGGGTGGCGCCGAGGATGATGGCGGTCCACTTCTCCTTCTCGTGCTCGGCGCGGTGTTGGCGCAGGCGCTCCAGCTCGGCGGAGGTGACGAGGTAGCCCTCGGGGGAGAGGTAGGCTCCGCCGTGGACCTCGTGGGACTCGCCGTCGAAGGTGTTGAGCACTCCGTCTTTCACTTCGAGCAGGTGCGCTTCCATGACGGGCCCACCCTACGCCGCGCGGCGATGAAACACACCGCCCCCGTTGCGCGTACGGGCGCGGCCATGGTTGACCGCACCCTCATGTGTCGCCTGCCGCTGTTGCTCTGCCTCGTCGGGTCCGTCGCGTCCGCTCAGGTGACGAAGACGACGACGACGCTGACCATGCCCGACTGTCCGGGTGACAATTCCTACCAGGTCGACGTGTACCGGCCTGCCGGGACGCCGCCCTTTCCCGTGGTGGCGATCGGCCACGGCTTTCAGAACAGCAAGGACAACTACGCGGTGGTGGCCAACGAGCTGGCGACGCAGGGAGTCCTGGTGGTGGTGCCCCAGTTCCCGACGCTGTTCCGCTGTGGCACGACGGATCACGCCAGGAATGGGCGGATTCTGCTCGCGGCGATCGATCAGCAGGTCACGGCGGGCGTGGCCGACGGGGCGCGGCAGGGCCTGAGCGGTCACAGCGCGGGTGGGCTGGCGGCGTTCTCGGCGTCGGCCGCGCGCGCGGTGCAGGGGACGCTGCTGTTCGACCCGACCGATCAAAACAGCATCGGGGTCAACGCAGCGCCGATGGTGCAGGGGCCGACGTTGTGGCTCTTCGCCGAGCCCGGGCTGTGCAACGTGCAGGGCAACGCGGGCGCCTGGTTCATGCCGAAGCCGGGCCTCAAGGGTCGCCTCAAGGTGTCGATGGCCGGACACTGCGATCCGCAGGACCCGGTGAGCGCGCTGTGTACTTCGGGCTGTGGAGGCAGCCACAGCGCGACGCGCTCAGCGATCTACCGGACGTACGCGGTGGCGTTCTTCAAGCGGGTTCTCCTCGGGCAAGTGACTCCGTGCCTGGAGGATCTCGCGCAGGCGGACGCGGCGGCGAATCGGATCACGGAGGTCGATCTCCGCCTGGGGGCGTGTGGTGTCGACGGTGGGACAGGCGGCGGAGCGGGCGGAGGCGGTGGCGCGACGGGCGGCGGTGCGGGCGGAGGCGGTGGCGCGACGGGCGGAG
>JBFMHF010000021.1:0-62377 GCA_040752975.1 Myxococcota bacterium
CCGACGCAGGTCCGCCCGACGCAGGGCCGCCCGACGCAGGTCCGCCCGACGCAGGTCCGCCCGACGCAGGTCCACCCGACGCGGGCGATCCGGACGCAGGCGACGACGCGGGCACGGACGGCGGTTGAGCGGCCTGGGTTGTTGGCCTCGTGAGAGGGCTGCGCGCAGGCTGCGACGTCGTCGACGCGTCTCTGGGCGCGGCTACTCCGTGGCCTTGAGGCCGTACTTCGTCACCAGCCGGTGCACGTAGTTCCGCGCGATGCCGGCCTCGCGGGCCATCTGGCTGATGTTGCCGTTGCACTTCTCGAGCAGCGCCACCAGGTACTCCTTGGTGAAGCTCTCCACGAGGCGCTCCTTGGCTTCCTTGAAGGGGAGATCGGTGATCGCCTCCCCTGAGGACAGCGCGCGCGCGGCCGTGGGTGACTCGGCGGGCAGCGGATCCACGTCGGCGCCGGCCAGCGATCGCTCGACCAGGTTGCGCAGCTCGCGCACGTTGCCCGGCCAGTGGTACGCGGCGAAGCGGGCCATCAGCGCGCGGGGCAGCTCGAAGTCGCCCCGGCCCATGCCCTTGACGAAGTGGGCGGTGAGGAGAGGAATGTCGTCGAGGCGATCGCGCAGCGGCGGCACCGTCACCAGCACCACGGCCAGGCGGTAGTAGAGATCGCGGCGGAAGCGGCCGGCCTCGACCTCCTTCTCGAGATCACGGTGCGTCGCGGCGATGACGCGCACGTCCACTGCGCGGTGCTTGTCCTCTCCCACGCGGCGCACGGTGCCGGCCTCCAGCACGCGCAAGAGCTTGGGCTGCAGCTCGAGCGGCAGCTCGCCGATCTCATCGAGGAAGATGGTGCCCCCGTCGGCCTCGAGGAAGGCGCCGTTGCGATCGGACACCGCGCCGGTGAACGAGCCGCGCACGTGACCGAACAGCTCGCTCTCGATCAGCGTCGGCGCCACCGCGCCGCAGTCCACCACCACGAAGGGGCGATTCGCGCGCTTGGACTTCACGTGGATGGCCTTGGCCAGCACCTCTTTGCCGGTGCCCGTCTCGCCCAGGAGCAGCACCGTGGAGTCCGACGGCGACACCTTCTCGAGGATGCCGAAGAGCTGCCGCATCGCGTGGGAGGCGCCGATCGCCGGGCCGAAGGTGGACTGCTCTTCGGGCAGCCCGAGATCCGCCTCCACCATGCCGATCTTCAGCGTCGTCTTGCCCACGCTGAAGGTGGCCTGGTCCTCGACGATCACCTCGGTGATGCGGGTGCCGCCGAGGTAGGTGCCGTTGGTCGACTCGAGGTCCTTCACCCGGACGCCGTCGGGCCGCGCCGACAGCTCCACGTGGTAGCGCGAGATGGTGGAGTCCTTGAGGCTCACGCCGGCGTCGGGGTGGCTGCCGACGATCAACGAGCCCGCGATCTCCCGGGTGAGGCCGGTGTCAGGCCCGGAGACGACGGACACCTGGTACTTCCGCTCCTTCAGCGTGCCGGTGGCACGGTCGAGGCGAAGCAGGGCGCCGGGGCTCTGGAGTCGTTCGGTGGCCTGAATCATCAGTGTTGGTGACTATACCGATGCGTGCGGCACCACAACGAGCGGGTTGGAAAGCATCTTCTCGTTGACGTTTCTCCGGGTGGCGCCCACATTCCGCGCCACCTTCGACTCACCCCGCACGAGGAGGACTCATCATGGCCGGCGAGAAGATCACCCTGAAGGACGGGAAGCTGAACGTCCCCAACCAACCCATCATCCCCTTCATCGAGGGCGACGGCACCGGGCCGGACATCTGGCGCGCGAGCCAGGCCGTCGTCGACGCCGCGGTGGAGAAGGCCTTCAAGGGCCAGAAGAAGATCCAGTGGATGGAGGTGCTCGCCGGCGAGAAGGCCTTCAAGCTGAAGAACAACTGGCTGCCCGACGAGACGGTGACGGCCTTCCGCGAGTACCTGGTGGGCATCAAGGGCCCGCTCACCACGCCGATCGGCGGGGGCATCCGCTCGCTCAACGTCGCGCTGCGCCAGCTGCTCGATCTCTACGTGTGCCTGCGGCCCGTGCGCTACTTCAAGGGCGTGCCGTCCCCGGTGAAGGCGCCGGAGAAGGTGGACATGGTGATCTTCCGTGAGAACACGGAGGACATCTACGCGGGCATCGAGTTCGAGGCGGGCTCCGAGCGCGCGACCAAGCTGCTCAACTTCCTCAAGGCCGAGTTCGGCAAGGACTACGACAAGATCCGCTTCAAGGAGAACCTCGGCCTGGGCATCAAGCCCGTGTCCCAGGAAGGCAGCCAGCGGCTGATCCGCGCGGCGATCAAGTACGCCCTCGAGCACAAGCGCAAGTCGGTGACCCTGGTGCACAAGGGCAACATCATGAAGTTCACCGAAGGCGCCTTCATGAAGTGGGGCTACGAGCTCGCCGAGAAGGAGTTCGGCGACAAGGTCTACACCTGGCAGCGCTGGGAGAAGACCAAGGCCGAGAAGGGCGAAGACGCGGCGAACGCCGAGCAGAAGGAGCAGCTCAAGGCCGGCAAGGTGCTGATCAAGGACGCGATCGCCGACATCACGCTGCAGCAGGTGCTGACGCGGCCCGAGGAGTTCGAGGTGATCGCCACGTTGAACCTCAACGGCGACTACCTGTCCGACGCGCTCGCCGCGCAGGTGGGCGGCATCGGCATCGCGCCCGGAGGCAACATCAACTACGTCAGCGGGCACGCCGTGTTCGAGGCCACCCACGGCACCGCGCCCAAGTACGCCAACCTGGACAAGGTGAACCCGGGCTCGGTGATCCTCTCCGCCGAGATGATGCTGCGGCACCTGGGGTGGAACGACGCCGCCGATCTGATCATCAAGGGCATGGATCAGGCGATCGCGCAGCGGACGGTGACGTACGACTTCGCGCGCCTCATGAAGCAGGAAGGCCAGAACCCGACCGAGGTGAAGTGCAGCGAGTTCGGTCAGGCGATCATCAAGAACATGTGAGGCCGCGAGGCCCACTCACCCAAGGAGCACGCCATGAAGTCCCCTGTTCGCGTTGCAGTCACGGGCGCCGCTGGCCAGATCGGCTACGCCATTCTCTACCGGATCGCCTCGGGGCAGATGCTCGGGCCCGATCAGCCGGTGATCTTGAACCTGCTCGAGGTGACGCCTGCGCTGAAGGCCACCAACGGCGTGATGATGGAGCTCGACGACTGCGCCTTTCCGCTGCTGCACGGGATGAGCGCGTCGGATGATCCGAAGGTGGCGTTCAAGGACGCCGACGTGGCCCTGCTGATCGGCGCCACGCCGCGCAAGCCGGGCATGGAGCGCCGCGATCTCCTCGAGAAGAACGCCGAGGTCTTCAAGGTGCAGGGCCGCGCGCTGGACGAGGTGGCTCGCCGCGACGTGAAGGTGCTGGTGGTGGGCAACCCCGCCAACACCAACGCGTACATCGCCATGAAGTCGGCGCCCAACCTCAAGCGCGAGAACTTCACCGCCATGCTGCGGCTCGACCACAACCGCGCGCTCTCGCAGCTCTCCAAGAAGACGGGCAAACCCGTGGACAGCTTCGAGAAGCTGACGGTGTGGGGCAACCACTCGCCCACCATGTACCCGGACGTGCGCTTCGCCACCTCGGGCGGCCAGGCGGTGAAGGCCCTGGTCAATGACGAGGCGTGGCTCAAGGACACCTTCATCCCCACGGTGGGCAAGCGCGGCGCGGCGATCCTCGAGGCCCGCGGGCTGTCGTCCGCGGCTTCGGCGGCCAACGCGGCCATCGATCACATGCGCGACTGGTGGCTGGGCGCGGGCTCCCGCTGGGTGACGATGGGTGTGCCGTCGAACGGTGACTACGGGATCCCGAAGGACGTGGTGTACGGCTTCCCCACGCTGTGCACGGGCGGCGGCAAGTACGAGATCGTCAAGGGCCTGGAGATCGACGAGTTCTCGAAGGGCAAGATGGCCGCGACGCTCAAGGAGCTCGAAGAGGAGCGCGAGGCGATCAAGGGCATGCTGGGCTGATCGCAGCCGCGAGGGCACGCCATCGCCGCGGGGCGCGTCGGGCACGCCTCGTGTGCGATGGTCGGCCGGCTGGATGTGGGAGTGCGCGCCGCCCCGAGACGGGCGAGACTCGACGGCGTGAAGTCGGAAGGCGACGAGCTGCTCGCACGGCTGGCGGAGCACCCCTTCGATCGGGCGCTCCGGCTCGTCTATGCCGACTGGCTGCTCGACCAGGGAGATCCCCGCGGAGAGGTGATCGCCCTCAGCATGAAGGAGGACCTCTCGCTGACGCAGCGGCGGCGGGTGCAGCGCCTCACCGAGCAGCACGCCGCGGCGTGGCTGGGTCCTCTGGTGACCGTGGCGGACATCGGCGCCTGCAGGTGGGAAGGCGGCTTCCTCGACGTGCTGGCGGTGGGCGCGCCGACCCCCGGATCCTGGCCCGGCGTGGTGGGAGATCCACGGTTGGCGACCGTCCGCGGCCTCCTCTTCTCGGTGCTGAGCGATCCGCTGCCCGTCGCGCCCTTCCTCGCCCACCCCGTGCTTCGGCACGTGAGCCACCTTCAGGTAGGCGTCGCGCTCCTCGAGGCGGTGGCGCGCGCTCCCCTGGCCTTCGTCCCGAGGTCGTTGGCGCTGATCAGCTGGGGCACCTTCGGGCGCGAGCTGTCCAGCCTGGCCGGCGCCGAGGCGCTCAAGCGCACGCCCCGGATCGAGCTCATCACCAGCGAGTTCATCAACGCGATCGTCGCCGGGGAGGTTCGCTCGGCCGTGCTCGAGCACCGCCTCGGGCTGAGGCACTTCGAGGAGATCCGCCTGGTCGCCCGCTTCGGCGTTCTCGAAGGCGCAGCGGCGTGGCTCCTGCGGGGGAACGACGCCCGGCGCGTGGAGACCGAGCTGCCGCAGCTGACGCGGTGGGGGGTGGACTACGGCGACGTGCACTTCACCCTCGCCCGTGCCGCGGATCGCTTCGACCGCCTCGAGGTGGACCTGAGCGGACCGGATCGATCGCTGGGGCTGGGGGCGCGCCTGGCGCTCGCAGCCAGCGTCGTGCCGTTGCTCGCCCCGGCGAGGCTCTCGGAGGTCGACGTGCGCCTCCCTCCGGGCGCGCGGATCAGCCAGAGCGAGCGCGACACGCTGCGCACCGCCGTCCGCCGCCTCGGCACGGTGGGGACGTTTCACCTCGGGGACGCGTCAGCTTTGCCTTGACTCTCCGCGTCAGGGAGATCACGATGCGCGGCACCTTGCCGTTGCTGTCGTAGCTCTCTCTCCGGAGTGGAAATGACACCGCAAGACCAACAGAGCCCCATCCAGTCAGTCGGCGGAGACACGGTCCGCGAGCAGGACAAGATCCAGCTGGTGCTGGCGTACTTGAGCTGTCTTGCGCTCATCCCGCTGCTGACGGTCAAGGACAGTGAGTTCGTGAAGTGGCACGCGAAGCAGGGGCTCACCCTGGGCGTCGCTTCCTTCATCATCCTCGCGGTCTTCGCGTTCCTGGGCCCGCTGGCGTTCATCAACTGCGCGCTGGGCCCCGGTGTGCTGGTGCTGTGCATCCTCGGGATCTTGAAGGCGCTCAAGGGCGAGCGGTGGCGGATCCCGTTGATCGCCGATCTTTCCGAGAAGTTCTGAGGACGAATCGTCCCTGAAGTCGAAAGCCCGGCATCACCCTGGGAGGGGGGGCCGGGCTTTCATCTGTCGTGGCTTTCGACGGTGACGAGCTTCAGCGCTCGTCGTCGAGGTCCTCGTCCTCGTCGAGGTCGTCGTCGTCATCGTCGTCATCATCATCGTCGTCGAGGTCGTCGTCGTCGTCCTCGTCGTCTTCTTCCTCTTCCTCTTCGGCCTCGCTCACGGAGTCGCTGTCGAACTCGACGCTGACGGTGAACTTCTTGGAGATCGCCGCCAGCTGCGCGACGAATTCCCCCACCGCGGCAGTGAAGTCCTCGGCCGCCGACTTGGTGAGGCGCGCGTTGCAGTGAGGGCACTCGAGCTCCTCGCTGCCGTCGATGAGATCCTGCGCGTCGATCTCGAAGTTTCCTTCGCACTTCTGACAGGTGAACTCGAAGGTCGCCATGGGTGCTGGCGAGATAGTTGCGCCACCATTGACCTGTCAACGACGTTCAGGAACCCTGCGCCCCGCCCATGAACACCTCCATCCCGAAGACGATGGTGCACCAGCTCCATGCGCAGGCCGAGCGGCTGAAGGACCGGCCCGCCCTGTGGTCCAAGCGCAGCGGCACCTGGCAGCCGACGTCCTGGCGCCAATACGCGCAGCGGGTGAAGGACTTCGCGCTCGGCCTGTCCACCCTGGGCTTCGGCCCGAAGCAGGCCATGGTGGTGATGGGCTTCAACCGCGAGGAGTGGGTGGTGGCGGATCTCGCCGCGATGGCCTGCGGGGGCGTGGCCGTCGGGCTGTACACCACGTCGAGCCCCGAGCAGATGGCGTACGTCGCCGGCCACTGCGAGGCGCCCATCGCGCTGGTGGAGAACGCGGAGTACCTCGATCGCCTGCTGTCGGTGCGCGCGCAGCTGCCCGCCTTGAAGCACGTGATCGTCATGGAGGCCCCGCAGAAGCCTGCGCCCGGCGTGCTGACGTACGGCGAGGTGCTGGAGCGTGGCTCGAAGGCCGACGACGCCGAGTACTACGCGCGGCTGGAGAGGCTGGAGCCCTCGGGGGTGGCGCAGCTCATCTACACCTCGGGCACCACCGGCAACCCCAAGGGCGTGATGCTGACGCACCGCAACCTCACCTGGACGGCGGTGCACCTGTCGATGTGCCACCCGACGAATGAAGACGACGTGCTGCTCAGCTACCTGCCGCTGTCCCACATCGCCGAGCAGGTGTGCACCATCTACGGCCCGGTGCTGAACGGCATTCAGGTGTACTTCGCGGAGTCCTTCGAGAAGCTGCCGGAGAACCTGCGCGAGGTGCGGCCCACCGCCTTCTTCGGCGTGCCGCGGGTGTGGGAGAAGTTCATGGCCAGGGCGCAGGCCGGCCTGGAGGCGCAGTCCCGGACGCGGCAGCGGATCGTCGCCTGGGCGCGGGGCGTGGCCAGCCGGTACCACGCCGACGTGATGGCGCACGTGCAGCCGTCGTTGGCGCTGCAGGCGCAGTACGCGCTGGCCCAGCGGCTGGTGTTCCAGAAGCTCAAGGCCCGCATCGGCTTCGAGCGCACGCACATCTTCGCCACCAGCGCCGCGCCCATCGCGAAGGAGGTGCTGGAGTTCTTCGCGTCCCTCGACATCGTCATCGCCGAGGTCTACGGCCAGTCGGAGGTGACCGGCCCCACGTCCGTCAACGTGAAGGGGGCGATGAAGCTGGGCAGCCTGGGGCGCCCGATGCCAGGGGTGGAGGTGCGAATCGCCGACGACGGGGAGATCCTCGTGCGCGGCGACAACGTGTGCGCCGGGTACTTCAAGGAGGAGGCCGCGACGAAGGAGCTTCTGCAGGACGGGTGGCTGCACTCGGGCGACGTGGGCCACCTGGACGAAGACGGCTTTCTGCGGATCACCGGCCGCAAGAAGGAGATCATCGTCACCTCCGGCGGGAAGAAGACGGCGCCGGCCAACATCGAGGGGATGCTCAAGGCGCTCGAGCCCATCGGCAACGCGCTGGTGATCGGCGAGTCGCGCAACTACCTCACGGCCATCCTCGCCCTCGATCCCGAGAAGGTGGGGCCCTTCGCCCAGAAGCAGGGGTTGCCGGCCGATCCGAAGGCGCTGGCGCAGAGCCCCGCCTTCCGCGCCTACCTCGAGAAGCGGATCGAAGCGGAGGTCAACCCACGGCTGGCCCGCTTCGAGACGATCAAGAAGTTCGAGGTGCTGCCGCACGACTTCACCATCGAGGGCGGCGAGCTCACGTCCACGCTGAAGGTGCGCCGGAAGGTGTGCGAGCAGAAGTACGCGGACCTGATCGCGAAGCTGTACGCCTGAAAGAAACGACGGCCGACCCGGTTGCCCGAGCCGGCCGCGGAGCGCCGGGAGTGGCCGGCTTCAGCGCTTGTCGATCGGCACGTAGGTGCGTCCGCGCTGGCCGGTGAAGACCTGGCGGGGCCGGCTGATCTTCTGCTCGTTGTCGGTGATCATCTCTTCCCACTGCGTCACCCAGCCCACGGTGCGGGGGATGGCGAAGAGCAGGGTGAAGAACTCGGCGGGGAAGCCCATCGCCTCGTAGATGAGGCCCGAGTAGAAGTCGACGTTCGGGTACAGCTTGCGCTGCACGAAGTAGTCGTCCTGCAGGGCGATGCGCTCGAGCTCGACGGCGATGTCCAGCAGCGGGTTCCGCCCCGTCACCTCGAACACGTCGTCGCAGGCCTTCTTGATCACCTTCGCCCGCGGATCGTAGTTCTTGTAGACGCGGTGGCCGAAGCCCATCAGCTTGGTGCCGTCGCCGGCCTTCACGCGCTTGATGAAGTCGGGGACGTTCTTCTTGTCGCCGATCTCCCGCAGCATGCGCAGCACCGCCTCGTTGGCGCCGCCGTGCAGCGGGCCGTAGAGCGCCGTGATGCCCGCCGCGACCGCCGAGTAGGGGTCGACCTCGGAGCTGCCCACCACGCGCGTCGCCGTCGTCGAGCAGTTCTGCTCGTGATCGGCGTGGAGGATGAAGAGGATGTCGAGCGCCTTCACCAGGGCCTTGTGCGGCCGCCAGTTGGTGGTGCCGATCGACTTCACCATGGTGAGGAAGTTCTCCGTGTAGGAGAGCTCGTTGTTCGGGTACACGTACGGCAGCCCCTGCGCGTGCCGGTGGGAGAAGGCGGCCAGCGTGGGCATCTTGGCGATCAGCCGGGTCATCTGGATCCGGCGGACCTCCTTCGACTTCACGTTCTTCGCCTCAGGGTAGAAGCTGGACAGCGCCGCCACCGTGGAGGCCAGCATGGACATCGGGTGCGCGTCGTAGCGGAACCCGTCCATGAAGCTCTTGATGTTCTCGTGCACGTAGGTGTGCAGCGTGATCTTGTTCACGAACTCGTCCAGCTGCGCCCTGGTGGGCAGCTCGCCGTTCATCAAGAGGTAGCTGACCTCGAGGTGGCTCGACTTCTCGGCCAGCTGCTCGATGGGGTAGCCGCGGTACTCGAGGATGCCCTTGTCGCCGTCGATGTAGGTGATCGACGACTTGCAGTTGGCGGTGTTGAGGAAGGCCGGATCGTACGCCATGAGGCCGAAGTCGTCGGGTCCGGTCTTGATCTGCCGGAGATCCATGGCCCGGATGCAGCCGTTCTCGATCTTCAGTTCGTATGCCTTGCCGGTGCGGTTGTCGGTGACGGAGAGAGTGTCCTGGGGCATGGGTGTGAGTTTTCACGGGGGCCCGGCACTTTCAACGAAAAAGAGTAGAACCTCCCTGCGTGAAGCGTCGTGTCCTCGTCGTGGGCCTACTGTGTGCCTTCATCGGCGCTGCCCTGCTGTTTCGGCGCACCTTTGGCGCGCAGCTGGAGCCCCAGGCCCTCGTGCAGACTTTGCGCGCGCTGGGCGAGGAGGGCTGGGCGGTGCCGGCCTTCGTGGTGCTGTACGGCGTGGGGACGACGCTCCTGGCGCCGGCGCTCAGCTTCGTGGTGGTGGCGGGGGTGACGTGGGGCTTCTGGCCGGGCTGGCTCATCGCGTGGCTCTCCACCAACCTCTGGGCGAACGTGCACTTCCTGGCTGGGCGGTGGATCGGGCGGGATCGCCTGAAGCACGCGCTGGCCCGGCGCGGAGTGACGCGGGTGCTGCGTGAATTGGAGCACGGGGGAGTGCTGGCGGTGGTGGTGCTGCGCCAGTTCCCGTTGCCCTTCGTGGGGGTGAACGTGGCGGCGGGCGCGTCGCCCATCGCCTGGAGGCGCTTCGCGCTGGGGAACGCGCTGGGGCTGTTGCCGGGCGCGTTGGTGGTGACGCAGCTGGCTTCCAGCCTCGCGGACGGCGTGGACGGTGCGCGGGAGGCGGCCGGGCTGCGGGTGGCGGTGGCGGCGGCGCTGGTGGTGGCGCTGGCCGTTGGCACGCGCCTCGTCGTGGCCTGGTGGGAACGGCGCTCGGCGCGCGCGGCGTGACGCGTCAGACAGCCGTGGGGTCCTTCGCGGCCTCGGCCGGCGGCGCGGCGGGCGCGGCGAACCAGTTGGCCTTCGGCACCACCTTCGGTTCCGGCGGGTCGCCCTCGTAGGCGGGCGTCATGATCTGCACGCCGTACTCGTTGAAGACGTCCAGCACCTGGCGGTGGAGCTCCGAGTACTGGCGATCCATGGCGAGCGCGTCGTCGAACGGGACGTTGAGCTCGTACGTCACCGCGAAGTCGCCCAGCGCCTTGATCATGACGAAGGCGCCGGCGGCGTGCTCCGGGGTGGAAGCGCGCTTCGCCGCCAGCAGCAACATCGCTTCGACCTGCCGCCACGGCGTCTCGTAGCCGATGCCCACGGTGGTGTGGAGCAGGAGCGCCTTCGTCTTCGACAGCGACGAGAAGTTGGTGACCGCGCTGCCGAGGATCTCGCTGTTGGGCACCACCACCTCTTCGTTCTTCATGGTGCGCACGTGCGTCACCTGCAGGCGTGTCTCACTCACCACGCCGGCGATCTCTCCGACGCGGATCCGATCGCCCACCTTGAAGGCGCGGCGGAAGGTCATCGTGTAGCCGGCGATCATGTTCGAGACGTACGACGAGCCGCCCAGCGACAAGAGCACGCCCACCATCAGCGAGAGCCCCTTGAAGGCCTCGGAATCGGAGCCGGGGATGTACGGGTAGATGATCACCAACGTCAGGCCGATGAGGCCGAGCCGCACCAGGCGGTAGGTCGGGTTGGCCCACTCCGGGGCGAAGGACTTGAAGGTGACGTTCCCGTGCTCGATGGCGGTGAAGAAGAGATTGAGCGCCCGCAGCACCGAGCGCGACAGGTAGATGACGATGGCGATGAAGACGAGTCCGGGAATCGCCGCCAGTGCCTTGCCCCCCAGCGTCCTGAGCGGGCCCAGCACCAGCTCCGCCAGCCCCGTCGCCGCGCCGCGCGTCCAGGGGAACCGCACCAACATCAGCTCGCCTGCCACCAGCATCGCCGCCACCGCCAGCGCCAGGTGCAGCGTGCCCATCAGCCACCTGAGCGCTCGCCAGATCGTCTCGGCGCGCAGGAATTGGAAGCTCTGGATGCTCAGGTCCTTCACCCGCGCCTTGAGGGTCGCGTCCAGCCGGGTGTCGATGCGCTTGAAGAGCAGTCGCAGCAGGAACAGCAGCAGGGCCAGCGCGACCAGGACTCCCGCGGCGAAGCCGGCGCCTTCCAACAGCTTCTCGCGGGTGCGATCCGCGCGCCATTGGATCACCGTCGCCTCGATCTTCCTCCGCAGGACCTCCGCGAGGACCGGGTGCCGGACGCCTTCCAGCGCTGCGTCCGCGGCGAGGACCATCATGATCTCCGCGGCGCCGCAGCGGAGCTGAATGCCGAGCTCGGTGGTCTCTGCCGTCAGCCCGCCGGGCATGGGCGTGTCGCTCTTCCCGCACGCCTCGATCCGCGAGGCGATCGCCGCGGCGCGGAGCTCGGCAGGGAAGGCGCTGACCCCTCGCACCCTGAACAGCTCGGCGCCGTCGACGACGACGGGCGCCGTCGTGACGCTCTCGGTGGCCTCTTCAGCCCGGGTGCTCCCCGCAGCGAGGAGCAGAGAGAGGGCAGTTGGAATGAGGGCTCGCGGGAACCTGGGGGATCTCCGGTCGCCCATGTTCCCAGCCTGGAGGAGGACGCCAAGAATTCGACCGGGCGATGCGCCCGTCCCGCGTCACCCCTTCATCCACGGTGGACGCGGCTGCTGTGGCGTCGGCTTCCAGGGCTCGGGGAGCGGCAGGGCCCGCCCGAGCGCCCGGCTCATCTCTTCCCGCCGCTGTTTGAGCTCGCGGCGCAGCGGGGCGACGAACGCGCCGCTGATGGTGTGGGAATGGCCTTGCATCGCGCGACGGGAGTGCCATTTGGAGAGGCCCAGACGGGCGGCGGCCTCGACGAAGCGCCGGGCCGGGGCGCCCCCCCACGAGAAGGTCGCCTTCCACCAGCTCCACGGCGAGGTGACCAGCTCGAGCTCGTCGACGGTGAGGTGGCCCGTCAGCACCTCGTCGCGCAGATGCTCGTGGATGATGCGGCCCTTGCGGCGGACCAGCACGAGGACCATCACCGCGAAGGCCGCGACGAACAGGAGCCAGAGGGGCAGCATCACCAGCACCACCATCCCCGACAGGGAGGCGGCGGTGTTCCACACCGAGTGCAGGAAGACGGCGAACAGGTAGCCACCCACCGGGGCGAGGACCTTCACCCAGCCTTTGGTGGACTCCCGCGCGAGGCCGAGCCCCAGCCCGGTCATCGCGGTGAAGAGCGGGTGGATCCACGGCGTCATCAGGCCGCGGAGGACGAAGGTGCTGGCGAGCGCGCTGGCGCCCTGCTGCGGCTGTCCGAGGTCCTGCATCGCGGCGCGCGCGTAGTAGATGACGTTCTCCACGCCCGCGAAGCCGAGCGCGACGAAGGCCGCGTAGATGATGCCGTCGACGACTCCGTCGAACTGCCGCCTCAAGAAGAAGGCGATGCCGGCGACGCCGAGGCCCTTGAAGAGCTCTTCGAAGATGGGGGCGCTGACACTGGCCGAGAGGAGCTGGCCGAACTCCTTCCCGCCGACGTCGGCGCCGACCGCGCCGATGACCGAGTTGATGACCGCCGAGAAGCCGCACGCGGCGAAGGCGCCCCACGCCAGCGCACCCGCGAGCGCCCAGGCAGGCTCCGGGTCGAAGCGGTCGACGATCCACGGGATCCACACGTAGACGAAGAGCGCCGGCAGCGCGAGGAGCGCGCCGATCACCATGCCGCCCAGCTCCGTGCCCGGGTCCTTCCCCAGCAGCGCGGGCACGAAGAAGGTGAAGAGCAGCAGGAGGGCGCCGGCGCCGAGGCCAAGGAAATACAGGACACAGCCGGTGGTGCGGCGGCCTGCATCGAGCGAGGCCGGATCCTCAGGCTGCACCGGGGCGGGCGTGAGAGGCGTCACGCCCCTCATTCAGCACACCGCGCGGGCCTCCGGAAGCGGCCGTCGAGGCTCCTGGCCGGAGCGGAAGCGTCAGCGCACGGTGCCCACGTAGATCCACGCCAGGGCGCTCATCAGCGGGTGCGCCTCCACCTCGGCGAAGCGATCGGTCGCGCGCATCAGCGTGAGGAACTGCTCGCCTGACGGGAAGGCGGCGGCGGTGGACGGCAGGTACTCATAGGCCTCGCGGCTGCCGGTGAGGAGCTGCCCGATGCGCGGCATCACGAAGCGGGCGTAGGGACGGTAGGCGGCGCCGAAGAGGCCGCCGGGCTGCCCGAACTCCAGCACCACCACCCGGCCGCGGGATCGAACCACCCGCGCCAATTCGGAGACGCCCTGCTTCGGCTCATCGACGTTGCGGATCCCGAAGGCGATCGACGCCACGTCGAAGGCGCAGTCGTCGTACGGCAGCTTCATCACGTCGGCGACCTCGAAGGTGACGTCGAGCCCCGCGTCCTTCGCCTTCTTCGGCGCGTGAGACAGCATGTCGGCGTTGAAGTCCGTGCCCACCACCCGCCCCGAAGGGCCCACCACCCGCTTGAAGGCCAGCGCGAGATCGCCCGTGCCGGTGGCGCAGTCGAGGACGTGATCGCCCGCCTTCGCCCCCGAGCGCCTCACCGCTTCCCGCCGCCAGAGCCGGTGCACGCCCAGGGACAGCACGTCGTTGGTCGCGTCGTAGCGTGGAGCGATCTGCGAGAACATCTGGTGCACCTGCTGGCTCATCGCGTGCCTCCCACGGCGTGCAGGGGCTCTGGGCGCGCCAGCGCTCGACCCGTCGCTTGCAGGACAGGGGGCAGGGCCCGCATCAGCGCATCGAAGAGGGCGGGGGTCAGCGCCTGGCGCCCGTCGCACAGCGCCTCTGCCGGGTTGGCGTGCACCTCGACGAGCAGTCCGTCTGCACCCGCCGCCGCGGCCGCCAGCGAGAGGGGCGTCACCAGGGACTGCACTCCCGTGGAGTGGGAGGGGTCGACCAGCACCGGCAGGCGGCACTTCTCCTTCACCCAGGCCATGCCGGCGAGATCGAGCGTGTTCCTCAGCGTGGTGTCGAAGCTGCGGATGCCGCGCTCGCACAGCACCACCGCCTCGTTGCCGCCGTCGAGGAGGTACTCGGCCGCGAGCAGCCACTCGTCCAGCGTCGCGCCGAAGCCGCGCTTGAGCAGCACCGGCCGGCCCGCCTTCGCCACCGCGCGCAGCAGGGTGAAGTTCTGCATGTTGCGGGCGCCGATCTGCAGCACGTCCACGTAGTCCAGCATCAAGGGGATCTGCGAGGCGTCCAGCACCTCCGACACCACGGGCCGGCGCAGCTTCCTGCCCTGCTCGGCCAGCAGCTTGAGGCCGGGCTCGCCGAGGCCCTGAAACGCGTAGGGAGACGTGCGCGGCTTGAAGGCTCCGCCCCGCAGCGCGTGGGCGCCCGACTGCGCCACCGCCGCCATCGTCTTCTCCACCTGCTCCGCGTTCTCCAGCGCGCACGGTCCGGCCACCACCACGAAGTCCCCACCGCCCACCTCGAGCCCAGGGCCCAGGTGCACCCGCGTCGATGGTCCGCCGCTGCGCAATACCCGGGTGGGTCCGTTGCCCGCCATGAAGCGCTCCTGTTCACCCAGTTCAAGCTGTTTTGAACTCGGTGATGCATCTATAGCGGGGTTGGCTTAGAAGACAACCGTTCCATGAAACAGCCCCCCTCCAGCGCCGAGTACGAGGCGGTGTGTCGGCCGGCGAGGCTGGGGGCGCTCTTGCGATTGGGACCGCAGCCCCTGTCCGTCGTCTGGTCGAACCCCTCCCGGGGGTTGCACAGCGCCGGGCTCGGTGTCGCGGGCGAGGGCGGAGGACGCGTTCGCTGGGTCTCGGAGCGTCCGGCGAGGCCTCCGCCGGGCCCGTGGTTTGGTGGCTGGGCCTTCGACGCGACGCGCCCGTGGGACGGCTTCCCTGCGGAGCGCTGGGTGCTGCCGGAGGTGCTGGCCTGGTGGGACGGGCAGCGGCCGTGGATGGCGGCGTTTGGCCCGGCCGGAGTGGGTGAGGTGGCGTTGGAGCGCCGGCTTCAGGCGGTCGAGGAGTTCGAGCCCCACACGGCCGGAATCTCCGCGCGGCGGCGGGAGGGCGGGCAGGAGGCGTGGCGAGCGCTGGTGGACGGCGCCTTGAGCGCCATCGACGCCGGCCGCTTCGAGAAGGTGGTGTGCGCGCGGGTGATCGAGGTGGAGAGCGACGCCCCGTGGCCGGAGCGGGCGATCCTCAAGGCGCTGGAGGCGCGCCACAAGCAGTGCTGGTCCTTCCTGGTCCGCGGGCTGGATGGCCGCGCCTTCATCGGCGCCTCTCCGGAAGTCCTGTGCGAGGCGCGGGGCGACATCCTCCATGTCGACGCGCTGGCGGGGACGGCGGCCGGCGGACAGGGCGGGGCGCTCATGCGCAGCGAGAAGGAGCGCCGCGAGCACGCCGCGGTCGCGGAGGAGATCGCCCGGGTGCTCGCTCCCTTCTGCGCGAAGGTGACGCGGCCGGAGAGCCCTGCCGTGAAGGTGCTGGCGAACGTCGATCATCTTCACACGCCCTTCACCGCGCAGCTGAAGGAGGGCGTCAGCGCGCTCGAGGTGGCCAGGGCGCTCCACCCGACTCCGGCGGTGGCCGGGCTGCCCCGTGCGCCGGCGCTGGCCTTCTTGAAGGGCCGGGAGGGCTTCTCGCGCGGGTGGTACACGGGCGCGGTGGGCGCGATGGGCGAGGGCGGTGTCACCCTGGCGGTGGCGCTGCGCTCCGCGCTGCTCGACGGGGCGAAGGCGCAGGTCTTCGTCGGCGCGGGCGTGGTGCAGGGCAGCCGGGCCGACGAGGAGTGGCTGGAGACGGAGCGGAAGGCGCGGGCGCTCCTCCCCGCGCTGGGGGTCCATGCGGAGGGCCCGCTCCTGGAGCCGGAGCGCACCGCCCGCGAAGGAGCGCGCCCCCGTGCCTGAGCCGCGCTTCTTGCCGGGTCCGCTCGTCGGGCCGTGCGCCCCGGGCCACGCGGCCGCCCGCGCAATTCAGCACTGGCTGGGCGGGAGAGAGGACGACGCCGGCACGCTCGACGGAGCACTCGCGACGCCCGCGAGACGCGGCGCGCTTTGGGGGCCAGCATGGAGTCCCTCGCGCCACGCGACCAGGGAGGACCGGGGCGCCGCTGGCGAGCGGACTCCCTTGCCCGCAGGTGGGGCCAGCGAACACGGACGGCCGCCTGACGGAGAAGAACAGGCCGCGTCGGAGAAGCGGAGGCGGCGGCTGGGACCTGGCCAACCGCTGCTGTGGCGATCGCATCGCGGGCTGCGGCCGCCAGGAGATGCGTTCAGAGGGAGAGCGTCGTCGTGACTGACTCCGTCAACCAGCGCTGGGCGGCGACGCTGGTGGGCGCCCTGGTGGGGGCGGGCGTGCGCCACGCGGTGATCGCCCCCGGCAGCCGCTCCACGCCCCTGGCGCTGGCCTTCACAGATCGGCCTGACGTGAAGAGCTTCTCGGTGCACGACGAGCGCAGCGCCGCCTTCTTCGCGCTCGGGCTCTCCAAGGCCTCGGGCGCCCCGGCGGCCGTCCTCTGCACCTCGGGCACTGCGGGCGCTCATTTCCTGCCGGCGGTGATGGAGGCGAACGCAGGCGCCACGCCGCTGGTCGTGCTGACGGCCGATCGCCCCTGGCGGCTGCTGGGGTTCGGCGCCCCGCAGACGACGGAGCAACGCGGGCTCTTCGGGTGCTTCGTGCTGGAGGCGGTCGACTGCCCGGAGCCCTCGGCCGGTGCGGAGGTGCTTGCCCACCTCGCCTCCGTCAGCGCGCGGGCCGTGGCGAGGGCGATCGCCAGCCGTGGGCCGGTGCACTTCAATGTCCCCTTCGACGAGCCGCTCGCCCCCGAAGCGCGGGGCTCGATCGTGGATCCGGGCGTGGCGCGCTTCAGCCAGCCCGAGCGCCGGGCGGAACTCACGCGGGTCTCTGCGGCCGTCTCGCGCGCCGAGCGGGGCGTGATCGTCGTGGGGCCTCGAGAGCGCGACGACGGCCTCCCCGCGGCCGTGCACCGATTGGGGGAACGGCTGGGCTTCCCGGTGTTGGCGGAGGCGGCGTCCAACGCGCGCTATGGCTTCGATGGGGCCGTGGCGATGTACGACGCGCTCCTGCGGACGCCCGCCTTCGAGCGCGATGCGCGGCCCGACGTGGTCTTGCGCTTCGGAGGCGCGCTGACGGCCAGGGCGCCCCAGGCATGGCTGGACGAGAGCGGCGCGGAGCAGTTCGTGTTCGCCGAGGATGAGCGCACCATCGATCCGCTGCACCGTGCGACGGAGTTCATCCTGGGCGATCCGCTGCGCGCCTGCGCCGAACTCCCACCATCCTCGAGAGCGTCGGCCGAGTGGCGCGCGAAGTGGCTGGAGGCCGATCGCCGCCTGAGGACGAAGTGGCTGGCCGCGTCCGCGCTGAGCGAGGCCTCGGTGGCCCGGGAGGTGGTGGCCGCGTTACCCCCGACGGCCTCCCTCTTTGTTTCCAGCTCGATGCCCGTGCGCGACGTCGACGCCTTCGCGCCCGTGGGCGCGTCCGGCCTGCGGGTGTTCGCCAACCGGGGGATCAACGGGATCGACGGCATCGTCTCGACTGCCCTGGGGATCGCCGCGGCGCAGAGACGGCCGACGGTCGCGCTGGTGGGGGACGTGGCGCTGCTGCACGATCTCTCCGCCTGGGTGTCGGCGAAGCGCCTGTCGCTCTCCCTCACGGTGGTGGCCGTGAACAACGACGGGGGAGGCATCTTCCACTTCCTGCCCGTCGCCGGGCGGACGGAGCACTTCGAGTCGCTCTTCGGGACGCCTCACGGCGTGGATCTCTCCGCCGTCGCCGCCCTCGGTGGCGCCCGGTTTCAGCGCGAGGAGAGCCTCGCGGGCCTTCGCACGGCCCTGTCCGCCGGGTTCGAGGGGGGGCTCCACCTGATCGAGGTGCGGACGGATCGCCGCGCGAATGTCGCCGAGCACCGCGCCCTCTTCTCGATGCTCGCGGAGGCCCTGTGAAGCTGCCCGTCGCGCGGTGGGGAAGCGGGCCCGTGCCGGCGCTCTTGCTCCACGGCTTCACGGGTGGTCGCGACAGCTTCCGGCACCTGGAGCCGCTCCTCGGTGATCTGCTGACCGCCACCTGCGTCGAGCTGCCCGGGCACGGCGAGGCGCCGCTGCCTTCAAGCGAAGCCGAGGGCTTCGCCCAGACCGTCGAGGCACTCACGCAGTTGCTGGAGCGGCCGACGGTGGTGATCGGCTACTCGATGGGCGCGCGGCTGGCGCTGGCGCTCGCGATCCGTTCTCCCGCGCGCGTGCAGCGGCTGGTGTTGGAGAGCGGCACGGCGGGGCTGCGTCAACGCCACGCCCGGACGCTGCGGCGCAGGGCGGACGAAGCGCTGGCGCAGGCGCTGCTCACCGAGGGAGTGGAGGCCTTCGTCGATCGCTGGGAGGCGTTGCCGCTCTTCGCCGGAGTCCGAGCCTCGAGCCAGGTCGATCACCGCGCGTTGCGAGCGCGCCGAACCTCCCATCACGCGGCGGGGCTCGCGGGAGCGCTGCGCAGTCTGGGACAGGGCGTGCAGCCGGATCTCTGGCCGGCGCTCCCGAAGCTCTTCGTGCCCACGTTGATCCTGAGCGGCGCGAACGACGTGAAGTACTCGCGCCTGGCGCGCAGGCTGGCGGAGGAGTTGCCCGTGAGCTGGCGGGTGTCATTCCCCGGTGTCGGGCACGCGCCGCACCTGGAGGCGGCCCGGGCCTGGGCGGACGAGGTGCGGCGGTTCCTCGACGCGCCGTGGCGTGAAGAGCCAGCCGAGCTGCCGCCGGAGTCCAGCGTGGGTCCGCGCGAGGCGCCCGCGTCCGTGGAGGCGTGCGCATGAGCACGGCCATCGCCCACCGGCCGTCGGGCCTCGGTGCGTGGTTCCTCGCCGCCCGGCCGAAGACGCTGGTGGCGGGCGTCGTGCCCGTGGCCGTCGGATCGGCCGTGGCGCTGCGCGATGGGTGCTTCCAGCCGTTGGTGGCCCTCGCGGCGCTGGTGGGGGCGTTGCTCCTGCAGATCGGCACCAACCTCGCCAACGACTACTACGACTTCAAGCGAGGCGCGGACACCGAGGATCGTCTGGGTCCTCCTCGGGCGACGCAGCAGGGGTGGCTCGAGCCGGGGGCGGTGCTGGCCGGCGCGCTCGTGTGCTTCGGCGCCGCCTTCCTCATCGGCATCTACCTGGTCAGCGTCGGCGGCCTGGTGATCCTGATCCTCGGGCTGGCGTCCATCGCCGCGGGGCTCGCCTACACCGCCGGCCCCTTCCCGCTGGCTTACAAGGGCCTGGGTGATCTCTTCGTGCTGGCCTTCTTCGGCTTCGTCGCCGTCGGAGGGACGTACTTCGTGCAGGCGCACCGGGTGAGCGCACTGGCGCTGTGGGCATCGCTACCCGTCGGGTTGCTCGGGGTGGCGCTCCTCGCGGTGAACAACACGCGTGACGAGAAGACGGACGCGGCCGCCGGGAAGCGGACGCTGGTGGTGCGGCTGGGGCGCGGCTTCGGGCGCGCGGAGTGGCTCGGCTGCGTCGTCGGAGCAGCGCTGGCGCCCGTGGGGCTCTTCCTGTCGGGGCAGGCCTCACCCTGGGTGTTGCTGCCGCTCGTGTCGCTGCCGCTGGCGGTGGGCCCAGGGCGGCTCGTCTTCACCGCCGAGGGCGCCGTGCTGAACCACGCGCTCGCAGGCACGGCGCGGCTGCAACTCGTCTTCGGGATCCTCTTCGCCGCGGGGCTGTCGCGATGAAGCTCGTCCTGGCTCCGGTGCGGCTCGAGGTGGAGCGGCCGATTCAAACGGCGCACGGCCCGATGCACGTGCGGACCGGCTGGCGCGTGGTGCTGGAGGCCGATGGCGTCACCGGGCGGGGTGAGGCGATGCCGATGGCGTCCTTCACCGAACCCGCGCCGGCGACCGAGCGCGCGCTGCGGGCCTTCGAACTGGCGCAACTGCCCCACACGCTGGAGGAGATCGCCGCGGCCACGGCCGGCCTGTCGGACACGCCCGCCGCGCGCTTCGCGGTGGAGTGCGCGTTGCTCGAGCACCTCGCGCGTCGGAAGAGGGTGCCGGTGGCTGCGCTCTTCGGGAAGCCGCGTCCGCACCTCAAGGTGAACGCGCTGATCGAGGGCGACGACGCAGCGGCGCTGGCGAAGGCAGCCGAGCGGGCCGCGGCGGACGGCTACCCGGTGGTGAAGGTGAAGGTGGCAGCGCGGCCGCTCTCGGTGGAAGCGCAGCGGCTGCTGGCCGTGCGCCGTGCGGTGGGGCCGAAGGTGGGGATCCGCCTCGACGCGAACGGCGGCTGGTCGGAGGCGAAGGCGCGCTCGGCGCTGCGGGGCCTGGAGGCGCTGGACGCGGAGCTGTGCGAGCAGCCGGTCGTGGCGGACGACGTCGAAGGTCTGCGCAGGATCCGCCACTACGTGCCGTGCAAGATCGCGGCAGACGAGTCGATGCTCCTCCCGCATGTGCTCGAGCGCATGCTGGAGAAGGACCCGGCCGCGGCGGTGGACGTGGTGGTGCTCAAACCCACCGCGCTCGGTGGGCTCATCCGCTCGCTGGAGATCGCCCGCATCGCACACGCTGCTGGTGTCGGCGCGTACGCCACCACCTTGATGGACGGCCCGCTCGCCCGCGCGGCGGCGGCGCACCTCGCGGCGGTCCTCCCTGGAGACGGCTTCGCCCACGGCCTCTCCACGGTCGAGCTCTTCGGCGGCGCCGAGCCCGACGCCTTCACGCCCGCGAAAGGCCTCATTCACCTCCCGGACACTCCGGGGTGGGGCATCAGGTGATCTGCCCTGTCGCCGAGGCGGCCCGTCGCTGGCCGGGGAGGGCGGCGCTGGTGTGGGAGGGCGCCACGACGACGTGGGCTGAGTTGGACGTCCGCGTCGGCGAAGTCGCGGCGGCCCTGCGCGCGCGAGGGATCGGCGTGGGCGATCGCGTCGCCGTGGCGTCGTGGAACCACCCGGATCTCGTCGCGCACTTCTTCGCGGTGGGAAGGCTGGGCGCTGCGTTGGTGCCCCTCAACATGCGCTTGTCGGACGACGAGCGCGCGCACCTGCTGTCCACGCATCGCCTCACCCTCACCCCGCTGAGTGACGCCCTGGCGCCCGCCGGGACCGGAGGTGCCGCGTCGTCGAGTCGGGGGAAGGACTCTGGAGTTGCCGGACGGCCACCGGGCGAGGCGGCGGCGCTGCCCGACGTGGCGCGACTTCCGCTCGCGGCCCTCTTCACCTCGGGGACGACGGGGACGCCTTCGCTCGTCGAGCTCACGCACGCGAACTTCATCGCTTCGGCGGACGCCGCCGCGGAGAACCTGGGGGCTTCGGAGTCCGATCGCTGGCTGGGCACGCTGCCGCTCTTCCACATCGGCGGCCTCGCGATGCTGTACCGCTGTGCGCGCTTCGGGGCGGCGCTGGTGCTGGAGCCCGGCTTCGATGCGGCGCGCGCGAGCCGGCTGTTCGACGAGGGGATCACCCACGCCAGCCTCGTGCCCACCACCCTGGAGCGCCTCCTCGAGGCGCGGGGTGGGCGCCCGTTCTCCAACGTCCAGGCGGTCCTGGTCGGCGGTGGGCCGATGACGCCCGGCCTGCTGGCCCGCGCGCGCGCGGCTGGGCTACCGGTGCTGCAGACGTACGGCCTCACCGAGGCCTGTTCGCAGGTGACGACGGAGCGGCGGGCCGAGGCCGACGGCGAGACGGCGGGACCGCCCATCGCGGGCGTCTCGGTGAGGATCGTCGACGACGCCGGAGCGCCCCTCGGTCCACGGGAGATCGGTGAGATCGAGGTGCGCGGCCCGACGGTGTCGCCGGCGCTGGGCCCGTGGCTGAAGACGAAGGACCTCGGCTTCCTCGACGAGCGTGGTCGGCTGACGATCGTCTCGCGGCGGGTGGATCTGATCGTCACCGGCGGGGAGAACGTCTACCCGGCCGAAGTCGAGGCGGCCCTGCGGCAGCACCCCCTCATTCGCGACGTGGCCGTGGTGCCCAGGCCCCACCCGGAGTTTGGGCAGGAGCCGGTCGGAGTCGTCGTCCTCTCGGCGCCGTGCGAAGACGCCGCCCTGTCCGGCTGGGCGAGGGATCGAATCGCCCACTTCAAGGTGCCGAAGGTGTGGGTGAGGGTGGCGGAGCTCCCGCGAAATGCCGCGGGAAAGCTGGAGCGCCGCAAGCTGGCTGGCCTCGCAATCGGCTGACGGGCGCTCCGTACACAGGGGCATGAGCGACCCCACCAAGAGCTGTCCGTCGTGTTTCAAGGAGATCGACGTGCGCGCCGCGCGGTGCCCTTTCTGTGCGCAGCGGCAGCCGGACGCCCCTTCGCTGTACCGCAATGTCCCCGGGCGGCTTGCGGGCGGGGTGTGCGCGGCGATGGCGCTCCACTTCAACTGGGACGTGACGCTGATGCGCGTGCTCTTCGTCGCGAGTCTGGCGGTGACGGGCGGGCTGGTGCTCTGGGTGTACGGCTTGCTCTGGTTCCTCACGCCCTTCGAGGCGCGCGGCCGATCGCCGGCCAGCCGGGTGGTGGACGCGGTGTCTCAGCTGTTCGCCAGGCCGACGACGCCGCAGCCGGAGGCGCCGCCGTCTCCCGCGGAGTGAAGCACGCCCCGGCGTCGCGCTCTCCGCAGCAGTCGTGCCCGTCGGGACTTCGTCCGTCGTGGGGGCCTCCAGCGTGGGCGCTACGCCATGTGCTCGTTCGGCGGCAGAGCCCCGGCGCTCTCCGGCCGTCCCTCGAGTCGCGCGCGCATCCGGCGGAAGCCCTCGCGATGCCACTCGCGGAACTTCTCCCTGGTGCCCAGACGCGAGGCCCGCTCCTCGTACGCGGCCTGGGCGGTGTCCAACTCGGTGCGGGTGGGCTCAGCAGCCCCTTTGCCGGTGAGGGCGCGGAAGAGCCACGGCGATCGAATCGCGCCGCGGGCGATCATCGCGCCGTCGGCGCCCGTCTCCTGCTTCATGCGGGCCCAGTCGTCTGCTGAGAAGACGTCGCCGTTGCCGATGACGGGGATCCTGGCGCGGGCCTTCACCTCGGCGATGGCGCTCCAGGTGGGCTTGTCGGTGCTCTGTTGCCTCGCGTGACGCGCGTGCACGACCAGGTAGTCGAGTGTGTCGTTCGCCAGCTCGATGATCGGCAGGTACACCTTCTGGTCCATCTCCGCGCGGTTGAGGCCGAGTCGGATCTTCGCGCCCACCGCGCCGATCGGCAGCGAGGTGCGGCGCTTCCATGCGGCCAGCGCTTCGAAGATCGCCCGCAGCTTCGCACGTCGCTTGAGCAGGGCCGGGCCAGCCCCCACGCGGATCACCTCGGGCGAGGGACAGCCGAAGTTGAGATCGACAGCGCGGAGGTTCGCGAAGTGTGGGTGCGTGGTCGCCGCGAGCGCCTCGATGCGGCCCAGCGCCTCGACGAGCTCCTGCTCGTTCACCACGAAGAGCTGTACTCCGGTGGGCACGTCGGCCTCGAATGAGTCGATCAGCTCCAGGGTGGACTTGTTGTTCCGGACGATGCCGCGCGCGCGGATCATCTCCGTCCAGGTGAAGCCGGCGCCCAGCTCCCAGCAGAGGCGGCGGAAGGCGGCGTCCGAGACGCTCTCCATCGGCGAGAGGATGAAGGGGCTCGCCAGGGAGAGCGTGCCGAGGCGCAGAGCCATCGCGCTTCAGTGGCGGCGGTAGACGCCGTCCTGCTTGTAGTAGCTGGTCGCCCACACCTTGCTCCCCGAGGGCGCCTTGTACCGGGGGTACTTCGAGTAGGCGGGGTGGAAGCCGACATCGTTGAAGGCGAGGGGCGCGTTGAGCGGATCGCCCTGCGGCCCGGACAGCTGCTCGATCTCACCGACGGACGCCTTCGCGCTCTGCACGCCCGCCGGGTGGAAGGCCGTCACCCACCAGGCCCCGAAGCCATCGGCCGCGGTGGGGGGAGTGATCTCCAGCGCCAGTCCGTCGTTGATCACCTCAGCCCCATCGGCCAACCCATCGAGCGGCTTGCGATCCGCCTCGGACAACAGGCCCGCGAGGAAGGCTCGGAGCGACGCGCGCACCTCCGGCGACTCGCTCTTCGTACCGATCTCAATGCCCGCGGGCTCGGCCGGGTCTCCATAGACGTTGATCTCCACGTCGGGAGCGCCGAAGGACATGTAGGGGACGGCCGCGAGGTCGCCCACCTCCACGACGACGGCGGGGATCTGCTTGAGCTCGGCGCCCCAGGGTTGGGCGCGCGCGGCCCGGACGATGTCCCCCATCTTCGGCAGGCGCGAGTCGAAGGCGGGGCCCTGTGAAGCCGAGGTGGTGGCACAGCCGAACAGCAGGAAGGTCGCGGTCAGGAGGACGGTGGTTCGCATGGAGGCCGCGGAGTGAAGGAGAAATACCGCGCGACTTCAAGCACGACGGCTTCAGCCCAGCAGCACCACCGTCACCGCATCGCCGCCCTCTGCCCCATCGCCTGGCCGGAAGCTCTTCGCGTAGGGAGAGGCCTTCAGGTACTCGCGCAGCTCGCGCTTGATGGCGCCGGTGCCGTGGCCGTGGAGGATGATCGCCGCCTCCTCTCCCTGGCGAACGGCGCGATCGAGGAATTGCTCGATCATCCGCAGGGCGTCCTCGGTGCGCTCCCCGCGCACGTCCAGCGTGGGGCTGGCCAGGGTGATCGGCTTCGCCGCGGCCTTCTCGGCCTTCTCCATGCGCGCCGCCTTCGATTCGCTCCCGGGTGCTCGTGACGGGCCCTTCACCTTCCCCGGTGGGCCCAGCTCCGACACCGCCACGCGCATCTTCAAGGCGCCCGCGGCGACCGTGGCGAAGCCCTGGGCCACCTCGAGGATCTCCACGTCGGCATCGAGGGTCTTGTGTCGCGCCCTCGCGCCGGGCTTGAGCTCGAGCGGCGCGAGCTCCCGCACCTCTCCCTTGAGCTCCGTGCGCGTGGCACGCTCGGCCAGCGTCTGCTCGTTGATCCTCGCCGTCAGCTCCGCGGCTGCGGCCTGCGCGGCCTTGAGCGCCTTGTCGGACTTGTCCTTCTCCAGCCGCTCGATCAGCTCCCGGATCTGGGTGCGCGCGAACTCCAGCTCCGCCTTGAGCGCCGAGCGGAACTTGACCTCCTCCTCCTTGCGCGCGCGGGTGGCGGCCTCCAGCTCGGCCTCGGCGCGCTCCTTCGCCGCCTTTGCTTCCCGCGCGTCCCTCTCCGCGGCGTCGCGCTGTTCGAACAGCCTCCTGCGCTCGTCCTCCGCGGCGGTGATGGCCTTCGACAGCGCCCCGCCCGCGTTGGTGGCGAGATCCTGCGCACGGGCGCAGATCGTCTCGGGCAAACCGACGCGCCGGGCGATATCGATCGCCGAGGACGCGCCCGCGAAGCCGAGCTGGAGCCGGTAGGTGGGCGCCATGCGCTTCGGATCGAAGCCCACGCGGGCGTTGACGAAGCGTTTGTCGAGGTGGGCGAGCGCCTTGAGCTCCTCGAGGTGGGTGGTGACGAGCACCACGGCGCCCTTGCCCAGCAGCTCTTCCAGTACGGCGGTGGCGATCGCGGCGCCTTCCCGCGGATCGGTGTCGGCGGCGATCTCGTCGATCAGCACCAGCGAGCCGTGGCGCGCCGTCTGGACGATGTCACGCAGCATGGTGACGTGGGCGCTGAAGGTGGAGAGGCCCTGCTGGAGATCCTGTTGATCACCCACCGCCGAGTGCACCTGGTTGAACAGCGGCATCCGCGAGCCGGGCTCGCAGGGAATGGGGAGGGCCGCGCGGGCCATCAACGCGCAGAGTCCTACGCCGGTCAGCGTCACCGTCTTGCCGCCGGCGTTGGGGCCGGACACCACCAGCGCGCGCGCGTCGTGCAGCTCGACGTCGTTGGCGATCACCTCGCCGCCCTTGAGCACCAGCCGGGGGTGGCGCAGTCCGTTGAGCACCAGCGCGCCGTCGGCGTTCTCGAGCGCGGGGGTGATGGCGTGGAGATCGTGCGCCAGCCCGGCGACGGCCTCGAGCTCGTCCAGCTCGGCGGCGGCCTCGATGCCGTCGATGAGGCCCTTCGCTTCCCGTCCGACGAGGCCCGACAGCTCGAGGAGGACCTTGCGCTCTTCCTCCAGCACCAGGGATTGGGCGATCGCGAGCTCGTTGCCGAGGCCGATCATCTCGGTCGGCTCGATGAAGAGCGTCTGCCCTGTCTGGCTCGCGTTGTGGACGATTCCTCCCACCTCGCGCTGGTGGCTGGCCTTCACCGGCACCACGTACCGATCGTTGCGCACCGAGAAGTAGGGCTCTTGCAGGTTCGGCGCGAAGCGCTCGTCGCGGAGGAGCTCGTCGAGCCGGGTGCGGATGCGCTTGTGGAGCGCGCGCGCCTTGTCCCGCGCCTCCTTGAGCTCGACGGACGCGCGATCGCTGATCTCCCCGCTGGCCTCGAAGGAGCGATCGAGCCGGGTGGCCAGACGGCTCAACACCGGCAGGCGGCGGCCGAGGTTGGCCAGGCCCGGGAGCCTCTCCGCGCGCTCGCCCAGCACTTCATTCCCCCGCTCGAAGGCGAAGAGGGCGGCGGTGATCGCCATCAGCTCGCGCGGCTCGAGCATGCCTCCCCGCGCGGCGCGATCCACGGAGGTGCGGATGTCGGTGAGGCCGCCGATGGGGAGCGACAGGGGCTCGCTCTTGAGGACGCGGGCCTCGTCTACCAGCGCGTAGGCGGCGAGCACCTCGTTCTTCGTGGCGAGGAAGGGGCGGGCGCGCGCGCGGTCGCGCCCCAGGTCGGTGCGGCAGCGCCCCGCGAGGGCGGAGCGGACTTCATCGAAGCCGAGCGAGGCGAGGGTGCGGTCGTTCACTTCCATGTCGCGCACCGGTCGACGGGGGCAGGGGAGACCTGACTCATTTCGGCGCCTCCATGGCGCTCTCGGCCCAGAAAGGCGAGCGGAATTCAGTGTCAGACCCCGCTGATGGGAGGGGGTTGGCGGGGCGAATAGGCGCCCCGGTATCATGGGAGCAACAATGGTTGCGCAGAAGGTCACCCGCTGATCCGCGGGGCCCGACTCGTGCCCGTGCGCCACCAACGCCAATGCGCTACGAGACTCCCGCATGTGGATGCTGCTGCTGATCGCCACAACGAGCACCGACGGAGCGCTGCAGAGGGCCCAGGGGCTGGAGAACCAGGGCGACGACGTGGGCGCGGCGGCGATCCTCGAGACCGCGGTCGCCGGCGATCCCACCTGGGCGATGGCGCGCCTCGAGCTGGGCCGCCTGCAGCTCAAGCTGGGCCAGCGCCTCGAGGTCGCCGAAGCGCACCTCGACATCGCCCGCTCCCTCGCGCCGGAGAACCCGCGCGCGCACTACCTCTTCGCGCTCGCCGCCGATGAGCGGGGACGCCGGAAGGACGCAGTGCGGGCGCTTCAGGTCGCCCTGGCGCTCCGAGACGATTACGCCGACGCACGCTACCGCCTCGCCGGGCTGCTCTACGCCGAAGGGGACTTCGCGCGCGCCGCGCAGGCCTATGCCGACTTCGCCGCCCTGCATCCGGAAGCGACGGGCGCGCGCCTGCAGTTGGCCTCCGCGCTCGAGCAGAGCGGGCAGGAGAAGCAGGCGGAGAAGGAGCTGCGGAAGTTGATGGAGGTCCCCGCGTCGCGTCCCGTCGCCGGCCGCCGCCTCGCCGAGCTGCTCGAGCGTCAGGGCCGAGCCGTCGAGGCCCAGAAAGTGCGCCACGCCGTCGATCCCCCGAAGAAGCAGCTTCGCGCGCTCAAGCCCTCCCGGAAGTGACCGGCCGAATCGTGGCCAGGTCTCCCTGTTTGGCTACAGTCGCCTCACCAGATGCACCGGGCTTTCCTCGTCCTCGCCATTCTCAGTGCGTTGCTCGCGCTCGCCGCCGCGCCGCCCTCGTTGCCGCCGACGGCCCAGGTGATGAAGGAGCTGCAGCGCCTCGAGGCCGCCGGCTACCACGGCTCGCTGGACAAGGAGCGCATCAGGTTCTCCGAGGAGGCGCGCCAACGCCCTCAAGATCCGATGCCCCGCGTCTACCTGGCGTGGCTGTCTCTGCCGTCCGACGCCTCGTGGAACGAGCTCAAGGCCATCGCCACCATCTTCCCCGACAACCCGTGGGTCCACTACGGCATGGGGCGGATCTACGCGACGTGGAAGATGCGCGATCTCGCCGAGAAGGAGCTCGCCCTCACCCTGAAGGCCGATCCCCGCTTCTTTCCTTCCCTCGTCGTGCTGGGCGACCTCGCGCGGCTCAAGGAAGACTGGGAAGGCGCCGAGAAGCACTACCGCGCCGCCCTCGCCATCGCCGCTGACGATCCCTTCGCGCGCGCCGGCCTTGGGCTGACGCTGCTGGGCCAGGGCAAGAAGGACGAGGCCCGCGCCGAGCTCAAGCTGGCGACCGCGAAGTACCCGGAGCAGCCCGCCGCGCTCACCACGCTGGTGAAGCTGTCGATGGAAGCGAAGGATCCCGAGGTGCTGAAGGCGGCCGAGGCCCTGGCCGAACTCCGTCCGAAGGACAGGGAAGCGCGGAAGCTGCTCGCGGACCTCCGCTTCGACTCGGGCGACAAGGCCGGCGCGGCGAAGGAGTACGAGCGGCTCCTGCGGCTGGGGAACATGGAGATCCCCGTCTTGCAGCGCACCGCCGGGCTGTACCGCGAGCTCGGGGATGCCGAGGGCGAGGAGCGCACCCTGCAGAACCTCGTCTCCATCGACGACAAGGACGTCGACTCCTGCCTTCGCCTGGCGGACTTGAAGGAAGCGAAGAAGGACCACGAGGGCGCCGTGGGGCATCTCCTCGAGGCGCTGGGGCGCGATCCAAAGCGGGCGGAGGCGCACATGAAGTTGGGGCAGGTGAAGCTGGCGATGGGGCTGCCGTGGGAGGCGCTGGAGTCCTTCCGCGCGGCCCTTGGGCTCGACGCAGCCAACGCCGCCGCGAAGGGCGAGGTGGAGCGGCTCGAGGCCGAGTTCAAGCTGCCGAAGCGAAGGCCGAAGGGGAACGTCAACAACGTCTACTGGTCCGTCTCGTCCTCCCTGGACAAGACGTACAAGGAGCGGGTCGCGCTCAAGGGGCCGGCGTCCGGCAAGCTGCGCGTGCGGGTGCGCATCGACGCGAGCGGCGTGGCGGAAGGCGTCGACGTCCTGGAGGACACGCTGAAGGATCCGGTGCTGCTCGGCCACGTCTATTTCGGCCTCAAGGACGCGACCTACGAGAAGAGGAAGGGCGAGCCCATCTTCGAGTTCGAGCTTGGCGCCAGGCCGAAGAAGTAGGCTCGTCACCGCATGGTTCGCACCGGACTCGATGTGTGGGCGTCGCAGGGCTTCTCGGCGCTCGCCGGCCAGCGCGTGGGCCTCATCGTCAACCCCACCAGCGTCGACGCGCGCTTCCGTCACGTCGTCGATCTGATCCACGACGCGAAGGGCGTGAGGCTGGGCGCGCTCTTCGGCCCCGAGCACGGCATTCGCGGCGAAGCGCAGTACATGGTGGCCGTCGACGACGTGCCGCGGGACGATCGCACCGGCGCCCCTGTCTACAGCCTCTACGGCAGCACCTTCGACTCGCTCACGCCGCGGCCTGAATGGCTCGAGGGCCTCGACACGCTCGTCTTCGACATCCAGGACGTCGGCAGCCGCTACTACACGTACATCTACACGATGGCGCTTTCGATGAAGGCCGCCGCGAAGGCGAAGGTGCGCTTCGTGGTGCTCGATCGCCCCAACCCGTTGGGGCTGCGCCACGTGGAAGGCAACCTCGTGGGTGAGAAGTACCGCAGCTTCGTCGGGCTGTACGCGCTGCCCACGCGGCACGGCCTCACCGCGGGGGAGATCGCCAGGCTCCTCAACGACACCCAGGGCTTCGGCGCCGAGCTCGAGGTGGTGCCCTGCGTAGGCCTCACCCGCGACATGTGGTGGAGCGACACCGGACGCGCCTTCATTCCTCCATCGCCCAACATGCCCACGCCCGACACTGCGCTCGTCTACCCGGGCATGTGCCTGGGCGAAGGCACCAACGTCAGCGAGGGGCGCGGCACCTGCCGGCCCTTCGAGCAGTTCGGCGCGCCGTACCTGAAGGGCCACGAGGTGGCGGAGCGGTTGAACCGCTTCGCGCTCCCCGGCGTCACCTTCCGCCCCTGCAGCTTCACGCCCACCTTCGACAAGTGGAAGGGCCAGTCCTGCGGGGGCGCGTTCATCCACGTCACCGATCGCCACGTCTTCCGGCCGCTCCTCACCGGCATCGCCGTCTTCAAGGTGTGCAGGGAGCTGGGGGGCGACGCGTTCGCCTGGCGCGAGGACGCGTACGAGTTCGTCGACGACGTGCCGGCCTTCGATCTCCTCTGCGGGACCGATCAAGTGCGAAAGGGCCTCGAGGCGGGCTGGCCCCTCGATCGGCTGGTGGAGGGCTTCGACGCCGACTTGCGCTCTTTTGAGCCGCTGCGGGAACGCTATGCTCTGTACTGACTCATGGCGGCGATCGGCGTCTTTTCCGACAGCGAAGGGGATCTCGAGGCGTTCGACGCGGCGTTGAAGTTCCTCGCCGCGAAGGGCGCCCGCCGCTTCCTCTTCGCGGGCGGCCGCTACGAAGACCTCGACGAGTGGGTGAAGTGGAAGCGCGAGGAAGTGCGCGCCCAGTCGGACTACAGCAACGAAGACTTCCTCGAGGACGTGCAGCGCTTTCTGATCGGCCTCGATCAGCTCGATCGGCCCGCGGCCTTCGGGACCGCCTATGAGTCCATTCGCGCGATCGAAGAGCTGACGCGCATGAAGGACAAGATCCTGCGCGCCCCCGAGAAGGGATCGCTGGCCTACCAGGACCTGTCGATCCCCAACAAGGTGATGGACCTGCTCGGCGACACCCTCTGCTGCGTGGTGCACGACAAGAACGACCTCAGCAAGGAAGACATGGTGAACGCGGTGGTGCTGGTGCACGGCAAGGAAGCCGAGCCGCAGGTGGTGCAGATCGGCCCGCGGATCTTCGTGTCTCCCGGCAGGCTCAAGGGCGGCAAGCGCGCGGTGGTCGGCCTGCTGGAGGCGGCGGATCGGCAGTTGTCCTTCTCGGCCTTCACCCTCGACGGCAAGACGATCATCGATCGCCAGGTGCTGAGCGCGGGTGGCGGCAAGTCCAAGGTCTCGGTGAAGTGATGGACGTGGCGCTCCTCGGGGGCAGCTTCAACCCCCCGCACGTTGGGCACCTGATGGCGGCGCTCTACCTGAGGAGCGTGGTGGGCTGCGACGAGGTCTGGCTGGTGCCCAGCTTCAACCACCCCTTCGGCAAGCCGCTCGCGCCCTTCGACGACCGCGTGAACATGTGCCGGGCGATGGCGCTGGACGTCGGGCCCTGGCTCAAGGTGAGCCGCGCCGAGGCGTCGGTCGGCGGGGAAGGGCGCACCATCGAGCTGCTCGAGTACCTCCTGCCGCGCCACCAGGACGTGAAGTTCCGGTGGGTGATCGGCTCCGACATCCTCAGCGATCTCCCGAAGTGGAAGGCGTGGGACCGGATCCAACGGCTCGTCACCGTGACGGTGCTGCACCGCGCCGGCTACCCGTCACCCGAGGCCCTGGGTCCTCCCCTGGCGATGGTCTCTTCCTCGGAGATCCGCAGGCAGCTCGAAGCCGGCCAGGCGCCGGACCAGCTCGTCCCCAGGGCGGTGCTGGACTACGCCCGCGCGAAGCGGCTCTACGGCCTCGCGCCCTAGCCGAGGGCGTTTCCGTCTGGGTCCGAAAGTGCTACGCGCCCGGCCATGTCGCGTCGGAAGATCCGCGTCGTGGGAGCGATGCTCGAGCGGGAGCCGGGCCGGTACCTGATCACCCAGCGACAGAAGACGGCGTCGCTGCCGCTGCTCTGGGAGTTCCCCGGCGGTCGCGTCAACGAGGGCGAGTCGGACGAGCAGGCCTTGACGCGAGAGCTCAAGGAGCGGCTGGGCCTCGACGTCTTCGTCGACGAGGCCGCGGGGTCCACCCACCACGAGTACCCCACCTACGATCTCGACTTTCGCGTCTTCCACTGCCGGCTCAAGGACGTGAAGCAGGACGTCAACCACGCGAAGGTGAACGATCACCGCTGGGTGACGCTGGAAGAGATGAGCAGCTTCAAGTTCCCCGACGCCGACGCCCGCACCCTGGCGAAGCTCCTCGACCTGGACTCGTGATGCACCAGTTCCCGAAACACATCGGGTGGATCGAGGTCATCTGCGGCTCGATGTTCTCGGGCAAGACGGAGGAGCTGATCCGCCGCTTGAAGCGCGCCCTCTACGGCAAGCAGAAGGTGCAGGTCTTCAAGGCGAACATCGACAAGCGGTACGACGAGCTGGCGGTGGTGAGCCACTCGCAGCTCAAGATCATCGCCACCCCCGTGGAGCGCGCCGAGGAGATCCTCCAGCACCTGAAGCCCGACACCGAGGTGGTGGGGATCGACGAGGTGCAGTTCCTCGGGCCCGACGTGGTGCGGGTGTGCGAGGCGCTCGCTGCGCGCGGCGTGCGGGTGCTGTGCGCGGGCCTCGATCAGGACTACCAGGGCAAGCCCTTCGAGCCGATGCCGCAGCTGCTCGCCATCGCCGAGTACGTCACCAAGGAGCTGGCGATCTGCGTGGTGTGCGGCAACCCGGCGAATCGATCGCAGCGCATCCTCGACTCGGCCGAGCGGGTGGTGGTGGGCGCCGCCGGCGCGTACGAAGCCCGCTGCCGCAAGTGCCACGTGCCGACCCCGGTGGAAGCGACGCCGCCGCAGAACCTCGAGCTCTTCAAGTGAGTCCAGACCATGCGTGACACGCTGTACGAGAACGTCCCCTTCCGCCTGTCCGAGCAGCGCCACTTCTACGGCCCGACGGTGCACCTGGTCGGCAACCCGTACCTCCTGTCGCTCCTGGCCAGGCTGTGCGCCAAGGAGACGCACCAGCCCGAGGTGAACACCCTGGTGCGCACACTGTACGCCGAGCTGGTGACGATGGCCGTCAACCAGGAGTTCCCGCGGCGGCAGGCCTCCATCCCCACGAGGATGATCGAGCACACCCCCCGCGGCATCTACCAGGGCGAGGTGCTGGACCCGAACGTGCGGGCCATCTCGGTGAACATCGCGCGCGCCGGCACGCTGCCCAGCCAGGTGACGTACGATCTCCTCAACACGATCCTCGAGCCGCGGCTGGTGCGTCAGGATCACATCATCATGTCGCGCGAGCTGGACGCCGCCGAGCACGTCGTCGGCTCCAACATCGGCGGCTCGAAGATCGGCGGCGACGTCGACGGCGCGATCGTCATCTTCCCGGATCCGATGGGCGCCACCGGCGGGTCGCTGTCGACGGCCATCAAGATGTACAAGGAGAAGGTACCGGGGACGATCCGCAAGGTGATCTGCCTCAACCTGATCATCACCCCCGAGTACGTGAAGCGGCTCACCACGGATCACCCCGACGCGCAGATCTACGCGCTGCGCCTCGACCGCGGCCTGTCACCGCCCGAGGTCTTCACGACTGCCCCGGGCGAGCTCTGGGAGAAGGAGCGCGGCCTCGATGATCGCCAGTACATCGTTCCCGGCGGCGGCGGCATGGGCGAAGTGATGAACAACGCGTACGTCTGACGAGGAGCCATGGCCTTCTACGAGCGCGAGGTCGAGGTGATGATCTCCTCAGACGCGGTGCAGGCGAAGGTGAAGGACCTCGCCGCGCAGATCACGAAGGACTACGCCGGCAAGGACGTCACGCTGATCGGCGTGATGAAGGGCTCGGTCTTCTTCCTGGTGGATCTCGCGAAGGCGATCGACCTGCCCGTCACCATCGAGCTGATGGGCGTGTCCAGCTACCACGGCGGCACGGAGACGACGGGCGAGGTGCGGATCACCCACGACGTGTCGAAGCCGCTCCACGGCCGGCACCTGATCCTCGTCGAGGACATCGTCGACACGGGCCTCACGATGCAGTTCCTCCTCGAGAACCTCGGCGCGCGGCACCCGGCGTCGATCAAGGTGGTGGCGTTGCTCGAGAAGCCCGCCCGCGCGAAGGTGAAGATCCCCATCGACTACAGGGGCTTCGTCATCGAAGACAAGTTCGTCGTCGGCTACGGCCTGGACTACGCCGAGAAGTACCGGAACCTGCCCTTCATCGGCGTGATGCGCACCGACTGATCCTCACGGAGGCGTCGGCTGTCTCGACGGCGCGGGCCCCGGGACGGGGGAGGGCGGCTCTGGAGCCTTCGGCGTCTCGGGGGCCGGGGCGGGCTCGGCGGGCTTCGGCTCCGCGGTGGGCCCGGGCGTCGGGGTGAGCTCCTGGGGGAACTTCTGCTTGAGCGCCTCGAACATCGACTGCAGCGTGGGCTCGAGCGCCTTCGACAGCGTCTTCATGTCCGTCTGCGCCGTGGCCCGCAGCGTCCCGGACAGCAGACGCACCTGCGGCTCCACCGCCATCAGCATCAGGTTGGCGTCGTCCTTGTGGCGGGAGTCCGACTCCGCGGCCAGCTTGAGCTGCGCGAGCGCCTCCTCCAGTTGCCGGCGCGCGTCGTCGAGGCGGATCCGCGCCAGGTAGAAGGCGAGATCGACCTGCATCTTCTTGAGCGCCGCGCGCTGATCCTCCGTCAGCCCGGTGAGTCGCTCCGCCCGGCGCACGTAGACGAGCGCCTTCTCCCAGTCCTTCGGAGCGTCCGACGCAACCCGCGGCGAGGCCAGCATCGACAGCACCGTGAAGAGCGCACGATCCAGCTCGTCGCGCTCCTGGAACTTCTGGTTCAACACCGACAATGACGTGTTCCCTTCGAGATCGATGGGGGCGTAGGTGTCGGCCAATGTCGGATCGGAAGGGAGCCAGGGCTCTGCGCCCGTGGGCATCATGCGGCCCTTCATCACCACCAGCTGGCCGCCGCGGATCTCCAGCGAGTACGTCCGGGAGTTGAGTAGCGACAGCGCGTAGATCGCTGCCCCCGCCGCTGCCAGGACCAGGCTGAACAGCAGCAGGTTCCGGAAGGCGCGGAAGAGTCGGGCCCCGAATTTCGGCTGGTTATCCATGGCGTGCACGCAGGGTAGTACGGATTGCCCCCCACCTCATTGCCGGGTGGTTTCCTTGGGGCTTTCGGGGGCCGGGCTAGAGTCGAACGGCCAGTGACCTCCACCTTCAAACGGCTGGGGCAGAGCGAGCTTCTGCCCCGCTACATCTTCGCGGAGAGCCTCTACGCGCGACGTCGCGTGCTGGAGATCGGCGCGGTGGCTTCGACGTTGGGCCAGTCCGCCCGGTTCCTGGCGACTCGTGGCGCCCGCATCGTCGTCGCGGCCGACTCGGATCTCGAGGCCGTGCAGCAGGCGCAGCTGAAGCTGGCCGGCCCCAACCTGCGCTTCCGGCCCACCGTCTTCGATGACTTCGAGTCCGGCAGCTTCGATCTCGTCATCGTCGCGGATCTCGCCTCCTACGTGCGCGCGCCCGAGCTGCTGAAGGAGCTGGCGCGGCTGGTGGCGAAGTCGGGCTACCTCATGGGCGGGCTGCGCAACCCCGCCGGCCTCGCGCTCTCCACCGTCATCGAAGGGGAAGGCGACGAGCCGCCTCCCACCTACGGCCAGCTGCTCGACGCCCTGTCCGCGCACTTCAACTCCATCGAGGTGGCCACGCAGTCGCCCGTGCTGGGCTACCAGCTCGCCTTCGAGCGCGGCGAAGGCCTGCAGGTCGACGGGACGCTCGCCGGCTCCTCCGAGGCCGCGTACTACGTGGTGCTGGCGGGCCAGGAGCCGGTCCGGAACTTCGACCCCACCTGGGTACAGCTGCCGCCCGAGCCGCTCGCCTTCACCGGCGGGAAGCTGGAAGACGCCGCGCAGCGGGCTCGCGATTGGCGCGATCGCACCGAGCGCCTCAAGGACGTCCTCACCAAGAAGACGACGGAGCTCTCGGCGCGCGAAGTCGAGCTGAAGGAGACGAAGGAGCAGCTCGAGGCCGCCAAGGACGCCGTCAGCCGCCTCACCGCGCAGCTCGAGTCCAACCGCGAGCGCCCCGAGCTGGTGCGCGATCGCGAGGAGCTCGCCACCCGCGTCCGGCAGTTGGAAGCCGAGCTCACCGTCGCCCGGGAGCGCGCCCTCGACGCCGAGGCCCGGGTCACCGCCGCGCGCAGCGAGCTCGAGGCCGTCCAGAAGCTCCAGAAGGACGCCACCGTGCAGGCGCTGGCCGCGATGGAGCAGGTGCGGATCGAGCGCGCCCGGCGGGAAGAGCTCGCCACGCAGCTCGAGGACTCCCGGGCCCGCCTCGCGAAGAGCTACGAGGAAGTGCGGCTGGTGCAGGACTCGGCCTCGCGAGAGCGTGTCGAGCACGAGCGCACGAAGATCGAGATCGAGCGCCTCAAGGAAACCGTCCTCTCCAAGACGAGCGAGCTGGAGCAGGCCCGCGCCAGAGAGCTGGCCCTCGCCGACGCGCGCACCGAGTCGCTCAAGGCCATCGAGCACCTCGAGAACGGCTTCAAGGAAGTTCGTGAGCAGCTCGCCGAGGCGCGCCGGCTGGCCGACGAGAAGGAAGCGGATCGCCTCTCGGCGCTGCGCAACGCCGACGTGGTGGCAAGGGCCCGGGCCGAGCTCGAGGCGGCCCTCCAGCGTGAGAAGGCCCGCGCCGAGCAGCTCTCCGCCGAGCTGGCCCAGAAGTCCGCCGAGGCCTCCGGGCTCGAGACCGAGCTCCAGGCCTCCAGGGCCGCGCACACCCGCGCGCTCCGCGACGTCGAGACGCTGGCCAACGGTGAGCGCACCTGGCGCGAGACGGCCCGCCAGTACGAGCAGCAGCTCGCTGACAGCGCAGCCAACGTGCAGGCCCTGTCGGATCAGGTGGCCCAGCTGGAGGCGGCGCGGGATGCAGAGGTGGCGCGCGCGCGCCGGCTGGAGCTGGATCTCGGCACGGCCATCACCGCGCAGCGCACCGCGAAGGAGCAGGCCGAAGCGGCGCTCGCCGACGCCCAGGCGAGGCTCAAGGAGCTCACGGACGATCGCGACGCCCTCGTCACCCGGCGCGACGAGCTGGAAGGCGCCCTTGGCGATCTCGAGAAGGTCCGCGCCGGCGATCTCGCGCGCATCGAGGCGGACGCGGCGCGCCTCGCGGACCTCGAACAGCGCCTGGGCCAGGCGGAAGGCGCGCTGGCGGAGGCCCGCACCGAGCTCGAGCGCCGCACCGCCGACGCCTCGAGCCAGGAGAAGGCGCTCAAGGCCGCGCTGGCCGAGCGGGAGAAGGAGCTCGCCCAGGCCGCCGAGCGGCGTGCCGAGCTCGAGGCTTCGCTCGACGAGCTCAAAGGCCAGCTCGAGACCGCCAGCTTCGATCGCGACCAGGCGCGCCAGCGCGTGGAGCAGACCGTCGAGCAGCTCGACGCAGCGCGAAGCGAGCTCGAGCGGCTCGGCGCGGAGCTCCAGGCGTCGCGGGAAGGCTACAGCCGTCGTGAGACCGAACTCACCGGGAAGCTCGAGGGCCTCGAGCGGGAGAAGGCGGAGCTGGAAGAGCGCTTCCGTACCCTGGAATCGGCGGCCCGGCTGGTCAGCGACCGTGCCGAGGAGCTGGAGGGGCAGGTCCGCCGCCTCACCGGCGAGCTGCGTGAAGCGGAGCAGCGCTTCGAGGCCGAACGGACAGCGCTGAAGGAGGAGCTCGAGCTCAGCAGGGCCGAGACGCAGGACGCCCGTGAGGCGCTGACCACCCTCGACGGCCGCTTCCAGCGCCTGGAGTCCGAGGACGCCGAGCGCCGGAAGACGCTCGAGCGCCTCGAGCAGGAGGCGACCGCCCGGACGGAGGCCCTGCAGCAGGCCGAGACCGCGCGGGACGAGGCCCGGCAGCACGCGCGGGGGCTGGAGGATCGCCTCTCGGCGGCGGAGGACTTCCTCGCGAGCGAGAAGGCCGCCGTGGCCCGTCTCGAGGCCTCGCTCTCCGACGAGCGCGCGACGGTGTCCCGCCTCGAGGCGGAGGTGGCGGAGGCGCGCGCTTCCCTCGAGACGCGAACGAAGGGAGAGGCAGACGCCGCCGCCGAACGCGACGCCCTCAAGGCCTCCCTCTCCGACGCCAACGCGAGGCTGGAGGCGCTCTCGGCGCAGCTCGAGGCGGATCGGACGCAGGCCGCGCGGCTGACCGAGGAGAAGGCGCAGCTCGCCGCCTCGCTCGGCGCAGCGATGAGCGAGGCGGAGCACGTCAAGGCCGAGCTCGAGGAGTCGCTGGCAGCCCGCGAGGTCGAGCTCAACATGCGCGGCGAGCTCGAGTCGCAGCTCGCCACCCAGCGCCAGGCCTCGAGCGCGCTCGCCTCCGAGCTCGCCGCCGCCCGCGAGGAGCTGGATCGCGTCAACGCTGCCGCCGCCTCGCTCACGCAGGAGAAGGAGGCGCTGAGCCAGGAGCTGGGCGCGACGAAGGAGACGCTGGAGAAGGAGCGCAGCAGTTGGGCGAAGCAGAAGGAATCGCACCAGGCGCAGCTCGACGCCGGGACCCAGGCGGCGGCCCGAGCGCTCGAGGCCAAGGCCGCCGAGACAGAGAGCCGCGTCCAGACCCTCCGCGAGGAGCACCAGCAGGCGCTCGAGCAGCAGGCCGCCGCCTACCGCCAGTCGCTCGAGACGCACCGCCAGGAGGCCGACAAGGCCCTCGCCGCCAAGCAGGAGGAGCAGGCCAGGGCCGTCGCCCTCGTCGAGGCGAAGGTGGCCGAGGTGGAGAAGGCGAGGGCGACCCTCCAGAAGGACCTGGAGAACTCCCGCCAGCTCTCGGAGCAGCAGCGGCAGGCCTACCAGATTCAGATCGATCTGCTCCACCGCCAGCAGGCCGACGCGAAGATGGCGCTCGAGCGGAGCCAGACGGAGGTGCGAAACCTCACCTCTGCTCGCCAGACGATGCAGGTCGAGCTGGACACGCTGCGCGAAGAGCTCACTGGACTGCGCGCCTCGCTCGCTCAGGCGGGCGGCGAGACGCGGGCGATGGCCGAGTCGCGCGCGCAGCTCGAGGCCGAGCTGGAGCGCCTGCGCCAGCGGATCCCCGTCCTGGAGACGGAGCTCGGGCAGCTCAAGGGGCTCGTCCCCGAGGTGGAGCGGCTGCAGGCGCGCGTCCCACAGCTCGAGGGCGAGCTGGCCGCGGCGAAGCAGGCCGCCGAGCAGGCTGAAGCGGCGAAGACGGCGAGCGAAGCGAAGGCGCTCGAGCTCGAGCTGGCCGTCGAGCAGGCCCGCGCGCGCGCTGCCGAGCTGGAGTCCACCAGCCAGGACTCGACCCAGCGGAGCCGGGAGCAACAACAGGCCCTGGACGAAGCGCTCCAGCAGGCGTCCGTGGCCCAGGCCGAGCTCGCCCGGTTGCGGGAAGCGCGCCTGTCTTCCGACGCCGAGCTGGCCGAGCTGCGCCGGAAGTCGGCCGTGCTGGAAGCGCAGCTCGCCGAGGCGGTGAGCGCGGGCCCGCAGAGCGACGAGGACGTGACCCAGCTGCGCCGGCGGATCCCCGAGCTCGAGGCCGAGCTGGAGATCGCCCGCGTCGCGTCGAAGAGCGAAGTGGAGGCCGCGACGGCGGGGCGCCGGCAGGCCGAGGAGCTCCTGCTGGCGCTGCGCGTGAAGTACGGCGACCTCCAGCACGAGGCCAACGTGCTGCAGGAGGATCTGAACGAGGCCAGGGCCGAGAACGAGCTGATGGATCAGGAGCGGGAGCGGCTCGCGGGCTTGCTCGAGAAGGCCGAGGGCGCCGCGCGCGAGCTCCCGGTGCTGCGCGATCGGATCTCCGCGCTTGAGAAGGAGCTGGCCCAGGCGCGCGCCGGCAAGGCGGGGCCGCTGCCCCCACGCCCGTCCACGCCCTCGGCGGTGCGCCCGTCCGCGCCCTCGGGCGTGCGGCCCTCCGCGGCGTCCGGCCTGCGACCGGCCGTGCCTCCCGCGGCGAAGCCCGCGCCGCCGCCGCCTCAGCCTGCGCCGCTCGCGGTGCCGCCCATCACCACGCCCGTCACCACGCCGTCCGTCCCCGTCGTCCCACCGCCCTCCACGCCTCCCGTGGAGGTCTTCGAGCTCGAGGTGGACACGGGAGAAAACGGAGACGACGCCGAGGAGATCGTCCTCCTCGAGGACGAGGCGACCGATCCGGGCAGCAAGGATCCTCGCAAGAAGTAATACTCAGGGGTGGTGAGACGCCTCTGGCTGCCCTTCTCCATCCTCCTCGCCCTCGCGCTGAGCGTGTGGGCGCTCTGGCCGGCCGAGGAGGCCGGCGAGGAGCCTCAGCGCGCGAGGGCGGAAGCGCAGCCGGGCAGCGCACCTGGCTCCTCGAGGATCGTTCCCGAGGCGCGGGGGCGCGTATCCGGTCGGGTGCTGCGTGACGGGCAACCGGTCGCGGGGGCGCGCGTGACCCTGCGGGCGGCGGGGCCGCTGATCAGCCTCTCCCTGGACGACGGCGCGTTCCTCTTCGACGAGGTGCCGGCGGGGGTGCTGTACCTCTCTGCCTCGGCGCCAGGCGCGGCCTCGGAGGTGGTGGGCCCGCTCCAACTCCCGACGGGCGGCCGCCTCGAAGGCCTCACCCTGGTGTTGGCGCCAGCGGTGAGGGTGGAGGGGCGGGTGATCGACCTCCTCACCCAACGGCCGGTGCCCGGCGCGACCGTCGTCTCCGCGGCGCAGGCGCTCCGTACCGACGAGGCGGGCCGCTTCAGCCTCGACGGCCCGCGCGCCCAGACGTGGATCGACGTCACGGCACCGGGCTTCCTCTCGCGCACCGAGTGGGTCAGCCTCGAGCTGGCGCTCGCGGGTGGGCGCCTTGACGTGGTGCTGACGCCGGCCTCCTTCCTCGAAGGGCAGGTGCTGGAGAGCGGCGCACCCGTGGGGGCGGCCACCGTGTGGGCGGAGCAGACCGAAGGCCCCCACCGCGGCGAGCGATCGATGACGGTCTTCACCGACGCGCAGGGACGCTTCGTCGTCGAGTCGCCCGCGGGCGGGCTCAAGCTGACGGCGGTGACACCCCGCGGCACGCGCGTGAAGGGCCCGTACGTGCGCCTCGCGGTCGGAGAGCGCAAGCAGGGGCTGGTGCTGGAGGCCGGCGACGCGACGAGCGCGGAAGGCGTCGTGCAGCGCTCGGGCGTGCCCCTCACCGGCGCCACCCTCGCCGCGGTGGACGCCGCCACGGAGGAGATCGCCGCCTTCGCCACCAGCGGCCCGGGCGGCCGCTTCCGCTTCGACTCCCTCCTGCTCGGCCGCTACCTGGTGCAGGTGCGCCTCGGCGGCTTCGTCGCGCTCGCCGGGCCCTTCGAGCACCAGGGCGACGGGCGCCTCTGGACGGTGTCGGTGGCCGAGGGAGGGGTGCTCGTGGGCCGGGTCGTCCCGCCGTCCGCCGGGGTGCGCGTGCGCTGGCGCGCGGGCGACTGGTCCGGGCCGGCCGCGGAGGCCTTGACGGACGAGCAGGGCGCGTTCCGCTTCGAGGGGCTCCCGCCCGGGTGGGTCTCGGTGGACGCGGAAGGACCCGCTGGCGCGGCGACCGCCCGGGCCCGCCCCGGCGACACGGTCGTCCTCACGCTGCAGAAGGGCGCGGTGATCGTCCACCTGGTCGACGACACCAATGTGCCCGTCACCGACGGCATGTTGCTGGCGCGCAGCCTCGAGACCGGCGCGGTGCGCACCCACCTGGTGCTGGCGCCGGACGGCGTGACGCGCCTCGAGTTGCCCAACGGGCCGTGGGAGCTGACCCTCGAGGTGGCGGGGCGGGGGAGGAGTCCGCCGGCGCAGGTGATCGTCACCGAGAAGGGCGCGGAGGCCCGGCTGTCGCTCGAGACCTCGGTGACGGTGCGGGGGACGGTGCGCGACGCCGTGACGCAGCTGCCGCTGATGGGCGCGCGCGTGGACGCCTTCAGCGGAGATCCAGGCCGCGGCAGCCGTGTGGGTGTGGTGACGGATCAGCGGGGAGAGTTCCAGCTTCCGCCGGTGCCGCGGTCGGCCAACCTCGTGGTGCGCCGTGAGGGCTTCGCGCAGCAGTGGCGCCGGGCGGTGGACGGCGAGCGCTGGGACGTCGCGCTTCAGCCTCAGCCGGCCGGGCGTGCGCAGCCCGAGACGCAGCAGTTCGAGGGCGTCGGCATGGTGCTGGACACGGCCCCCGCTGGGGCGAAGGTGGTGCAGGTGAACGAGGGCGGCCCTGCCGAGCGCGCAGGGATGATGGCCGGCGACGTGGTGATCGCCGTCGACGGCGCGCCGGTGGGCGGCCTGCCGCTCCAGCAGATCGTCAACCGGATTCGTGGGCCGGCCGGCACCCCGGTGCGCCTCACCTTCGAGCGGCGCGGGCAGCAGCTCGAGCTCACCATCCGCCGGAGGGTGTTGACGCTCTAACCGGCCCGGCGGCGCTTCTTCTCGCGGCGCGAGCGCTTCTCCTCGGCCTCCCGCACGGGCGCGGCGACGGTGGCGGGCATGGGTGTGCCCTCGGGGGGAGGCGTCTCCGACGGCGACTCCGCGGCCACCAGGGCCGGCAGGCGGATCACGAACGTGGTGCCTTCTCCCGGCCGGCTCTGCACCGAGATCGCCCCGCCGTGGTTCTTCACGATGCGTTGGCAGATCGCCAGGCCCAGCCCCGTCCCCTGCTGCTTGGTGGTGAAGAAGGGCACGAAGATGTTCACCTGCTGATCCGCGGGAATGCCCGGCCCCGTGTCCGACACCTGCAGCTCGACCATCTCCGGCGACCGAAAGTCGCCGAACCGCTCGGGCTTCAAGGTGCGGATGGTGATCGTCCCCTCCTTCTCGCCCAGAGCCTGCACCGCGTTCTGCACCAGGTTGATCAACACCTGCTTGAGCTGCTCGGCGTCCGCGTCGACGCGGGACAGGCCCTCGGTCAGCTCCTCCTTCACGGAGATCTGCTTGGGCACGTCGTTCTGGATGAGGCGGAGCGTGCGCTGGGCGACTTCGTTCAGATCGGTGGGCCCGAAGTTCTGCTTGAGGGGGCGGGCGTAGTCGAGGAAGGCCGACACGACGCCGTTGAGGCGGTTCACCTCCTCGACGATCACCTCGATGAACTCTTTCTCTTCGGTGGGCAGCTCCCTGGGGTCGAGGCACTGCGCCGCGCCCTTGATCGCCCCGAGCGGGTTTCTGATCTCGTGGGCCAGGCCGGCGGCCATCTCGCCCAGGGCGGCCAGGCGGTCGCGCTCCCGCATCTTGTCGTACAGCTTCGAGTTCTCGACCACCGTGGCGAAGTGGTTGGCGAGCGAGAGGATCACCGCGATCTCGTCGGAGGCGAAGGCCTCGGGCACGCGCTCGTCCCACAGGTTCAAGAAGCCCAGCACGCGGTCGTTGCCCACCAGCGGCACCGTGATGCCCGCGCGCATCTGCTCCATCGCGGTGCGCACGTCACTCAGACGCCGCAGCTCGTCGCGCGACTTCCGGGCCTCCATCGGCTGCGCCTTGATCTCGGTGATGCGCCGCTCCACCGTCTCGAGCAGCTGCGCGCGCTCCGATCGCCCCACCAGCGCCCGGGCGGTGCCGGCGTCGAGGAAGAGCGCGGGCTGTGGGCCGCGGCTGTCCAGCAGGCGAAAGCCCGGCCGGTCCTCGGCCAGCAGGTAGATGGAGGCGTGCGTCACCCGCCGCGTCTCGTTGAGCCCGTCGAGCAGCATGGCGGCCAGCGCGGGCGGATCGATCACGTTGGCCGTGCGCCGCGTCAGCTGCCGGGCGGACTCGAGGAAGGCGAAGCGCTGCCGGAAGAAGATCTGCACCACGCGCTCTTCGACCCACTCCGACAGGGGCTCGAGGAGGATCAGCATCACGAACGCGGAGACGAGCGTGTTGAACAGGTAGAGGCTCGCGTTGCGATCCACCCACGCGGTCAGCACCACGAAGACGACGGCGAGGATGGCCGCGAGGAAGGCCTGGGAAGCGACCTTCCCCAACAGCTCGTGGAGGTCCATCAGCCGCAGCCGCAGGAGCGTCTGCGAGAGGAAGAACAGGTACAGCGTCGAGACGATGGGCCCGAGCGCAGGGAAGGGGATCTGAAAGCGCCCGAGGAAGTCGAGGCCCGAGAAGACGACCGACGCGGCCGCGCCGACGGCGAGGTACAGGAGGCGGAGCCGATCGATCCGCGACTCGCTGGTGCGCATGCGGGCCACCACCAGCGACACGGAGAAGGAGAGGGCCAGCAGCACCCACGCCGACACCGCCACGCGCGCCCACAGCATCTCCGCCAGAGGGGTCGCGCCCACCGCGAGCCCCAGCAGCAGGGAGAACAACGACACCTGCCGCCCGTAGCGCGCCGCCCGCGGGCTGAAGGAGAGGAACTCGAGGAAGAAGGACAGCGCCGTCGACGGCACCAGCGCGCCCAGCACGATGGTGGCGCCCATGGCGATCCGCCCCGACGTCAGCCCCGCCGAGAAGGGGAAGATGCCTTCGAAGAAGCGGGCCAGGTGGAAGCTGCCCACCGACAAGGTGAAGATGCCGAACAGCGTCAGCACGCGGGGGCGCTGCGTCCGCAGCAGCATGGACAGGCCCAGCGCCAGGCCGACGATGGCCGCGAGCAGGCTGGACTGGGTGCGAATATCCATGAAGTTGACCTACATCCTAGCCGTGTACGATGCGGGGCGTGCGGTTCCCCTCGACGTTCACCCTGGCGGCCTGCCTGGCAGTGGGGGCCTTCGCCCAGCCGCCGGAATCCACCGACGATCCCTCTGCGCCGCCCGAGGGTGAGAGCGAATCCGACCCGGGCTTCGTGCGCTTCGACAACCCGGCGTTTCCGGCGGTCCGGCCTGTCGAGGCAGCGGAGCAGGGGCCCAGCCTCTCCCGCGCCGACTTCGCGCCGTACTTCGCCTCGGGCGTTCTCGCAGAGGCCAAGGCCGCCTTTGACGCAGGCCGGTACTCCACCGCGCGGGCGTTGCTCGGGGATGTGCCGCAGAGCCAGCCCGTGCGTTTCCTCCGCGGCCTCGCTGCCCTTCGCGCTCGCGACTTCGCCGCGGCGGGCACGGAGCTGGAGCAACTGGCCGCCGACTGGCCTGCGCTCAAGGACCGCTGCCTCGTGCACGCGGGGCAGGCCTACGAGCAGCTCAAGGACTGGGAGGCAGCCGAGCGGGTGTACGCGCAGGTGTCGGCTCAGTCTCGGCTCTCCGTCGACGCAGGCCTGGGTCGCGCACGTGCGCTGATGCGTCTCAAGCGCTCGAAGGAGGCGCTGGAGCTGCTCTCCCCATGGGTCGATCGCCCCGCGCCACCCTGGGGCCGCGACGTCGCCGCCGAGGCGCTGCTGGTACAAGCCGACATCTACGCGTGGCGAGGTGACGAGAAGAAGCAGCGCGCTGCGCTGTTGGCCCTCTGGTCCGGGCACCCGATGGCCCGCAGAGAGGCGGCGCGCGCTGAAGAGCGGCTGGGCGATCTCTCTGCTGTGGACAGCGAGACGCTCATCACCCGCGGCGAGGCGTTGATCGACGCCCACCGCAACGCGCAGGGCGTGGCGCTGATCGAGCCGCTGCTCCCGAGCCTCTCAATCCCCGATCCGACGGCGTGCCGCGCCCACTTCGCAGTGGGCAAGGGCTATCGCAAGCTGCGCAAGCACTCGGTGGCCGTCCAGACCCTCGCGCCGGTGGTGAAGCGCTGCAAGGACCCCGAGCTGAAGGCGAAGGCTCAATTCACGCTGGGCTTCAGCCAGACGATGACAGCCCCGGTGCTGGCCGCCGCGACCTACACGAGCCTGGCGAAGGGCTTCCCCGATCACCCGCTCGCCGACGACTCCCTCTTCTTCGCCGCCGACGTCCACCTGCGCCGGGGCGAGACGGAGCAGGCGGTGGAGCGCCTGATCGACGTCGTGGATCGCTACCCTCAGGGCGACTTCGCCGCGGAGGCCCTCTTCAAGCTCTTCTGGGCGCGTTGGCAGCAGGGGCGCCTCGACGAAGCGCAGCTCTTCCTCGAGGAGCTGGAAGGCCGGTACGCCCAGGCCGAGGACGGCTACGAGGTGGAGCGCGCGCGGTACTGGAGAGGGCGGATCCTCGAGCAGTTGGGTCGGAAGCCGGACGCCGTGGAGCTGTACGCGTTGAACGCGCTCGAGCACCCGGCGACGTACTACGGCCTCATCTCCCGCGAGCGCGTGGAGCTCCTCGAGCCCGAGAGGGGCGCAAGCCTCCTTTCGCAGGTGGCGGCGGCGCCGGAGTCGACCGATCCGTTCCCCGTCCACCCAGGTCCGCTCGCGAACGACCCGCGCTTCCTGTCGGCGGTGGAGCTCCTGCGCCTGGGAATGGGCGAGCTCGTCCCGGGGGAGATCCTCGGCATCGATCGCAGCGCGCTCCCGCGCGAGTCGGTGCGCCTGCTGGTGTTGGTGTTGTCGCTGTCCGGCCAGGAGCGACAGGCGCACGGGCTGGCGCGTCTGTGGCTCAAGCGTGAGCTGGCGGGACCCATCACCCCGGAGCGGCGGCCGATGTGGGAGATCGCCTACCCACGGGCCTTCCGCGACATCGTCGTCACGCACGCCACCGCGGCCGACGGGCTCGATCCCGATCTCCTCCAGGCCCTGATGCGGGAAGAGAGCGCGCTCGATCCGAAAGCGCTCAGCTGGGCGGGCGCGCTGGGGCTGTGCCAGTTGATGCCGCCCACCGCGGCGGAGGTCGCCGCGAAGTTGAAGCTGAAGCGCCCGTCGCAGGCCCAGCTGCTCGAGCCGGATCTCAACATCCGATTGGGGGCCCGCTACCTGTCCGACCTGCTGCTGCGCGCCCACGGCGTCAAGCAGTTCGCCCTCGCCGGGTACAACGCCGGAGAGTCGGCGGTCGCGCGCTGGCGTCGGGAGAACGGCGACGAGGATCTCGCGGCGTGGGTCGAGCAGATCCCGCTCCAGGAGACGCGCGGCTACGTCAAGCGCGTGCTGCGCAGCTACAACACGTACAAGCTGCTCTACGCCCCAGCAGACGTCGCGCGCACCGTCGCGCCCTTCCAGCGGGCCCCCGCTCTTCCCAGGGCCGGAAAGGGGTAGCGCCTTTGGACGGTGTGAGTTGCCCCTACAGCCACGCAACTGCTTGTGATGCGTTCAGGAATTGCGGCCACCCTCGTCCGTCGGTCGCGAAGGCACACCTGGCCGGGCCATCCCGGGGAAAGGAGGCGACATGGAGACGCTCGTTTTGAACGCTGGCTGGCAGCCGGTCGCCCGCATCCCCTGGCAGCGCGCCATCACGCTCCTGTTTCTGGGCAAGGTGGAGCTCGTCGAGGAGTACGAGGACAAGACCATCCGCTCGGTGACCTTCGAGGTGAAGATGCCGTCGGTGGTCCGCTTCCTGCGGATGCTCAAGCGCCGCAAGCCGGTCATCCGCTTCAGCCGCGAGAACGTCTACGCGCGTGACCACGGCCGCTGCCAGTACTGCGGCCGCAACGTCACCCGGTCCGAGGCCACGTACGATCACGTGATCCCTCGCTCGAAGGGTGGCGGCACGCACTGGGAGAACATCGTGATCGCCTGCGTTCCCTGCAACCAGGCGAAGGGCGGCATGACGCCCGAGCAGGCCCGGATGAAGCTGCTCACGGCGCCCGTGAAGCCCACGAAGCTCCCTCAGACGCTCCGCCTCACGTTCACCTGGCAGAAGGGCATGCCTTCGACCTGGAAGAACTGGCTGAGGGATCTCACCTACTGGCACGGCAGCCTCGAGGAAGATTGAGGCGGGTTGTCGTGTTCATCCGCGTGACGGGCGTCGCCGCTCGTCGTCGTGTCGTCATGGAGCACAGTGGCTGCCCGAAGGGGCAGCGCTGGGCGCTGGTCCACGCAGCACAGGACCCTGGCGCCCCATGCGGCCCGGCCGGCGAGTGACGCGACACCTACACGTCACCACACGGGGCATCATGCGTCTCCGGGTCGCGCCCCGACGCGCGGGCAGTCTTCCTCGCTGCTCGCGCGAACCCGGTGTTTTCTCTCTCGAAAGTCGCTCTCCCCGGTGGGAGTGGCTAGACTTTGGTTCAGCGGTCATGGACGAAGCGACCCGAATGGAGCGCCTGCGCGCGCTCCCGTCGATCGACGAGCTGTTGGCTCGCCCGGCCCTGTCGTCGCTGCTGGCAGATCAACCCAGGCCGCTGGCGGTGCGGGTGTTGCGCGAGGCAGTGGCCCAGGCCCGCGCGCGGCTGCTGAGCGGGCAGGATCAGTCCTTCACCGACAGGGACGTTGCCGAGGCGCTGGCCCGGTTGACGCGCCCGCACCTGCGCCGGGTGCTCAACGCGACCGGTGTGGTGCTGCACACCAACCTGGGGCGGGCGCCGCTGGCGGAGCGCGCGGTGGCGCGGATAGCCCAGGTGGCGCGCGGGTACTGCAACCTGGAGCTGGATCTCGACGAAGGGGAGCGCGGCAGCCGCTACGTGCACGTGGTGGACGCGCTGTGTGCGCTGACCGGGGCGGAGGCGGCGCTGGTGGTGAACAACTGCGCGGCGGCGGTGCTCCTCACCTTGAGCGCGCTGGCCCAGGGCCGCGAGGCCATCGTCTCGCGCGGAGAGTTGGTGGAGATCGGCGGCGGCTTCCGTGTGCCCGACGTGATGCAGCAGTCCGGGGCGAGGCTGGTCGAGGTGGGCACCACCAACCGCACCCGGCTGTCCGACTACGCGCGGGCGGTGAGTCCCGACACGGCGCTGCTGGTGAAGGTCCATCGCTCCAACTTCGCGGTGGTGGGCTTCACCGAAGAAGTGGGCACGCGCGAGCTGGCGGCGCTCGGCCGGGAGAAGGGCGTGCCCCTGTTCGAGGATCTCGGGAGCGGAGCGCTCACCCCACTGCACGGGGAAGGGCTGACCGCGGAGCCGACGGTGGCCTCGGTGATCGCCGCGGGCGCCGATCTGGTCTCCTTCAGTGGAGACAAGCTGCTGGGCGGCCCGCAGGCGGGGGTGGTGGTGGGGCGCGCCGAGCTGATCGCGCGGCTGGAGAAGCACCCGCTCAACCGGGCGCTGCGCATCGACAAGCTGACCGTCGCCGCGCTGGAAGCGACCCTGGAGCTCTACCGCGACGGGCGCGAGGGCGAGGTGCCGGCGCGGGCGATGCTGGCCGCGAAGCCCGCGGAGCTCGAGGCCCGTGCCCGGCGGCGCGCGGCGGCCCTGTCCGCGACAGGGGCGCGGCCGCGAGTGGTGGAGGTCAAGGGGCGCGTGGGCGGGGGCTCGATGCCCCTGGCGGAGCCGCCGTCGTGGGCGGTGGCCGTGGAGGGCGCGCCCGCTGCGCTGTTGCACGAACGCTTGAGGGCCGGGGATCCACCCGTCGTGGCGAGAGTGGCCGACGACGAGGTGTGGTTGGACGTGCGGTGCCTGTCGGACGCCGACGTCGACGTGGTGGCGCGTTGCGTGGCCGCCGCGAGGGAGAGCACATGGTGAACGGAGCCGTCCTCGTGCTGAACCGGCACTACCAGCCGGTGCACGTGACCAACGTGAAGCGGGCCATCTCGCTCCTGTACCAGGGCGTGGCGCGGGCCATCGACGAGCAATACCGGCTGTACGACTTCGCCGACTGGGCAGCGCTGTCCGCCGCCGTGGAGGAGGAGGCGATCAGCACCATCTCGCGGCGGATCAAGATCCCCCGGGTGCTGGTGCTGACGGCCTTCGAGAAGCTGCCGCGCGTGCGGGTGCGCTTCTCGCGCCTCAACATCTACGCCCGCGACAAGGACACCTGCCAGTACTGCGGCCGGCACCTGCGGCGGAGCGAGCTCAACCTCGACCACGTGGTGCCGCGCGCGCAGGGAGGGCGCACCTGCTGGGAGAACGTCGTGTGCTCGTGCATCGAGTGCAACCTGAGCAAGGGTGGCCGCACGCCCGAGCAGGCCGGCATGAAGCTGATGCGCACCCCCTTCCGTCCGAAGTGGACGCCGCTCATGCGTGGCGCGGCGCGGAAGGACACGGTGCGAGCCTGGTTGCCCTTCCTCACGCTGGCCGACGCCTCGTACTGGAACGTCGAGCTCGGAGAGGACTAGACAGCGACGCCGATGAGTCAGGATCAAGAAGCCAGGGTGATCGAGCTGATGCGGGCGCGGGGGCCGGGCCCCACCCGGAAGGCGCGCGCGCGGCGGATCATCGCCGTCGGGGGAGGGAAGGGCGGCATCGGCAAGTCGTTGCTGTCGGCCAACCTCGGCATCGCGCTGGCCCGGCGTGGCGCGAAGGTGGTGCTGGTGGACGCGGATCTCGGCGGCGCCAACCTGCACACCTGCCTCGGCATCGGCCAGCCGGCGGTGACGCTGTCGGACTTCGTGGACAAGCGCGTGGTGCGCGTCGAAGACGTGGCGGTGCCGACAGGCGTGGAGGGCCTCTCGCTGGTCGCCGGGGCCTCCGACGGGCTGGACGCCGCGAACCCCCGCCACGGGCAGAAGGTCAAGCTCCTGCGGCACCTCCGGGCCCTCGACGTCGATTACGTGCTGCTCGACCTCGGCGCGGGCACCAGCTTCAACGTGCTGGACTTCTTCCTCATCGCGGACACGGGCGTGGTGGTGATGCTGCCCGAGCCCACGTCCATCGAGAACGCCTACCGTTTCATCAAGGCGGCCTTCTTCCGCAAGCTGCAGGGCGACGCCCCGGACTCGGACTTCGCCGAGCGGGTGGGCGCGGCCATCGCTCCCCGCGACGGACGGCCCGCGCGGTCCCCGTGGGACGTGGTGGAGGATCTGCGCGGCGTCGATCCCGCCGGGGCAGCGCGCCTCGAGCTGACGCTGGGCGGCTTCCGGCCGTGGATCGTCATCAACCAGGCGCGAACCCGAAACGACTTCGACGTCGGCCCCACCGTGGCGTCGGCGTGGAAGAAGTTCTTCGGGCTCGAGCTGGGCTACCTGGGCTGCGTGAGCCACGACGACTCCGTGTGGCAGTCCGTGCGCGCGCGCCGTGCGCTGCTGCACTCCTTCCCCGAGAGCCCGGCGGCCAACGGCGTGTTGCGCCTCGCAGAAAACCTGATTGCATTGGAGCGGTGAAGTCGTTTCAGGCTCAGACGCACTACGAGGTGCTGGAGGTCTCCGTTGGTGCGACCACCGAGGAGATCCGCCGCGCGTGGGAGCGGCTGACGCGGCTGTACGCAGAGGAGCAAATCGCGCTCTACGGGCTGGTGGACGCGGCTCGCGCGGACATGCTGCGTCAGCGCCTCAAGCAGGCCGTCGACGTGCTGACCGACGACAAGCAGCGTGACGCCTACGACGCGTCCATCGGGCTCCCCCCGCGCGTTCGTCCGGGCTCGGCCGCGGTGAAGCCACACCCTTCCGCGCCATTCCCCGTGCACGCCGTCAGCACCGGGTGGGGGCAGGGGATCGCGTGGGTGACGCCCGCGCCGTCTGCGCCGACTGCCGAGGTGCGCGCGCAGACATTCGCGGTGTCGGTGAGCGCTCCCGTGCCGGTGCCCCACGTCACATGGGCCGAAGCTCCCGCGCCGTCGGCGCCGCCCAGGCCGGCCACGGTGCATCCTCCGCCGAGACCCAGCGTAGAGCCCGACGAGCGGCGCGCGCCGGTGCCTGTGACGACCGAGGAGGCCAGGGCGTCTGGGTCGCCGACGTCCGCGGGCGACGAAGCCGCGCCTCCGCAGGGCGGCGCGACGATGACGAGCGCGTCGAGCGAAGCGCCCCCAGGTCCAGGCGCGGCGAACGCCGAGACGCTGACGGACTCCCCAGCGGGCGCCCAGGCGGTCCTCGCGCCCACCGCCGGCGCGAAGGCCGAGCCCGACAGGGACTCGCCGGAACCGTCACCCGGCGCGGCGGCGCCGATGGAGCGCGCGACGCCGGACGCTTCGCCGCAGGAGGAGGCGCCGGTCGGAGCCAGCGCCCTTGCGCCCTTGCCGGCGGCCTCGACAAACGCAAAGCAAGATGCCCCCATGCGCGCGCTCGAGGCGGAGGCTGCCCCTCCTTCTGCGTCGCCTGCGCCGGACGCACAGCCTGCCGGGACGCCGGAGATCGCGGCGCCCGCGCCCGCAGCTGGGTCCGAGCCCGCCCAGGGGCCGGTGAAGCCCGTCGTCGCAGCACCGGCCGTGGCGGCGACGGCTGCCGTGCCCGGTGCGAAGGTCGAGGAGGAGCGGGATGCGCCCGAGGCCGAGGGCGAGGCGAAGACCCAGGGTGCGAAGGACGCGCCGAGGACGGCGGCCTCCGGCCCGACGGACGAGGCGAGGGCGGAGGCCGAGCAGGACACGCCGGCGAAGGCCGTCCAGAGGCCTTTCGAGACCGGCGAGAAGGCCAGCGCTGGGGAGAATGCACAGCCAGCCGCGCCCGCGCTCGAAGCCAGGCCTGAACCCGCACAGGACACGCCGAGGCGGGCGCCGGACGCTGCATCGACGCCCCTTCCGGCGGCCTCACCACCGGCTGCGGCTCCCCAGGCGCCGAAGGCTGAAGCTGCGCCGGACGTGCGTTCCAACGACAGCAAGCCCGAGCCACCGGCGGGACCGTCGAAGCCTGTCGAGGACACCGACGCGATCGTCCCCGCGAAGAGCACACCCGCGCGCGAATACCGCCCGGAGCCGCGCCCCAGACCGTACGAAGTGCCCGCCGGCGTGGAGTTCAACGGCGACCTGCTTCGGCAGGTACGCATGGCTCGCGGCCTGTCGCTCCTGCAACTGTCCGAGCGCACGCGGATCAGCACGCGACATCTCGAGAACGTGGAGGCGGATCGCTACGAGGCGCTGCCGGCCCCGGTGTACCTGCGGGGCATCCTGATGAGCCTCGCCCGCGAACTGGGCCTGGACGGGCTGCGGGTCTCGAAGAGCTACCTCGCCTTCGTCGAGGCCCACCGCACGAAAGGTTGACCACCTGCGCCGGCCACAGAACAATGAGCCCCTGAGATGACCGACGAAGAAAAGATGAAGGCGATGCGACTGGCCCGCGCGATCGCGTCCGACATCAGCCTCTACAACGAGCGGAAGATCGTACAGGGGATCGAGCAGGACAATCTGTTCGAGGTGCTCAAGGACGAGATCGAAGAGGGGCGCGAGCTGTTCAAGAGCCGCGTCAGCCCGGAGATCTTCGGCGGCACCAACTTCTTCGACCGCGCGATCGTCGACATCGTGATCAAGCCCAAGGGTCACGTGAAGTCGAAGATCTGGTGACCCTCGTCGCGGGAGTGGGCCGCGCGCGCGTCGAGGCCACGCAGGCCGATCGTGGATCCCGGCTCGATCAGTTCCTCGCTGGCCGCCTCGAGGGCATCAGCCGCTCGCGCGTGCAGGCGTTGATCGACGCAGGCTTCGTCTCGGTCGACGGCCGGGCCGTGCGCGCCTCCACGAGGCTCCAGGGCGGCGAGGTGATCGAAGTGGCGTTGCCGGCCCCGGCTCCAGCGGAGCCTCAAGCCGAAGATCTCCCGCTGTCCGTGCTGTACCAGGACGAGGATCTCCTCGTGTTGGACAAGGCGGCGGGCATGGTCGTGCACCCCGCAGCGGGCCATCGGGGCGGCACGGTGGTGAACGCGCTCCTCCACCACGTCACGGATCTCAAGGGCGTCGGCGGGGCGCTGCGGCCCGGGCTGGTCCATCGGTTGGACAAGGACACCTCGGGCGTCCTCGTCATCGCCAAGCACGATCGGGCGCTCGCGTCCCTCCAGGCGGCGTTCAAGGCCCGCGCGGTGGAGAAGATCTACCTCGCCCTGGTGCACGGCCAGCCGCCCGACCGCGGCACCTTCCGCACCCTGCACGCCCGGCATCCGACCCAGCGGCTCAAGTTCACCACGCGCGTCACGAAGGGCCGCGAGGCGGTGACCCACTTCGAGGTGAAGAAGCGCTTCGCGAAGGCAGCCCGGGCGGAGATCCACCTCGAGACGGGTCGCACCCATCAGATCCGCGTCCACTTCGCCGAGGCGGGGTTTCCGCTGCTGTCCGACGCGCTCTACGGGACGCGCGCCTCGAAGAGGCCCGAGGTGATCGCCCGCCAGGCGCTCCACGCGTGGAAGCTGAGCTTCCCCCACCCGCGCACCGGCAAGCGCCTGTCCTTCACTGCGCCCGTGCCGGCCGACTTTCGCGCCGCCGAGCAGATCCTGGCCGCCGAGCGTTGAGGCTCACAACATGCCGATGGTGAGGGACTGCTGCCGCTTGGTGAGCACCTTGATCGGCTGAATGGCCATCACCCGCATGAAGACGCGCATCAGCTCGGGATCGAACTTGTTGCGCATCTCCGTCCACATCAGCATCAGCGCCACCTCCGGGCCGTAGCTGTCGCGGAAGGGGCGCTTGGAGGTGAGCGCGTCGTAGGTGGCGCACATGGCGATGATCTTCGCGTACAGCCCCAGGTTGGCCTTGGGGATGATCATCTGAATGTTGCCCTGCCCGTCGCGCACCGCGGTGCCGAAGTCCACCTTGTGTTCGAAGGTGGTGACCAGCCGGAGCAGCGTGCCGCGGTTGATCGCCTTCTCTCGGAGGATGTTGCGCACCGCCACCAGCGGGGCCTTGTTGATCATCGCCCGCTCTTCGGGGCTGAGGGCGCCGCGCTTGTTCAGCACCTCGTCGGGCACCGTGCCCATGCCCGCGTCATGGAAGAGCGCGATGTAGCCCAGGTCACGAAGCTGTGGCTTGGTGAGGCCCAGCTCGCCGCCCACCACGATGGACATCAGGCAGGTGTTCACCTGGTGGTAGCTCAGGTACTCGGAGTCGGTGCGCGTAGTGGTGAGCCCCAGGAAGTGGGTCCGGTGATCGAGGGAGATGTCGACGAAGTCCTGGATGATGCGCAGCGACTTGGAGGTGTTGAGCGGGTTCCCCTTCCGGAGCGACTCCATGTACTTGCGGATGAAGAAGATCGCGCGGCCGTAGCAGGTGAGCGCGTACTTCTTGCGGTCCAGCTTGGCCTCGCTCTCGTCCTTCTCGTTCTCCAGCTTGTCCTTGAGCTTGGACCACTTGGCCAGCTTCATGGACATCAGCTTGCGGCCCTTCACCCCGTCTTCGTCCGCGTCGTCGCCCTGCTCCTTGGAGAAGATCCAGATGAAGTTCTTGAGCTCGGGCACGGTCACCGAGCGCATCAACGTCAGCCCGCCGACGTCCTTGTCGCGCATCTCTTCGAGCAGGAACTTCACGTTGTCGAGCGCGGCCATGTCGACCTTCACCAGCATGCCGTTCAGGTAGAACGACTGCTTCACGCCCATCAGCTCCAGCTTCCCGTCCTTGCGGATGATCTGGTTCATCGTGTCCTGGAGCTGCGCCAGCGGCTTCTCGAACACGTTGTTGTCGGGGTCGTACATCTTCACCGAGCGGACCAGCATGTAGAGCGCGGAGACGAGCGACTTCCCCATCGCCTGCAGCTTCTCGTTGCTGTCGCGCCCGAAGATGTCGAGCTTCGCGTCGTCCGCTTCCGCGGTCCGTGTGATCTGGAGATTGTCAGCCATGGCCCGGCTCCTGCGCCTCGTTGGTCCCGAAGAGCTGCTTGCGCACCCGCGCCAGGTACATCCGCGCGGCCTTCACCACCTCGGGAGGCTGCGACTTGTCCTCGGCCACCTCCTGCAGCAGCTTGGCGTTCTGAATGGTGGGCGCGCCGCCCAGGCCGGCGACGGCGAGCAGCTTGTCGGCGATGACCTTCTGCTTGTTGAAGAGGCCGGCCTTCACCTGCAGCAGCTGGCTGAAGTAGGCGATCGCTCCGCCGAGGCCCGTCGAGCCGATGGCGATGTACAGCGCCTCCTTCTCTTCCGGCTTCTTGTCGTCGAAATCCTTCTCCTTGATCAGCTTCATCAGCTCGACGAAGGCCTTCTCGCGGTCGAACTCGGGCAGCACGCGCGCCGCCTGGATCCGCACCTGCATCGTCGGGTCAGTCAGCATCGAGGCGATCATGTTGCGGGCCTCACCGGTGCGGCCCTTCGCGATGATGCCCATCACCTCCAGCTTCAGCGCCAGGTTCTTCGACTTGAGCAGGGACTGGAAGAACTTGAGCTTCTCCGGGTGGTTGGACCGATCGAGGATGTAGACGAGATCGCGCTGCATCTGGGGGCGATCGGTCGTGCGGATCCGATCGACGAAGGGCTCGGGGAAGTCCTTGGCGACGGGCACGAGCACGTCGCACAACAGCGCGCGGTTCTCGGGCAGCTCGAGCACCTCGAGCACGTCGAGGAGCAGCGGTGACGTCTCGCGCCCGAGGTTGGACAGGTAGCGCACCATGTCCTGCGGGTGCTTCAGCTTGGAGAACTTGAGCACGTCGCCCACGCGGTTGACGCGCTGCTCTTCGCCCATGCGCCCGATGAAGGCAGTGAGGAGCTGGCCGATGGGGCTGTCGTGGCCGGCGCGCTGCTCCATCGCCTTGAGCTTCAAGACGACCTGGTTGATCAGCGCGAAGTCTTCCTGCAGCAGCATGGCGTCGAGCAGCTGCGTGAACATGTCGGTGAGCAGCTCGGCGTCGTCGATGCCGGACTCGACCACCTGGAAGACGGCGCTGATCAGCTTGGGGAAGAGCCGCATGTTCTCTTCCTCGTGCACGTCTTTCTGGAGCCTCGCCTTGAGGTCCGGCGTGGCCGTCACACCCGTGATCACCACGCCGCGCATCTGCTCCACGTCCTCCAGCTTGATCTCGAGGTCGGCCTCGGTGAGCCGGGCGAAGCGGAGGTAGTCGTCGTTGTTGGACCGAAGGCGTCGCTGCAGGTAGTCGACCACCTTGTCGACCTCGACCTGGACCTCCTCCTCGGAGAACTCGTCCATCTTGAAGCCTTCGACCATGATGTATTCGAAGTGGGGCATCTGGGCGCGCCAGAGCTGGTGGTTCAGATCCTCGGCGCCGCGATCAGGGTCGGAGAGCGAGATCACCGTGAACATCGTCAGCTCTTCGACCGTGAAGCCGGGCCGGAAGATGAGCTGGCGGATTCCGTCCTTGTAGAACTTGTACGGGATCGGGTTGTCCTCGGTGAAGAGGTCCTGCTTGAAGAGCGTGAAGTTGGTCAGCTCCACCTTGAGCTGGAGCGCGCCGTACTGCTTCGTGTACTCGGACAGCGCGTCGCAGGCCTTCTGGAGGTACTCGCCGTACTTCGCCTCGTTGTGGCGGTACATGCCGATCACCTTGATGCCCTTGAGCAGGTGAAAGGCCACGCCGCGCGCCGCTTCCACCTGCTTCTTGGTGGCGGGATCCGACATCGGATCGACCGGCGCGGTGTTGGCGTTCGGTGAGTTGGCGGTGCCCTTCAAGGGGGCGGGTGCGCGAGCGGCCATGTTCCGGGAGTGTAGCCGCGCTCACCCGTCCTCAGCGGCACCGTCTCACGCCCGTGTCGTACCTTGTCGCACTCGCGCCGCGTCAGCGGATGGCGTCGCGGAGGCGGCGGGTGAGCACCTGGATGATGCCCTGTGCGATCTCCGGCTTCTCCGTCATGATCTCCTGGAAGTCCTCGCGGGTGATCTTGAGCAGGCTGGTGTCGCTGACGGCGGTGACGGTGGCGGATCGGGGCGCCGCGTCGAGGATGGCCATCTCCCCGAAGCACTCGCGCTCGCCCAGCTCGGCGATCACCCGGTCAGCCTTGTGCACGCGCACCTTGCCGTCGATCACCAGGTACAGGGCGTCACCGGACTCGCCCTCCGCGAAGATCTCGTCGCCTTGATCGCGCTGCTCCTCGGTGGAGATCAGCGCCACGGCGGCCAGATCCTCGCCGGGGATCTGCGAGAACAAGTCGATCGACTTGAGGAACAGCACTTTCTCGACGGTGGTGATCATCGCGGGTGGACGGGCGGAATCCTCGACGCGGAGGCGGGGGGCTGTCCACAAAGGAAGCGCGCCGCTGCCCGCCGGGGTTCAATGCGCCGCATGGACTTCAAGATCGCCGTCACCACCTTCGCATCCGTGTTCCTCGCCGAGCTCGGCGACAAGACCCAGCTCGCCACGTTGTCCTTCGCCACCTCCCAGCCGTCGCGGTTGTCGGTCTTCGTGGGGGCTGCGCTCGCGCTCATCGCCACCACCGCCATCGCCGTCCTCGCAGGGGAAGCGCTGACGAGGTGGATCTCACCCCGGGCGTTGCAGCGGGCCGCCGGCGTGCTCTTTCTGGTGATCGGCGGGTGGGTGCTGTGGTCAACCCGTGCCTGACGCCAGCGCGGCGTGGCGGCTGGTGATTAGCGCGGCCTGCCGGCGCACCTGGGGCGCGTCGTCACGCAGCTTCTGCTCGGCCAATGGGCCGGCGCGCGCGGGCGACTTCACGTCGAGGGAGACCAGCGCCAGCTCGCGCACCACGCTCGAGCTGTCGCCCACCGCACGCTCGAGGACTGCATCGCGCTCGCTCGTGTCCCAGTCTCCCTCGGCGATGCACCACAGGGCGCAGGCGCGCACCCAGGCGGCGTCGTCCTTCGCCAGCTCGTCCAGCGCCTGCTGGGGAGTGAGCGAGGGGGGAGGGTAGAGCGCCACGACCTGGGCGAGGCGCTCGGCGCGCGGCAGCTCCTCGAGCAGCGGGAGGAAGCGCTGCTTCAAGTGACGGTCGAGCAGGTTGTCGAGCAGCTCCACCGCGTTCCCGCGGCGGCGCGCGGCGTCGGTGGCCGAGGCGTCGTAGATCCCCGCGGCGATCTGCTCCATGTCGGCGTCCGGGTAGAGGACGGCCAGCAGGAGGAAGACGCGCCGCTCCACCTGAGCCACCTTCTCCTTGAGCGCCGAGCAGAGCAGGGCGCGAGCGGCGGCTGGACCCGATCGGGGGGTGTTGGGCCCCGGCCCCGCGTCGAGCGAGAGGATCTGCGAGAAGTGCAGCGCTCGGTAGGCGCGCTCCAGCTCTGCGTCGAGCGCCTTCCTCACCGGCGTCAGGTCCTTGAGCAGCAGCCGCCGGCCCTTCACCGCGCGCGCGAGCGACCGGTACATGTTGCCGCGCAGCTCTTCGTCGCGCTCGCCGAGGTGCTGGGCGATCACCTCGACCGCCTCGCTGGTGCCCAGCCTCCCCAGCACGCGCGCCACCGCCCGGCGGATGTTGGCGTCCTCGAGGTGGTTCGACAGCACCTTCTGCAGGGTGGGGATCACCTGGGCGCCGAAGGCCGTCAGCGCGTGGGTCGCTTCCCGCAGCGTCTCCCGGGACTGCGTGCGGTAGATGAGGGGGATCACGAACTCGGGGCTCTTCAAGACGCCGGCCGCGGTGATCGCCTCCCGCCGCACCCTCAGATCGGGGTCGTTCATCAGGGTCAGCACCGGCTGGTAGAAGTTCTTCACGCCGATCGCGCCCAGGACCCTCGCCGCGTGCTGGCGCATCACCGGATCCGCGTTGTCGATGAGCCCCTTGAGCGCCTCGGCGGCCACCAGCACGCCGTCGAGCCCGCCGAAGCGGATCATCCCCGTCACCGCCGCGCTGCGGATCCGCGGATCGGGATCGTTCAAGAAGTTGCGCACGCTGCGCACGGCCTTGTCGCGGCCCATGGCGCAGAACGCGTCCACCGCCGCCGCCCGCACCGCCGGATCCGGATCCTCGAACCGACGGAACACCGAGTTGGCGAAGCGCATCGTCTGCCGGTGCGCGTAGTACTCGAGCGCCTTCTCGCGGATCTTCGGCGAGCGGTGCTCCAGCAACACCTCCACACGCTGGTCGAGGGTGATCTTCTCGAGGTGCGGTAAGAGCGTCAGCGCGTTGTAGACCTCCTGCTCGTCGTCGCTGGCCAGGGCGCGTTCCAGCACCGAGTTGGTGTTCGAGTCGATCACCCGGTGGCGGGCCGACTCGAGATCGAGCCGGCGCTGCTTCAGGTTCTCCTGCAGGGACTTGAGGTACTTCGAGCGCAGGCCCATCACCACCGCCACCCACCCCACGCACAGCGCCAGCGACACCCAGGCGAGCCGGTACGGATCTCCGCCGAGGAAGTGCCGGTAGCCGGCGATCATCAACCCTGCCAGCCCGATGGCCATCGGCTTCACCACGCCGTCGATGAAGGCCTTGGCCTGGACCCGGACCTGCGAGGCGACGGGGAGGTAGAGGATCTGCGTGGTGGCGTCGTTGACCGAGTAGCGGAACAGCGTGTCGGCGCCCTTGGCCATCGACGCGGCCCACAGCGCGGGGACGAGGGCCAACGCGGCGCTGCCGAGCCCCAGGGAGACAGGGAGGACCGCGAGCGAGCCGATGACGCCGATGCGGTTGAGCAGCCGGCTGGTGCCGAACAACTGCAGGCCGAGCGCCAGCACGCCCACCACCGCGCTGAAGTAGCCGAAGAAGGCCGCCAGCGCGTCGCCCGACACCTTGTCCGCGGCCACCACCTTGAACTCGAAGTCGACCAGCGTGGTGGTGAGGAAGGTGACCGCCGAGAGCAGCGCCACCGCGCGGAGGTGCGAGTCCGAGAGCACCCTCTGGCCTCCCCCGCTGCGCTTCGCCGCCCCAGGCTTGCCCGTCGCTGCCCGCGCGAAGAGCCGCTGCCTTCCCAGCCGACCGCCCGCGTAGCTGGCCACCGCGGCGCCCGCCAGCAGCAGCGCGCACATGATGAGGAGCGCCGCCGTGCCGAGGGCGGTCGCGACCCGCGCCGCCAACAGCCCGATGAGGATGTTGGCCATCGTCCCGCCGGCGCCGATGAAGCCGTACAGCCGCTTGGCCTCGCGGGCGTTGAAGAGCTCGTTGGCCAGCGTCCAGAACTGCACCAGCACCAGCGCCCCCATCACCTCCACGTAGACGTAGAGGGCGCCGTACACCCAGGTGGCGCGCACGCCGCGCTCCACCAACCAGACGACGACGAAGAGCACCGCGAACAGCCCAGCCGACGCGAGCGCCATGACGTCGCGGCGCAGCCGGGTGGCCAGCCGCGCGTACACCAGCCCCGCCGCCGTCACCGCCCCGGCCGACGCCACGTACATCCACGCCAGCGTCGCGCGCTCGCAGTTGGCGAGGAAGAGCGCGTCGCGCACCGTGCGCCCGGTGAGGAAGGCGCCCACCGCGAAGAGGCTGTGCAGGAAGAGCGTGAAGGTGAGCTGGCGCTCTCCCCTCCGCACCGGCAGCAGCATCTCGACCATCCGCAGGAGCACGGCGGGCGACTGTATCAGCTCGCCCTGCGCCGCTGGGCCGTCACGCGCTCGCCATCGAGGCGCTCGTCCAGCGCGGTGAGGAGCGCCCGCCGCTCCGCGCGGGGCAGGGGGCGAGCGCCGAAGCGGGCTTCGAGGTAGCGACGCGTGATCTGCTCCAGCAGGGGCGCCACCCGGTGCCCACGCGCCGAGAGGCGGCGCGACAGCTCCTCCAGCTCTTCGCCCTCCTGTCGGGCGATGTGGGCGCGCTCGAGGCGTCGCTCGACGTCGTCGAGGAAGCCGGCGGCAGGGTGCGGGCGCTGGCCGAGGCGGCGCGCCAGGCGTCTCCACACCAGCCAGGTGAGGACCGCGGCGCCCAGCCCGGCGAGGAGCGGACGAACCGGGATCTGCTGCGTGGGGCCGTGCTGGGGCGACTGCTCTTCGGCCGTCTGCCCGCGCGGCGGCCGAACCAGGTTGCGCACGAAGGAGACCTGGTCGATCAGCGAGTAGTCCACCACCCGGCTCCGCCAGAGCTCCTCCAGCCGCTCGTAGAGATCGACGAGCCTCGCCAGCACCGGAATGGGTTGGCTCCCCCGGCCGGCCTCGGGCGTCGCGTCCAGCGTCACCCAGCCGCGGCCCTCCACGTGCGCCTCCACCCAGGCGTGCGCGTCGCCCGCGCGCACCACGTAGCGGTCCACTATGCGCTCGCCGCCGAAGAAGCCACCCACGACGCGCGCCGGGATCCCTCGGGTGCGCAGGAGCACGGCGAGGGCGGTGGCGAAGTGCTCGCAATGGCCTTCCCGACGCACGAAGAGGAAGTCCGCCAGCGGATCGCTCACCTCTCCGGGGAGCTCCAGCGTGTAGCCCAGGCTGCTCTTGAGCCACTGCTCGAGGCGCCGCGCGACGCGGCCCGGATCGGTCTCGGCGCCCGCCAGCCGCGCCGCCAGCTCGCGCACGCGGGGATCGAGCGCTGCTGGCAGCTGGGTCAGCCTCTGGCGCTCATCGGCGGTGAGGGGCACGTCGAGCTCGCCGGGCTTGCTGTAGACGACGTACCGGTAGGCGTGGGCGTCGACCGCGAAGTGCACCTCTTCACCCGGCACCACCACCAACGGCGCCGGCGCCGAGCCCGAGGTGGACAGCGCCACCGCGCTGGCGAAGGTGAGCGGCCGCTCGAGCCCCACCAGGGTCCGCGCGTCGTAGGCGGGCAACAGCTCGACACGCGCCTGCTCGGTGTGGCGGATGTCCGGGTGGAGCAGCGCGTGGGTGACCGGCGGTTGCGGTACGCCCGAGCCGCGCCACTCCCGGCCGTCGAAGGCGTCGAAATAGCGGCCCACCCAATAGCGCTCGAGCCGCTCCGAGCGCGGGTTCGGCTCGAGCTGCGCCCGGAGCACCACCCGCGAGCTGGTCTTGATCTCCCCTCCGCCGCCGAGCCGCACCCGGTCGGTCATCCCCGTGGTGCCGCCGAGCAGCCCGGGCGTGGCCCTTCGCACCGCCACGTTCCACGACAGCCGCGGGAAGAGGATGAAGAAGGCCACGCCGCCCAGCAGCGCCAGCGCGACGCCGAGGCTCACCTGCCGGAGCACCGGCCTCAGGGGCAGCTCCTCGTCGCGCTCCACCGGGCCTTCCACCACGGTGAGGCCCAGCGCGAGGCAGGCGAAGACGCCGAAGGCGAAGAGGCAGGCGGCGTACCAGATCTCACCGGCCAGCGCGGCTGCGCCGGAGATGAGCAGCAGCGAGGCCAGCAGCACCTGGCGATCGGTGACCGCGTCCGGCTGGGAGAGCATCCGATGCGCGGTCACCAGTGATGCGAAGGACACCGCGGCGATCACCAGATCGAGCGCGCCGCGGAAGGCGAGCCCGAAGAGGATCGCCGCCAGCGCCAGC
>JBFMHF010000022.1:0-61045 GCA_040752975.1 Myxococcota bacterium
ACCAGCAACGGGATGCGGTTGGAGAAGGTGAGCAGCACCAGCCCGTCGGTGCGGGAGATGTCCATCTCCACCCAGCCCTTGCTGGTGTACAGCCAGCCGAAGCCGCCGAAGAGGCCGCCCACCCCCCCCCCCACCGCCCCGCCGAAGCGCGCGCGCAAGTCCTTCGCCGACACCTCCTCCGCCCCGGTGAGGCCTTCCAGCGGGATGCGCTTGGCGCGCACCGGGTAGACGAGCACCAGCGCGCCTGGCTCCACGGTGAAGCGCGTCGGCCGGTGGACGAGCCACACCTCGACGATGAGGAAGGCGAGCAGCGCGCCGGGCCCGAAGAGGAAACGCCGGCCAAACCCAGGGCCTCCGAGGCCGCCCACAAGGAAGACGAAGGGCAAGACGATGAAGAGGGCCGTCAGCCCCCAGATGAGGCCGTTCATCTTCGCCAGCGGGAAGGAGCGCTGCACGGCCGAAGAGTCTAGCCCCCGCCGAGAATGCCGCCCGCGCCCAACCGTCACTCCCGCATGCGCTTCGCGGCTGTGCTAGGTGGCTCTCATGTCCGACACGCCCAAGCCTCCGGAAGTTCAGCTGCAGATTCAGCTCGACGACGAGGTGGCCAACGGCCGGTACGTCAACATGGCGTTGGTCAACCACACCGAGACGGAGTTCACCCTGGACTTCATCTACGTCCAGCCGCAGCAGCCGCGGGCGAAGGTCATCTCCCGCATCATCACCAACCCCAAGCACATGAAGCGCCTGTTGCTGGCGATGCAGGACAACATGGCCAAGTTCGAGGCCAAGTTCGGCGCCATCGAAGTGACGGACCCTGGAACGCCGGTACACTGAGGGTCGTGAGCGCCCTCCTCCGCCTGTCGCTGGTGCTGGCCGCGCTGGCCGCGGGGCCGGCGTACGCCGCGTGTCGGGCGGACGGCCTCATCGTCTTCCCCGCGCCGGGAGGCGTGGTGCCCACCAACGTGCAGTTCATTCTCGAGGGCGTGGGCGCCGAGCAGTCGCGCATCGCCGACCTGGCCGGCACCGACGCCATCGCGCTGACGGCCCCGGGGGAAGACGCGGTGCAGGTGCGCGCCGAGCGCGGGTGGGTGAGCCAGGAGAAGCGCATCGCCATCCGGTTGAAGCCGAAGAAGCCGCTCAAGCCCAACACCGAGTACACACTGCAGCTGGGCGCCGCCTTCGCCGGCGTCCCCGTCATCAACGACGCGCTGGGCGACAACTCCCTGCGGTGGACGACCGGCCCCAATCTCGACAAGGCGCCGCCGAAGTTCCGCACGCGCCCGTCGGTGGCCGAAGGCTTCTACGTTCAGGACAAGGACGGCGGGCTGACGCGCCTGCTCAAGCTGCGCTCGACGGTGGACGACGTTTCACCGGTGTACCTCCTCATCACCATGCAGCGGGTGAGCGGCTCGCAGGTGAAGCAGGTGTACCCGGTGCCGCTGGACGGCGGCGAGCTGAAGGTGGGCCACGACGCCTGCAGCGGCACGTTCGGCTTCGACGACGGCCGGGCCTACCGCCTCACCTTCGAGCTGTTCGACGCCGCGGGCAACCGTTCGGCCGAGCGCGGAAAGCTGGACCTCTCCGCGCCGAAGAAGGCCGGACCCTGACGTCGCGGCTGCGTTTCACCGGAAGGCCCCCCTGCCCACCGCTGTGCACACTGATCAGCGCGGTTGCTGGAGCGCGGCCGTCCGAAATGGAAAGCGCGGTGACAGCTCCCCTCGGAGGGCCCCGTTGGCGCGCGCCTCGCAAAGGAGGAGGGCGTGCAGAGGCTGGCCGTCACTCTCGGGTTACTCGTCGCGGCCTCGGGCTGCATGGGAGTGGCGAGCGAGTTTCCTGAGGAGCTGGCCATCTACGACTTCACCGCGACGGTGGCGCCGGCGGCCGGAAACCAGGCAGGCGGGGCGGTGCAGGTCAGCCTCGAGGTGACGAGCCGCTCCAACATCGCGGTGCTGGTGGACGTGGTGCTGAAGGTGTCGAAGCAGAACGGCGACCCGGTGGCCGAGCGACACTTCACGAAGGTGCTCTTCCACCCGGAGGAGATCTGGGTGCTGGTCGAGCGCTTCCTGCCCGGCGCGAGCGATCGCGGAGCGCTCAACTGCGAGGTCATCGTCTACGCGCACGAGTCGGGTGAAGAGCTGTGGCGCTCGCCCGCTCCCACCTCGCTCGTCGTGCAGTAGCCCCCAACCCGTCGATTCTCCAGGTGTCCTTCGCGGCTGCACGTGCGGCCCTTGCAAAATCGAACGGTCGTTCGTAGTTTGACTGCATGTCGAAGGGCGACGAGACGCGGGAGCGGATCCTCGACCGGGCCTTCCTGATGGCCGGGCGGGACGGCCTCGAGGGCGTGACCATCGGCGCCCTGGCGGACGAGCTCAAGCTGTCGAAGAGCGGGCTGTTCGCGCACTTCGGCTCGAAGGAAGAGCTGCAGGTGGCCGTGCTGGACGTGGCGTCGAGCCGCTTCACCGAGAAGGTGCTGCTGCCGGCCTTCAAGGCCCCGCGCGGGTTGCCGCGCCTCGAGCGCATCTTCGAGAACTGGGTGGAATGGATGACCGACCCGAAGATGCCTGGCGGCTGCATGTTCCCCCAGGCCATCGCCGAGCTGGACGACAAGCCCGGCCGCCCGCGCGACGCACTGGTGGAGTCGCAGAAGAACCTCATCGACGCGCTCGCCCACGCCGCGAAGCTGGCCGTCGACGAAGGGCACCTGAAGAAGAGCACCGACCCGCAGCAGTTCGCCTTCGAGTTCTACGGCATCATCACCATGATGAACGCCTGGTTCCGCCTGCTCCGCGACAAGAAGTCCATCGAGCGCGCCCGCGCTGCGTTCGCTCGCCTCGTCTCCTCCTACGCGCCGTAACCACCCGTCACCCGAAAGGAACCGCCATGGCCCCCGCGTCCCCCAGAAATAGCACGAACGTTCGACTCTTGAGGTTGGCGGTCCGCCTCGCCGAGCAGGCAGCGCCCCGCTGGTTGGAAGCGCGGGCCTTTCGGGCGTGGTGCCGGCCGCAGAAGCGGGCGAGCCGCTGGGGGGCGTTGGCGGAGTCGTCGCGGCGCTTCACCTTCAGTGGCTCCGAGGAGCTGGCGGCGTGGGAATGGAACGCCGTCGGGCCGCGGCCCACCGCGCTGTTGGTGCACGGCTGGAGCGGTAACGCCGGGCAGATGAGCAGCTTCGTCGAGCCGCTCGTCGCGCGGGGCTTCCACGTGGTGGCGGTCGACCTCCCGGCGCACGGCGAGTCGCACGGCGACTTCACCACGCTCGTCTCGATGGCGGACGCGGTGGTGTCCCTGGGCCGCCGACTCTTCCCGGAGGTCATCATCGCGCACTCGCTGGGGGCGACGGCCACCACGCTGGCGCTCGACGCTGGCCTCTCACCCCGGCGCGTGGCGTTGCTGGCGCCGCCCGCGCAGATGCCGCCGTACCTCCGCCACTTCGCCGAGCAGGTGGGCCTGTCGGCGACCCTGCAGGCGCGGCTGCTGGCTCGCATCGAGGCGCTGACGCAGCGGAAGGTGGACGAGCTGGAGCTCGCGCGCCTGGCGCCCGACCTGGGGCGCGTCGAGGCGCTGGTGGTGCACGACGAGGGAGATGACGAGGTGCCGCTGTCGGCCGCGCAGGACGTGGTGCAGCAGTGGCCGGGGGCGCGCCTCGTCGTGACGCACGGGCTGGGGCACCACGGCATCCGGCGCGACGCGGCGGTGGTGGGCGAGGTGGTGCGCTTCGTCGGCGGCGAGGTGGCCGCTTCACCGCGCCGCGCGGCGTGACCTCGTGTCAGGGGCTTCACGCTCATCCGGGTTCCGGGACGGGCCCTCGACGGTTTCACCCGTTGAACCACTTCTACATCACGTGCACCCCATGTCCGTGGTGTAGAAACAGTTCTGCGGCTCACCTCCCCCGCCGCGCCTCCTTCACCATCGCGTCGAGCTCGTCGACGAGGAGTTCCGCCACCTTGCGGATGCGCGGCACGTCGAGCGCCGACTTCGCCGCGACGAGGTACAGCTTCGAAGTGGCGAAGGGCCCCAGCGGGAGGGGCAGCGGCTCCAGGACGCCCGGCCGCGAGAAGCGGTGCGGCGTGCGGGCCAGCACCATCGCCCCGACGCCCGCCTCGGCCGCGGCGATCATCACCAGGAAGTTGTCGGTGGTGAAGGCCGGCGTGAAGCCGGGGATGAGCTGCTCCAACTGCGGGTTGGGCGGAATGGTGTCGAAGGGCCGCGCCCAGGCGAGCCACGGCAGGTCCGCGAAGCCGGCGCCCTTCTTGAGCCGCGCCCTGAGTGACTTCGCCACCAGCACCTGGTTGGTGAGCGTCAGCTCCTTCACCAGGGCCAACTCCGGCTGTGCGGGCGGCTTCGCACGCAGCGCCAGGTCCGCCTCGCCGCGCGCGAGGTCGAGGTAGTCCATCGAAGACAGTACCTCGAGCCTCAGCCCCGGGTGCTTCTGCGCCACGAAGCCCGCGAAGGGCGCCAGGAAGTCGAAGCACGCCCACGGACTCGCCGTGACGCGCACCAGCCCGCGCGGAGACTGGTCCCTCGTCTCCGCCGCGCGCCCCACCTCGCCCGCCCACTCGGCCATCTTCTTCGCCGGCGCCACCAGCCGCTCGCCCGCCGTGGTGAGCGCCACGCCCTTCGCGCCCCGCCGGAAGAGCGCGTTGCCCAACGTGTATTCCAGCGCCGCCAACCGCCGGCTCACCGTGGGCTGGCCCAGGCGCAGCGCCTTCGCGGCCTTGTTCACGCTGCCCGCCTCGGCCACCGCGAGGAAGAGCTTCACGTCATCCCAGGGGATATCCACCGGCGCATAGCATCATGCCAACTCTCGAGAATGCAATGCGTATCGACATGGGTACCCTTGGCGTCGTCACCACCCACGAAGGAGCCACGCCATGACCCGAAGCGCCCTCATCGCCCTCACCTGCCTGTCCCTCGCCGCGTGCGCCTTCAGCGACCACGCCACGAAGCCCTCGACGCTGGGCACGCCCCGCTCGTCCGACGACCTGGTGGCGGTGCTGGACACGCCCGGTCCTGTCACCCTGGAGACCATCGCCTCGTGCGACTGGGAGGTCGACCGCTCCGGCCTCATCAACCTGAAGCACCCCACCGCGCGGGCGGCCGGCCTCACCGACGGGCCCGAGCCCATCCAGGTCTTCTTCCACGTCATCCGCCACCCGACGAAAGGCGTCTTCCTCGTCGACACCGGCGTGGAGAAGGCGCTGCGCGATGACCCGGACCACGCCGCCGTCCGTGGGCTGGTGGCCAGCGTCATGCACCGCGAGAAGATGACGTTCCACCTGCCGCTGGGCGAGTGGCTGGCCCAGCAGCCCTCGCCGCCCGCCGGGGTCTTCCTGACGCACCTGCACCTCGACCACGTGATGGGCATGCCGGACGTGCCGGCCACGACGCCCCTGTACGCGGGCCCGGGCGAGACGAGCGCTCGCTCCGTCTTGAACCTGCTGGTGGCTCCCAACATCGACCGCGCGCTCGCGGGGAAGGAGGCCCTCAGCGAGTGGCCGTACGCCGGGGACCCGGCGCAGCGCTTCGCCGGCGTGGTGGACATCTTCGGAGACGGCAGCGTGTGGGCGCTGGCGGTGCCTGGGCACACCCACGGCAGCAGCGCGTACCTGGTGCGCACCACCACGGGGCCGGTGCTGCTGACGGGCGACGCGAGCCACACGCGCTGGGGCTGGGAGCACGACGTCGAGCCGGGCACCTTCTCCGACGAGAAGCCGAAGGACGCGGAGAGCCTCGCCGCGCTCAAGAAGTTCGTCGCCGCGCACCCGGGCGTGGAGGTGCGGCTGGGCCACCAGCGCTGAGCCCACCGGGCGCCTCTCACCGGCTTTCAGAAAATCGGGCCGTCTCTCCCACTCACGCAGCCAGGGAGGACTCATGTCCAGGTTCGCGGTGCTCATGGTGGTGTTTCTCGGTCTCCCGGGGGCGGCGGGCGCGAAGGAGCCGGACCAGCGGCTGGAGACCGAGTCGCCGGCGATGGTCTTCTCCCGCGTGTCCGGCTCCGTGGTGCTGGTGCGCGCCGAGACGGCCCAGGGCCTGTCTCAAGGCAGCGGCGTCATCGTCGGCAAGGGCCAGGTGGTGACCAACCTGCACGTCATCGAGGGCGCGAAGAGGGTGCTCGTCTCCGTAAGGGGGAAGGAGGTCGAGGCGAAGGTGACGCTGACGAGCAAGCGGGACCGCGACCTCGCCCTGCTGGCGATGGACACGACGGGCGGGGCGCGCGCGACGCTGCGCAAGTCGACCGACCTGGTGGTGGGCGAGCGCGTCTTCGCCATCGGCAACCCCCGCGGCTACGAGCAGACGCTCACCGAGGGGCTGGTGTCCGCGCTGCGCAAGGAAGGCTCGGCCTTCGTGGTGCAGACGTCGGCGGCGCTTTCCCCCGGCTCGAGCGGCGGTGGGCTGTTCGACTCACGCGGACGGCTGGTGGGCATCACCACCAAACAGCGCACCGATGGGCAGGCGCTGAACTTCGCGCACCCCGTCGAGTGGATCCAGGAGCTGCTGCAGGGGAAAAGCGGTGCAGCAGGGCCGAGCGCAGCCCAGTATTCGGTGACGGCGCGGCCCCAGGCGGTGGCGTGTCAGCTGCGCGAGTCCGCGCGCTGGGGCCTCTTCTCCGAGGGCCTGGAGTTGCTCGAGAGCACGCCCGGCTCGGGCGAGCTCGCGCTGACGGGGCTGGACACCACGCAGCCGGAGTTCGGAACCGGCTCGGGGCGCCTGGTGCTGACCGACTTGAGCCGCAAGGCCCAGGTCGCCGTCTTCACCGGCAAGCGGAAGTCGGACGACGTGGTGTTCCTGTCCTTCGAGGAGAGCGTCGACATCCGCGCGATGCTCGCGCACCTCGACAGCGAGGAAGGCGTGCCACGGCTGGTGACCCGCTCAGGGCTGTGCGAGCCCGGCACCCGCGAGGAGTTCGCGGAACGTCTGGGCAAGGCGGCCCCGCCGGCTCAGACGTGCGAGTCCGACGCGGACCAGTGCTTCCTGCTCGCCGCGCAGGCGGAGGGCGGGGAGCGGTTCGTCTACCTGAAGAAGGCCTGCAAGCTCGGGCACGCGAGGGCCTGCGACGCCGCGCTGGTGCTCGCGCAAGATGTCGGCGACTCGGCAAACGTCCAGTTGTTGGAGCGCCTGCGCCAGGCCGCGGGGCCCACCCCTGCGACGTCGAAGCCGGAGTCGTCAGCGGAGCCGGCGAAGGCTCCGCGCACGACGGACGGGAAGCGCAAGGCGCTCAGGCCTCCCGCCGAGGATTGACGGCAAACACATCCCCCGGGGAAGCGCTGGCGAGAAGTCCGAGCGGGAGTCCAGTCGAGCGCACCGCTCGCCACAGCGCGGCGGGCGTCGTTTGGAGAAGCGACAGATATCCCTCGGGCGAGCCGACCTGTCAGGGCGCGAGGTCTGAGACGCTCACCTGCAGCCTGCGTCCAGCCTGCACGGGCACCTCGCGCGCAATCGCGCCGCGGGACACGCTCTCACGACGCTTCGCGCGGCGGCCACCTTCGGGACAACGTGCGCACGCTGACGCCGAGGCTCTTCGCCGCCCGTGCCTTGTTCCCGTGGTGCTGGCGCAGCACCGCATCGATGAAGCGCTCCTCCACCTCGGCCAGCGTCGCCGTCAGTGGCAGCTCGAGCTTCGTCGCGTCGCCGGCCGCCTCTCCCACCACCGACGCGGGCAGCTGCTCGGGCCGAATCCTCTCACCGGGGTGCAGGAGGCACAGCTGCTCGACCAGGTTGCGCAACTCGCGCACGTTCCCCGGCCAGCTCGCGCCCACCAGCAGCGCCCGCGCGCGCCGCGACAGCTTCGGACGCTCGACGCCGTGCCGTGCGGAGAAGTGGTCGAGGAAGGAGTCCAGCAAGGGCTCGATGTCGGCGCGGCGCTCCCGCAGCGGAGGCACCGTCACCGTGATGCCCTGGATGCGGTAGTAGAGGTCCGCGCGGAAGCGGCCCGCCTTCACCTCCTCCTCCAGCGGGCGCAACGTCGCCAGCACCAGCCGCACGTCCGCCCAGTGCTTGGTGGTGCCGCCCAGCCGCATGAAGCGCCGCCCTTCGAGGAAGCGCAGGAGCTTGGGCTGCACCGACAGCGGCAGGTCTCCCACCTCGTCGAGGAACAACGTGCCGCCCGACGCCGCCTCGATTTTCCCCATCGCCCGCTCGCTGGCCCCGGTGAAGGCCCCGCGCTCCCGGCCGAACAGTTCGCTCTCGAACAGACCCTCGGGAATCGCCGCGCAGTTGATGGGGACGAAGGGCCCCTTCCGCCGCCCCGACAGCTCGTGGACCCGCCGCGCCAACACGTCCTTCCCCGTGCCCGATTCGCCCAGGAAGGTGACCGTCACGTCCTTTTCCGCCACCCCGCGCAGCACTTTTTCAATCCGTTTCAGCGCCTGAGAGGCCATGACGGGCTCGAAAAGCACGTCAAGTCGTCCGGTTCTGCCCGCACTTCGCATGCAGTCAGCCTAATTCCAATGGGTTGGCAAATGGAACAACCCATGCAGTCGGCCGCCGCCCATGCGGAAGCGGGCAGCACGAGTCAGCGCGGCGCTCCGGCGCGGTGAGTGGGTGAAAGACGCAGAGTTCGACCGGCTGCTCTCGGACGGGCTGCGGGCAAAGTCGGGCAGCTTCTGGTCGAACGTGCTGGTGGCGCAGACGGCGGCGCGGTGGCTTCTGGAGGCGGGCAGCCGACAGGTGCTGGACGTGGGCGCGGGCGTGGGGAAGTTCTGCGCGGTGGCGGCCCTCACCACGGGCCGTCCCTACGTGGGGCTCGAGCAACGCGCGACGCTGGTAGCCGAGGGACGCCGCCTGGTGGAGGCGCTCGCCGCCGAGGTGCTGCTGGTGGAAGGCGGCCTGTCCGCCGTCGACCCGTCCCGCTTCGACGGCTTCTACTTCTACAACCCCTTCGCCGAGCACATCGCCGACAAGTACGACCGCATCGACGACACCCTCGTCTGCTCGCCCGAGGACTACCTGCGCGACGCCCGCACCGTCGAGCGCTGGCTGCGCGCGGCGCCGGTGGGCACGGCGATGGTGACGTACAACGGGCTGGGGGGCCGCATCCCGCTGTCCTGGCACATGAAACGGGAGCTGCGCCTCAGCGGCAACCTGCTGCGCCTGTGGGTGAAGGGCAGCGAGCACCAGCACTCCACCGAGGCCTTCATCGAAGTGGAAGACCGGCTCCTCCCCGCCAGCGCGCTCGCCGAGTTGGTGCGGCGCTCGCCCCGCATCTCCATCGAAGACGCGCTGGTGGCGCGCCTCGTCCAGCCGGAGGGCCTCTGACGTGGGCGCCGTCTCCGCTGCCGTCGCGGTGGTGGCCAGTCCGGCGCAGCAGGCCGAGTCGCAGGGCCTCGAGCGCTTCTTCGAGGAGCGCGGCCTCCCGGCGGTGCACCTGCTGGGCCTGCCCACGCAGGATGCGCTGACCCGCGTGAAGGACGCCGTCGTCCTCTTCACCAAGGGCTTCGAGGCAGACGCCGCGCGCCGCTGGCTGGACGCCGTGCGCGCCGCCGACGCCCGCCGCCTCGTCATCATCGTCACCGCCAGCCTGCCGGCCTTCGCCGACCTCTCCTCGTCGCACGGCGCGCCCGTGCTGGTGCTGGCCACGCCCGTGCTGGCCTGGCAACTGGTGGACGCCATTCGCAACCACCTCGCCCGGCGCCAGGAAGCGGCCGACGGGAAGGAGCGCCAGCATGGCCAGCGCTGACTCCCACGCGGCCCAGGCCGTAGCGCACGACCTCCACGAGGCGGCCCACGTGCTGCCGGCGCAGGGGCCCATCGAGGTCTTCATTCACCACAACACCCTGCACGCGTACCAGGCGCTGCCTTTCCACGAGGCCATCGCGCGCGCCGAAGACGAGCTGGGCGTCACCGGCTACCTGGACGAGGCCGAGTACCGCGCCGCCTACGCGCAGGGGCGCATCGGCCCGGACGACCTCGAGTGGGCGCTGCAGCGCTTCGCGCCCTGGGCCGCCGCGGAGTCGCTGCCCGTCGACGCGCGAGACCTCTTCAAGGCGATGTTGTTCGGCACCCCGCCGGCGATGAGCCGCGACGTGCTGGAACTGCTCAAAGCGGAGGGCCGCTGGGCCGCCGCGCTCGACCCGCTGCTGGACGGCAGCGTGAAGAGCAACCTCATCGCCGACACCGTCACCTGGCTGGACGAGGCGCTGCGCGGCGAAGCCGACTCCCTCTTGCCCTTCGCCCACCGGCTGGTGGGGCCCCGCGTGGACCTGCTGGCCCGGGGGTTGATGGACAGAGGCGCGTCGCGCGAGGTGGCCGAAGAAGAAGCCGTGCGCCGCGTGCTGGCCCCCTTGAGCCTCGCGCCTGAGCGCGCCGCGCTGGTCAAAGCCCTCGCCACCCGCGGAGAAGCGCTGGCCGCCTTCAGCCTGTGGGGCGCCTGCGTCGAGCTCTTCGGCGGCGCCGACACGTTGGGCGTCGCGCCCTTCGACCCCGTCCAGAAGAAGGCCACCGAGCTGGTCAACGACTTCCTCATCCCCCTCTGCGCCAGCTTCGTCGACCGCGGCGTGGCCCGCTGGACGATGCCCGGGCGCCAGGCCGGCTTCTTCGCCGCCTTCCGCACCCTCTACGCGCGCAGCGGCACCCCGGTGCCGGAGTGGCTCGACGGCCTCTCAGCCGCGCTGCGGGCCAGCCTCGAGCGGGGCGAGACGGCCGAGGACGTGGTGGCCGCGCTGCCCGCCGCCTCGCGGGTGGAGACGCTCAAGGCGCTGTTGCTGCGGCTGCCCGGCTGGGGCGGCATGTTCCAGCGGCTCGAGCTCTTCCCGGTGCCCGAGCTGCCACGAGTCCGGCTGGTGGACTTCGTCGCGGTGCGCCTGGTGCTGGAGCCCTTCGCCCGCGCCGCCGCCCCCCGCCTGGTGGAGGGCGTGGAGGAGACGCGGCCGGTGCTGGTGGACGGCGGCGTGCTGGCTCTCTACGCCGGCGCCCAACGGCTGGGCCTGTCCGCGCGCGTGTTGAATGCCCTCGAGCCGGCGCAGCGCAAGGGCCTCATCGAGGTGTCCCGCCGCTTCGACCGCCGCGCGCGCGCCGTGGTGTGGCAGGAGGCGTACGAGCGACACCACGCGGTGGAGGTGGTGGGCGCGCTCAAGGCGCACCGCCCCCAGCCGCCGCCCCCGCGCACGCTGCAGGCCATCTTCTGCATCGACGACCGCGAGGAGTCCTTCCGCCGGCACTTCGAGGAGGTGCTGCCCAGCGTCTGCACCTACGGCGTGGCCGGCTTCTTCGGCGTGGCCGTGGAGTTCCTCGCGCTGGACGACGTCAACGCCGCTGCGCTGGCCCCGCTGGGCGTCGTGCCAGGACACCAGGTGCAGGAAGCGCCCCACCCGGAGGACGCCGAGAAGGCCCAGGCGCGGAAGGAGCGGCTGGGCGCGCTGGCCCGCTTCCGGGCCGGCTGGCGACGGGCGACGCGCGGCGTGGCGGGCGGGGGGCTGGCGTCCTTCCTCACCGGGCCCTTCGCCCTGCTGGAGATGGCCGCGCGCGTGCTGGCGCCCCGCACCACCTCGAAGCTGGAAGAGGCGGTGCGGCGCGCGGTGGTGCCCGAGGTGCGCACCGTCCTCACCGGGGAGCGCGAGTCCGAAGAGGCGAAGTCCATCGACGGCCGCTACATCGGCTTCTCCGCGGAAGAGAAGGCCCAGCGCGTCGCCACCACGCTGGAGAACATCGGCCTCACCAGGGACTTCGCCCCGCTCGTCATCTTCGTCGCGCACGGCTCTTCGTCGGTGAACAACCCCCACCGCTCGGCCTACGACTGCGGCGCCTGCGGCGGAAGAAACGGCGGCCCCAACGCGCGCCTCTTCGCCCGCATGGCCAACCGCCCCGTCGTCCGCAAGGCCCTGCGCGCGCGCGGCATCGACCTCCCCGACTCCACGCACGTGCTGGGCGCGGTGCACGACACCTGCACCGACTCGGTGGACTTCTTCGACGAGCACGAGGTGCCCGCACACCTCAAGGGCGCCCTGGAAGAGGCCCGCGCCGCCTTCGCCGAGGTGTGCAGGCGCTCGGCGCACGAGCGCTGCCGCAAGTTCGCCTCGGCCCCGAAGTCCCTCTCGCTGGAAGCCGCGCACCGGCACGTCGAGGCCCGCGCGGTGGACTACGGCCAGGCCCGCCCCGAGCTGGGCCACGCCACCAACGCCGTCGCGGTGGTGGGCCGCCGGGCGCTGACCCGCGGCCTCTTCCTCGACCGCCGCGCCTTCCTCATCTCCTACGACCCGACGATGGACGAGTCGGGCGCGGTGCTGGAACGCATCCTCGCCGCGGTGGGGCCCGTCGGCGCGGGCATCAACCTCGAGTACTACTTCTCGCGCGTGGACAACGAGCGGCTGGGCTGCGGCACCAAGCTGCCCCACAACCTCACCTCGCACGTGGGCGTGATGAACGGCGCGGCGTCGGACCTCCGCACCGGACTTCCGAAGCAGATGATTGAAATCCACGAACCGGTCCGCCTCTTGATGGTGCTGGAAGCCGAAAACGAGACGGTCCTCTCGGTGGCGGCGCGGCAGCCCCTGGTGAAGGAGCTCGCCCTCAACGCGTGGGTGCGCATCGTCACCGTGTCCCCGTCGGGGAAGGGGTGGTTCGCCCTGCAGCCAGACGGGCGCTTCCTCCCCTGGGACGGCCCGCCGACGCACCTGCCCACCGTGCACGGCTCGCGTGCCTGGTACGAGGGCCACGAGGGCTACCGGCCCCCGGCGGTGGTGCTGCCGGAGCGCAGAGGAGCCCGCCGTGTGGCGTGACCTCGTGGAGGCCCTGCTCTTGTCCTCGCTCGCGCTGCCGGCCGTGGCGCTGGCGGGCCTCGGCCTCTCGTGGCTCCTCGGCCTGCCGGTGTCGGAGGGCGCCACCACCCGCGTCTCCGTCGCCGCCACCGGGCTGTCGGCCATCTTCACCGTCGCGGGCGCCGCGAGCGCGCTGTGTCTGGGCCACCTGCCGGTGGAGTTCGGCCCCTGGCCCTGGTTCTCCGTCGGGCACTACACCTTCTCCTTCACTCTGCGCTGGGACGCGGTGTCGCTGGTGATGGCGGTGGGCACCTCGGTGCTGTCGGGGCTGGTGGTGGGCTTCTCCGTGCCCTACCTCCACCGGGAGAAGGGCGTCTTCCGCTACTTCCTGTTGATGCTCGTCTTCGCCACCGCGATGCAATGGCTGGTGGTGGCCGGCAGCTACGACCAACTCTTCCTCGGCTGGGAGCTGGTGGGTCTCACCTCGATTCTCCTGGTGGCCTTCTTCAATGACCGCGCGCGGCCGGTGAACGCCGCGGTGCGGGTGATGGTCGTCTACAAGCTGGCCGACCTCGGCCTCCTCATCGGCGCGGTGGTGATGCACCAGGTGGCCCACGGCACGGACTTCAGCAACCTGCACCAGGCCCACCTCACCGAAGGCCAGGCCACGGCGCTCGCCCTCCTCCTGCTGCTGGCCGCGTCGGGCAAGGCCGCGCAGCTCCCCTTCGGCACCTGGTTGCCGCGCGCGATGGAGGGGCCCACGCCCTCGTCAGCCGTCTTCTACGGCGCCCTCTCGGTGCACGCCGGCATCTACCTCCTCATCCGCAGCGCGCCCCTCTTCCAGCAGTCGACGGTGGCGTCGGTGGCCGCGGTGTTGATGGGCGGCGCCACGGCCTTCGCCGGGGCCATGCTGTCGCGCGTCCAGGCCGACGCGAAGACGTCGCTGGCGTGGGCCAGCATGTCGCAGCTGGGCCTGATGGTGGTGGAGGTGGGCCTGCACCTGCCCACGGTGGCGCTGGTGCACCTCATCGGACACGCCAGCCTCCGGGGCTACCAGATGCTGCGCGCCCCCAACCTGCTGCATGACACCATCGCGCTGCGCAAGGCGCTGGGCGTGGGCACCTTGAGCTTCGGCGCCCACCCGGTGCAGGGGTTCCTCTACCGGGCGCTGCGCGACGGCCTCTTCATCGACGTGGTGGTGGAGCGCCACCTCATTCGCCCGGTGCTCTCGTTGGGCCACACCTTCGAGCGCCTCGAGCAGCGGGTGGCGCGACGGCTGGGCGGCGCGGCGGAGAGGAAGGACCCGCGGCGCCCGTCACTCGACTCGATTCCGAGGGCAGACGCGCCCACCAAGCCACAGGAGGCCCCGCGATGACGGCCCTCTGGGGACTGCCGGCGATGGTGGCGGTGCCGCTGCTGGGCGTGGGCCTGGTGCTGGCGCTCCGGCAGCCGCGACACTGGACGGGCGTGGCCGCCTTCTTCGCGGGCGCCAGCGCGGCGCAGGCTCTGGCGCGCGCCGTGGGTGAAGACTCGGGCGTGTCGGCGGCGCTGGCCGTCAACTCCGCCATCGCCACCGTCGTGCTGCTGGGCCAACCCCGCCGCGGCCTCTCCCAGCGGGACCTCTTGATGCCGCTGGTGTGGGTGGCGGCCAGCGCGCTGGTGCTGGAGTCCGACGACGCGCGCCTGGTGGCGCTGGGGTGGGTGGCGCCGCCCGCCGTCGTCTTCTTCACGCTTCGCCGCCTGTCCGAGCGCGAGGGCCGCGCGCGCCGCGTGGTGGCCGTCTACCTGATGCTGGGCTCGCTGCTGCTGGTGGCGGCGGTGGCCGTCTTCGCGATGGCGGCGGCCAACGCGGGCGTCGCCGAGCCCTTCAGGATGAGTCAATGGCACGCGGGGCTGCTGTCTCCCGGGCTGGCCGGCCTCGTCTTCCTGCTGGTGGCGGCGTCGGTGATGGCGCGGCTGGGGGTGCCGCCGCTGCACAGTTGGTTGCCCACCCTGTCCGAGACGCTGCCGGCCGGGACGATGTTGGCCCTCACCAGCGTGCAGATGGCGGTGCACGTGATGGTGCAACTCGCCCTGGTGCCGCTGCCGCTGGCCGTGCCGCAGCAGGCGCTGGTGGTGCAGGGCGTCGGCGTGGCCGGGGTGGTGTACGCCGCGGTGATGGCCGCGTCGCAGCACCGGCTGAGGCGCCTCATCGCGTATGTGGTGGTGGCGCAGTCCTGCGCCCTGCTGGTGGGCCTGTCCACCGGCGAGTTGGTGTCGGTGTCGGGGGCGCTGGCCAACGCCATCTCGGTGGCCATCACCTCGCGTGGGTTGATGTTGGCGGCGGGCACCATCGAGGCGCGCGTGGGTCCGGTGGACGTGCGACAGTTTCATGGCGTCTCGCACCCCGCGCCCCGCCTCGGCGCCGCGGCGTTGATGCTGGCCTTCGGCGCCGCGGGCCTCCCCGGCAGCCTGGGCTTCGTCGGAGAGGACCTGCTGCTGCAGGGCCTGGTGCACCAGCGGCCGCTCGTCGCGGGCGTGCTGGTGGGCTGCACCGCGCTGGTGGGCATCGCGCTGCTGCGGGCCATGCTGCGGACCTGCTTCGGGCCGGTGCAGCCGTGGGCCGCTACCGCGCCGGACCTCTTCCCCCGGGAACGCCCGCTGGTGCTGCTGGCGGTGGCGGTGGTGCTGTTGGGGGTGTGGCCACAGCCCCTCGTGCAGGCACACCAGCGCGACGTCGCGGCGCTGCAGGAGGCGTGGACGAGCCGGGGACCTTCGGACGTCTTCCAACCGGCAGCCGTGGGCAGGGCGCCGCCCTCCTGCGGTGAAAGCTTGCCACCCCTGGCGAACCCTTCCTCCACGACGGCTCTCAGCGAGGAGGTACTCACCTGTGGCTCGACGTCGGCGCCGGATGCCGTGTGGCGCCCCTCGTCGCTGCCCAGCGCGCCGGAGTCGGCGCCGACAGGACAGCACATTTGAGAGCCGCGCCGGAACGCCGGGAAAACCGCGCGGGCGAGGGGCCCGCCGAGGCCTCGCGCGGCCTCGCAGCGCTGGCGCGACGCGCCGCCGCATCCACCGGGTGTGGCCTCGCCCCGGGCCGCGCGCACCCACCAGCCCGGACGCACTCACCGAGGCGTCGCGCGAGGGCGAGACGCCCCGACTCCACCAGCGCGCGCGCCGCCCCACACGCTGCACCACTCGGCGCAAGCCAGTTGCACCGCGCCCCCCTCGCACGCAAGGTGAGCGCATGAAGCTCGTCACCCGGCTGACGGTGGCCTTCCTCCTCGCCGTGTTGCTCGTCATCTCGCTTCACGAGCAACGCCACCTGAAGCAGGAGACGGCGGACTTCGAGCGCGACATGGACAGGACGCACCTCCTGGTGGCCAGCACGCTGGCCAGCACCATCGAGGCGGTGGCCCCGCGCGAGGGGCTGGAGGAGGCGCTGCGCACGGTGGCGCTGACGGCCCAACGCCAGCGTGGAGACATCCGTCTGCGGTGGGTGTGCGTGCCCGGCCGACCCGACGGCCCGCCCCCTCCGGTGGAGTGCAGTACCCTCGAGAAGGCCGCCTCGCCCGTCACCGTCGTCCGTCCAGAAGGGCCGGGCGCCGCGCGCCGCTTCACCCTGGCCTCTGTCTCCGTGGGCGGCGCCTTCTCGGGCGCGCTGGAGGTGTCCGAGACGCCGGAGCACGAGGGCGCGTGGGCGGCGGCGCACTTCAACGAGGCCCTCCTGCTGGCGCTGATGACGACGGCGGCCACCACCGGCCTCGCCTTCGTGCTGGGGCTGTGGCTGGTCGCGCGCCCCACCCGCAAGCTGGTGGAGAAGGCCCGCGCCGTGGGCCGGGGGGAGCTCGACACACCCCTGACGCTCCGCACCCGCGACGAACTGGGCGCGCTGGCCCGCGAGATGAACGCGATGTGCGAACGTCTGAAGGAGGCCCGCGAGTCCACCGCCCGCGCCGCGCAGGCCCGCCTCGAGGCGCTGGAGCAACTGCGCCACGCGGACCGCCTCGCCACCGTGGGCCGCCTGGCTTCGGGCCTCGCGCACGAACTGGGCACGCCGCTCAACGTGGTGGAGGCGCGGGCCGGCCTCATCCTCGACGACGCCGCCGCGGACGAGCCGGTGAAGGACTCGGCGCGCGTCATCCTCGGCCGCACGGAGCAGATGACGAAGCTGGTGCGGCAGTTGCTCGTCTTCGCCCGGGAGCGCCGGCTGGAGAAGGGCCCGCTCAAGCTGGACGCCCTCGCGCGCACGGTGGTGGAACTGGTGCGGCCCATCGCCGCCCGGCAGCAGATTTCGCTGGAATCGCCGCGCCTCGAGAGCGCCCCGGTGACGGCCGACGAGGTGCTGCTGCAGCAGGCCGTCACCAACCTCGTCGTCAACGCCGTGCAGGCCTGCCCCGCCAACGGCCACGTCACGGTGGAGACGGGCCGGCGCCGCCTGCCCCGGCCCGGGGAAGCGGCCCCGTCGGACTGGGCGGTGCTGGCGGTGAAGGACGACGGCGCGGGCATGTCCCCCGAGGTGCGCGCACGCGTCTTCGAGCCCTTCTTCACCACCAAGCCCCCGGGCGAGGGCACCGGCCTGGGCCTCGCCGTCGCGTGGGGCATCGTCGAGGACCACGACGGGTGGATTGCCGTGGACAGCGCGCCCGGACAGGGCAGTACCTTCACCATCCACCTTCCCGGAGGAGAGCCGTGAGCCGGCGCGTGCTGCTGGTGGACGACGACGCGGACCTGACGCGCACGCTGGGGCTGGGGCTGGCCCAGCGCGGCTTCCGGGTGCTGACGGCCTCGCGCGCCGACGAAGCGCTGCGACACCTCGACGGGCAGGACGTGGACGTCGTCGTCACCGACTTGAACATGCCCGGCCTGGGCGGCATCGAGTTCTGCCAGCGGGTGTCCGAGGGCCACCCGGCCGTCCCCGTCATCGTGCTGACGGCCTTCGGCAGCTACGACTCGGCGGTGGCGGCCATTCGCGCCGGCGCCTACGACTTCCTCTCCAAGCCCGCGCGCCTCGACGTCATCGCCATCGCGGTGGAGCGCGCCGCCAACCACCGCGCGCTGAGCCAGGAAGTGCGGCGGCTCCGGCTGGAGGTGAGCCACGGCGCGCGCCTCGACGGCGTGGTGGCTACCAGCGTGGCGATGCAGGGCGTCCTCGACCTCGTGGCGCGGGTGGCGGCGACGCCCACCTCTCTCCTCATCACCGGTGAGTCTGGCACGGGGAAGGAGGTGCTGGCGCGCGCCATTCACCAGCGCAGCGGCCGCAGCGGCCCCTTCGTGGCCGTCGACTGCGCGGCGATGCCGGAGTCCCGGCTGGAGAGCGAGTTGTTCGGCCACGCACGCGGCGACTCCACGGACCAGCCGCGGGTGGGCCTCTTCACCGAGGCGAACGGGGGAACGTTGCTCTTGAACGAGGTGGGCGAGCTGCCCCTGGGCCTCCAGCCGAAGCTCTTGCGCGTGCTTCAGGAGCGGCGCGTCCGCCCCCTGGGCGGGCGGGGAGAACACGCGGTGGACGTGCGCGTCATCGCCGCCACGCACCGAGACCTCGAGGGCATGGTGGAAGAGTCGCGCTTCCGGGAGGACCTCTTCTTCCGGCTCAACGTGGTGCACCTCCACCTGCCGCCGCTGCGGGAGCGCACCGCGGACATCCTCCCGCTGGCGCACCTCTTCCTCGCGGACTTCGCGGCGCGGGCGGGCAAGGCGGTGAAGGGGCTGTCGGCGAAGGCGGCGGAGAAGCTGGTGGGGTACGACTGGCCGGGCAACGTGCGCGAACTGTCCAACTGCCTCGAACGCGCGGTGGCGCTGACGCGCTACGACGAGGTGGGCGTCGACGACCTCCCCGAGCGCGTGCGGACACACACCCCGTCGCGGGTGCTGGTGACGGGCGAGGTGCCCAGCGAGCTCGTCACGCTGGAGGAGGTGGAGAAGCGCTACATCCTCCGCGTGCTGGAGGCGCACCGTGGCAACAAGACGGCCGCCGCGCGCACGCTGGGCATCGAGCGCAAGACGCTGTACCGCAAGCTGGAGGCGTGGGGCGCCGCCTCCGAGAAGGAAGAGGGCACGTGAGGCGCGTCAGGGCAGCGCGGAGGAGCCAGAGGGCGCGAGCGACTGCATCACCTCGGCGGTGACGTCCTTGCCCCCGCCCAGGTTCTGCACCAGCGCCATCGGGGTGTAGATGAAGCCCCAGGGAATGCCCCACCACCCGAGGAAGAGCGACAGGAGCGTGTACGGCAAGCCGGCGAGGACGGCGCTGTCCCCCGCGCGCAGGAAGTGGATGTCGCTGGACCGCTTGAAGGTCATCACGACGATGGAGATGCAGTAGCTGAAGATGACGAAGCGGCCGCCCTGCCGCACCTGGTCCTGCAGCTCGCCCACGCTCATTCCGTCGATGCCCTTGATGTCCACGGCGTCTCCTCCCCTGGGGGTGGTCAGTCCAGCAGAGGTGCGAGGGCCGCGGCCAGCGCGGGCGCCGAGCGGACGCGCTCCAGCGGGAAGCGCGGCGCAGCGGGCGCGGGGACCGAGTCGGTGACGACGACACGGGCCAACGGGAGGGCCGCGAGCCGCTCGTTGGCGGGGCCCACGAAGAGGCCGTGCGAGGCCACCACGGTAACCGGCGTCTTCGCGCCGTGGGACACCACGGTCTGCACCGCCGCGGCCAGCGTGCCGCCGGTGGAGATCATGTCGTCCACCACCACGACGTTGAGGCCCTCCACGTCGCCGACGATGCGCTCCACCTTCACGTCCTGCCCACTGAGGCGCTGTTTGTGCACCACCGCCACGCCGAGCCCCAGCGGGCGGGCGAAGGCCTCGGCGCGCTTCACGGCGCCCAGGTCCGGAGAGACGACGACGGCGGGAGACGGCACCCGTGCCCGCAGGTGCTCGATGAGGGCCGGCACCGCCGCGGCGTGCTCCACGGGGCGCTCGAAGCAGCCCTCCACGGCCTTCGAGTGAAGGTCGAGGCACACCACGCGGTCGAGGCGAGCCGCCGCGATGAGCTCGGCGACGACGCGCGCGCCCAGGGGCTCCCGGCCGGACTCGCGGCGGTCCTGCCGGGCGTAGCCGAGGTAGGGGACGACGGCGGTGACGGTGGCCGCGCCCTGGCGTCGCACGACGTCGGTGAGGAGCGCCAACTCGAGGAGGTGCTCTCCCGTCGGGTGGTGGAGACTCTGCACCACGACGACGTGGGCGCCGCGCACGTCCTCGGCGACTTCGATGTCCAGCTCTCCGTCGGGGAAGCGCCGCACGACGCACGCGCCCAGCGGACGCTTCAGCTCGCCCGAGAGGTCTTGCGCCAACACCGGGTGAGACGAGCCAGCCAGGAGGACGGTGCGCATGGGCAGCGGGAGGTTGTGGCACACGCGCCCGTCGGCGTCACGGCCGTCGGCTCGCCTGGCATTGACGTGGGCCAGGGTGTCCAGGGCGCCTCGAGTCGACCGGGACGTCGAGCGCGTGCGCGACCGCCCTCGCGGCCTACCCACGGCAGTCGAGAAGCCACCGACGCGGCGAGCGCTGACACCACGCCACCCTCGCGGCGACTGGTAAGCTCCACGCCCATGCGCACACTTCTGCTGGCAGTGACCGTCACGCTGGTGGGCTGCTCGGGGACGCCTCCCTCCAACAACGATGGCGGAGGCGGGGGAGCGGGCGGAGGCGGGGGCAGCGTCGGTGGTGGCGGTGGCGGCGCCGTCGGTGGCGGTGGTGGCGGCGGCGGTGGCGGTGGTGGCGGCGGCGGCAGCGGCGGTGGCGGCGGCGGCAGCGTCGGTGGCGGCGGCGGCAGCATGCAGGATGCGGGGCCCTGCAATCCGGCCTGCGACATCGGGCGGACCTGCTGCGCCGGCAAGTGCGTCAACATGGAGAACGACCCGACCAACTGCGGCGGCTGCGGCGTCACCTGCAGCGACCCTACGCCCTTCTGCAGCGGCTCGTGCCAGCCGATTCCGTGTGGCCGCGACGGCGGGACGTGCGGCGGGGGCGGCTTCTGCTGCGGAAACGGCTGCTGCAACGCGGGGCAATTGTGCTGCGATCAGCAAGGCCCCGTGTCGGGCATCAACGTCTGTCACACTCCCACCGTGGCCGAGCCCACCTGTCCGCAAGGCTGTGCGCCTCTCTGCGCCAGCGACCGGAACATCAAGCGGGACATCGCCCCGGCCGACGAGCGCGCGGTGCTGCAGACGGTGGCGGACCTCCCGGTCTCGACGTGGCGCTACCAGGACGAGCCTTCCGACGTGCGGCACCTCGGGCCGATGGCGCAGGACTTCCGCGCGGCCTTCGGGTTGGGCGACAGTGACCGCGCCTACCACTCCATCGACGCGCACGGCGTGTCGCTGGCGTCCATCAAGGCGCTGTACCGGATGATGCAGGAACAGGAGGCGCGCCTGTCCCGCCTCGAAGCGGAGAACGCCGCGCTCCGCGCGAGTTGTCAGAAGCCGCGGAAGTAGTGTTGCAGCTTGCATCTTCCTCCCGCCGAGGGGCCGGTCAGAGCGAGCGAAGTGCCAACCCACGCGAACGACGGAAGCCTGTCGCAGCGTGGGCGACGTGCGCGCGCGAGTGGCGGCCTCACCCGCCCCACTCGCCGCAAAAGAGACGAGGTCACTTTCTGTCTGCGTCCACCACCCGCCGGGCAGCCGCGACGACGGCGTCCACGTCTTCTCCCGTCACGTCGAGGTGGGTGACGAAGCGCACGAGTGTCCGCCCGGTGGCCAGCACGCCTTCCTTCTCCAGCGCCGGCACGAAGCGCGCGGCCAGCGGCTCGGCCACCTTCACCCAGACGATGTTCGTCTGCGGCGGCTCCACGGTGAGGCCGGGCAGGCCGGAGAGGCCCTCCGCCAGCCGCGCGGCGTTCTCGTGGTCCTCGCGCAGCCGCGCCACGTGGTGCTCGAGCGCGTACAGGCCCGCCGCGGCCAACACGCCAGCCTGGCGCATGCCTCCACCCAGCGTCTTGCGCCAGCGGTGCGCGCGCCGCAGCACCTCGGCCGGCCCCACCAGCACGCTGCCCACCGGAGCGCCCAGCCCCTTCGACAGACACACCGAGACGGTGTCGAAGCCCCGCGTCACCTCCCGCGCGTCGACGCCCAGCTTCACCGCCGCGTTGAAGAGGCGCGCGCCGTCGAGGTGCGTGGCCAACCCGTGCCTGCGCGCCAGCGCCGTCGCCGCGCGCTGGTACTCGAGGCTCATCGCCCGGCCGCCCAGGGTGTTCTCCAACGCGAGCAGCCGCGTCCTCGCGTAATGCACGTCGTCCGGTTTGATGGCCGCCTCGATGCGCGCGAGGGAGATGGTGCCGTCAGCCTCGTGCTCGAGCGGTTGGGGCTGAATACTTCCCAGTACCGCCGCGCCTCCGCCCTCGTGCACGTAGGTGTGCGCGTCCTGACCCACGAGGTACTCGTCGCCGCGCTGACAGTGCGCCATCAGCGCCGCCAGGTTGGACTGCGTGCCCGAGGGGAAGAAGAGGCCCGCCTCGAAGCCCAGGCGCTCGGCCAACGTCGCCTGCAGCCGGTTGACGGTGGGGTCGTCGGAGAAGACGTCGTCGCCCACCTCGGCTCTGGCCATCGCCTCGCGCATGCCGGGCGTGGGGCGGGTCACGGTGTCGCTGCGGAGGTCGATGCGCATGCCGGCCACCATCGCCCCGCCGGCCCGCGACTTCAACACGAGGGGCGCCACACGGAGGCAACCACGAATCGAGAGGGCATCGCATCGGCTCGCCTTGTCGTGCGGCTCGCTCGAGTCGCACGTCTCCAGTCGAGCCGAGGCCGGGAGACACTCCACCGGGTCGAAGCACGTTCGCTCGCCGCCGGGCTTGCGCCGTGCACGTCGGGTGCACGCCGCCCAACTCCAGGGAAGGCGCCGCGAAGACACCCACTGACGTGAAGGCTGGCAGCAGCGCCTCGGCGGCTCACCGTGGGCGGCTCCGCTGTCGGGCCTTCTCCACGACGCCCTGAACGGCTCGACGCGCTTCGAGCCGCGGCGACGCGGGACACGGTGGCGGGACATTGCGTGAAGTGCGTTGACCGCGGCGTGCGAAAGGGACCAGCTTCTCGCCCATGACGACCCCCGTGACGGTGGAACGCGACGGCGCGGTGCTGCTCATCGGCATCAACCGTCCGGAGAAGCGCAACGCCTTCAACCTCGCCACCATCGACGCGCTGGCGGCGGCCTACCAGCAGCTCGGCGACGACGACTCACTGCGCGCAGGCGTGCTGTTCGGCCACGGCGAGCACTTCTCAGCCGGCCTCGACCTCGCGGAGGTGGGCCCCGCCGTGGCCGAGCGCGGCCCCGAGGCCATCGCCGGCGGGAAGAAGTACGACCCCTTCGGCATCTGGGCGCCGCTGGTGCCCAAGCCGGTGGTGATGGCGGTGAGCGGCATCTCCTTCACCCTGTCCATCGAGTTGGCCCTCGCCAGCGACGTGGTGGTGGCGGCCAACACGGTGCGCTTCCGGCAGCTCGAGATCGCACGCGGCATCCTCCCCTTCGGCGGCGCGACGCTGCGGGCCCCCGCGAGGCTGGGCTGGGGCAACGCGATGCGCTTCCTCCTCACCGCCGAGGAGTTCGGCGCGGCCGAGGCGCTGCGCATCGGGCTGGTGCAGGAAGTCGTCGAGCCGGGCAAGCACGTCGAGCGCGCCCGCGCGCTGGCGCAGCTCATCGCCAAGCAGGCGCCCATCGGCGTGCAGGGCACGTTGCTGAATGCGCGCATCTTCGAGGCGAAGGGCCACGAGGCGGCCATCGCCCACCTGCGGGAGCTGCTGGTGAAGGTGATGAACAGCGAGGACGCCGCCGAGGGGATGATGAGCTTCGTCGAGCGCCGCGAGGCGGTCTTCAAGGGGCGCTGAGGGCCGCGCCTTCGCCTCATCGCGCTGGCCGGTTCAACGCTCTGGACAGCGACGGCCCGTGGAGGACTGGAACATGGCAACCACCAGGAGGCAGGGCAGAGAGAGGACTCCAGCCAGGAAGGCCCCGGCCAGGAGAGCTTCGACCAGGAAGGCTCCGCAAGAAGAGGCTTCAGCGCTGAAGGTCTTGCAGGCGTACGAGACCGGCTGGAAACAGGTCTCCGGCGGAACCGACGCCGACGTCCAGGCGGTCGAAGCGCAGCTCGGTCGCAGGCTGCCAGCGGCGCTCGCAGAATTCTTGATGACGTGCGGCGGTGGACGACCGGAGAAGAACTTCTTCGTCGGCCCGGAATCGGAGGTTCTCGATCTGGGCATCGGGTACGTGCTGCCGCTCCGCGACGTTGGCAAGAAGCAGGGCGTGGGCACGACGAACGAGACCTGGCGCGCCCACCAGGGCCTGCCGCAGGAGCTCATCCCGTTCGCGGTGGATACGGGGAACGCCAACCTGATCTGCCTGCGATTGCCACAGCAAGACGTCATCTACTGGGTGCATGACGAGCCCGACCACAGGCCGCGGTTCGTCGCGGCATCGCTGCCAGCCTTCCTCCACGGTCTCGGGGAGTGCCCGTTCTGAAGAGCCACCAGGTCGACGGCTCGTTCCACTTCACGCTCCAGGCCCTCGCACCTGCCGCCTGCGCGAGAAGCACGCAGCCGTGTTCATCGTGGGGTCAGTGCAGCTCCTCGTCGGACGGCGCGCCGCCCTTCACTTCGGGCTCGTCCTTGAAGGCGGACGGGAGGAGGTCGAAGGGCAGCACCTTCGCCAGGGCGATGAGGAGCAGCACACCACCGGGCGCCGCGAAGATGGCCAGCGCCGGCACCGCCTTCGCGACGTCGATGAGCTGCTCCCGCATGCGTCGCTTCTCGTCCTGGGACAGCTTCACGCCCCGCGCGGCCCGCGCCAGCAGCACCGACAGCTCGCCCGTCTCCTTCACCTCGGTCAACAGCGCGCGGTAGTTCTTCCGCATCGACGTGGACATGGTGTCCACCCACTCCTCGCCCATCACCTCCGCCCCGGCGGACAGGGTGAAGACGTCCACCACGTCGCGGTGCCGCGCGTAGAACTCGGCCACCTGCAGCTCCATCGCCTTCACCTCGGCGTCCTTGAAGCCGAGCTGCTTCGCCAGCGACTTCGTCCACGCCACCTCCCGCGCGCTGCGCCGCCCGTCGACGAGCGACGCCAGCAACGTCTGCTCGAGGATGAAGCGCTTCAGGTCCCGGCTCCGCACGTCGCGCGCCAGCGCCTTGAGGCCCGGCGGCCGCTCGAAGGCCTTGCGCGCGAACTCGCGGGTCGCGTCGGCCAGCTCGTCGGGCAGCCGCAGGTCGTCTATCTGCCGCAGAATCGCCCGGCGGGTGGGGAAGCCGGGCTTTCGCTCGGCGCACACCAGCGCCACCAGCACCTCCACCAGCCGCGCCTTCTGCAGGGCCGCGAAGTGCAGGCGGCGCTCCACGGCCTCGCGGGGGAAGGTGCTGCGCGAGAAGTAGGCGATGGCGGCGCGGCCGAAGAGGTTGGCGTCGGCGTAGACGGCGCCGTTGTGCAGCACCAGCCCATAGTAGGGGTCGGCCGCCAGCGAGATGGCCCGCTTCTCGAGGGCCTCTTCCACGCGGGTCCACACCTTCGCCGGCAGCGGCCACTGCTTCATCGCCCGCTCGATGCGCCGGTGAATGTCCTCGGCGTCGTCGAGCCGGCCGATGAGCGCGGCGAAGAGCAGGAGGAGCTGCTCCGCCCGCGGCCCCGGAGGTGCGTCCACCAGCACCGCGAGGTCCAGCGCCACGCGGCAGAAGGTCCGCAGCACCGCGAGGAAGAGCTGCTCTTCGGGCCCCTGCCCTTCCGTCTGCGCGCCCCTGGCCTGGGGCGTGCCGTAGAGGAGCCCCGACTCGCGCAGGACGCCGCGGAGGTACCGGCGCGCGCGCGCCCGGCCGGGCGGCAGCTCGAGCGCCTGCTGGAAGGACGGGGAGCGCAGGTCGACGCGGTGGTCGTTCACCACCTCCCGCACCAGCTGCTCGAGCCACCCCGCTTTCCCCAGGCGCATCGCCCCGCCCACCTAACAGGAACGCGCGCGCCCCGCTCGCGACGGGAGGGCGCTTCCCGCGTTGACGGCTCCCCCGGCTGTCGGGCTATGGGCCCCTGCCCTGATGTTTCGGTACCGAGAAGACGTCGTCCCCGTGGTGGTGCTCCTGTGCGTCTTCTCCGTCGACGTGACGGTGTACGCCTTCGTCGACGCGTGGTGGGTGCTGCTGCCGTACGGCCTCCTGTCCCTGTTGCCCAAGGCCGGGGCCTGCGCCTTCAACCACCACCACCAGCACGTCAGCACCTTCACGCACTGGCTGCCCAACCGGCTGCTGGAGCTCGTCTACGCCCTCACCACCGGCGTCTCGAGCCAGGCCTGGGTGCTGCACCACTCGCTGGGGCACCACCTCAACTACCTCGACCAGACGAAGGACGAGTCCCGCTGGGCCCGCGCCGACGGCAGCCGCATGGGCGAGTGGGAGTACTCCTTCGTCACCACCGTCACCGCGTACTGGCGGGCCTTCCAGACGGGGGCGAAGTACCCGAAGCAGCGGCGGCTCTTCGTGGTGATGGGCGTGCTGTCGCTGGCGCTGGTGGCGACGCTGGTGTGGCTGCGGCCTGTGCCCGGGCTCATCCTCTTCGTCCTGGTGCCCTTCCTCGCGCTGTTCGGCACGGCGATGGCCACCTGGACGCACCACTCGGGGCGCAGCACGGCGAGCCACTTCGTCGCGTGCAACAACATCCTCCAGCCGTTCTACAACCGGCTGACGGGGAACTTGGGCTACCACACCGCGCACCACCTCAAGCCGGGCGTGCATTGGTCGAAGCTGCCGGAGCTGCACGCGGAGATTGCCGCGCAGATTCCGGCGGATGCCTACGTCGAGCCCGGCTACCCGTGGAAGTGGTTCGGCGCATCGCCCAGGCCTGTGCGCGCGGAGGAGCAACCGCCCGTGACCGCGGGCTGAGCTGCGCAGGTGTTCTCCGCCCTGGCGTCGTCGAGGGCCTCTCCCAGCGACCTGAAAGTTGCCGCGCCACCGCCCTGTGGCACCCTGTCGCGCATGATGCGTGACCGCCGCACCGGCAGCGACCGTCGAGAAAGACACCTCATCCCCGAAGCGCTGGAGCGGAAGAGGGAGCGCCGGGGTGACGACCGCCGCGACTCGCCCCGCCGGCAGGTGGCCCTCGACGTGCGCGAGCCGGGGAAGAAGAGCCGCTCCTGCGTCGGGAACCTGTCCATCGACGGCGCCGCTTTCGTGACGACGACGCCGCCCGCGGGGGATGTCGTGGAGTTGATGTTCTCCGTGCCGACGTACGTCGGCCCCATCGTCACCCGCGGTCACGTGGTGGGCCGAACCGGCCTGTCCGCGGGGATTCAGGTCTCGGTCGTCTTCCCGGACATCGACGTCGAGGCGCAGCTCGCCGTCGCGGAGTGGCTCCAGCAGAGCTGAGGCGAGCCGGGCGCGCTTCTCCAGCAGGGGGAAGGCGACAGCTACTTCACGGCCTTCACACGCGGCCGCTTCTCTTCGACGTCGGCCTCGGGCTCGGGCACGGCCTTCACCACCGGCGCCGTCTTCACCCCGAACTTCTCGAACAACTGGGCCTCGATGTCCCGCGCCACCTCCGGGTGCTCGCGGAGGTAGTCCTTGGCGTTCTCCCGGCCCTGGCCGATGCGCTCGCCCTTGAAGGCGAACCACGAGCCGCTCTTCTCCACGATGCCCGCCTCGCTGGCCATGTCGATGAGGTCGCCTTCGCGGGAGATGCCCTGGCCGTACATGATGTCGAACTCGACTTCCTTGAAGGGCGGGGCCACCTTGTTCTTCACCACCTTGACGCGCGTGCGGTTGCCCACCACGTTGTCGCCGTTCTTGATGGCGCCCACCCGGCGGATGTCGAGCCGCTGCGAGGCGTAGAACTTGAGCGCGTTGCCGCCCGTCGTCGTCTCCGGGTTGCCGAACATCACGCCGATCTTCATGCGGATCTGGTTGATGAAGATGAGGCACGTCTGGCTCTTGGCCACGGTGCCGGTCAGCTTGCGCAGGGCCTGGCTCATCAGGCGCGCCTGCACGCCCATGTGCGCGTCGCCCATCTCTCCCTCGAGCTCGGCCTTGGGCACCAGGGCGGCCACCGAGTCCACCACCAGCACGTCGATGGCGCCCGAGCGCACCAGCATCTCGGCGATCTCCAGGCCCTGCTCACCCGTGTCCGGCTGTGAGAGGAGCAGGTCGTCGGTGCGCACGCCCAGCTTCCGCGCGTAGCCCACGTCCATCGCGTGCTCCGCGTCGATGTACCCGCACACCCCGCCGCGCTTCTGCGCCTCGGCCACGATGTGCAGACACAGCGTCGTCTTACCGGACGACTCCGGCCCGTAGACCTCCACGATGCGGCCGCGCGGCACGCCGCCGACGCCCAGCGCGATGTCCAACGAGATGGAGCCCGTCGAGATGGTCTGGATGTCCTTCGCCAGCGGCTCGTCGTTGCCCAGCCGCATGATGGAGCCGCGCCCGAACTGCCGCTCCACCGCCTGCATCGCCAGCTCGATCGCCTTTTCCTTCTCCGGATTCATCGCCACTGTGTGTTCCCTCCCTCGAGTGCAAGACCTGAACAACCGTTGAGTATCACCGACGCCCTTCATAAACCAGAGGTCTGACATTCACCGGCGGTTGATCGACCGGAGCCCGGGCCGACCGTCTCCAGGACTGGACGCCGCCAGGCCAAAGAAGCCATGGAAATACAGGCATTTATCTCTGGCACTGAAGTGGCTCCAGGGGCGGCTCACCCAACGCAGTTCAACCCCACCCCGGAGGTTTCCAATGAAGCGCAGCCTGATGATGCTGGTCCCCGCCGTCCTTTCCCTCACCGCCTGCGGAGGCGGGATGACCGCCGACCTGGTCGGCTCGTACACCGGCACGACGACGTACACCTGGGAGCGGTACTCCTTCACCACCACGCTGTCTTCGACGGTGGACATCTTCGACTCGCCGGACGGGGACATCGACATCGTCGCGAGCGGCCGCCAGCTCGGCGCGCCCCCCAACAACCCCACCATCACCTGCCGGCTGAAGGGCAAGCCGACGATGTCCGGTTTCGAGATTGAGCCCGGCGCGGCCTGCGTGCTGGAAGGCTTCTGGGGCAACTGCAACGCGACCGCCTCCATCATCTCGGCGTCGGCGGTCCGGTCGGCGGCGAGCCTCACCGTCAGCGTGCGCGTCCAGGGCGGAGGCTGCGCGGGCACGGCGGGTGAGCCGGACTACTTCAGCCTCCGCGGCACCTTGATCAAGACGCTCTGAGTTTCCTCACTCCCCCCACCCGCATCCCCTTCGGCGGCCTCGCACTCACCGGCGGGGCCGCCGAAGTCTTTCTGTCCGCAACTGGAACACGACGACGAAGCTGCTGGCCCTCGTCTCGCGGTAGCGCTCACCAGAACTGCCACAGGGGCAGCGTGAAGTACGCCACCTCCACCGCCAGGGCGGCCCACAGGGTCACCGCGAGCAGCCCCTTCCAGTGACGTCGCCAGTACGGCCGCTGTTGCTCGCGCAGCCACGCGAGGTCCTCGGGCTTCACCGAGAGCGCCCAGGGGTAGCCCATGCGCAGGAGCGCCAGCAGGGCCTCCAGCTTGAGCGGCCGGCCCTCCGCGTCCGACAGGCCCGCGAAGGCGTCCGCGTCGAGCAGTTGGAGCAGCTCCTTCCCGTTGTCCTCCGTCGAGGGCGCCGTCTGGAGCCACGACACCACCTGCGGCACCTTCTCCCGCGCGGTGAGGGGCCCCACCGACGCGAGCTCGGCCAGGAGTGTGGAGAGCGCCGGCCGCGCGACGGCCACCTCTTCCACCGCCGGTTGGGGGAAGGACTCGACCCGTTCCATCGCCGCCACAGTGTAGCTCGGCGCGCGGCTCGAACAGTCTGGCGATCATCTGGCCGGCCGGGCAGGATTCCGAGTGCCTTGCGGGAAGCCTCTCAGGACGAAGTCAGCGCCACCATCGACCGCTGCGCCGCGGTGGTGCAGGACCTGAACGCGCTGCGCGATGCCCTGCACGAGCTGCGCCTCTCGTCGGACCCGCGCGCCCAGTTCGCCACCGCTCTGTTCGACCTGGACCGCGCCCGGCGTGGCGACCCGGAGGCCCGCACCACCATGCTCCAGGTGGCCGACGCGTTGCTCGTCTTCTGGCGCGAGGGCACGGGGGACGAGCTGGCCGCCGGGCACCCCGAGCTGACCCGCCTGTGGAGCGAGGCCGACTCGCTGCTCCACGGCTTCGAAGAGAAGCGGCTGGCCCGGCTGCTCAAGGCCTGCTGGGACGCGCGGGAAGACGCGGCGCTGCTCCAGGTGGCGGTGGCGGACCTGCAGCCCGACGGCTACCGGCGCGTGGAGTTCGCCCGCTGCCTCTACCACCTCGAGCTCGCGCGCCTCTTCGTGCAGGAGAGCCGCGCCGAGTTCTCCGCCCGCGCCGGCCTCCTGTCCGAGGCGTACCACGACGAAGCCGTGGCGAAGGAGCTCATCGGCGGCGACGCCGGGCTGATGCACCTGTGGGGCGAGCTGGTGCCGTACCTCGACGAGTTCTTCGAACACCAGGAGCGCAAGGCCTTCCTCGCCAACGCCAACAAGGTGACCGGCAAGCTGGACGCAGTGCCGAATCACCTGGTGAGGACCGACCCCGTCGCGACGCCGCTGGCCACTCCGGCCGCGCCCAACCGCAACGTGCCCACCCAGCCACACCGCGAAGCACAACCTCCGGCCCCGGAGCCGCTGGGGGTCGGCCCGCAGGTGCCCAGCTTCCGTACGCTGGTGGGACAGCGCACCGGCTCGCTTCCCCCTCCGCCGATGACGCCGCCCGCTGGCGCGCCACCCGCGGAAGACACCTCGCGCCTCCCGACGCAGCGGCTTGCGCCCGTTGACCCCACCAGCGTCACCACTCCGAAGGAGCCCGCCCTCGCGGTGGCGCCCCCGCCTCCACCCACCGACTTCACCCCGCCTGGGGCGTGGAAGCCGCCGCCGATGGAAGAGGAGGCCGACCTGGTCCTCGACGCCGAGCTGGACGCAGGGCCCCCCGCGCCGCAGCGGGCGCCACCTCCGCCGCCGCGCGACCTGACGCCGCCGGGCGCGTGGTTTCCACCGTCGACGCCGTCCGGGGAAGTCGAGCTGGTGGACGCCGAAGAAGCGCCACCGCCTCCGCCTGCCTTCACGCCCAGCCAGGGGCTGCCGGCGGCTGCGGTGGACATCGACGTCGATATCGAGCCCGAGCCGGACCTCCCCACGCTGGACTTCTGGGCCCACACCTTCGAGGCGCTGCAGATGGCCCCGGGTCCGGACGGGCGCACGGCCCAGCGCCTGTTCGCTACCGAGACGCGCGGCGATCGCAAGCGCCTGGTGCAGTACCTCGACTCGCTCGAGCCCTTCATGGCCGTGCCCGAGGCGCGCGCCTTCGCCTGCCTCATCCGCCTGATGCTGGCCGCCCAGACGAAGGAGAAGGGCCTCTTCGGCCAGGCCAACCCGGTGCGTCAGGAAGCGGTGCAGGCCGCGCTGTCGTTGCTCGGCGCCTCTCCCATCGCCGCCGGCCACGCCGCGGTGTGGTTCGAGCTCGATGGCCCCGAGACCCGCGCCATCCTCAACCAGGGCCTGGACGTGCTGGCGAAGTTCCTCGCCTTCTGCAGCCGCGGCCAGGTGGATCCGCTGTCGCCGGCGGCCGTGAGGCGCTTCGCGGCCGGGGGCTAGAAGCGCCCGAATCCACTCGTCTTTCTGAGGCTTCCGCAACCGATGGCCGTGAGCGGGGTTCAACCAGCCGTGCAGGCGTTCAGCGACGAGGACGCGCGCGAGATGCAGGCCGTCGCACGGGGCGACAAGCAGGCCTTCGCGCGGCTGTTCGACCGGCACCAGGCGTCGGTGGTGCGCTTCTGCCGACGCTTCGTGGGGGACGAGGCGCGGGCAGAGGAGTTGGCGCAGGACGTCTTCGTGAAGTTGTTCCGTTCGGCGAAGTCGTACCAGCCGTCGGCGCGCTTCAAGACGTTCCTCTTCCGGGTGGCGACCAACACCTGCCTCAACGACTTGCGCCGTCCGGCCGCGAAGGCGGAGGTGCTGGAGGCCCAGGTGAGAGACGACGAGGGACCGAGCCTGATGGAGAAGGACGCCGACGTGGCCACGCCCATGTCCGCGCTGGAGGCGAAGGAAGTGGAGGCAGCGGTGCAGAAGGCGATGGGAAAGATGAGTGAGCGCGAGCGGGCCGCCTTCGCGATGTGCCGCTTCGAGGGGCTGGCGTACCGGGACATCGCCGAGGCGCTGGAGTCCACCGAGTCGGCGGTGAAGAGCTTGATTCACCGGGCGACCGTGCAGGTGATGAAGCACCTGGCGGCGATTTCGCCCGAAGGGAGTGCTGCATGAGCGACGACATCCTTGGCGATCTCACCGCGTACATCGACGGCGAGTTGCCGCCCGAGCGCGCGAAGCAGGTGGAGGCCGCGCTGGCGGCGGACCCGAAGCTGAAGGCCCTCGAAGCCCGGCTGCGGGCGACGGTGCAGGCGGTGGAGGCGCTGCCGGCGCCCCAGCCCTCGGCGGCCCTGCGGCGCGCGGTGTTCTCGAAGCTGGACGAGCCGACCTGGCGGGAGCGCGTCTTGAAGTGGCTGACGCCTCCCAGGCTGGTGCCGGTGGGGCTGGCCGTCGCGGCGGCGGTGACGGCGGTGGTGCTGTGGCCCCCGGGGGCGACGGTGACGGAGCCGGGCTTCGACGAAGACGCGCTCCTCGTGGCGCAGAACCTGGAGCTGGCGGACGACCTCGACGTGGTGGGCCTCGACTCGCCGGACGACGTGGCGGTGGTGGCGCAACTGGACGAGCTGGAGGTGATGCGATGAGGACGCTCTTCGTGGTGGGACTCCTGCTGGCCTCGGCCGCGCGCGCGCAGGAAGCAACGCCTCCTCCGCCCACGGCCGCCGAGCGCTTCAACGCCCTGCCCGAGGCGGAGAAGCAGGCCCTGCGGGAGAAGCTCAAGGCCTTCAAGGCGCTGCCGCCCGAGGAGCAGGAGCGCATCAAGGAGAACCTGAAGCGCTTCCGGCAGCTGCCGAAGGAGGACCAGGAGCGGATTCGGGAGAACCTGAAGCGCTTCATGAAGCTGTCGCCGGAAGAGCGCCAGGAGCTGCGCGAGCGTCACCGGGCGTTCCGCCAGCTTCCGCCGGAGCAGCGGCAGGAGCTGCGGCAGAAGATGCGGCAGTACTTCAAGGAGAACCCCGAGGCCCGCGAGAAGATGCGGGAGAACCTGAAGCGCTGGCGCTCCCTGTCGGAGGAGCAGCGGCAGCAACTGCGGGAGCGCGCGAGGGAGCGGCGGCAGCGATGAAGGCCCTCGTGTGGGCGGTGGTGCTGGCGCTCGACGGGGGCGCGCCGGCGCCGACGCCGCCGCCGAAGCCGCCGGTGGTGAAGGACGCGGACCAGGAGGTCATCGACAACCTGGAGCTGCTCGAGAACCTCGACGGCGCGGTGGACCTGGAGCTGCTGGAGGAGCTGTCACTCGACCGGTGAGTGGCCCATCGCCCCACCGGGCCGCCGTGCCTGCGGCCAGGGCAGCGCTCACCCGACGAATGCTGCTCAGCCCGGCTTGAGCTCCTCTGCGGGCGCCGGCTGGCTGGCGCGCGAGGCGGCCATCTCCTCCACCTTCGCTGAGAGCGCGAGGTCCGCCTGCAGCGCCTGGAGGAACACCTCGCGCCCCAGCACCAGCACCAGCGTGTCCGTCAGCGTCTTCACGGTGGCGGTGCGCGGCACGTTCCGCAGGAGCGCGATCTCTCCGAAGACGTCGCCGTCGCCGAGCTCGACCAGCTTCTTGCCCTCGCCCGACAGCACCTCCACCCGCCCCTTCGCGATGAGGAAGAACTCGTCGCCGTGCTCGCCGAACTTCACCACGTCGGTTCCCGCCGGGATGCTGCGCGGGACGAACTTGCTGGCCAGCGACGAGAGGCGCTCGGGCGGCAGCTCCTTGAACAGCTTGGACTTGCCGATGGCGCTCGCCGCGCGCAGCACCGACGCGAAGTCCACCCCGCCCACCTTGGCCACCACCTTCTCGAAGGCCTCGCTCGCCAATTCGATGACGACGACCTCCGTCACCGCGCGCACCGTCGCCGTGCGCACGCCGTCCTTCAGCATCGCCGTCTCGCCGAAGCAGTCGCCGGCGCCCAGACGCGCCACCACGCGCGGGCGCTGGTTCGCCTCGCCCCGGATGACCTCCACCGAGCCGCGGCGGATGGAGCAGAAGGTGTTGCCCGGCGCGCCTTCCTCGACGATGCGCTCGCCGGCGCCGTACGTCACCTCACGCGACTGCTCGGCGATGAGCGCGAGGTCGCGGTCCGGCAGCGCCGAGAAGAGCGGAATCGACCGGAACGCCTCGATGGCCGCTGCGCCGCCGGTGGTGCGCCCGCCCGTCTCCCTCGGCCAGAAGGCGGTGAAGAAGGACTCGATGGCCTGGAAGGCCGCGAGGATGAGCGGGAAGGGGCACGCGAGGAACAGCGCGAAGGCGCCCGCCGCGGTGACGATGCGCCAGGGTCCGGTGATGGTGACGGTGAGCTCGACGAGCTTGAGCGCCGTGTCGAAGCCCGGGCCGAACATCATGAAGACGAGCGCGCCGAACCAGGTGACGGACAAGAGCCCGGCGAAGACGAGGAAGGCGCCCGCCTTGCGGATGCCCAGGGTGAAGATGGCCTTGAACAGCGGCAGGCCCACGAAGCTGCGCAGGCGCTCCCGCAGGTGCGGCTCCTTCGACAGCGCCGCGAGAATCGAGTCCATCGACGAGGCGGCCAGCGGGCAGAGGTCGAACAGCAGCACCGCGGCCGCACCCGCCCTCAGCCCCGGCCAGGGAGACGCGAGCGCCACCGCCGCCGTCGCCCCGAGGAGCGCGCCCAGGTGGGCGAAGACGCGCGCGCCGCGATCCATCAGCACCGCGACGGTGGTGTCCGGCGCGACGTACCAGACGACGCCAAGAATGGAGACGAGGTGCGCCTGCTTCGGCGGGAAGCCCACCACCGCGCAGCACGCCGCCTTCACCCGCTCGCGCACGATGAGGGCCAGCACCAGGCCCGGGTAGAAGAGCAGCACGTCGAGCGGCGAGAGCTTCACCGCCGGCAGGTGCAGCACCGAGAGGACGCCCAGCGCCGGCCACAAGAGGAGCTCCAGCGCGCGCAGCGCCCGGGGGAAGCTCGTCTTCCAGCGCACGCGGGAGTGGGGCGCGATGAGGTCGACGGCGGCGCTCTTGTCCACCATCGACAGGCGGCCGAGGTTCTGCGGCGGGTTCACCAGGAGGCCCGCGTCGGCCAGCCCCCACAACAGCTCGTCGATGGCGGCGAAGGGCACGAAGCCGTGCCGGTTCATGTACTCCGCCGAAATCTCCAGCAGCGAGCGCTTGCCGTCGAAGAGCTGCACCAGGTTGGCCTGCTCCGGTGTCGTCTCCAGGCTGTGCCCGGAGTCTGGGTCGTAGATGCCCTCGGTGCCGTCCGAGCGCTTGCGCACCTCGGCGCCGGGGAGCAGACATGGCCGGACCTGGTCGAGCATGGCTCCCGCAAGCGTACTGCGGCTGGGGCGGGCCACGCGGCGGAAACGTGCCTCTGCAACCGGCCCACCTGCGCCTGTCCGGGCGGCGCCTGGTGAGCGCGCCGCCCGTGGCCCAGCAGCGACTGCAGGGCAGGCTGAAGGTTCTGCGCAACGTCGACGACGTCGCCGGGCCTACCAGGCTCAGCTCGTGCCAGTCGCCGTTCTGCTGGTCTCCCAGACGACCTGGGAGCGCTCGGTCAGGCCGAGCGTGAAGAGGCGGCGAAGCGTCAGGCGGCCTCGACTTCCTCTTCGTCGAGGCCGTGCGCCTCGACCAGGGCCTCGAGCTCGGCATGCGTCAACACCTGCACCCGCTCGTCGACCTCTGTCCAGCGCCAGGCGCGGTGCTTCACGTGCAGGGCGGCGGCGATCACGGCTGCGACGGCGCTGATGGCGACGGCGTGGTGGCTCGTGCTGAACACGAAGTAGCACAGGACGGCGCAGACCGCGCCGAGCCCCACGCCGCCGAGCCAGGCGCTCGTCTGTGCGCTCGACCGCGCTCTCTCGTCGTGGCGCTCGCACGACGGGCACTCCGCCATCGAGACCAGCTCGTCCGCGGCCCCCTCGGCGCGGCTCAGCGCCTCCTTGCTGGCCGCGCTCTTCGCGCCTTCTTCGCGCAGCCACAGCGGGCTCGTGCCCTGGCCCTCACCCTTCGAGCGAACCTTCGCCACCGACTCGAAGCCGCAGTGCTTGCAGGTGAAGTGCCGAAGAAACGTGGCCTCAACCGTCGAGGTGTACGTGCTGCCGATGGGGATGCCCATGGTGGTTCTCCTCCGAATGCCGTGGAGGGCACGACCCCAACCCGGTGCCCCGCGTGCAGAAAACCGGAATACCCGAGTGCAACTGCGCGGAACAAGGTCGGGACAGGGCTGCGTCGCCCTGCCAGGAGCGAACCGCGCTCGAGGCAGCGCGGCTCACAGGGCCCCGAGGAGGCAGCCCATGTCTGTCGTGTCCACCTTCGACATCCAGCTCGAGCAGCAGAACGCCTACGAGTTCCTGGTGCGCTTCGACAAGCAGTCGTTCGCGCCGCTGCACACCGACGAGCCGCCGCCGCTGGGCAAGGACGCGGGCCCCAACCCGGCGCGCGTGCTGGCCGCGGCGTTGGCCAACTGCCTGTCGGCGTCATTGGTCTTCTGCCTGTCGAAGAAGGGCGAGAAGGTGGAAGGCCTGACCTCCACCGCGCATGTGGAGATCGTCCGCAACGAGAGGAACCGGCTGCGCATCGGCAAGGTCGACATCACCATCAAGGCGCCGCTGCCGCGCGAGTCAGAGGCGCTGCAGGCGTGCCTGGAGACGTTCGAGGACTTCTGCATCGTCACCCAGAGCGTCCGCGAAGGGCTCGAGGTGAACGTCACCGTCGAGGCGCACGGCTGAGCGCGCGCGCCAACGGAGAAGCGACGGGCTCCGCGCGAACGGCGGGACGATGGAGATCGCCCCCCGCTCCGGGAGAAGGCGCCTGCTTCACGTTGATCGCCCCCCGCGCCGTGACCATCAGCGCCCAGCGATGAGCCGGCCTGCTTCGTCCTTTCGCGGAAGGACGGCGACCCTCGGGGATTTCCCTGAAGCCAGCCGCGCCGCAGCCGCACGGGAAAATTGTCTGGCCGCGCGGCATCTGTCAGCGTCGTGCTCCATGCGGCTCTTCGTGGTGGGCGGAGCGCTGTTCCTCGCGGCGTGTGCCTCGACACCGCGCACGCCTCCACCCACGAGCCCCGACACGGACCTGGACGGCGTGGTCGACGCGAAGGACGAGTGCCCGGACGCGGCCGGCGAGAAGGGCGGCGATGGGTGCCCGGACTCCCCATCGCTGGTGCTGGAGAGCGGCCGCATCGTCATTCGCGGGAAGATTGTCTTCGAGCTCAACTCCGCCGAGCTGCTTCCGCGCAACGCGACGCTGCTCGACGCCCTCGCCAGGATGATGAAGGAGAGCAGCCAGCTCAAGCGCGTCGAGGTGCAGGGCCACACCGACGACACGGGCGATGCGGCCTTCAACCTGCAACTGTCGGTGCAGCGCGCCGAGAGCGTGCGGCAGGCGCTCATCGCGCGGGGTGTGCCCGCCGAGCGCCTCTCGGTGAAGGGGCTGGGCGAGACCGAGCCGGTGGCGAAGAACGACACGCCCGAGGGCCGCGCGCGCAACCGGCGGGTCGAGCTCAAGCTGCTCGAGTGACCTTCAGCGCACCTGCGCCGCCGCCTCCAGCCGCTTCACCTCGCGCAGCATGAAGCCACGGTCCTCGGCGGGCAGCCCGTCGAAGCGCACGCCGAAGCCACGGAGCTGCTGCGCGGGCGTGATGGTGGTGCTCTCCACCGCCACCTTGCCTCGCGCGTGCACCTCCCGCCCAGCCTCTTCGAAGCGGAAGGTGATCTCCATGCGCGTGCCCAGCTGCAGCGGCGGCAGCACGGGGAAGAAGACGCCGTGGTTGCTCAAGTTGATGAGCCGATGCACCGAGAAGACGAAGGCCGTGCGCGGGGTGACGGACAGCGCCGCTTCCACCGCGTGCGCGAGCCGCTTCGCGCCGAGGGCCTCCAGCGTCCACAACACGGGGGTGCCGCTGCGCGGCGTGGGGATGCGCTCGGCGCCCGTCGCCTGGTCGCCCAGCGTTCGCTCGACGCGCTCCATCACCTCGGTGAGGTACTGGTACATGGCCATGTGGGCCTTCAAGAGCGCGGGGGCCACGTCCTTCGGGAGGCGGCCGGGGTGGAAGCGCTTGGCCACGTTCAAGAAGCCCTGGCGCCAGGCCTTGAGGTCGGTGGAGCCCTCCGGCACGCCGAAGAGGTGGTGCGGAGCCATCTCGCGGTAGCGATCGAGCTGCAGCTCCACCAGCTGCGCGGCGCTCGTCTCTCGCTGGAGCCTCGCGGCTGGCTGTTCGCCTTCCGCCAGCGCGGGCGTGGCCTTGAGCGGCTTCCAGGTGACGCCGTCGTGCGAGCCATGCACGAAGAGGCCGGGCTTGGAGCGAACGAGATCGGACGCGACCTCCCGCGACAGCGGGCCGACGACACCTCCGCGTGCGTCCTTCAAATACCAGGTGTCCACGGCATGGTCCCCCCGGGGTCCACGCGGAGTTGACGAAGGAAACCTGTGGGTGCGCAAGCGCCGAGTGGCGCACACCCCGCACCGGCAGGGCGGACTACTTCTTCCCCTTGCCTTTGCCCTTCCCTTTGCCTTTGCCGTTGCCCTGCCCTTCGTCGTCGTGGTGCCTCTTCCAGTGTTTGTACTTGCCGGGGGGCAGCTTCACGAGCGTCACGGGCACCGCGTCGGGCTTCACCACCACCCACCCGCCGCGGTGGTCCTTCGTGCGAAACCACGCCGCGTCGCGGCGGCACCAGTACCAGCCGTCGACGAAGAAGACCTCGTCGGGGAAGTCTTCCACCACCTGCACCCCGGGCTGGACGACGATGAGGGGCGGCGGGGCCTGGAAGGTGATGGTGGGCAGCGCCACCTGCACGTCGACGTGCACCTGGGCGAAAGCGGGGGCGGCGCACAACGCTGCGAGCCAGAGGAGTCGAGGGTTCATGGACGGGAGTACGGCGTGGAAACCACCTCGGGAGAAGTTTTTTCTCCCAGGCCCTACGCTCGTGCCGCGTGCGCCTCTTCATCGCCTTCGACCTTCCCGAAGCACAGAAGTCGCGAGTCGAGGCGCTGGTGGAGGCCTGGCGCCCACGAGTCGACGCGAAGTGGACGCGCGCGGAAGGCCGCCACGTCACCCTCTGCTTCCTCGGCGAGACGGACGAGGCCCGGGTGCCCGAGGTGAAGACGAAGATGGACGAGGTGGCGAGGAGGCACGCGCCCCACGCCCTCCGCGTCGTCGGCGCGGGCTGCTTCGGTCCGCCGGCCCAACCCCGGGTCCTGTGGCTGGGATTGGACGGGGCGCTCGCGGCAGCGCGCGCGCTGCAGGCGGACCTGGCGCGGGCCCTCGACGTGAAGGACGAGCACGGCGCATGGGCGCCGCACCTCACCCTGGCGCGCTCGAAGTCCCCGCGAGGTGACGCGGCGCTGGTGGACGTGGCCAGGGCGCTCCAGCGCGAGACCTTCGACGAGTTCCTCGTGGCCGACTTCGTCCTCTTCGAGTCGCGGGGGGGCCGCTACTTCCCTCTTCACACCGCGGCGCTGGCCAGGCGGTAGTGGCCTGCTGCGTCACGGCATGCGGACGCGCGCACCGCCCGTGACGAGGAAGGCCGTCGGGTCGTTCCGCTCCGGCCAGGCGAAGTAGTGGCGCGCGCCGAAGCCGGCCCACACGCCCAGCCAGGGCAGCACGTAGAACTCCGCAGCCCCGGTGCCCCACAGGCCCACGCCCGTGCCCGCCGGGAGGAATTGGATGGGCACCCCCACCTCCACCACGACAGCGAGGCGCTCCAGCACCGGCACGGCGAAGGCGACGCGCGGGACGAGGCCAAAGCTGGAATACAGGCGCGCCCACAGCCCGAGCCGGAACCAGGACACCTCGACGCCACCGCCCACCTCGAAGCCGCCGGTGACGAAGGCGCCGGGGTTGGCGGGCACCTCGAAGCTGCCGCGGAGGTCGCCAAAGGGGCGGAGCGGCCGCGGCGCGGGGCCCTGGAGCACCTCGGGGCACGGCGGGGGCGGCAGCTGCGTCACCGGCCCCTGCACCCAGGTCACGCGCGCCTCCCGCGACGGCTTCACCACCACCTCGGTGGACGTCAGCGGGCCCTGGTCCCACCGCGCCTCGAGCCGGTGGCGGCCCACGGAAATTGGCTGCGTCAGCGGCGTCGTGCCCGCCGCCTTGCCGTCCACCGTCACCGTCGCGCCCGGGGGAGTGGACTCCAGCACCAGCGTGCCGGTGAGGCGACCGCGCACCGAGTCGAGCAGCTTCACCACGGTCGGGTCGACGCGGGCGGGGTCGAGCGACGCCTCGGGGTTGGCCTCCAGCGCATGAGTAAAGGCCTCTTCGGCGTGCACGAAGTCCTGGCGGGCGGCGAAGCACTGCGCGCGGAGGAGGTGCACCTTCTCCAGCGTGGCGTCGTCGCGGGACTCCTGCGCGGCGGCGTCGAGCGCCTTGAGCGCGCCCTCGAAGTCGCCCGAGGCGAAGAGTCTCTGGCCCTGCTCCAGCTTCGTGCCCTCCACCTTCGGAGGGTCCACCTTCGCGGCGCGGGAGCCGGGGGCGGCGACGAGGAGGAGCGCGAGCAGGGAAGCGACCGACGCCGTCATGGGATCAAGTCGATTCGCAACACAGTCGACTTGCCCGACGCAACCTTTATTTCGCGTTGCTCGGTGCGGAAGCCCGCGCGCTCGACGCGCAGCTGGTACTTGCCCACGGGGAGGTCGAGGAGAATCGGCGTGCGCCCGCGCGGCACCCCGTCGATGGACACCTGCGCCCACCAGGGCTCGCCGGCGTGGGTGGTGATGACGTTGAGCCGGCCGCTCTTCTTGCCCGCCGGGGTGATGGCCACGCGCGTGCCGGCGTCCTCAAGAGTCGCCGGGCCGGCGTCGGGAGTGGCGAGCGCGACGGCTTCTCCCGCGTCGGGTGCGTCGGCAGAGGCGTCGGGCGCAGTGGCCACCACCGGAGCGCCCGCGTCGAGGCTGACGGCAAGCGCGGGAGTCCCTGCGTCGCGCGCGAGCGTCGAGACGCCGGCGTCGACGGTGCCGCTCGCAGAAGAGGGGATGAGCTTCCAGGTGGCGAAGGCCGCCAGGACCCCGAGCGCGGCGACGACGCCGGCGGTGATGAGGCCCCGTCGCGCCGTGCCCGATGTCGCGGGAAGGTCCGCGTCGCTCGCGCGCGCCGGAATCCCCGAGCGCGGGACTGGATGCTCGGGAGCGCCGGGCGCGGGTTGCGGCGCCGCTCCAGACGAAGGGCCGGCGAGGGGCGAGCTCGCACCTGCTCCAGGCCCTGCGCGATCCGGCGAGGTTCCTGCGGGCGCCGCTCCACCGTGGGCCGCTGCGCCGGGTGCCGCTCCACCGTGTGCCGCTCCACCGTGTGCCGCTCCACCGTGCGCCGCTCCACCGTGTGCCGCTCCACCGTGTGCCGCTCCACCGTGCGCCGCTCCGCCGTGTGCCGCTCCACCGTGGGCCGCTCCGCCGAGCGCCGCTCCACCGGGCGCCGCTCCACCATGCCCCGCGCCGCCCTGCGCTGCGCCAGCCTGCGTGGCTCCACTGGGCACCGCTCCACCCTGCGCTGCGCCAGCCTGCGTGGCTCCACCGGGCACGGCTCCACTGTGGGCCGCGCCGCCATGGGCCGCTTCTCCGGGCGTCGCTCCACCGCGTGCCGCTCCACCGTGGGCCGCTTCTCCGGGCGCCGCTCCACCGTGTGCCACTCGGCCGTGTGCCCCACCATGCGCCACTCCCCCAGGCGCTGCCTCTCCGGGCGCTGCGCCAGCCTGCGTGGCTCCACCGGGCGCAGTCCCTGCGTATCCAGCGCCACCGGGCACGGTCCCGGCGTGCGCACTGCCGAGACTCCCGGCCTGTGCAGACGACGCCGCTGGAGTCGCGCCCTGGCCACCCATGGGAGGAGAACTCCCCGCAACGGGCGGCGCGCCAGCCCCACCCGACGCCGCATCTTTCTCTCGCAGGGCGGACAGGAGCCCCGCCTTCATGCGCCAGCCCGGGGCCGTCCCTTCCTGCACCTTCTGCGGTGGCGCGGCGGGATGCCCACCGGAGTCGCGGTAGGCCGCTTCGAGCGCCTTCACCAGCTCGGCGCCGCTGTTGAACCGGTCGTCAGGCCGCTTCGCCAGCGCCCGGCGCATCACGTCGGCCACCGGCTTCACGATCCACGGCGCGCGCTGGAGGATGTCCGGCGGCGGCGCGTGCGCCTGCATCTGGATGAGCCGCAGCTCGGAGTCCGCCTCGAAGGGCAGCGTGCCGGTGAGGCACTCGAAGAGCACCACCGCCAGCGCGTAGATGTCGACGCGGTGGTCGACGTCGCGCATGCCCAGCGCCTGCTCGGGCGCCATGTAGTGCGGCGTGCCCATCACCATGCCGGTGCGGGTCAGCCCTTCCGACGCGCTCTTCGGCCGAAGAATGCCGAAGTCGAGGATGGTGGCGTGCCCCGTGGGGCTGACGAAGATGTTCCCCGCCTTGATGTCGCGGTGGATGAAGCCTCTGCCGTGGATGTAGTCGAGCCCCGCCGCGAGCTGCCGCATCAGCTTGAGCGTCTCGTCGCTGGAGAAGCCGCCCTTCGTGCGCAAGAGCGCCGCGAGCGTGTCGCCTTCCAGCAGCTTCATCACGATGAAGGGCCGCCCCTCGTGGCGGCCGACGTCGTACACCGGCGCGATGTTGGGGTGGTCCAGCTTCGCGTTGAGCCGCGCCTCGCGCTCGAAGCGCTCCACCACCTCGTCGTCCGTCACCAGGTTGGCCGCGAGCAGCTTCACCGCCACCTGGCGATCGAGCTCCACGTCGTGCGCGATGTAGACGGTGCCCATGCCGCCTTCGCCGATCTTCTGCTCGAGGCGGTAGCGGCCCAGCAGCACGTCGCCCACCCGGACGGGCACGACGCCCTTCTCCTCTCGGTTGGACAGGGGCTTCAGGTTCCGCTGCGACACCGCGCTGGCCGCGCGCGCTCCCAGCTGCGTCGACGGCATCGCGGCGACCGGAGCCCCGGCCACCGGCGTCCCGCACGACTGGCAGGTCACCGCGCCGTCAGCCAGCACCGTTCCGCAGGAAGAGCACTTCACGCCGGTCGGAACTCTACCGTCACCGCGCGTCAGGGCCACCCTGCGGGCAGGGAGGTGGGCAGGGGTAGGCGATCTTCAGGGCGTCGCCCCCCCGCGGTGGGTAGACTGCGCAACCGTCCGATGCAGCCCGTCAACGCCATCGAGGTGCCGAGCCGGCTCTTTGGGAAGTACCTGGTGCGCTCGCGCGTGGGGCTCGGCGGCATGGCCGAGGTCTTCCTGGCGGAGGCGGTGGACGCGCACGGCGACCAGGTGCAGGTGGCCCTCAAGCTGATGCGCCCCGAGGTGCCGGAAGAGAAGATCGCCGACGAGGTGGACCTGATGGGCCTCCTCTCGCACCCCAACCTGGTGCGCATGCTGGAGCACGGGCGGGCCTTCAACCGGCACTTCATCGCGCTGGAGTTCCTCATCGGCGGCGACCTGCGGCAGGTGATGGAGGCGCACCGCCGGGCGATGAGCGGCTTCCCGGCGAACATGGGCGTGCACGTCGTCATCGAGGTGCTGCGCGGGCTGGCCTACCTGCACACGGCCACCACCAAGACGGGCACGCCGCTCAACCTCATCCACAGCGACGTCAACCCGTCGAACGTCTTCTTCTCGGGGCAGGGCGCGGTGAAGCTGGGCGACTTCGGCGTGGCCTCGAGCGCGCAGCTCGACCTCGGGCCCGGAGAGGGCGTCGCGGCGGGCAAGCTGTCCTACCTGGCGCCAGAGCAGACGCGCGGTGAGCGCGGGAGCGTGGCATCGGATCTGTGGTCGGTGGGCGTGATGCTGCACGAGATGGTGGTGGGCTACCACCCCTTCAAAGACGAGGGCCTGCCCGAGCTCGAGGTGGTGAACCGCATCCGCGCGGGGAAGCTCTCCATCCCCGACTACGTGGACAAGCCGCTGACCGCCGTCATCCAGAAGGCGCTCGCGGTGGATCCGAAGGGGCGCTTCCGCTCGGCCGGTGAATTCGCCGGGCCGCTCTTCACCTGGGCGCTCGACCGGAACGCGCTCCCGTCCCCCGACGACGTGCGCGAGTGGCTGGCCGGCGCAGTGGGCATCGTCGGCTGAGAGGCACGAAGGTCGCGCACCTGCCGGGAGTGGCCCTCGCAGCGACGCCATGCACGGTCAGCTCCGCAACCGGCGGCGACGGCGCCTCCAAAGCAGAAAAATCGGAATCCTGGTCTTCCTCCGTCCTGCGACCTGCTCGTGCGCTGGCCGGCGAAGCCTTGACCGGGGTTGTCGCCGGCCCGCGCGTGGCGCACTGTCCCGCCCATGACCGACTCCTGGCAGCCGACGGCGTGCATCCTCTGCGAGTGCAACTGCGGCCTCGAGGTGCAGTTGGGCGGCGAAGGCGGGCGCCATTTCGTCAAGCTGCGCGGTGACGAGCGGCACCCGTCGTCGAAGGGCTACGCCTGCGAGAAGCCCCACCGCCTCGACCACTACCAGCACGCGAAGGACAGGCTGACGTCTCCCTTGCGGCGGAGGGCCGACGGGGCCTTCGAGCCCATCGACTGGGACACCGCGATTCGGGAGGTCGCAGCGCGGCTCGCCTCGGTGCGCGATCGCTTCGGGGGCGAGTCGATTCTGTATTACGGCGGCGGCGGCCAGGGGAACCACCTCCCGGGGGCGTACGCGACGGCGACGCGGCGGGCGCTGGGCAGCCGCTGGCGCTCGAGCGCGCTGGCCCAGGAGAAGACGGGCGAGTTCTGGGTGGCCGACCGCATGATGGGCACCGTCACCCGCGCGGACTTCGAGCACTGCGAAGTCGCCTTCTTCCTCGGGAAGAATCCGTGGCACTCCCACTCCATCCCCCGGGCGCGCGTCACGCTGAAAGAGATCTCGGCGGACCCTGCGCGCACCCTCATCGTCGTCGACCCGCGCCGCACCGAGACGGCCGCGCTCGCGGACATCCACCTCCAGGTGCGCCCGGGCGGCGATGCGTGGCTGCTGGCCGCGATGCTGGGCGCGCTGGTGCAGGAAGGGCTCGTCAACCACGCCTTCGTCGCCGCGCACGCGGTGGGCCTGGCCGAGGTGGAGCGCCACCTGCGCGCGGTGAACGTCGCCGCGTGCTGCGAGAAGGCGGGCGTGGACGAGGCGCTGGTGCGCAAAGCCACGCGCGTCATCGCGAAGGCGCGCTCGATGGCCAGCTTCGAGGACCTCGGCGTGCAGATGAACCGGGAGTCGACGCTGGTGAGCTACCTCCACCACCTGCTCGTCGCGCTCACCGGGAACATCGGCCGAGAAGGGACGCACTACGTGCCCACGGTGCTGGTGAACCTCACCGGCGGCGCGTCGGAGCGGACCAGCCCGGTGACGGGCTCGCGCATCATCGCGGGGCTCGTGCCGTGCAACGTCCTCGCCGAGGAGATCCTCACCGGGCACCCGAAGCGCTTCCGCGCGATGCTGGTGGAGGCGGCCAACCCGGCCCACTCGCTGGCCGACTCGGCGCGCTTCCGCGAGGCCATGGCGGCGCTGGACACGGTGGTGGTCATCGACGTGGCGATGAGTGAGACAGCGCGTCTCGCCCACTACGTGCTGCCCGCCGCGACGCAGTACGAGAAGGCCGAGGCCACCTTCTTCAACTTCGACTTCCCGCGAAACGCCTTCCACCTGCGCAAGCGCCTCTTCGCGCCTCCCGCCGGGGTACTGCCGGAAGCGGAGATCCACGCGCGGCTGGTGGAGGCGCTGGGCGCGGTGACGGAAGACGACTTGAAGCCGCTGCGCGACGCGGCGAAGCAGAGCCGCGCCGCCTTCCGCGACGCCTTCATGGAGCGGGTCATGGGTGACGCCCGCCTCACCGCGATGGCGCCAGTCATCCTGTACCGGGTGCTGGACCTGCCCGCCGACGTCAAGGAGGGCGCGGTGCTGCTGGGCCTCGCGCTCCGCGCCGCGATGCAGACGCCTGGGCCGCTGGCGCGCGCCGGCTTCGGAGGAGAGCCGCTCGAGGCGGCGGAGAAGCTCTTCGACGCGATGCTCTCCAGCCCGTCCGGCTTCGTCTTCGCCATCGACGAATGGAAGGAGGTGCTGGGGCGCATCGGCACACCCGACGGGAAGATCCACCTCGCCCTGGACGACCTGCTGGCGGAGCTGGACCGCGTGGTGAAGGCTCCGGGGCCGGCGCGAGACAACGACTTCCCCTTCGTCCTGTCCGCGGGTGAGCGCCGCAGCTTCACGGCCAACACCATCCTGAGGGACCCGGCCTGGAGGAAGAAGGACGCTCAGGGCGCGCTGCGCGTCAACCCGGAGGACGCGCGCGCGCTGGGCGTGGAGACGGGTGGACGGGTGCGCGTCACCACCCGGCGCGGCTCGGCGGTGGTGGCGGTAGAGGTGTCGGACTCCATGCAACGCGGGCACGTGTCCCTGCCCAACGGCCTGGGCACGCACTACCCGGGCGACGCCGAAGCGGCGGGCGTGGCGCCCAACGAGCTCACCTCGCTGGAGGATCGCGACCCCTTCGTCGGGACGCCGTGGCACAAATTCGTCCCGGCGCGGCTCGAGCGCGTTGGCTGACCGGCGAAGGGGTGAGAGACGTGTTCCAGTACCTCTCACCCTTTTCCGGCGCGGACCAGCGCCCCCGATGGTTCGAGGCGAGGTAAGAGGCGGCATGGCCGGGGAGCGGGTCAGCCATGCTGCGGTCGAGATGCTGGTGAACTCTGCCGACCAGACCGGCGTGCCGCTGCCCGAGCTGTGCGCCGGCCTGCCCTTCGACGCGCACCTGCTGCGGCACCGCGTCGCGGACCTCGAGTGGGACTTCTTCGTCGAGCTGCTCGAGCGCCTGGAGGCCCGCGCGGGGACCGAGAAGATTCTCGCGTTGTGCGCCACCGTCCCCGACATCTCGCCCACCGGTCGGAGCCTGTTCCGCCACTTCGTGAGCGCGCGCCTGTTGATGCGCTTCGTCTGCTCGGTGGTGGGCCCCTCGATGTACCCGATGTACGAGTCTTCATGGGAAGAGACGGAACAACCCGACGGCGGCGTGGTGGGCCACCTGCGCATCCGCCTGCGGCCGGGCTTCCGGGGTTGCCGGCTCATCTTCCGCATCCACGCCGCCGCCAACGCCGCCGTACCCTGCTTCATCGGGCACCCGGCGCTCCCGGTACGGGCAGAGACGGACGAGCGCGGCGGTGACTACTGGTTCACGCTCTGACGAGAGGGGCCTGGGCGACGGGCGCGTGCCCGGCAAGCTGGTATTCCAGCAGCGGGTGGGGGAAGGCGCCTTCGAGGGACACGCCCGCAGGCGGGCTTCACCGCGAGACGTCTTCCTCGCGCGGCGGCGCCACCAGCACGCCCGAGTGGCGCCCGTACGTCACCGTGTACGTCTTCCCTGGCGTGAGGCGCTGCCACGGGTTGTGCAGGATGTACTCGACGAAGCGCCCTGACGGCAGCCTGAGGGAGTAGCCCGCGCGGCGGCTCTTGAGCGCCACCGCACCCGTCGCCTCCACCGCCTCGCCCCGCAGCACGTCGAGCAACGCGAGGCCGGCGGCCCAGAGGAGAAACACGCCCGCCACCAGGCACAGCGCCACGCCGGACAAGCGCGCCAGCAGGTGCCAGTGCCACTTCACCCACGCCTCCACGCCGAGCCACCCGAAGACGGCGCCGAGGCCGGCCAAAAGCGCACCCTTGCCCAGCAGCGCCAGGCGAAAGTGTGCCGGCATCTTCAGCGGTTTCTCGCTCATGGCACCGGGCGCGGCGGTGGCGAGGGAGGGTCCGGCTGCACCAGCACGCAGCGCGTCCCCGTGTAGATGGACGGCATGCACTTGTTGCAGTGCGTGCACTCGGAGGTCGTGCGCGCGTCGGCCTGCATCCGCCTCAGCAAGTCCGGCTCACGGAGCAACGCGCGACCCATGGCGACGAAGTCGAAGCCCTCGGCCATGGCGAGGTCCATCGTCTCCTTGCGGGAGATGCCGCCCAGCAGCACCAGCGGCAGCTTCACCTTCGCGCGCACCTGCTTCGCCAGCGGCAACAGGTACGCCTCTTCGTACGGGTACGTCTTGAGGAACTGGCTGCCGAAGAGCTTGAGCCCCAGCTTGAGGGGCTGGGTGAACTGCGCGGCGAACTCGGCCAGCGGCACGTCGCCCCGGAAAAGGAACATCGGATTCAGGAAGGAGCTGCCCGCGGTGAGCTGGAGCGCGTCCAGCGTGCCGTCGGCCTCGAGCCACTGGGCGAACGTCACCGCCTCGTCGATGGTGATGCCGCCTTCGACGCCTTCGTCCAGCTCCACCTTGGCCAGCAGGGCGATGCGGTGGCCGACGCGCTCCCGCACCGCCCGGGCCACGTCACGCGCGAAGCGGGCCCGGTTCTCCAGGCTGCCGCCCCACGCATCCTTCCGTTTGTTCATCTTCGGCGAGAGGAAGGCGCAGAGGAGATACGTGTGTCCGAAGTGCAGCTCCACGGCGTCGAAGCCGGCCTCCACCGCCAGCGCGGCCGCCTCGGCGTACGCGTGTGTCACGCGCGCGATGTCCTCTCTCGTGCAGGCCTGGATGAAGCGGAAGGTGAGCGGAGAGAGCCTCCGCGAAGGCGCCAGCGCGGGCAGCCCGTTGGACAGCGCGTCGGCCACTGGCCCGGCGTGACCCAGCTGCGCCGAGACGGCGGCGCCTTCCGCGTGCACCGCGTCGGTGAGGGCCTTGAGGCCAGGCAGCGCTTCCTTCCGCATCCACAGCTGGCGGCGCTCGGTGCGACCCTCGGGCGCTACGGCGCAGTAGGCCAACGTCGTCATCGCGACTCCGCCCGCGGCGTGGCGGCGGTGGAAGTCGATGAGGGCGTCGGTGACCAGCGCGTCGGGCGTCATCCCCTCGAAGGTGGCAGCCTTGATGACGCGGTTCCTCAGCGTCAGCGGGCCCAGCTTCACGGAGGAGAACACGTCGGGAGGCGGCACAGCGCGTGAAGTTAGCGCCGGAGTCCCGCGCGTGCGCGCCTCGTTTTCAGAGCGTCATGCCGCCGATTTCACCGCGCAGGGCCACCGCGCTGCCGTCCTGCAGCTTCGCCACCAGGTACGCCATCGCCGAGAAGGGCGAGCGCGGCGTCGGGTCCGCCACCACCGAGACGATCTCCACCGCATCGGCGAACAGCTCGCGCACCTTCCGCGCCGCGTCCTCACCCGCGGGCGACGTCTGCGACTCGACGAAGATGTCCCAGAACTGGGCGTCGTCCTTCGAGACTGGATGGAAGGCGTAGGCATCGGAGCTCTTGATGTCGTCGAGGTTCCGGAAGCCCAGCGCGGTGAGCGCCGCGTCCTCGGTGAGCGGGCCGTCGACCCGCTTGCGCGACGACACGGTGACGAAGCCGCCGGAGTCCTCTCCGAACATGCCCAGCGTCAGCTCGGGCGCCAGCGCCGCCAGCTCCTGCACCACCTCGGCCCGGCCCTTCGTCGCAGTGGTGGCCTCCACGTAGTCGATGAGCGCCGCGCCGGTCTTGTTCTTCCGCGCGGCCGTCAGCTCGGCGCCCGTCAGCACGCCGTCGCGGTTCCGGTCGTGGCTGGAAATCAACGCCGCCGCCTTGTCGAGGTACGCCGACGCGGTGCCCGGCGCGACCAGCTCGTCCCAGTGGTCCGCCTTCGCCCAGTTGTAGACGGTGACGAGCGCCCGCTCGGTGGCGCCGCGATCGTTGGCGCGCTGGCCCTGGGCGCGGACCTCGGCCTGGTTGAGTACGCCGTTCCTGTTGCCGTTGCGGTCGGCGCGCGCGTACTCGGGGCGAAGCTTCTGGAGGGCAGGTTCGAGGCTGGAGAGCTTGAAGGTCGTCATGCCTCGTTGTCGGCCGCGCCCCGGCCCCGTTCTCCCGTTTTCATCCGGCGAGAGAAGGTGTTTCTCGCTGAGCAACAACCCGCGTCAGGCGCGGGCGGGGTTTCGCGGCTGTGCGTGAGAGGGCGCCAGCTTGCGCCTGGGGCTGGGCTTGTGGCCCTGGGTCGCGATGAACGGCCCGCTCAGGGACAGCTCGACATCCGCGGGTCCTCCCGCTGGCCGGTGCTCGCTGGCCCAGAAGTCGGTGCGGCGGAGGAGATCTCCGAAGTAGCGGTGCTTGTTCACCGAGAGGATGCGCCGGTACAGCCACTGGAGCGAGGGCACCATGCGGTAGTGCCACTGCCAGAGCTGAAACGCCTGCAGGCCGAGCAGCGCAGGCAGGCGCGTGAAGTGCCCCAGCGGCGCGAGGTGCGGGTTCTTCGCCGCCTTCACCGCCCGGCGCGCGCACCGCCCCGCCGAGTAGTAGTGCGTCGCCAGCCACCGCACGCCGTCGCGCAACTCCTCGGGCGTCATGCGCGCCGGCCTCACCACCACGTGGTCCTTGCCCACGAACTCGTCGTAGTCCTCGGTGAGGAGGCGCCCTTCGAGCCGGTAGGCCTTCCACGCCTGCGTGCCCGGGAAGGGAATCTCGGTGGTGAAGCTGCAGTGCAAGAGGTCGGTGGAGTCGAGGAAGTCCAGCGTGCGCTGAAAGGTGTCGGGCTCGTCCCAGTCGAAGCCGAACATCCAATTGCCCGAAGGGATGATGCCTTCGCGGAACTGCGCGGCCGCCGTCTCGCGGTGCATGTCGGCCATCGAGCGCTTACCCGTGCCGTCCAGCGACGCCTGGTTGATGGACTCGTAACCCGAGGAGATGAGGATGCACCCGGCCCGCCGCGCCAGCGCGAGGTCCTTCCCTTCGCGGGAGAACTCGTGGCGCGACTGCATGCCGAAGACGACGCCGAAGCGAGAGAGGGCGCGGAACAGCTCCCGTGCGTAGTCGGGATCCGCGGTGAGGTTGTCGTCGACGAAGTAGCAGCCCTTCACCCACGCGGGCCGGCGGCGCACCTGCTCCAGGACGTGCGCGATGGGGTAGGTGCGGTAGCCCAGCGTCATCCGCTTGGCGAAGCAGAAGCTGCACGCCTCCGGGCAGCCGCGGCTGGCGATGAGCGGGTAGTACCAGGCGCCGTAGCGTTCGAGGTGCATCAGGTCGACGCGCGGCTGCGGCAGCGTGGAGAGATCCGGCGCCGGGTCGCGGTGGATGCCGGACACCCGTGACGGCGAGACGAGGAAGTCCTCGCACAGCCGCCGCCAGGCCGTCTCTCCTTCGCCCACCACCACGGCGTCGGCGTGCTGCAGCGCCTCGTCTGGCATGGCGCTCGCGTGGTGGCCGCCCAGCACCACCTTCACTCCGCGCGCGCGGTAGAGGTCGGCCAGCGCGTAGGCTGCCTTGATGCGTGGGGTGGACGCGGTGATGCCCACCAGGTCCGTCGGCTCGTCGAGGTGCAGGCGCTGGCGCAGGAGGTCGACGATGGCCACGTCGAACTGCGACGGCGTCACCGCCGCGAGGGACGCGAGGCTCAGGGTGGGCACCTCCAGCTCCCACGGGAGCGTGATGAGCTTGATGCGCGGTCGGGCCATCGGGGCAGCGTGCCCGGGTCGCCGCGCGCAGGCGCTGATCGAGATCAGGCGCTTCCGCCGTCAGGGCGCGTCAGGCGGCGGAAACCAGTCGCTGGTGTCGAACTCGACGCTGTCGAAGGGCTCCGCGCGGAGCGGCTCGCCCGCGCGAAACGCACCCACCTGCAGCCACGCGGTGTCCTGGCGGCGGTTGACTTCGATGGTGCGCGCGAGCGGGTCGACCAGCCACAACCAGCGGACGCCCTCGCGGGCGTAGATGCGCGCCTTGGAGATGCGGTCGATGGACGCGGTGGAGGGCGAGAGGACCTCCATCACCCAGTCGGACGCCAGGGTGAAGTGCGCGTCCTTCGGCAGCACGGGGAGCCGTTCCCGCGTCCAGCCAGCGACGTCGGGCACCAGCGCGTCCTGGCCGAGGTGCAGCTCGGGCTCGAACAGGATCCACCAACCACCGGGCGGCCCACTTCTCCCGAAGCGCGCGTTGAGGTCGGCGCCCGCGTTGGAACTCACCAGGGCATGGGGAATCGCCGGGCGCGGCAACACGATGAGCTCCCCGTCGAGGATCTGCCCCACCATGGTCTCGGGCACCGCCTCGAGGTCCTTGAACGTGGCGCGCGGCTTCTGCGGGTGGCGCATCTCGCCTGCGAGCGTAGCGCATCCCCTGCCCGGCTCGCCTGCCGGCCCCTATGCTCGCGCGCATGACGACTCCTCGGCCCGTTTCCTTCCTGCATCGCTGGGCGACGCCCCTGCAGGTGCTGCTCACGCTGGGCCTCTACGTGCAGCTCTCGGTGCTGGGAGGCCTCGCGGCGGCGCCGGGCCTGTACGGGTGGTGGGCGCTCTTCGACGCGTCTGCTGACTGGCCGCGCTGGCTGCGGGTCCTCGCGCTGAGCGCCGGCGGCTTCCTCGCGTACTTCTCCTACGCCCTGTGCGTCATCTTCGTGGTGGGCGCTTTCCGCGTCCTCACCCGGGCCGGCACGCCGCTGGGCCGCTACCCGTACTACTCCTTCAAGGGCTACCAGTGGGCCAGCTACAACGCGCTCATCCTGCTGGTCCGCTACACGTGCATCAACTTCCTGCGGGTGACACCCTTCATCAACCTGCTGCATCGGTTGATGGGCATGAAGCTGGGCGCGCGGGTGCAGATCAACACCGCGGTCATCGGCGACTCCAACCTCATCGAGATAGGCGACGACACCGTCATCGGCGGCGACGTCACGCTGGTGGCCCACGCGGCCGAGCGGGGCGACCTCGTCACCGACCGGGTGAAGATCGGCAGCCGCGTCACCGTGGGCCTGATGGCCGTCATCTTCCCCGGAGTGGAGATTGGCGACGGCGCGGTCATCGCGGCCAACGCGGTGATGAAGAAGGGCACCAAGGTGGGACCTGGAGAAATCTGGGGCGGCGTGCCGGCGGTGAAGCTCGGCGAGCGCGCGAAGAAGGGGCAGGAAGCCCAGCCCGTCTGACGCGCGCTTTTCTTGCGGGCGTTTTTCCTGCGCGGTGCCACAGTCCGCGGCCGCACAGGGGGTTCCCGCACATGGACCAGCAGCGCTTCCGCACCGCCGTCTCCACGGAGTCCGTCGCGCCCGGCCTCGACGCGGCGGCCATTCGCCACGACTTCGTCGAGAAGCTGTACCTCGAGCTCGCCAAGTTCCCCGGCGTGGCCACGAAAAATGACCAGTACCTCGCGCTGGCCTACGCGGTGCGAGATCGCCTGCTGGAGCGCTGGGTGCGCAGCGCCAGCACCTACCTGGAGAAGCAGAGCAAGACGGTCATCTACCTCTCGGCGGAGTTCCTCCCCGGCCCGCAGCTGGCCAACGCGGTGCTGAACCTGGGCCTCGAGCAGGAGGTGCGCACCGCCTGCGAGCAGCTGGGCCTCGACTACAGCGAGCTCACCGAGCACGAGGAGGAGCCGGGCCTGGGCAACGGGGGCCTGGGGCGCCTCGCCGCGTGCTTCATGGACAGCCTCGCCACGCTGGACCTGCCAGCCATCGGCCACGGCATCCGCTACGAGTACGGCATCTTCGACCAGGAGATCCGCGACGGGCAGCAGGTCGAGCGCACCGACCGCTGGCTCCACCGGGGCAACCCCTGGGAGATCCGCCGCTATGAGATTGAGTACACCGTCGGCTTCGGCGGGCACACCCAGGCCGGCACCGATGACCTCGGCCACTACCGGGTGAAGTGGGTGCCCGAGCGCGTCGTCATCGGCGTGCCGTGGGACACCTGCGTGCCCGGCTACGGCACCAGCAACACCAACTTCCTGCGCCTGTGGAGCGCCCGCGCCCACGACGAGTTCGACCTGGGCGCCTTCAACCAGGGCGACTACTGGCGCGCCGTCGACGCCAAGGTGAAGAGCGAGAACATCTCCAAGGTGCTGTACCCCAACGACACCAGCCTCGCGGGGAAGACGCTGCGCCTCGAGCAGCAGTACTTCTTCGTCTCCTGCGCCCTGCAGGACTGCATTCGGTTCCTCCTGCAGAAGACGACCATCGACAAGTTCGCCGACAAGTTCGCGGTGCAGCTCAACGACACGCATCCGGCGCTGGCGGTGGCCGAGCTGATGCGGCTGTTGATGGACGTGCACCACCTGCCGTGGGACCAGGCCTGGGACATCACGCGGCGCGCCTGCGGCTACACCAACCACACGCTGCTGCCCGAGGCGCTGGAGACCTGGCCGCTGCCGCTCTTCCAGTCGCTGCTGCCGCGGCACACCGAGATCATCTTCGAGATCAACCGCCGCTTCCTCGAGGAGCTGCGCGGCCGCTTCCCCGGCGACGAGGACCGCGTGCGACGTATGTCCCTCATCGACGAGCACGGGAACAAGTCGGTGCGCATGGCCCACCTCGCCACCGTCGGGAGCCACCGGGTCAACGGTGTCGCGGCGCTGCACTCCCGGTTGCTGAAGGAGACCGTGCTCAAGGACTTCGCCGAGCTCTGGCCCGACAGATTCACCAACGTCACCAACGGCGTCACCCCGCGGCGCTTCCTCGCGCTGGCCAACCCCAGGCTGACGAAGCTCATCTCCGAGGCGCTGGGCGGCGAGGGGTGGCTCAAGGACCTCTCGCTGCTCAAGGGGCTGGAGCGCTTCGCGAAGGACGCCTCGTTCCGCGAGAAGTGGCGGAAGGTGAAGCACACCAACAAGCAGGCCTTCGCCGCGTGGATCTCCGAGAAGCACGGGCTGGTGGCCGACCCGGACGCGCTGTGCGACGTGCAGGTCAAGCGCATCCACGAGTACAAGCGGCAGCACCTCGCCGCGCTCTACGTGGCCGACACCTTCCTGCGCATCAAGGACGGGGACACGAAGGGGCTGGCCCCGCGCAGCTACATCTTCAGCGGCAAGGCCGCGCCCGCGTACCACATGGCGAAGTTGATCATCCGCTTCATCAACGCGCTGTCCGAGAGCGCGATGCGCGACCCGCAGGTGCGCAAGTGGCTGCACGTGGTGTTCGCGCCCGACTTCAACGTGAAGAACGCGCAGCACATCTACCCGGCGGCGGATCTGTCCGAGCAGATCAGCACCGCGGGGAAGGAGGCGTCGGGCACCGGCAACATGAAGATGTCGATGAACGGCGCGCTCACCATCGGCACGCTGGACGGGGCGAACGTGGAGATCCGCGAGCAGGTGGGCGCGGACCACTTCTTCCTCTTCGGCATGACGACGGAGCAGGTGGAGGCGCGCCGCCGCGAGGGCTACCACCCGGGGCAGGTGCTGGCACACCACCCGCGCCTGGTGCGCGTGCTGGAGGCGGTGGAGAACGGCGTCTTCAGCCCTCGCGAGCCCGGCCTCTTTGGCCCCCTGGTGAAGAACCTCGCCGAGCACGACCCCTACCTGGTGCTGGCCGACTACGACAGCTACGCCGAGTGCCAGGGGCGGGTGGCGGCGCACTGGGCGAAGCCGGACGACTGGGTGACGTCGTCCATCCTCAACGCGGCCCGCATGGGCTTCTTCTCCAGCGACCGCTCCATCCGCGACTACGCCGAGCGGGTGTGGGGCGTGAAGCCCATCGACATCGACGTGGTGGCCCCGCGCGCCTCGCCGCGCTGACGGCGGGCCTCAAGGGCAGGCGTTCCCGTCCACCACGCGCTTGGCGATGATGACGTCGATGTAGCGCGGCAGGTGCGAGGACGACGAGGTGGCGCTCACCGAGAAGCTGTGGGTGTGGTTGATCGACACGGCCTCGCTGTCGGCGGTGCCGAAGGTGCCCGGGGGAGTCTGGCCAGTGGCGCCCGCGGTGGTCCCGGTGACGCCACCGTGGGAGTGGGTGGTGGCGCCCGCGGTGACGTCGAAGTCCGGAGTGGGCCCGGCCAGGAGGAACTCGTTCGACACCAGCGTGGTGGACAACACCTGCCAGCTTGGGCCCGGCGCGCTGGTGAAGAGGGCGATCATCCCCACCGGCATGTCCACCGGGGCCGGGCCGATGACTTCCCCCAGGTTGACGATGCTGTGCGGAGGGATGTTCGCCGCCGACGGCGTCATGGCCGAGTAGTCGTGGGTGTGCGTGCTGCTCGAGGCAGCGCAGCAGATGCTGCCCCAATTCCCGCCGTGGCAGTCCCCGGTGTACGTGCCGCGTGACGCGGGCCCGCTGGCGCCCGAGACGGCGTGAGAGTGCGTCATCGCCCCGCCCGTGCCCGCGCTGGCCTCTCCTCGAATGAAGTAGCCGTCTTGTGATGTGTAGCGGGTGAAGTTGCCGTTGGGCATGTCCGGCGTGTCCAACAGCACGACGACTCCCGGCGGGAGGAAGCGCGTCGGCGCCATCGGCTCGATGATCTTCAGGTGCCGGTACGGCGGCAGGCTCGAGCCCGCCATGATGCCCGCGTCGGCGCTGCCCAGCGCGTGCCGCCCGACGGCGTCTGTCCCGCAGAGGATCGCGTCGCGGTCGCCCGCGCCGGTGTAGTCGCCGAAGGTGACGAGCGCGAGGTGGTCGTGCGTGTCGGAGCCGCCCGTCCCCATCGCCGTGGCCGCGCCGCGCGGGAAGCGGCGGAAGAAGGGGTCCGACGCGCCGCAGGAGATGCACCTCCAGCCCGGGGGCGTGGGCGTCGCAGGGTCGAGGAAGAGGATGGGGGAGGAGAGATCCTCCGGCGTCTCCCCCATGCAGGCGCCCGGAGGCCCCCAGGTGCAGGCGCTGGTACACACCCGCTGTTGTCGTCCGCAGTGCCCGCAGGGCTGCGAGTCGGTGAAGTTGGGGATGCACTGGGCCGCGGGGTTTCCAGCGTCGCACCCGAGGCACGCGCCCTGGGCCGTGCACACCGCGTCCGTCCCGCAGGGCGTGCCCGCGTCCTTTCCCAGGCTGGTGTCGATGCACCGCGGAGTGCCGCCGGTACAGGCCGTCACGCCCCACAGGCAGCTGCCAGGGTTGGTGTCGCACGACAGTCCGGGAACGCAGGCCACGCACGCGCCGGTGGGATCGCAGACCTGCCCCACACCGCACGGGTGCCCCGCGTCCTCCAGCTCCGTCGAGTCGACGCACACGGCGCTGCCTGCCGCGCAGGACACCACGCCCTTGAGGCACACCCCCCGGTTCCCGGTGCAGGCCTCACCGGCGTTGCAGGGGCTGCAGCCGCCGTCTCCGTCGCACACGCCGTTGGTGCACGGCACGCCGGGCAGCGAAGGGACCGCCGTGTCGAGGCAGGTGAAGCTGGTGCCCATGCACTGCGCGGCGCCGACGAAGCAGCGATTCGGGTTGGTGGTGCAGGTGGCGCCGCTCGCACAGGCGCCGCAACCTCCGTCGGCGAGGCACACCAGATTCGCCGCGCACTCCGCACCCAGCGCGGTGCAGGGGCCGCACGCCCCCAGCGCGCACGCCAGCGGCGCCGCGCAATCCGCGCCGGACGTGCAGCCACGGCACCCTCCGTCCGCGCCGCACACCTGGCCTCCGGGGCAGGGGCGGGTCGCGTCGCACGGCCCGCAACCGCCGTCGACGCCGCACGCCTGCCCGGCGCCGCAGGGCGTCTGTGCGCTGCACGCGCCACACCCGCCATCCGACTGGCAGACACCAGGCGCGCAGGAGAGGTGGCTCGTGCACACCGCTGGCTGGCATTGACACCCGACGCACTCGAAGCCCGTCGGGCAATCCGGGGTGGAGGCGCAGGTGCAGCCCGAGTCAGGCTCGTAGCCGCGAGTGATGGGAGAGAGGCACGCGCTCGCCACGAGGCCCAACGCGAAGGCGGCGAGGAAGGCGCGGACGGGAGTGCTCATGTGCCGCTATTCCTCACTTCGCAACTCCGAGGCGACGAACTCCACCGCCACGCCGAAGGACAACAGCGCAGCGTTGAAGCCCGGGTAGGCCGCCTCATCCTGCAGCTTCACCACGTACTCGAAGCGCACCGCCGGCCCCACCACCACGGGCCAGCCCCGGCCACGGAAGTAGACGGCCGCCCCGGCCTGCAGCGACAGGTGGCTCAAGAGCGAGCCCGCGGGGCCCGTCACCACCCACCCCACCCCGAAGTCCCCTGCAGGAATGACCTGCGCGTCTCTCCACGGCCGATGCCCCCGCGCGCCGGCGCCGAAGGACAGCCACGACGCGCCGGTGAGGAGCGGGTCGCCCGCCGTCGGAGTCAGGGCGCCGTACCCGAGGCCGAGCAGCACATCGAGGAAGGAGAGCAACGACAGGAAGCCTGAGAGGCGCCCCGAGAAGCCGAAGCCGTACAGCTGCGTCTGCGGCGCCGACAGCGGCGCGGCACCCAGCACCTCGGCGCGCAGGCCCCACGAGAGCCCGGACTGCTTCGCTGGCTGGGCCTTCTCCTGCACTTCCTCCACCTCGGGCGGCGGCCGCTCCACCTTCGCTTCGACGGGAGGAGGAGGAGGCGGCGTCTCCACCGGCGGCTCGACGGGCGGCGGAGCTTCGGGCAGGCCAGCCAGGACGGCGGCGGCGAGGCTGCCCATCTCTCCGTGGGCTGTCTTCGCCTTGACGGTGCGCGCGACGGCGGCCAGCGACTTGCCAGTGCTGCCCTCGACGACGCTGACATCGAGCGCGAGGTCGCCGCCCACCTTCACCACCTGGAGGGCGACGAGGTGGCCGACGCCGGAGACGCGCGCCAGCGTGGCGACGCAGGCCGCTGCGCCGTTGCACACGGTGGGGTCGGGCAGACCGGCGGCGGCGAGGCGCGGCTTCAACTCGGAGGCGGGGACGAAGCGCCCGAGCCGCGCGCTGCCCGTGGCGTCGAGCGCCTTGGCGAGGCTCGAGGCGAGGCCGTCGGCGACCTGTGGCGTCGCGCCGATGCGCCGGGAAACAATCACTGAGTACTCCGGTGTCGTTCCCCCGAGGACTGACGCGGCGAGGAGCGCGAGCACCATCAACGCACGAGCCTACCCCAGCGCACCGGTGGGGTCGCTTCCAGCACACGCTCGAGTCGTTGCGGTTGGAGGTTGAAGGGCAGCGCCGCGCGGGACGTCAGGGCTCAGGGGAAGGCAGCCGGGCAGGTGTGGGTCGCACGGCTCGTCACACCCAGCCCCTCGGCTTCGTGCGCAGGGCGCGAACGTGATTCTGGTGGCACTTTGTGTCGTCCCCACAACACCAATCACGACCAGGTTGGAGACGCCTGACCGTTTGGATCTTCCCGTCGGGCCAGGGGCCCGTCGCGGGACGAGCAGCGCGACCAAGGACGTTCAGTCCGTCAACCCTCCAGGGCCCGCGTCGCCTCGACCTCGGCTCAGAGTCGCGCACCAGGAAGGTCGGTCCACCCGCGGCACCGCTTCGAGGCCCGGCGGCTACTCCCCGACGGCGGCGCGGAGCGAGAGCGCCTGGGCATTCGCCGGATCGCGCGCCAGCGCGAGATCGAGGTCCGCCCGAGCCTCATCCCGCGCGTCGAGTTCGAGGAGCGCGGCGGCCCGGAAGACGCGCGTCACCACCTCGTCTCCGTGTTTCTTGAGGGACTCGCTGAAGCACGCCACCGCCGCCCCGGCGAACCCGAGCCGATGGAGGGCACGCCCCGCATGGAACGCCACGTCGTCAGCCGGAAGGAAGAAGGCCCCACGGGCCGCGTCGAGCAACCACACGCCGAGGTCGGCGCGCACCTGGTCGCTCACCCCGCGCGCGGCCTGAGCCACCAGCGCGTCCGCCAACTCGAGGAGGACATCCCCATCGGGCTCGAGGACGAGGAGGCCCGACGCCACATCGCTCGCCTCGCGAAGGGCCGTGACGTGAGCCTGGGCCGCGAGCGGGTGCGTGGCGCCCTGGAAGAGGTCCGGCACGGCGACGCGGCCTCCCAACACCGTGGCGGCCACCACGAAGTCGTCGGTGCCACCCGGGGCCGTCGTCACCCCGCGCCAGCCCAGCCAGCACTTGAGCGCATCGAAGTTCACCAGCACGGAGGCCCCCGCGCCGTGGCGAACGATGCGGGGCGCGTCTGGCTCACGCGCGGCAGAGAGGGACGTCGCCATCTTGTCGGCCAGCAGGACGAGGGTGGGCGCGGCGACGGAGGCCTCGAGGTGAGAGAGGAAGCGGAAGGCGCCCACGGGGAGGAAGGCTCGACCCGTCCTCATCCGCGTGACGTAGCTGCGGGAAAAGCCGTCCAACTCCGCCGCCTGGAAGGAGAGCTCGCCCGACGCGTCGACGAAGGCCCGTTGCCCTCCGGGCGCCTGGAGCAGCGCGTGCGGAAGGGTGTCGAGGAGGTAGGCGCCCACCACCACCAACGCCTCGTCGGCGGCACAGGCAAGCGCGTCGGAGAGCGCGTCGGCAGGCGCGTGGACGACGCTCGCATTCGTCAACTGCGGGTGCGCGCGCAAGGAGGCGCACATCTGCTGCGAGGCATCGGTGAGGACGAGGGCGATGTCGGGCGCGAGGGCGTGGACGTGGTACGCAAGGCGTCCCGTGCCAGCGCCCACGTCGACGAGCCGGACGCGCGGCCTCCCCAGCGCACGCGCGAAGGCGCGGGCGGCCTGCACCACCAATCGCGCCATGGCCCGCGAGGTGCTGAGGCGGAACGGGACAGTTCCAGCGAAGGCCGCCTGCCCCGCGTCAGCGTAGAAGTCGCGTTGCTGCTGGGCGAGCGCTTCTTCCAACGAGACGAGGCGGCGAGTCACGGCCGCAGCATCGTAGGCGAGTCCGCTGGCGGGAGGCGCACGGCGCAGAGGCGGGGCGCCGCCGGCCGGAACGGATCCACCCGCACCAGGGCGCACTGGCTGGCGCGCTCTCGCTCCCGCACCGGGCCGCCCACCCACGCGACGTGACTTCGCCCAAAGTTGCTCCTCTCCCCGTGCACCCTCGGGCACGTCCTCTCGTCCTCCTCGGCACACCCCGTCGACCCAGCGCAAGAGACTCGCACTCACCAGCAGCACAGGCCGATCCCCGAACGGATACCCTGCCGCGGCGGGTCTTCCGGCGTCGGGCCAGGTCGGGCACCGCCTGCGGCCTCGGGTGAGGGGTCGCATCGCGGCGCCGCAGGAGGTTGACGCAGGTGACGCCGCGCGGAATCGTCAATGGATGCGCGCGGTCGGACTGTGCCTCGTCTTCGTCGCCCTCTCTCCCGCGTGCCGGTGCACCGAGCAGCCTGCGCGGCTCGAGGTGAGCCCGCAGACGGTGGACTTCGGCGCGGTGGCGGGTGGCGAGACAGCCGTGCGGTCCTTCACGGTGACGAACAACGGGCCCGCGGTGGAAATCAACCTCGAGGTGGACGCCGCGTTCGGCTCACCGGCTGACTTCCGCCGCGTCGAGAGCGGTTCCGTGTCCGTTCCGGCCGGAGGCAGCGTGGAGGTCGCCTGGACGTTCGCGCCAGCCGCTGGTGCCGCACCTGGGGCACGCAACGCGCGCGTGTGGCTCAGCAGCAGCGCCGGGGACAGCGCCGAGGTCTTCTTCACCGGGACCGTGCTCCCGTCGGGTGGAGGAGGAGGCGGCGGCTCCGGTGGCGGTGGAGTGGGCGGTGGCTCCGGCGGCGGTGGTGGAGCCGGCGGCGGTGGTGGAGCCGGCGGTGGTGGCGGAGTCGGCGGTGGCTCCAGCGGCGGTGGTGGAGTCGGCGGCGGTGGCGGAGTCGGTGGTGGCGAAGTCGGCGGTGGCTCCGGCG
>JBFMHF010000023.1:0-61022 GCA_040752975.1 Myxococcota bacterium
CCAGGCACCGCCGTGCGTCCTGCTCGTTGAAAATCCTCCGGCCTGCCATACGTGCGCGACCTCCCGAACTCTCGGAGGGTGCGCGACCCGATGGCCTCCGTCATCCCGGTGTCGCTGATGGGTCACGCTGCAGCTGCTCGATGACCTCGTCGGCCTTGCGCCGCTCCTCGCCTACGTCACCAGGCGACGAGACGAAGATGCGCACCCGCCGCGGTTTCATGCTCTCTCCCCGACACGAAAGTCGGAGGAAACCGGCCGGTCAAGCGCGACTTCAGCGGCGTAGGACCGCGGCGGTGATACCGTGTTCGGGTGTCCCGACTCACGCAACTGCTGGTGTCTGCGGCGGCCCTCTCCGCTCTCGCCGCGGACGCCGGCACGCCGGCCGCCAGGACGCGCGACGGCTTCGACCGCCTGACTGCCCTCGCCGAGTTCAAGGCGCTGCCCCGATCGACCCACACCGTCCGATGGAAGAACCCCAACGGCCGCGAGGAGACGCTGAAGTTGGTGCTGCTGCCCATCCCCGTCGACGACGCGATACGCGAGAAGACGCTCGCGTACATGAAGAAGAACTACGGACGCGACTCCCTGTGGCTCGACCCCAGAATGGTCGTGCTGCACTCGATGGACCTCGGCGACGTCGAGCAGTCGCTCGAGGCGTCGTCCTTCCTCCACGATGAGATGCCGGACTGGGGCGACCTCCGGCAGGCGGGCCTCCTGCCCAACGGTGCACACTTCATCGTCGACCGGGATGGGACCATCTATTGCCTCACACCACCCCTCGGCGAAGACGGCCGCACCCTCGCGTTCGACTCCGAGCACCATCGGTGGATGGTGCGCCGCCACCAGGACGGAAATCCGACGGCCATCGGCATCGAAAACGCCACGCCCATCAACAAGGACTTCACCGACCTCACGCCGAAGCAGGTCGAGGCGAACGCGAAGCTCGTGCGCTGGCTCATCGCTTTCGAGCACGGCGCCATTCGCTACGTCGTCGGTCACCACCAGATGGTCGACCCCGCGATGCTCGACCGCATGGAAGCGACCATTGGCGTCCGGTTTCGGGGGCCAGGCGCGACGACGGTGCGAAGCGATCCCGGCCAGGCAGTCGTCGACGCCGTCGTGAAGGGGGTTCGACGAGCCGGATTCTCCGTCACCTCGGACTTCGTGCCGTAGACTCACCACTCGGCGACCAATTCCCGAAGGTCGTCCAGCTGCGCCGAGTACGACACCGCCGCCGCGGCGAGGCCATGCGCGGCGTCCACCTTCCGCTGCAGCCACGGCCGCACCACTTCGGCGGGCGACGTCCACTCCCGCAACGGCGGCGGCTCGGGCAGCGCGTCGGCCGTCGAGCACTCGCGCTCCTTCACCACCTTCGCCTCCGGCAGCGCAACGTCCGGCACGATGCCCGTGCACTGGGGCGACCGGCCGTTCACCAGGAAGAAGTGGCTTTCCGTCACCAGCGCCTCGCCCCACGGCACGCCGACGTCCAGCCCCGACTGCGTGGTGCCCTTGCCCCACGTCGTTGCGCCCACCACCAGCGCGCGCCCCTTCGCCTGAAGCGTGCCCGCGACAATTTCGGCAGCGCTCGCCGTCTCTCCGTCGACGGCGACCACCAGCGGGCCACTCCACGCCTGCGCCAGCCCGGGGCCGGCTCGACGCACCACCTCCCCGGCGGACTGCAGGTCCACGAAACTCTCGTCGGGACAGAGCACGTCGAGAACGCGCAGCGCCTCGGTCAGGTAGCCACCCGAATTGCCCCGCAGGTCCAGCACCACGACGTGCACCCCGTCTTCCGACAGTCGCTCGAGCTCCTTCCCCAGCAGGTCGCCAGCGCCCGAGAAGAAGCCCGGAAGCGTCACGGTGGCGACCCGCACGCCGTCGAGGACCTCTTCGCGCACCGGAATACGGTGCACCTCGTCGACCACGTCGCCCCTCTCGAGCACCACCGTTCGCCGGTCGACCAACGCGCGGTTCTCGATGCGCGCCACCTCGAGCTCGACCCGGGGCCCTGCTGCACCCAGCCAGTCGCACAGCTCCGCCTGACGCTTGCCCACCGTCGACTCGCCGTCGATGGCCGCCAGCACCAGGCCCGCTTCCAGGTTGCCAGGCAGCGCCCCGGGCGTGCCGGCCGGCGGCTTCGCCAGCAGGTAGCCCCAGGGCGTCATGCCGTTGGCTGCGAACGAGACGCCGAAAAGACCGAGCCCGTCGCCCAGCTCCTCGTCGAGCTGCGTCTTCTCTCGCGAAAGCAGGAATCGCGAATGCCGGTCCAGCGCCCCGACCGTCACGCGAGCCATCGTCACCGCCGCCCAATCGCGGTTGCGCTCGCGCAGCTCCTCCATCTGCCGGGCCAGCACCCGACGCGTGTAGCGCACGGCCAGCTCGCGCGGGGCGAACGTCTCCTGGCGCTGCAGGAATCGAAGGACGGCGGTCCGCACCTCTCGCTCGAGCGCCGTTTGGGGAGGGAGCACTCGGCCACCGAGCGCCGCGGAGAGGCTCTCCTCGAGCAGCGCCTCCATTCGGCGGATCGCCTGGGCGCGCAGGCCCGCGAGCTGAATGAACTCGTCGCAGCCTCCGCTCGCCCAGTGCGCCGCGCGGCGAGCCGCCGAGCCCCGCTGGAGAATGCGCCTGGCCGCGGCGAGGTCGGCGGGCGTGAGGTACGGGCCCAGGTCTTCGCGGAACAGCTCGAGCGCCGCCTGTCCCGCGCGCAGAGCGTGCTCCGGGCCGAACTCGTTCACCGACACGTGTCGGGCGATGGCGGCCTCCAGCACCGACGCCGCCTCTTCGCACGTCGGAGGGCCCCCGGCCCAGGCCGCGAAGCCGAGGAGCATCGCGGCCACGAGGGGCCACCGCGCGTGAGTGCTGTCGATCATGGTGACTCCTCCAGGTCCAGAAAGCGCAGCGCGCCTGACTGCGCGAGGCGGTCGCGGTCACCCTGGCGCTCCTCCGCCACCTCGAGGCGCCGGAGGCCCGCCCACAACGGCCAGCGCAGCGCCCGCTCGCCGTGGATCGGCTCGTCGCCCGCCAACGTCGCCTCGACCAGGATGCCGCGGTCCCAGCGCCGCGCCTGTAACAGCGCCAGCGGCCCGAGCAGCCGGGGCTCGAGTGCTTCCTTCAACTCTGCAGCGCGCGCGGCATCGCCCGAGGACTCCGCGACGATCCACTCGCCCCACGCAGAGCCACGCTCCAGGAGCCAGTCGGCGAAGACCGCGTGGCCACCGGGCCGACGCGCGAGGGCGAGCGCCTCCTCGACGCCCTCCGGAAACAACGGCGCCTCAGCCGTCTCTGGAGCCCCACCGTCGCGCGACCACTCGAAGGCCTGGTTCCCCAGGCGCACCCAGTCTCCTGGGCGCAGCACCCGTGCGGTGCAGCGCTCGCCGTTGACCACGAGCCCGTTGGTGCTGCCGGCGTCGAGGAGCAGCGGGTCGCCATCGTCCTCGACGAGGAGGGCATGAATGCGGGAGGTCGCCTCTTCCTTGAAGTGCTCGTACCCGACGCAGCAGTCGTAGCGCCCCAGGAGGACGCCCCTGCACATCTGCGCCATGGACAGGCGGACTCGCGCGCCGTCAGCGAAGCGCAACTCGCCTGCGCGTGCCGGCCCGGAGTCCTCAGCGAAGGCGTTCGGGGCCCCGCCAGCGACGAGCCGCCCCTGTTCGGTCCGCGCGACGAAGAGCCAGTGGTCCCCGGTGGGCGCGAGGTGCCTGTCCGCGACCGCGTGGCCGGCGTTGTCCGCAGCCATCTCGCGGAGTCGCGCCAGATCGAAGATCTTCGCGCGCGGACGTCCCTCGGCGGATTGCCGCACGACGACGACGGCCTGGCGGAGTGCGGTCTCGTCCTCGCCCGGCAGCGAGATGTCGCAGGCCGTGTGCCGACCGATGGTGACGGCGCGCGGGCGCGGCCCCGCCTTGCACCACGCGACGCCCGCCAACCCATCGGCATCGGCAACGGCGACCAGGAAGCCCGGCCCCAGGTGGCGCGCGACGAAGTTCGCGAGGACGGGCCGGTGGAACTCGAAGACGACGTGTGGGTCACCGAGCGGAAGGTGCCGTCTCGGGGCGCGCGAGACCCGGGTGCACGGGTTGGCCTCGAGCGCGCGATGGCGCTCGACCTTGCTGACGAGCGCGTGGACCTGCGTGCGTGGAGTGGAGAGCGCCATGCGACGCGGCAGAGCAGGACAGGGGCCAGCGCCGAGGCCAGGCCGTGCGCAGGGTTGCTGCTGGGAAGGAGTTCTCGGTGGTGGTCAGTAGCCAGCGTCGCTGACCACATCGTCACTGGGGCGTCGCCGGAACCGACCACCATGGCGATTCAGCGGGTATGGTCGCAGCGCCACCATGCCGGGCGACCTCATGACGCGCTGCGGCAGCTCAGCGCGAAGATGCACCGACAGCGTCTCGCCGATTTCGGCGGAGGTGGACTTCCGCTGCTGCGCCGCGCCTTCCGCGGAGGCCCGCCCTTGAGCAGCCCCGCTGTCCTCGAGCCGGTGTGGATCATCGCCTTCGCTGGCCACCGACATCTGGCGACTGCCGACGCCGTCAAGCCGGCGCTTGTCCGAACGATCGTGTCCCTGGCCGAGCGGGCGAAGTCCGCCGGCGGACGCATCGAGCTCTTCGGCAGCGCGGCGGCCGGCGCGGACCTGCTGGTGCACGAGGCTGCCGCACAGGTCCACGTCCCCGTCCACGCGGTGCTCCCCCTGCCAGCGCCGGAGTTCCAGAAGGACTTCGACGCCGAAACCTGGGCCCGGGCGTCGACGCTCCTCGAACGCGCCTCCTCGGTGCACGTCGCGACCAGCAACGCCACCCGCCCCGACTGCTACGTCGACGCCAACTTCGAGCTGCTCAACGGCTGCGACGCGCTCATCGTCGTCTGGGACGGCCAACCAGCGAACGGCCCCGTGGCACCGCCGAACTCGTCGAGCAGGCCCGTGGCCTCGGCCTGCCAGTCGTCATCGTCAGCCCCGACGGAACGACGACTGACGAACGCCTCGAGCGCTTCACCGCGGACCCGGGCGCTGCGCTCTTCAAGCGGGTCCTCAAGCTCGCATCGTGGCACGAAGGCCGACAGGGCGATGTCGCCGCGCTGCGCGAGGCGTTGGACCGAGTTGCTCTCGCCCACTCGGGCCGCTTTCGCGACACCAGCGTTCGGCTCATCCTCGCGACCACCCTCGCCACCGTACTCGGCGCTTGCGCCGCGGTGATTCCCCGCAGCACGACCCTGTCGTTGGATTTCGTCTTCGCCAGCTTGATGCTGGCCGAAGCCACCATCGTCCTGTGGACGGTGCTGCAACGGCGGCGGCTCGCCAACCAGAAGGTGCACGAACAGTGGCTCGACGCGCGCTTCGGCGCCGAGGTGATTCGCAGCCTCGAAGCCACCCACGGCCTCATCGATGGGCTGTCCCCGCTCGTCGGCCGGGCGGACCCGGTGTGGCGGCGGTTCGCGGTCGCCGTAACCCTGGCGCTGTCACGCGCGTCGCCGCGTACCTCCTGGCGAGAGCGCCGCGACTCCTACGTGCGGGAACGGCTCATCGGGGGTCTTGGGGCGCAGGTGCCGTACTTCGAACGGAAGGCAACCGAGGCGGCCCCGCTGGCGGCCCGGGCCCGTCGGTGGTCTGCCTTCTTCGCCCGGCTCGCGTTGGGGTTCGCGCTGCTCTCGTTCGTCTGGAAGACGCTGCAGATTGCCGTGCGCATCCACTACGCCGACGCACAGGCTTTGAGCGACCCGATGCTCAGTCTGCTCTTCCGACTGCTGCCCGTCGCGCTGCCGGTGCTGGCCACCAGCGCGAGCGCGGTGGAGGCTGCTCGTGACGGTGGCCGTCGCCACGCTCGGTACCCGGTGTTGGCCGCGATTCTCCGGGCGCGCGCCTCGCAGCTGCCGCTCCTGTCCTCCGAGACCAGCGTGCGGCGAACCGTCACCCGGGTCGAAGAGTTGCTGCTCATCGAGCTCATCGAGTGGCGCCTGGCCGAGCAGCGCAACCGCTCGGCGGGCCGTCGTTGACGCTTCAGGCTGGCGGCTGCGCGAGCGCCACCGCCGCCCGATGTGCCTCGCTGCCCGGCCCGCTGCGCGCGGCCACCACCGCGGCGAAGCCGTCGAAGAGGACACGCTTCGCCTCGGGTGGTGCGGGCCCCTCCATGGCGTGCCGGGCCAGCGCCTCCGACAGTCGGTGCGCGTCGTAGAGCATCGCCTCGAAGTGGCCCGGCGAGGCCTCCGCCGCCTCGAGGAGCGCCTGGCCTGCGTGCAGGGCGGCCTTCACGTGCGCCGCGGCGAGGTCCCAGCGGCCATGCAGCGCCCAGCACCAGGCGAGAAACCAAACGTGATCCATCGCCGTCGGCACCAGTCCGTGTGCGTAGCTCGCCAGGCGCATCGCGCGCTCGATGAAGGCGGCCTGCCTGGCTTCACTCAGCGCTTCGAACTGCGACCGAAAGTAGGCCGGGTGCCACCGGTGAAGCCCGACTGCGGCTCCCAGCTCGCCTTCCCAGTCCGGCACCGCCGGGGCGTCGGGGGTGAGGTCGAGGTTCAGCTTCTGGCCGAAGTCGCGGACCACCTGGCGCAGCGTCGCGAGGCCGAAGCCATCCTCGTCGTCGCGCTCCTGGCGGTAGAGCACCGCAGCTTCGCGAAGGGCCGCTCCGAGCGCCTCGGCCAACGCGCGCCAGTCGGCCCGGGTGTCCGCGCTCGCCCACGCCAGGGTCCGTCTCGCCGCGTTCGCGGCGTATCGGAGCGCGATGGCTTCGTCTTCGCCGCGCTGTCCTGGCCCCAGTTGCTTCTGCTGTTCGCGCAGGACGGCCGCCAGTGCCTCGGCGACCATGTCTGCAGTCGGGGTCGTCATGGCGCTCCCGTCGCGACGAGGAAACAACAGCGCCGGACCGCTTGTCGATGGCCGGCTTCACTCTTCCGGCGTCAGCTCCTGGTCGACCTCCCGGGCAGCTTCCCGGCCCGCCTCGGCCTCGTCGTGCGCCAGGGTGTCGACGACTCGGCCCGCTGGCGTCTCGTCGAGCAGGCCGCCGACGAGCTCCTGCGCCGGCCCTTCCGACGTGGACCGGGTTTCCTCTTCCGCAGCCTCTTCGCCAGCGAGGGCGGGCAGGCCAGAGAGGGTGATGAACAGCGCGCTCAGCAGGAAGAACAGGCGAGTCATGGTTGCTCCTCAGGGGTGCTGCGGGTGGACGAGGGGCAGATGAGCAGCGGCCGTGCCAGGACAAGTGCCCGAATTCACCTGCGGGCCGCCCCTCTGCGGGTGGTCGTGCTGACCGGTGAGTGGTCAGGCTGGGCAGCGCAAGCCGCCGGGGTCAGTCGCCCAAGTCCTGGCGCAACGGCCTGGGGATGCCGAAGTCCTTCATCTTCTCTTTGATGGTCGTCCGCGAAATACCCAGCAGCTTCGCCGCCGGCAGGATCTTCCCGCCCGTCTTCTCAAGCGCCTCGACGACGTGCTCTTTCGTGAGCTCGGACGCGCGTAGCTTCGGGGGACCCACCTCGGGCTCTTCACGCCGCCCCAGCATCAGCTTGCGCTTCTCAATCTCCGTCGAGACGGCCTCACCGTCGACCGCGACGTCGCCGCTCGCCTGCAACAGGCAGCGTCTGAAGGCCATTCGGATGACCGCCTCGAGCTCGCGCGTTTCGCCTGGCCAGTCGTGCGCGACGATGGCGCGTTGGGCCGCCTCGGACAGGGTCGCCTTGATGGCGCGCGCGCTCGCCTCCCGCTCGAGCAGTTCCTCGGCCAACGGCAGCAGGTCTTCTCGGCGATCGGCGAGCGACGGCATGGTGACGATGTGGCCCATCAGGAATCGGTCGAAGAGATCGCTGCGCAGGTTGAGCTCGCTCAGCGCTTTCTTGGTCGTGCCGATGACGCGAAAGCGGGGCAGAGGCTCCACTCGATCCGAGCCCAGTGGGGCCGCGTTCGCGCGCCCATCGAGGATGGAGATGAGGAAGGCCGCCGCCTGCGGGTTGAGCGACTCGACCTCGTCGAGCAGCAGCGTGCCACCCTTTGCGGCCTGGAGCTTTCCGGTGCGGCTGTCCCTGGCGTCGGTGAAGGCGCCCTTCACGTGGCCGAAGAACTCCGACGCCAGGTACTTCTCGTCGGACGACAGGTTGCCGCAGTTCATCGAGATGAGCTCGCCGGTCACCTGCGTCTCCAGCGCGTTCTTCTTCGAGCGATCGTGGATCTCGTGGGCCAGCGTCGTCTTCCCCGAGCCTCGCGGCCCGTAGATCATCACGCGTTCGGGGCTGCGGACGATCAGCTCGAGCTCACGCTGCAACGTCGCCCAGGCCTTCGACGAGAAGCCCTTCACCGCGCCCTGCTTCGCGGTGCTGTTCGGGCTAAAGCGCAGCTGCGCCGCGCCGCCGCCCAGGAAGACGACGTCGCCCGATTCGAGCGGCGCTTCGATGACACGTTCCCGGTTCTTCCCGATGAACGAGCCGTTCGTGCTGTTGAGATCGCGGTAGACCCACACCCCCGTCGCCTTGTCGAAGTAGAGCCGCCCGTGCACGCGGCTCACGTCGCGGTGGTCGAGGACGAAGTCGGCGGACTGCGGGTCGCGGCCAATCGTGTACTCGTGCTCGGGGTCGAGCTCGGCCGGCCGGTCGGCGCCGACGCCCGAGAGGATGACGGAGCGGGGTCGCGGCGCGTCCAGGACACGGACTTGCCGAGGTTGGGCGTCAGGCGTGTTTCTGTGGGTGGCGTCCATGTCGAAGCGGGCGAGCACGTGCATGCTAGTTCTCCAGCCGGAAGGTGTCCGACGAAAGTGTGCGTTGCGACTGGCGTGCCGAAGCGCCTTTCTCGGCGTCGCTGCGTGTGGCCGGTGGTCACGGCGAACGAGCTGACCAGCGGCTGACCACGCTCTCTCGCACCATGACTACATTGGGCTACGCTCACGCCCCCCCATGAGCGTCTCCTCGACCTTCGTGTCCGCCATCGCGCCGGGCCAGGTCATCGACGGGCGGTTTCGTGTTGAAGCGCACCTGGGCGGCGGCGGCATGGGCGATGTGTACCGCGTCGTCCTGCTGGCCACGGAACGGGTGTGCGCGCTCAAGGTGCTCAAGCAGCAGTACAAGTCCGACCAGGCGCTGGAACGGCGATTCGTCCTCGAGGCGCGCGTGAGGGCGCGAACGGGCTGCGAGGCGATTGTCGAGACCTTCGATGCAGGCCGCCTGTCCGACGGGCGGCCGTTCATTCTCATGGAGTGCCTGGAGGGACAGGACCTCGATAGCTATGCGAACGGCAGGCCGCTCCCGCTCGCTGAGGCGGCCGACTATGTGGCGCAAGCCTGCGTCGCCGTCCACGCGGCGCATCGCGCGGGCATCGTTCACCGCGACCTCAAGCCAGCCAACCTGTTCCGCCTGGGTGGGGAGCGAGCAGGGCGCATCAAGGTGCTCGACTTCGGCATCGCGCGCTTCTCTGACGGGGCCAGCGCGGCGACGGCCGGGTTCATGGGTTCCCCGCTTTGGGCCGCTCCCGAGCAGATGACTGACGCTCGCAGCGTCACGCCGCGCAGCGACGTCTACGCGTTGGGGGCGACGCTCTACACCTTGCTATCGGGCCGGCCCCCGGTGCCAGCCGACGCGGGCGCAGCGGCAGTGTTCGACCTGGTTCGGCGGGGTGTGCATGAGCCGCTGCGAGCCGTGGCCCCGCACCTCCCGTCGGCGGTGAGCGATGCGGTCGCACGGGCGATGGCGCTCGACCCCGAAGCGCGGTTCCCGTCGGCCAGGGCCTTCGCCGAGGCCCTTCAAGCCACTCTGGGGAAGCAGGCCTGCACCGGCAGTGCCATTCTCGAGGACACTGCGCGGCGTGCCCCCGTGGCGCCTGCGGCTGCGGCGTGGCCCGACTCGCCGGTGGTGCGCGGCGATCACGCGCTGGTCGCGCTCAGCCCCGGGGAAGGCGCGCGCTTCATTGCGAACCGTGCCGGCCGGGCCGTGGTGATCGCCCGGAGCCCCGAGGCGGCCGAAGCGCTGCGCACCGAGTTCCTCGACACGCTCGTCGCACCTTTCGACGGGCTGGGCGAAGCCGGGTTCTGGGCCTCGCTCGGGCTGGCGCGCGCAGCCGAACTGTATGCGCTGTCGGACGACGACGACTTCAACGCCTCGCTGGCGCGCGGCGCGCTCGAGGCGCTGGACGTGGAGCGCGCGAGGCCGCTGTCCGTCGTGGTGCGCCTCGAAGACCGCACCTTCCGCGCAGCGCATGGTGGCGAGTTGCACGCGCTGGCGCGCGCGAAGGGCGTCGAGGTGCGCGTCGTCTCCACCAGCCTGTCGCAGGTCCGCAGGGGCGTCATCGAAGGGCGCCCGTCGCGTTTTCGAACGGTGGGCGCGGCCCGCCTGCACGTCGCCGTCTGCGGCGAAGGAGGCGACGCCGACGAGGTGCTGCTGGCGCTGGCACGGCAGGGGTATGAGCTCGAGCGCGCGCCGCTCTTGGTCTCGCTCGTCCGCTTCAGCGGTCACGGGGTGTCCAGGGGCGTCCTCGACCGCGTCCTTGGCTCTGGACTCGTCGAACTGCAGAGCCTCGATGTCGACGCGGCCGACGACGCCTCGGTGACGCGGGCGATGTCGAGCCTGCTCTTCGGCGACGCGCCGGTCTCGGTTATCCACTGCGTGGGGAATCGGCCGGGCGAAGGCTCAGCAATGGGACAGGTGCTGGAGCGCGCCGCGGTGCACCTCGGGGTGCCGGCGCCTTTGTTCGTCGTGTACGAGCCCCCCAGGGCGAACCTGGCGGTGGTGGAGGGCACGAGGCTCGTCATCGCCCGCGACGACCTCGAAGATGTCGAGCGCCGTGCGGCCGAAGAAGACCGCCTGGCCCGGGCCTTCCACCAGACGTACCTCGCCCAGCACGGCCACGAGGGAGGTCCCGCCTCGGCGCCCTGGGAACGCCTCGCGCCCGGCTTCCAGGACGACAACCGCAACGTCGCCGACCATGTCCCCTGGAAGATGGACCTGGCGGGCCTGGCGCTGGCGCCGAACGTCGACGGCAAAGGCAGCGTCACGGCCTTCGAGCCCAGGACGCTCGAAAGCCTGGCGAACGTCGAGCACTCGCGCTGGATGGCGTCGAAGCGGCTTGCGGGCTGGAAATACGGGACGGTGCGGAACGATGCGCTGCGACTGCACCCGCTGCTGGTGCCGTACGCGGAGCTGCCCGAGAGCGAAAAGGAGAAGGACCGCACGCAACTGCGCGCGCTGCCGCACGTCCTCGCGCCCGTCGGCCGCCTCGTGCGCGAGCTGGTGTGTGGCGTGTGGATGGAAGCGGCCACCGCGGACTGGGGCCCGCTGGTGGCCGAGCTTCAGGCGCATGCGGGCGCGCTTCGGCAAGAGCGCCTCGTGGTGGTGGTGGCCCTGGTCGATCCGGCGTCCCTGCGGCTGGTCGAGGCGCTCCGCGCTGCGGGCCTGGCGTACGCGCTGGTCGAGTCGCCAGCGACGGTGCGCGTGCTGACAGGTGTCGACGGTCGCCGGGCTGGTGCGTTGCGCCTCGGCGCGCGGACTCGGCTTCGGGTCGGACGTGACGACGCCGCCAGCGTGCGCGACGCGGTGTTCGAGTTGTCAGCTCAGGCGGTCGTCGGAGAGACAACGGTGTGCGGGTTCGACTGCCCCGCGCGCTGGTCTCCACGTGAGGGGTGGATCGACAAGGGCTGGCTGGTGCTGCGGTGAGCCCTGCGCGCAAGGCGGAACCTGCACCCACGGTCTCGGCAACTCCGGGCCCCCTCGATGACCCACGCCTCTCGTCCGAAGCCGAGCTGGCTCAAATCCAGCGCTGGGTGAACCGCAGGAGCACCCTGCTCTTCGTCCTCGCCTTCTGGGAAACAGGCATGGGCGCCATCCGGCTCGTCCTGGGCGATGTCGCCCCCGCTCTCGTCGTGTTCGGGGCCGCCGTTCTCGGCGCAATCGCCGCGTGGCTCAGCTACCAGCGACGCACGGCGGCATTTGCGCTCAGCCTGGCGTGGACCGTCGGCCTCGTCGTGCTGAACGGCGTCCTCCTGGCGAGGCTGGTCTTCGTTCCAGACCTGGTGGGCGCGTTGTTCGCGGGCGGAAGCGCCTGGGTGATCGCGCGCGATCGCAAGCGGTACGCGCACGTCGCCTTGGTACAAGCCGCGCTCCTCATCGGCGACGAGCCGCCGTCCAGGCCGCTCTGGGATGACGACGGGGCGCGCCGGTGGCAGCGATACCGCGGCGGCTTGCGGCACGCCGTTTTCGGCGTGTTGTGGGCCTTCCCCTCCCTGATGGCGCTGCTCGTGTGGACCATCGCCTTCCTCGCAACATGGACCTTCTTCCTCAGCAGGATGGTCCTGCAGGACCTCGGCTCTCGTCCTCCAGTGCTGCTCGACGACGGGCTCAAGGGACTCGCGTGGGTGCTACTCGTTCTACTCGCGGCAACCATCACGGCGGCGTCGGCGGCGGTACTTCTTTTGCCCAGTGTCCTCGCGGTGGGGTCGATGGCTGGTGGCGGCTTCGAGTTCGATCGCCGGGTGTCCCTGTGGACGGTCGGCTGGGGGATGCTCACCGTCGTTGCCGCCACGCTGTTTCAGGCTCGGAGCCTCGTCGATCCATTCCAGTCACAAGAGACTGCGGGCCCCGGGTGCGGCGCGTGGTTTTGGGCGGGGGCCCTTGCCGCCACCGTCCGTAAGCCCATGCGGGCAATCCTCGACCGGATCACCATCACTGTATTCCGCCCCTTCGAGCAAGAACGCACCGCCGTCGCCACCGCCTGGCTCATCCGAACGATCAGCGCCTTCGGGAACGCCCGCTTCATCGCCAACGACGCACTTGAGCGAGGGCTGATGGAAGTGCACGGGCCCGGCGTGATCAGCGAACTCGACCTTCTCTCCAACGGACCCGGAGAGGGGAGGATTTGGCGGCAACGCGCGCAGGAGATGATCGACGAATCGACGTTTGTGCTCCTCGACCTCTCCGTCTACTCAGACAACCTGGCCTGGGAGGTCGCGCGTGTCGAAGAGGCGCTTGGTCTCGACCACTGCCTGATTCTGGTCGCGCCCGGGAAGGGCGCCGCGTTGACCCGGTTCGCGCAGGCCAACCCCGGCCTCCGCAAGGCAATCGAGGAAGGTCACTGTCCGGTCTTCGAGCTTGGGGAGGGCACTCGCGGTCGGCTGAAGCTGACGGCGCTGTTGTTCAGGTTGACTCTGAGAGCGCGGACAACCGACGCGCGCCAGCACGCACAACGGTAGCTGGCCATGGTCAGGCCACTGGTCAGGCGCTGACCGCCAGGCGTCCACAGCCCCGTGTTTCCAACACGTTGGACCGCGCACGAACCTTGCGGAGAGGGGGTGCATCACCGCAATCACGCGGTGGCTAACAGAGGAGACGCAATGGTGAATACTCTGAAGAAGCTGATGGGCCTGCTGGCGCTGGTGTCGGTGTGCATCCTGTCGGTTCCCGCAGAGGCGAAGCCGAGGTGCCGCACCGATGAGGACTGTGCCGGCGACCGGGTGTGCCAGGCAGGGAGGTGCGTGGTGGACGACGAAGGGGAACTGGACCGGTCCGCATCGCCGAACTGGACCCCAGGACCTCAGCTGGCGACGGTGTGTCAAACCCCGGTCGGCACGTGCTGGATGGTGGCGCCGGAGCTGAAGGGCAATCCGTGCACCTGCTACTTCACCACGGTCTTCGGCACGTCCTGGGCCACCGGCATCGCTCGTTGATGACACGCACCGGAATGGCGCCCCGGTACACCCGACTTCCCTTCCGATGACGTCCAAACGAGTTTGAAAGAGAGCCGCCTCGGACGTATTCGAGGCGGCTCTCCCTTTTCCCGCGATGCCGCTCCTCTCCGACGACTTCCGCCCCGCGGCTGGCCTGTCCGACGGCCACGCGCAGACCATCTTCGGGAAGGTGGCGCGCAGGCCGCTGGCGCTGCCCACCCGCAGGGAGCGCCTCACCACGCCCGACGGGGACTTCGTGGACGTCGACGTCCTGCAAGCCCAGGCCGGCGCGCCCACGGTGCTGGTGCTGCACGGCCTCGAGTCCTCCTCGCAGGCGGGCTACGTGCAGCACACCGTGCGCTGCCTCGCCGAGCGCGGGTGGGGCGCGGTGGCGCTCAACTTCCGGGGCTGCTCCGACGCGCCCAACGTGCAGGCGAAGTCGTACTCCTCCGGAGACACCACCGACGCGCGGTGGCTCCTCTCGCGGCTGCCCTCCCCGAAGGCCGCGGTGGGCTTCTCGCTGGGCGCCAGCGTGCTGGTGAACCTCCTCGCGCAGGACGGGGAGAAGGCGGGCCTCTTCGCGGCGGCGGCGGTGTGCACGCCCTTCGACCTCGCCTTCGGCGCTCGCTTCCTCGACTCGCAGGAGCGCTTCGCGCGCGTCTACCTCGCCAACTTCCTCCCCACGCTGAAAGAGAAGGCGCTGGAGAAGGCCCGCCGCTTCCCCGCGCTGCTGGACGCCGGCGCCATCGCGAGGACGCGCACCATCCGCGACTTCGACCACGTGGTGACGGCGCGGCTGTTCGGCTTCTCGTCGGCCGAGGACTACTACGCGCAGTGCTCGACGGGGCCGAAGCTGACGCGCCTGACGGTGCCCACCCTGCTGGTGTCGGCGGAAGACGACGCGCTGGCGCCCGCCGCCAACCTTCCGGAAGGCGCGCACCTTCGAGACGCGCTGCACGTGCTGCGCACCACCGCCGGAGGCCACGTCGGCTACGTCGCCGGCAGCGTGCTGCGGCCGCGCTTCTGGGTGGAGGAGCGCGTCGTGGACTGGCTGGCCGAGCGCTTCCGCAGCCCCTGACGGCTACCTCTTCTTCCCCGTCGCCACCTTGGGCACCTTCAAGGTGATGATGCAGTGGTGGAAGTTGCCGTCGATCTGCGCGGCGGCGTACTTGCCAGACGGGTGGAACCACGTCTTCTGCAGCTTGCTGCTCTCACGCATGCCCGACGCGTAGCAGACCTGCCGCTTGTCACCGCCCTCCAGCGCGAAGCCGGGCGTCTCTCCGTCGGTCACCAACTCCGGGTGCACCTTGATGCCGTTGGACTGGCTCGAGGGTGCGGGCAGCTGCACCTTCTGCTTCCACTCGTACGGCGCCTTGTTGACGTCGATGAAGCGCACGCAGGACAGCTGGCCTTCCTCGCGGTCCATGCCGTTGAGCTCCTTGGGCCAGGTGGGCGGCACCTCGGGGTTGGTGGCGCAGAAGTGGAGCTCGACCAGGTCATTCGCTTCCTGGCGCTCGAAGACCAGCCACGTGCCGTCCTTCGACCAGCCGTGGAAGACTTCCTGGGCGAACGCCGGCGAGGCTCCCAGGGCGACGAGACTCAACAGCAGGGCACGCATGACGACCTCCGGTGAAGCGGTCAGACGAAAGGCAGGCTCATCCATTCGCGGGGGGTGAGACGGGCGCCGGCGCAGGCGCCCCAGACGGCGACGGCTCCGGCGCGGCCGGGGCGGGAGCCGGGGGCAGCTCGGGCGCGGGAGGAGCAACGGCCGGCGGGGGCGCGGCCGTCACCACCGTCAAGTCGTAGCCCGACACGCCGCGGGGCACGGCGACGACGATGACGGGGTTCTCCTTCACGTACACGGCATCCACGGGGAGGCTGAAGGTGCCGTCCGCGGCGGTGGTGACGCGCACGCGATTTTTCAGCTCGCTCATCTCCACCTGGACGTTGGGCAGCGGGCGGCCAGTGCCCTTCTCGGCGAGGAGGAAGGTGACCTTCTCGCCCTTCGTGGACGGAGAGACGAAGTCGGCGTAGCGCGGGCGCAGCGCGCACCCACCGAGGGCCAGGACAGCGGACGCGACGAGGAGCAGGCGAACCATGAGGCCGTTCTTCTAGCCGCCGGCCGTCCAAACGGCCAGCATGTGCGCGCCGGGGGAACGCAATCGGACGGCCCGGCGTCCGTGGTTTCACACGTCACGACCGTGCGCGCACTCGGAAAGCTGCTGAGCCACTTCCTGGGCTTCCTCTGGTTCGCCTTCGTGGTGGCGCTGCCGCTGCTGGGCGTGTGGCTCGCGTCGTCCCTGGTGGCGCTGGCGGGCGGGCCGCGCTGGCTGGCGCTCACCGGCGGGGTGCTGCTCTTCCCCGTGTTGCCGGTGTGGTGGGAGGCGCGCGCGGGCGCCGCGTGGAAGAAGAAGCAGGAGCGCCTCACGCGCCTCACGCCGCCGAAACCGCGGAGGCTGACGTGGGTGGACCGCGTGGTGCTGCGCACGCTGTCCCTCAACCTCCTCTTCATCGCCGCGCTCCTCTTCACCTTCCCGAAGGTGGCCTTCACCGCCCTCGCCACGCGGGGCGACTGGTTTCTGGGCGACGCCGACACACCGGCCGCGCGCGACACGAGGAAGGTGCTGGCCTCCGTCGCCTCAGGCCTCGAGTGGCTGCACGAGTGGGCCAACCCCAACCCGTACAAGACGGCGGCCGACACGCCCATCGCCGACGCGGTGGCGCCCACCTCCAGCGAAGCGCCGACGGGCGACGCGTGGAAGCGGTGGAGGACGCCCGAGGACGCCGGCAGCGGGCCCCGCGCCGACCTCGCGCCTTCGCCTCTGGAAGCCGGAGCCGACGCAGGCACGACGGTGACGTCGCTGGAGGCGGACGCCGGCGAAACGGGCGACTTCGTCTTCGTCGTCCACCCCGAGGGCGACGTGCAGCAGCAGCAGCAGCAGCAGCAGCAGCAGCCTCCTCCTCCCCCCGCCGAGGAACTCTGGCGCGTCGGCTCCACCACCTGGCCTCAGGCCGACACGGTGCACCCGGCGGTGGCGGGGATGACGGCGTCGGACGAGCGCAGCATCGAAGCGGTGGCGCGGTACCTGCGCTCGCACACGGACGACCCCTTCGACCGCGTGAAGGCGCTCCACGACTGGGTGGTGACGCGGCTGACGTATGACGAGGCGTCGGTGCGCGGGCCACGCAAGCCGCAGGACGCGGAGACGGTGTTCCAGTCGCGCACCGGCGTGTGTGAGGGCTACGCGCGGCTGATGGTGGAGCTGGGGCGCTTCTCTGGCGATCGCATCGTCTACGTCACCGGGGAGGTGCGGGAACCCAACGGACAGCTGGCGCCCGTGGGACACGCGTGGAACGCGGTGGAGATCCACGGCGCCTGGTACCTGCTGGACGCGACGTGGGACGACCCCGTCGTCAACGGAAAGAGCGACAGGTACCAGTCCGACTACCTCTTCATCCCGCCGAAGCTGGCCGCGATGGACCACTTCCCTGACGACGAGCGCTTCCAGTTGTTGCCCGCGCCGCTCTCGCGCGTGGACTTCCTGAGGCAGCCTCCGGGGCGGCCGGGCCTGGCGCGACAGGGCCTGGTGCTGGTGGAGCCGCAGGCGGGCGCGGTGGACGTGCGCGATGTGCTGGCGGTGACGCTGGAGAACCCGCGCCACATCAACGTGATGCTGGCCGTCAGCCCGGAGGCAGGCGGCGCGCAGCTGCAGTGCGGCGTGAGCGACGAGGCGAAGGTGCGGCTCGAGTGCCAGCTCCCCGCGGCCGGGCGCTACACCGCGCGACTCTTCACCAACAAGGAGCGCTACGGCACCTACGGCTCGGTCGCGGACTTTCAGGTCATCTCCCGCTGACCGGCGAGAGGGCCGACGCCGAAGCGACCGGACCTTTCTTTCCTGGCTGAGGCCGTGAGACGCCCAGAGCCGGCGAGGAGCGGGCCGCGTCAGGACGAGGCCACAGTCCCCGCGGCCGCCCTCATGTGTCTCGTCGAGGTGACGTGTCGGGCGCTGCACAACGAGTGGGGCCGTGCACGTCGCGCGGCTCGACGGCCGGCGTCGTTGCGCGAAAGCCCGCGCAGAGCTCGAAGGTCTAACGCGGGTTTGCTCCGAGCGGGTCCGCCGGAACGAAGGTTGCCTCCACGAGCGCGGCGCGCTGGCGAAACGCTACGGCCCGGCGTCTTTCCACGCCTGGGGCCTCGACCGTGCGCCCGTGCCCCGCTACGAGCTGCTCGAGCTCTCGCGCTACAACCGGCTCTCGCTCCAGACGGCGCGAGGCTGTCCGCTGCACTGCGAGTTCTGCGCCGCGTCGCGCATCTTCGGTGGCTACAAGCGCAAGCCGATCGCCAACGTCGAGCGTGAGCTCGCCGCCATCACGCGCCTGTGGCCCACGCCCTTCCTCGAGCTCGCCGACGACAACACCTTCGTGGACAAGAAGTGGAGCCGCCAGCTCGTCGAGGTGCTGGGCCGCTCCGGCGTGCCCTGGTTCACCGAGACGGACGTGTCGGTGGCTGACGATCCACGGCTGCTCGACCTCCTGGCCGAGGCGAACTGCCGGCAGCTCCTCATCGGCTTCGAAGCGCCCACCGCGCGGGAGCTGTCCGGGCTCGACGCGAGCGGCTTCAAGCGGCGCCGCGCGGACACCGGGTCACGTGCTCGCGTCGTCGATGTGAGGGCGAGCTCCATGCCAGGCGCGCTGGGCGCTGGAGCCCTTGTTGGTGAAGAGTTGCGCGGTGGAGTGCCCCGCGGCGCATGTACAGCTCGGTGGCGGATTTCCAGGTGTGCGCGGGGCTTACCCCATCTGCCTCCCCTGAGCGGGCGCCTCCAGGGAGCGGCCGCTCGAGTTCTGCGCCGCCGCCTCCATAAGCGTGCGCGGCTCCCGGCACCCACCAGCATGGGACTTCGACTGAAGGCGCTGGCCGCGGGACTGCTCCTGCCTCTGGCGTCCGCGTGCCCGGGCGGTGACGCGGCGCCGGGCAAGAACTCCGTCAGTGGGATCATCAACGGGACCGAGCTCGTCGCGCGCTCCGCGTCGGCGTACAAGTGGACGTGCGGGCCCAACTGCGCGGCGGAAGATCAGGGCCACCACCTGTCGATCCTGATCAGCGAATCAGCTCAGACGTGCAACCCGACTGCGCGGGACCCGATCTTCAACACCGCCGGACTGCCCTGGGAGCCCGGGGCGCGCGCGCTGTAGATCAACGTGGTGACGCCGCTCGACGCAGGAGCGCCAGTGACGGGAGATTACCCCGCGACCGCCGAGCTGTTCGGCCTGCGCCCGAACGCCTGCGACGGCGGGGCCGAGACGTACCGGACCGGCTACGGGACCAAGGTAGCCCTCGACGAGCTCGGGCAGGCCCACGGCCACGTCGTGGTGACCTCCACCACTGTCGCCGCGACGGGGACCTTCGACGTCCAGCTCCCGGACGGAGGGAGCTTCTCGGGCGAGTTCGAGGCGGCGTTCTGCCCCGTCGGCATCGGGGCGATCGTCTGCCCGCCATGAGTCGCTCAGCGCCGAATCGACCTGCCCCCCTGTTGCTTCCGGCGGAATCCGTGTACACGGCTCGCCCCCTCGGACTTTTCCCGGGGGGCCGGGCTCCAGAAGGGGCCCGTCTTTCGAAAGCAAAGAACGAACATGGCGCTGGGTACTGTGAAGTGGTTCAACGACGCGAAGGGTTTCGGTTTCATCAGCCAGGACGGCGGGGGCGAGGACGTTTTCTGCCACCACACGGCCATCCAGGCTGACGGATTCCGCACCCTCGCCGAGGGTCAGAAGGTGGAGTTCGATGTCAACCGTGGCCCCAAGGGCCTGCAGGCGGCGAACGTTCGCCCGGTCTGATTCCATTCCGTTGACGCTTCACCGCGGGCCCGGTTCCCTCTTCACGAGGGGCCGGGCCTTCGGCTTTTGGGGCCTCAAGAAGTCGCGCCGCGGCCGGCCACCCATCCACCATGCGCAAGGCGATGACGACAGGTGGACTCGTGGGTTGCCGGCGTCATCGGCACCTTCACCATCGAGCTCGACGTTGGCGGGAGGCTCTCCGGGGCCTTCGACGGCCCGTTCTGCGATGGGTTCACGCCCATCTGCGCCCCCTGAGCGAGCGCCTCCAGCGGTCAGCTGCCCAGCAGCAGCGCGACCCGCCGCTTCGTCTCGGCCGGCATCGCCTTCTCGTCGCTCATCACCGCGCCCTTGAGCGCCGTGGGGCAGCCGCAGGTCCTCTCGAGCGGCACGTTGAGCGCCAATTCGCGCACCGCCTTCTGCGCGTTGGCCACGTTCTGCTTCATCACCTTCACCACCATCTCCACCGTCACCGCCTCCTCGGACGTGTGCCAGCAGTCGTAGTCGGTGGACAGGGCCAGCGTCGCGTAACAGAGCTGCGCTTCCCGGGCGAGGCGCGCTTCCGGCAGGTGCGTCATGCCGATGACGTCGGCGTTCCACGAGCGGTAGAGGTGCGACTCCGCGCGCGTGGAAAACTGCGGGCCTTCGATGCACACGTAGGTGCCCCCGCGGTGCACCGTCGCGCCCACCGTCGAGGCCGCGTCCGCCAGGTGCTTCGCCAGGTGCTTGCACACCGGCTCGGCCATCGACACGTGCGCCACCACGCCGCCCTCGAAGAAGGTGCGCGCGCGCGTCAGCGTGCGGTCGATGGACTGGTCGATGACGACGAGGTGCCCGGGCTGGATGTCCTCGCGGAGGCTGCCGACGGCCGACACGGACAAGAGCCATTCAACGCCCAGCTGCTTCATTCCCCACACGTTGGCGCGGTAGTTGATTTCCGACGGGGAGAAGCGGTGCCCCCGCCCGTGCCGCGCGAGGAAGACGAGGCGGCGATCGCCCAGCGTGCCCACGCGGAAGGTGTCGGACGGCGCGCCGAACGGCGTGTCCACCGCGACTTCCTGCACGCCGGTCAGCCCGTCCAGCTCGTAGAAGCCGCTGCCGCCGATGACGCCGATGGTCTGCATGTCAGTACTTAAGCAGCGTGTGGAGCCCCACGCCCGCGGGAAGCGCCTTGCGGCCAGCGAGCGCCTCGAGCTCGATGATGGCCGCCGTCTCCAGCAGCGTGGCGCGCGTGCCCTGCACCAGCTTCACCGCCGCGGCCAGCGTACCGCCCGTCGCCACCAGGTCGTCGAGGATGATGACGGTGTCCTGCGGGTGGATGGCGTCGGTGTGGAGGTGCAGCGTCGACTCGCCGTACTCCAGCGCATAGCTGGCGCTCACCGTCTTCCGCGGCAGCTTCCCCGGCTTGCGCAGAATGACGAGGCCCGCCGACAGCGCGTAGGCCAGCGCCGAGGCGAGGATGAAGCCGCGGCTCTCGATGCCCGCCACCTTGGTGACGCCCCTGCCCGCGTAGCGCTCGGCGAAGAGGTCGATCATCTCCCGGAAGGCGTGGGGATCTTCCAGCGCCGGGGTGATGTCCCGAAAGAGGATGCCCGGCTTGGGGAAGTCGGGCACCGCGCGGATGAGGCGAGCGAAGTCAGGCATGGCGGACGTTGATTAGCGGATGTCGAACGTCGTGACGACCGTTCCCGCGCCGCGCGAGCCGCCGTTGGCTTGACTGGGGACAAACGAGCCGCAGAAGAAGCGCGTCTGCCCCGCGGCGCGCACCTCCACCTCGTAGGGCACCGACGGTGGGGAGTTGCAGTTCTGGTAGTAGTTGGCGCGCACCGTGTAGTGGCCGGGCGTCACCGGCTGGCCGGGCGGGTAGATGATGTTCTCCACGTCGATGTTGTCGATGCGGCACGCCGCGTTGGAGTCGAGGTCCAACCAGCCCTTCGCCCCGCAGTTGAAGTTGGGGATGGGGATGGGGATGGGGATGGGCACGGACGCGTCGACGTTGGGCGCGCCGTAGAAGATCTCGCAGGACCCGCCGTCGGGGAGCGGCTCCACCACGTAGAGATCGAGATCCTCCGGCTGGGCCCAGCGCAGCGTCACCTGCACGCGCCCGTTGCTGCCATTGAGGATGCACCGCCCGGCGATGCACTCGAAGCCCTTCTCGCAGGGGTTGCCGGGGCCGCACGTCGGCGCGCCCGCGTCCCGTCCGAGGCACGGAGCCACGGTGCCGGCGTCGCCCCAGACCACGGTGATGGGGCCGCCTCCTCCGCCGCCCGAGCCGCCGCCCGAGCCGCCGCCGCTGCCTCCGCCGAAGCCGCCGTCGTCGGTGACGCAGGTGCGGGTGGTGGTGTCACACGCCTGGCCCGCGGCGCAGTGAGAATTGAAGTCGCACTGGTAGCAGACGCCCGACGGCGGAGCGGTGACGTCGCAGAAGGGCGTGGAGCCGCTGCAGCCCTGCCCGGCGATGCACGTCATGCACCGGCCGAGGCCCGCGTTGGCGTCGGTGAAGCAAATGGGCGTGAGCCCCGAGCAGCCGGTGGTGGTGGTGCAGATGACGCAGCGGTTGTTCGCCTCGTCACACACCGGCGTCGAGCCGCTGCACGGCGGGTTGCACGCGTTGCCGTTGCCGCCGCCTGTCGCGCCGCCGCCTCCTCCGCCTCCACCTCCGACGTTGCCGCCTCCACCTCCGACGTTGCCGCCGCCGGTCGCGCCGCCCGTTCCACCGCCGGCTCCGTCGAGGACGCACTTGCCCGTGTCGGAGTCGCAGACGAGGCCCGGGCCGCACTTCACGCCGAAGCAGGGATCAGCCGAGGAGCCGCCGCAGTTGCAGCCGGCGATGAAGCCGATGGCGAGCGACGCCACCAGGAGACGAAAGTGCATGGCGACCGAGTCCTTCCACTGCCCCTTTGCCGCGGAGGTGAGGGCTTAGCGCTCTGCGTCGCGGCGGGGAAGGGGCAGTGACGTCAGCGTCCGGCCGAGAAGGTCCACGACTGGTTCATGCAGGGGTCGCTCGCACAGAACGAGCCCGTGCAGTCCGAGCCGGTGAAGGTGGCCGTGTAGGTGCCCTGGAAGGTGTTGTTGCTCGTCCAGGTGCCGGTCAGCTGGTACGTCTCGGTGCACGTACCGGAGAGCACGCGGCGCGCGATGAAGCCCGGCGTGGGGCAGGTGATGGCCGCCATCGGCGTCATGGTGTTGCCGGGCTGGTTGGGCGAGGGCACCACCTGCGTGCCGTTGTTCTGGATGCTGAACTGGTTGATGTCGATGTCCACCAGCGGGCCGATGCCGAAGTCGCAGCACGAATAGGTGAGCCGCATCCCGCCGTCGATGGTGAACAGGCCGTTGGGGTTGCACGGCATGCCCGCGTCGGGGCAGCCCTCGTCGGCGATGCCGTTGCACGTCTCGTCCAGCCCGTTGCCGCAGATCTCACTCCCCTGCGGAACCGTCTGGCCCGCGCACGTCCCGGACCACGCGCCCCCGGTGCACGACTCGTTACCGGCGCGGCAGTTGCCGACGTTCAAAGTCCCCGCAGGCCCGGTGTAGCAGGTGCGCGTCACGCCGTTGTCGATGAGGCCGTCGCAGTTGTCGTCGACGTTGTTGCAGGTCTCCGCCACCGGCGTCACCTGCCCCACGCAGGTGCCGGGCCACACGCCATTCACGCACGTCTCGAGGCCGGTGCGGCAGGCGCCGATGCCCGCGGTGCCCGCGTCAGCGGAGTAGCAGGTGCGATCGACCCCATCGTCGATGGTGCCGTCGCAGTCGTCGTCCATGTTGTTGCAGGTCTCGGGGTTGACCATGCCCATGCCGCTGCACATGCCCCACACGCCGTTCATGCACGTCTGCGTGCCGGGGATGCAGGTGCCCGCGTCGTTTCCGCCGCAGGTGCGCATCGCGCCGTTGATGCAGACGGTCGGGTTGTACTCGTCGTCGTCGTCCGCGTTCTGGCAGCCGGTGTCGTTGGGGAAGTCGGTGACGCCGTCCATGTCGTTGTCGACGCCGTCCGCGCACTGCTGCGGTGGATCCGGAATGAGGCGCAGCCAGGCGGTGCCGGCATCCACCGCGTCGGAGAGGACTTCCACGCCCTTCCGTGTTGCGGGCGCTGCGGGCGTACTCGACCACCACGTTGAGGCTCTCCCCCGGCAGCAGACGCGCCGGGACCGTGGGAGGTACCACCGAGAAGTCCGGGTTGCCGTTGCCCGCCACGCCGATGGCGCGCACGTTGAGCGCCGACGTGCCCACCGACTTCACCCGCGCCGTCTTCGTCTCGTTCAACATGGTGGACGGGTTGAAGTCCACCGGGTCGGGCTCGAACGCGATGGCCGGCGCGATGGGCCCGCCGTGCAGCCGCAGCGTCAGCGGCAGCGTGTCGGGCTGCGCCGATTGAATCTCCACGAAGCCCTCGTCTTCTCCCGGGCCGACGGGCGTGAAGGTGACGGCGACCTCGATGAAGCCCAGCCCTTCCACCGTCGGCGTCACGGGGCCGAGCTCGAATTCACCCGACGTGCCTTCCTTGAGGGCCGCCGAGACGCCCACCGACGAGCGCCCCGTGTTCTCAATCTGAAACTTCGCCTGCTTCGAGGTGCCCTCCACCACGGGCCCGAAGTCGAGCACCTCCAGCGGCAGTGAGAGGGACGACGCCGTCTTCATCAACGCGGGGCCGCGGCCGCAGCCGCAACCGGAAGCAGTCAGGGCGAGCGCGGCGACGCCGAAGAAGGGAAGGACACGGGAGCGGAGCATGCGAGCGTCCATTGTGGCACAAAGCGCCCGGCCGGCAGCTTTCTGAAAGCCACGTTCCCCAAGCCTGCCACGAAGGACCGACCGAATGCCTGCCCACGTCCACCTGTCCGTCGAGCACAGCGTCGCCCGCCTCACCCTGGATGACGCCGCGCGGAAAAATGCGATGAGCCCGGAATTGGGAGACGCGCTGGGGGCGCGGGTGCGCGAAGTGCAGTCGAGGTCCGACATCCGCGCGGTGGTGCTGACGGGGGCGGGCGGGGCCTTCTCCGCTGGGGGCGACCTCGGCATGTTGGAGAGGCAGCGCCAGGCGTCCTTCGAGGAAGCGCGGCAGTTCATGCTGTCCTTCTATGGGCGGTACCTGTCCATCCTCGACGTGGGCGTACCCACCATCGCCGCAGTGGAAGGGCCAGCCATCGGCGCGGGGCTGTGCGTGGCGCTGGCGTGCGACCTCGTCATCGTCGGAGAGGACTCGAAGCTGGCGCTCAACTTCGTGCAGCTCGGCCTGCACCCGGGCATGGGCGCGACGTACCTGTTGCCGAGGAAGGTGGGCCCGCAGCGGGCGGCGGAGCTGCTCCTCACCGGGCGGCGCTTCGACGGAAAAGAGGCCGCGGCGATGGGGCTGGCGCTCGAGGCCGTGCCCAGAGAACAGGTGCTGTCGCGCGCCACCGCGCTGGCCTCCGCGGTGGCCGCGAATGCACCGTTGGCGGTCAAGGCGCTGACGCGGGCGCTGGGCGTGGACCGGGAGGCGCTGAGCCGGGCGCTCGACTTCGAGGCGCGCGCGCAGGCCGAGAGTTATGCCAGCGCGGACCTCGGCGAAGGGCTCGCCGCGGCGGGAGAGAAACGGGCGCCGGTGTTCCACGGGCGCTGACCTGGGAGGCATGCACATGAAGGTCGTTCGCACGAGGGAAGTGGAGTGGACCGACTCGATCAAGCAGGGCGCATTCTTCCAACGGCGCAAGGCGCTGGGGGGCGACGCGTTGACGTGTGGGCTGTGGGAGCTGCCCCCGGGGAAGAAGTCGTTCCCCTTTCACCGGCACCTCGTCACCGAAGAAGCGCTGTTCGTGGTGAGCGGCAAGGGCCAGGTGCGCAGCGAAGAAGGCCTCACGCCCATCGGGCCGGGTGACTACGTCTCGTTCCCCGCGGGGGGCACCGCGCACCAGTTGATCAACGACGGCACCGAGCCGCTCGTCTACGTGGGCATGGCCGCGACGAAGGGCGTCGACGTGGTGGAGTACCCCGACTCGGGAAAGGTGGCCGCGTCGATGCCCGCGCACAAGAAGCGCCTCATGTTCCGCGCGAAGGACCAGGTGGACTACTTCGCCGACGAGAAGGACGCGCTCTGACGCTCACGCCAGCGGCTGCTTCCACGCCAGCCCCCTGAAGCGTGCGAAGCCGGGGTCGCTGGTGATGAGCGTGAGGCCGTGCTCGAGCGCCAGCGCCGCGAGGTGGGCATCGGGGACGAGGTTGGCGCCTGCCGTCGACGCCGACAGCAGGCGATCCATCACCTCGGCGTGCTGCTCGGTGGGCGTGGGGATCCACACGCATTCGAACATGAGCGGCCTGATGTCGTGATGCCAGCCACGGCCCCGCCCGACGGCTGAACGGACTGAGGGCAGGGCTGCTGGGCGTGGTGGGCTTCGGCGTGGGCCAGGCGGTCTTCTCCATTCTCAACCGCTGATGGCCGCCTCGCGCGTGCGCCGCGCGATGAGGCGCTTCAAGCGAAGGTGCTCTTCGCGCTCACGCTCCTCCAGCGTGCGGCGGATGGTGGAGAGGTCCTTCGCCAGCTTCACCGCCACGCGCTGCTCCAGCGTGTTGACGAGCCGGGTGGTGCGTGCGAGGGCCTGGCCCAGCCGCCGCATCACGTGCTCCTGCGGGGCCGCATCCAGGAGCGCCTCCACCAGCGCCTCGAAGTCGTGCGCCGCCACCTGCGCCGCCGCGCCATCGCTGCCCGGCAGCACGCCCCGCGCCGCGATGCTGCGCACCACCTGCGGCTTCTTCGAGAGCGCCACCGCCTTGAGGCCCCACAGCTCGAAGGGCTCGAGGTCCACCGTCACCTGCCGGGTCGGCCAGCCCTGCGGCGTCAGCGCGTCGGCCCCGTGCTCCGAGAGCGCCGCCCAGTAGGAGCGCCACGCCGCCCGCGCCTTCTGCTCGATGGCTTCCCTCGTCGTCACCGCCGGCCGCGCCCGCTTGAACAGCTCTTCCACCAGCGACTCGCGCTTGCGCTTGAGCAGCGCCGCGCCCTTGCGCACCTGCTCCAGCCGGCGCCGGAAGCGCACCAACGTGCTGCGGGTGGCGCTCGCCCGGCCGCCGGTGGTCATGGCGTCACCGCCTTCGCCTTCGCCGCGTCGCGCTGCTTTCCGCGCGTGGCCAACAGCTCGTCGGACAGCTTGAGGAGATCTTCCCGCGGCAGCGCGTCGAGCAACCGCCAGCCGACCTCGATGGTTTCCCCGATGGTGCGTCGCGCCGCGCCCTGCCCCACCAGCTCGCGCTCGAAGCCTTCGGCGAACTGGAGCGCGCGGCGATCGGCCGGCGCCAGGCCCGCCTCTCCGACAATGGCCACCATCATCCGCGCCTCGCGGCCCTTCGCGTACACCGCGTAGAGCTGATCGGCCCATTTGCGGTGCTCCGGCACGGTGTGCGCCTTGCCGATGCCCGCGTTCATCAGCCGCGACAGCGACGGCAGCACGTCCACCGGAGGAAAGACGCCGCGCCGGTGCAGCTCGCGGGACAACACCACCTGGCCCTCGGTGATGTAGCCGGTGAGATCGGGGATGGGATGAGTGATGTCGTCGTCCGGCATGGTGAGGATGGGCAGCTGCGTCACGCTGCCGGCCTTGCCTTCCACCACGCCCGCGCGCTCGAAGAGTGACGCGAGGTCCGTGTACATGTAGCCGGGGTAGCCGCGCCGCCCGGGCACCTCTTCGCGCGCCGCCGCCACCTCCCGCAGCGCCTCGCAGTAGTGGGTGATGTCCGCCAGCACCACCAGCACCTGCAGCCCGTGCACGAAGGCGAGGTGCTCGGCCTGGGCCAGCGCGGCGCGAGGAGCGAGGAGGCGCTCGATGGTCGGATCCTGCGCCTGGTTCAAGTACAGCACGCTGCGCTCGAGCGCGCCGGACTCGCGGAAGCGGGACAGGAAGGTGCGCGTCTCGCGCTCGGTGATGCCGATGGCGACGAAGATGACTGCGAAGGGCTCGCCGTGCGGCGCGCGCGCGTTCTCCACGATGGTGGCGGCCAATTCGAGCGCGGGCAGCCCGGGGCCCGAGAAGACGGGCAGCTTCTGCCCGCGCACCAGCGTGTTCATCCCGTCGATGGCGGAGATGCCCGTCTCGATGAAGTCGCGCGGAGGAAGCCGGCGCGTCGGGTTGATGGGCGCGCCCCACAGGGGCTTGAGCGCCTCGCCGATGGGCCGCGGCTGACCGTCCTTCGGGTCGCCGACGCCCGACAACGCGCGACCGAGAAGGTCCTTGCCGACGACCGCGGACGCCAGCTCTCCGGTGAGCGTCACGTCCGACGCCGCGGGCGCGAGGCCCAGCGTGTCTTCCAGCACCTGCACCACCGTCACGTCGCGGCCGGCGTCGATGACCTGCCCGCGCACCGGCTCCTGCTTCGGCGCGTGCACCGTCACCCACTCGCCCAGCGCGACGCGCTGCGCCCCGGAGAGATAGAGGAGTGGACCCGCGGCGGCGCGAGCGCCCCGGTACGTGCGCGCGAGCGTCATGACGAGGCCCCCTTCCGGCCCGGGGCGAGGTTGCCCAGCGCGGTCTTCACCGCCGCGACGCGCTGCGGGACTCGAGCCGCCGGGGCGTCACGCAGCTGGGCGAGCGCGCGGCGAACGTCGCCCAGGGACAGCTCGGAGAATGTGTGCCCTGCTGCCAGCGCCGCCTGGCCGGCGTCGAACAGGTCGAGCGCTGCCGTCGCCAACGCGTACGTCTTCTCCGGCGGCGAGTACGCGTCGTTCTCGTCGAAGGCGCTCTGCCCCAGCACGAATTCCCGCACCGCCGACGCCGCAGCCAGCAGCAGCCGGTCCTTGTCCTCGAGGGCCTCCGGCCCCACCACCGACGCCACCTCTCGCAAGGCCGAGTCGCGCTGCAACAGCTCCAGCACCCGCGCGCGCGTCTTCGACCAGCCCTCGTCCACCTGCGCGTCGAAGAAGCGGTCCATCGCCTCGGCGTGGAGGCTGTAGCTGGTCTCCCAGTCCACCGCGGGGAACTGCCGCTGGTGCGCCAGCGCTGGATCCAGGGCCCACAGCGCGCCCGTCACCCGCAAGCAGGCCTGCGTCACCGGCTCGCTGAAGTCGCCGCCGGGCGGAGACACGGCGCTGATGAGCGTCACACTCCCTTCCCGCGCCGGGCGACCCAGGCACTTCACCCGCCCCGCGCGCTCGTGCAGCTTCGCCGCGCGGCTGGCCAGCGTCGTGGGGTAGCCCTCCTCGCCGGGCATCTCCTGCAGGCGCGAGCCGATCTCCCTCAAGGCCTCGGCCCAGCGCGACAGGCTGTCCGCCATCACCGCCGCGCGATAGCCCATGTCGCGGAAGTACTCGGCGACGGTGAGGCCCAGGTAGACGGACGACTCGCGCGCCGCCACCGGCATGTTGCTGGTGTTCACCACCAGCACGGTGCGATCCATCACCTTCCGGCCGCTGCGGGGATCGACCAGCCGCGAGAACTCGTGCAGCACCTCCGCCATCTCGTTCCCGCGCTCGCCGCACCCGATGTACACCACGACGTCGGCCTCGCCGTACTTGGCCAGCGACTGCTCGATGACCGTCTTCCCCGTGCCGAAGCCGCCCGGCACCGCCACCGTCCCGCCCTCGGCCACCGGGAAGAGGAAGTCGAAGACGCGCTGCCCGGTGAGGAAGGGCCGGTCAGCCTCGAGGCGCTCTCCCGCGGGCCTTGGCCGCCGCACCGGCCACCGTGTCAAGAGCGTCACCGGCGGGCCGCCGTCGTCGAGCTCCACCACCGGCGCCTCGACGGTCCGTTCGCCCGGGTGCAGGGCCGTCACCCGTCCCGCGCGGCCGGGAGGCGCCAGCACCTTGAGGGCGAAGCCGCCCCGCTCCTCCACCGTGCCCAGCACGTCTCCGGGCGCGACCGCGTCACCCAGGCTGCACGCCGGCACGAAGCGCCACGTCTTCTGGCGATCGAGCGTGGTGGCCGCCGCGCCGGGCTGAATGAAGTCGCCCGTCAACTCCGCGAGGCGGGCCAGCGGCCGGCCGATGCCGTCGATGACGGTGCCCAGCAACCCGGGTCCGAGCTCCACCGCGAGCGGGAGCCCATCGCGCTGCACCGGCTCCTCCACGCGCACGCCCGTCGTCTCCTCGAAGACCTGCAGCGTGGCCTTCTCGCCCGTGACGCGCAGCACCTCGGCCAACAGGCCCTTCTCGCCCACGTGCACCAGCTCGTTGAGCGCCGCGTCGCGCAGGCCCGTGGCCTCGGCCAGCGCACCCACCACGCGTGTCAGCTTGCCCGTCGTCATCGCGGCCTCACCCGGTAGCCGATGGCCTGCCTGAGAATCTCCAGCACGTACGCCTCGGCCTCGCCCTTCTCGTCCCACGACGGAGACGGCACCGGGGCGATGATGGGCAGCGCCTGGCGATCGAGCCGCCCCTTGAGCTCGCTCGACAGCTGCGCGTACAGCCCGTCGTCCACCAGCACCACGCCGACCTCCGCGTCGCTCGCCAGCCGGCGCAACGCGACCGCCGCCGCCACGGCGTCCGAAGCGCGGGTCGCCTGGAGCCCCGCCAGCTCGAAGCCGCGGGCCAGGTGTGGCCGGCAGAGGACGCGCACGCTCAGCTCCATGGCGTCACCAGGTCCTGCCGGCGCAGCGCCGGCGGCGCGTTGAGGAGGACGCCCCAGGCCAGCGTGCGCACGTCGCGGCTCTGGGCTTCGAGCTCGAGGAGGAAGCGGAGCAACGCCGCGCTCCCCAGCGGCTCCACGCGCATCATCACGCCCAGGCGCGCCAACGTCTGCGCCAGGGCGTTGCGCTCCACCCGCGCCGCGTCGTCCACGCCCATCGGGAAGGCGTCGGACAGCGGCGTGTGCATGAACGCGCGGCGACACGCCTCCAGCGCCGCGGGGCGAGCGGGCGCGCGGGCGATGTCGAGGAAGGCGTGCTTCGAGAGCCAGCGGCCGCCCTCGACGAAACACTTCTCCGGCTCCACGTCGCGCGGGCCACCGCCGAGGAGCAGCGCGTTCTGCGCGTTGCCGAGGTCCACCCGCGCGCAGACGAACTCCTCCAGCACCGGATCCACCTTGCGCGCCGCCCGCCCCGCGCGCTCTGCGAGGCCCTGCAGGAGCGCCACTTCGAGCGCGAACAACTCCGGCTGGGCGCGAGCCACCAGGGGCAGCAGGCGCGAAGCGGCGGGGTGGCCCAGCAGCACCAACTGCAGCACGACGTCCTTCGGGGTGGGCTGGCGCGCCAACTGGGCCAGCGCCCGTTCCGGCAGCCCCGGCGTGGGCAGCAGCCCGGCCAGCCGCGCCTCGGCCGGAGCGCCCTGCAGCGCGCCGCGGAGGAAGGCCCGCAGCGCACGTCTCTCCTGCTCGGCGAAGAAGACGTCGAGGACGCCCGGGCTCGCTTCCTGCCAACGGCTCAGCGTGCGCAGGTGCCTCGCGGCGGTGCGGCGCACCGACTGCTCGACCGCGCCGATGTCGGGCGCGTCACCCAGCGGCTCGAAGCGGCCACTCTTCGCGAAGCTCCGACAGAAGGCCGGGAAGTCGGGCGCGTCCGCCAGCGACTCCAGGGCCTCGCGGCCCAGCAGGTGGGTGGCCAGCCCCCGGGAGCGCGAGACGAGAGCGAGCTCGGCCGTCACGGCGCACCTCCCGGCACGTGGCCGGCAGGAGCTCTCTGCCGGCAGGAAGCCCACGTCCCCACGCGGGTGCGCGAAAACGCTCGGTCGCCGCCGCTGACGAAGCCGGCTGGCGCCGGGCGACGAAGAGCGACCGACCTCACGACACACCTCCGCCGTTCGACGAGGCCAGCTCGCCCGACAACTCGACGGCGAGGCGCGCCTCCAGCCGCCGCAGCCGGGCCTTGAGCGTGCTGTCCACCGACACCGAGCCGTCCGCTGCCTCCGCCACGAGACCGAAGTCCGCGCCCTCGTCGGCGATCAACTTCACGTCTTCGCGGCCCGCCACCACCGGCTCCAGCACCGAGAGCAGCTCGGGCCGGCAGCGCACCACGGGCCGCAGCGCCTCGAGGTAGGAGAGCGCTTCGGTGAGGTGCCCCGGCAGCGCTTCGCGGAAGGCCTTCGACGCGGCCACCTCGGGCACCAACGCCTCGGCGCGCTGCATCACGCGCTCGAGCACCTTCCGTCGCGCCGCGAGCTCCTCGGCCCGCGCCTGCGCCCTGGCGCGCGCCAGCTCCAGGCGCAGTGACGCCTGCAGCGCCTGCCGCCGCTTCGCGAGGTGCTGCTCGGCCGTCTCCGCCGCCGCGCGGGCCTCCGCCGCCTCCAGCGCGCGCACCTCCTCGTCCGCCTTCCGGCGAATCGCCTGTACGCGCGCGTCGGCGTCCTGCTCGAGCCGGGCGATGAGGTCCTCGAGCGCCATGCCGCCCTCAGCCCGCGCCGCCGCCGCTGCGCAGGAGGATCATCACCGCCACCACGAAGCCGAGGATGACCATCGTCTCGGGGATGGCGATGAGGATGATGGCGGTGGTGGACAGCTCGGGCTTCTCCGCCAGGCTGGCCGCCGCTGCCGGACCGATGCGCCCCTGGGCCCACGCCGTCGCCGCCGCCGGCAACCCGATGGCCAGCGCCGCTGCCAATGCAATGAGTCCAATCTCCATCTGTGGCCTCTCCTCTCTCACGACGACTCGGGACTGCGGTGCCAGTGCCCCAGCGGCTCGTAGGCGGCGCCCCCGGGGCTGAAGAACTTCCCGAAGAACTCCACGTAGTGCAGGCGCAGCGCGTGAATCGTCGGGCTGAAGACGCCGATGGCGAAGTTGACGAGGTGAAAGAGGAGCGCGAACACCACGCCCACCACCACGCTGCCCATCGCGCCCACCAACTGGTTCGCCACCACCGCCAGCATCAGCGACGCGGTGCCCAGCGCCATGATGCGCGCGTAGGAGAGGATGTGCCCGAAGGTGGACAGCAGCTCGATGAGCGCCACCAGCCCCTCGAGGATGATGAGGACGGGGAAGGCCACCAGCACCGCCACCACGAAGGGCGTGAAGAGCGCGGAGGGCAGCACCTCGAAGGCCGCCAGCAGGGAGAGCGCCGTCAGCACCACCATGGTGAAGGCCACACCACGGCCCATCGCCTCGCGCTTGTGACCGCGCCGCCACGCGCTCACCGCCGCCAGCACCAGGCCCAGCAGCACGTGCACGCCGCCCAGCGCGACCGACAGCCCGAGGAAGGGGATGATGGCCTCCTCACGGTTGAAGACGGGGTGGAGGCCCAGCCGGTGGCCGAGCGAGCCGAACAGCTCGCCGAAGAGGAACCCGAAGCCGATGCTGGTGGCCGCGCACGCGCCGCCAACCTGAGAGACAGCCCGCAGCGTCGTGTCGGGCTTCGACTTGATGCGCAGGACGATGGCCAGGGCCGCCAGCATCAGCCCGTACCCCACGTCGCCCAGCATCAGCCCGAAGAAGGCCGGGAAGAAAACGGCCACGAAGGGCGTCGGGTCGATGGTGCCGTACTTCGGCAGCGGCAGCATGCGGGTGACGACCTCGAAGGGGCGGAAGAGCGGCGGGTTCTTCAGCGTCACCGGCGCGTCGGCGGCGGCCCACGTCTCCTCGCCGACGACCTCCACCACCACCTGAGGGCCGAAGGCCTCGCGCACCTTCCCCTCGAGCTCGCCGAAGCGCGGCCGCGGGAGCCAACCTTCGAGGATGAAGAGGTGCTCTCCGGCCAGCACCTTGCCGCGCGCGTCCAGGAGCAGCAGCCGGTCGCGCACCCACGCCCGCAGCGCCTCGAGCCACGGCCCCTCCTTCGCCCTGAGCGCCTCGCGCTCGCGGTCCACCGCCTCCAGCTCGGCGGGAATGGCCGCCAGCCGCGCCTTCAACGCCGGCAGCGCGCGCAGGAGATTTTTCTCTCCGATGCCGGCGGGCGCGGGCAGCTCTTCCACGCGCGACTCGGACAGGAGCTTCGCCACCTTCGAGGCGGCGCCGGGCGAGACGAGGATGAGGACCGCCTGCTCACCGCTGGACAGCTCGCGCGCCAACAGCTCCACCTCGCCGCTGACGGCCGACTCCAGCGAGCGCTTGAGCTCGGCCACCGCGCCCCCCGCGCCAGCCCGCAGCACCACGTAGAAGGCCTGACCGTCGGGCCAGGTGAGCTCGTGCCCGACGAGCGACTCGAAGGCCTCGAAGAACTCCCGGTAGCGGAGCAGCAGCACCCGCTCGTCGCTCAGGTCCGCGCGGGCGCGGTGCAGCCGAATGGCGTGACGACGAATGCGGCGCGCGCGGCGGATCGTCTCAGGCCAGTCACCCGGGATGAAGGGCGCGGGAGGGTTGGTCGCCTCGCCCAGCTCGACCAGCGCGCTCTCGAGGTCGGCGACGAGGCGCTGGAGGTGGCGCTTTTCCTTCCGCACGGAGCCGTCGACCCGCGGCGCTTCGGGGGCCTTCGGGTGATCGAGGTGGAGGACGCCCAGGTCCTGCACCACGGCCAGCACCGCGTCCAACAGGGCGCGGGGTCCAGCCAGGCGCACGCGCAGCATCTGGACGATCACCGCGCGCCTCCTTCCGCGCCCAGCGCGCGCGCCAGCGCACGACGCGCGAGCCGGTCGATGTCGGCGTCCGAGACGCGCGACAACGCATCCATCGCCGCGCGGTGCTCGGCCGCGAGCTCGTCCAACGCCCGCGCATGTGCGGTGCGCTCCACGCGCTCCAGCTCGGCAGCCTCCAGCGCCTCCTTCGCTTGCGCGGCAGCCCTGAGCTTCTCGCCATTCCCCCGCGCCTCGGCGATGCGGCGCTGCGCCTCGGCCTCCGCGTCTTTCACTCGCTGCTCGAGCCGGCGCTCGACGTCCAGCAGCGTGCCCAGGCGCTCGTCGATGCGCTGCGCTGGACCCTTGTTCGTCATGTCGCACCCGGCGGCAGGAAGGCTCACCGTCCCTTCAAGCAACCCCCGCGCCATGGACGACGCTGGGCGTCACGACGAGCGCGTGAGATTTGCGGGGGTTTTTCCGGCGGTCGGTTGCCGGCGGCTTGCGTCAACTCAAGGCTTCTGCACCGGGCGCACGAAACCCGCAGAAGCTGCGCGCGCGGAACGCCAAGCCAAAGGCTACGCCGACGTGGCCGTGGGTCGCCGCCTCAACGCGCGGTGCGGCTGGGGCGCCGAGGGGCTGCGACGACGTGGCCGTGGTCGCACGACGGTGTGCAGTGGCAGCAGTGCGTGTCGCGGATCGCACTCCGTCCCCTTGGTGTCGAGGAGTCGACGGTCGTCTCGGCTTTCCGCCGGGCCTCGCGGGGCCGGCGCGTTTCAGCGGCGCGTGCGGGGATCGAAGGTCCACTTGTAGCGAATCGTCGTCTCCGCGCCACCGGCCGGGGCGGGGAAGCGCCACCCGCGAATCGCCTTCGTGATGCAGTCCTGCAGCCGCATGTCGTCGAGATCCGTCTCGTCGATGCGCGCGTCCTTCACCCTGCCTTCGCCGTCGAGGACGAAGGCCACGCGCACCATGCCCTTGAGGCCGGGCGCGTCAGCGAGCGCCGTGTCGTAGCAGCCGTACACCACGGCCTGCCGCTCCTTCACCAGGCGCACCACCGCGTCGCGATCGAGGCCTTCGCTCGCCACCGAAACGAAGCGGGTGAGGGGCTCGGAGGCTCCGGCGTCGGGGCTGCGGTGGCCAAACACGAAGTGGAAGGTGGACTCGCGGACGCTGCCAGGCGCCCCGGGCGCCACGCGCCAGGCGGCGGCGTGCTGCAGGACACACGTCTCGAGGCGGGTAGAGAGGGACGGGCTGCGCGTCACCACGCGCACGTCGAGGGGAAGGCCGTGGCCCCCGAAGGCGACGGCGACGGCGATCCGGCCTTCGTCCGTCGACTCGCCGCAGGTCGCGAGCGCAGCGCTGGCGCCGTCGAGGCCCTTCTCCACCTCGCCGGGAGTCAGCCCAGCGTCCCGCGAGAGACGCGGCAGCGAAGAAGGCCACGTCCACCGGATGAAGGTGCCCGCGTCCGCCGAGGGGAAGCGCCACGACTGCACGGCCTTCCTCAGGCACCTGGAGGTCGCGGCGGGAGCCCCATGAGGGCGGGCGCTGCCGCTGTGGGGAGCGCCGCCCTGCGCGGCGACCGAGAAGTCGACCTGCACCTCGCCGTGCACACCACCGTCGAAGCAGGCGTGGGCCTGGGCCTCGTGGAAGGCCAGCACGTCTTCCACCACCGCGCGCGGCAGCCCTCCGTCTACCCCCGAGGGCGCGGGCTTCGCGGCGAAGAGCGCGAGGATGAAAGCGGCGTGCACGAGTCCCCTCTCCGCGAACTCTCTCGCGGTGGCGGGGCGTCGTCACGCTTTCCATGCACACTTCGGCAGGCAGGCGATGAGGCGTTCGAGGTGACGCGCGCCCGTCGACGGCCCTGGCTCGAGCACACGCGACGGAAACGCCGCAAGTGAGCGCCTGCTCAGCGGAGGCGCCGAGCTGGACCGGCCCACGCCACGCAACGGTGAGCGATCGTTCAGCGGAGGCGGCTCGGCGGCCACGCGACAGGGTGGGCGCAGGCGATAGCGGAGGCGGCTCAACGGCCACGCAACGGGATGAGCGCTCGCACAGCGGAGGCGCCGAGCTGGACCGGCCGAGCGCCACGCTACGGGGAGACGGCGCGCTCGGCGGCGGCGACGTCCCTGTCCAGCTCGGCGCGGCGAGCGGCCCGCTGCGCGTCGTCGTCGAAGGGAATCGCCTCGAAGTCCCGCTTCGCGGCGGCCACGACCCGGCCGAGGCCTTCCCGGCTGATGAGGCCCAGCTTGAACGCCTCGGTGGCGGCGCCCACGTACGTGTCGGTGAGGTGCACGCCCTGGGCTGCCAGCTCCGCGCGCTTCGCCGGCGGCGTGGCGACGACGTCGTTGATGAAGATGCCCTTCACCAGCCCGGGGGCGTCCTTGAGCATCTTCAGCCCGAAGAGGACGTCGCCCTGCCCGCTGTCGCCGAGGAAGCTGAAGCCATACTCCGGGTAGAGCTGCCGGTACTGCCGGAAGTTCTCCAGCTTCTTCTCGGCGATCTGCTCGTGCGAGAGGTTGGACAGGAGATCGCCCGAGAGCACGGTCGCCTCCACCCCCTTCTCCTCGAGCATCTTCTTCGTCATCGTCTCCACGGCGCCGAAGCGGTCGTTGGGGCGCGCCGTCACGAAGGCGAGGTCGCCCGCGCGGCCAGCCTCGGCCCCGGGGCCGCGATCGAGCTCGGCGTAGAAGGCGCGCACTCCCGGGTACACCGTCTTCGCCGGGTACCGCTTGTCCTTGAGGTTCACGTAGAAGGTGTCGTCGATGTCCGACAGCACCTTCGCCTCACCGCTCGGCACGGCTTGCGCCTGGAGGTGGTCGAGGATGGCCTTCTGCACGCCGGCGTCGTCGAGATCGTGGAACACGAGCTGCTGCAGATCGCGGTAGTCGCCCGCGTCGATGCCATTCTTCAGCGCGGTGAGGTCGGCGCCCTTCGTGGCGAGGAAGACGTCACGAATCGCAGCCTCCTCCTGCCCGTCCGTGGAGCCGCGCTGCAGGCCGTTGATGAGCGCGACGCGCGCGGCGACGGACAGGTCACCGACCCTGTCCTTCGTGAGCAACTGAAAGAAGGCGGTGCGGTTGTCCGGGCCGACGAGGCGGTCATCCATCGCCTCGACCAGCTCGTGCAGGTCCAGCTTCGTCACCAGGTAGTTGAGCTCTCTCGGCGACGCGCTCTTCAGAATGTCGAGGATTCGCCCCTCCTCGGCGCGGTCGACGTGCCGCGAGGAGACCAGGCGCGAGATGGCGTCGAGCTTCGCCTGCGCCGCTGCGGCATCGGCGCCGGTGAGCCGCTCCGGAGCAGGTGAGACGCTGCCCGTGAAGGCGTTGCCCCGGGGCGTCGACGGCTCCACCAGACGCGCCTGGGGTGCGGGGGACGTCGTGGGGCGGGGGCCGCCGATGGACCGTGGAGTCTGCGGAGAGATGCGCGACGTCATGCTGCCTCCCGAGTCGACTGCCGAGCCGAGGTTAGACCATCGGCGTGGCCGCCACTCCGGGATTCAGCGCCATCGCGCAGCGCCTTGCCGCCGCGGATTGCCCCCGGCGAGCACCCGAGCGGAGCGCGCCTCGCACGTCCGTTGACCCGTCGTCGCTCGTCGGTCGCCCACCCCGCTCCCTCCTCGGTTCCTCGACCTCCGGCAGACTCCCTGAGCGATCCACCCTCCACCGAGGTGAGCTCTGGGGTTAGGGTCCGAGGCTCCCGTGCGCACCGAAGCCTCTGCCGCGCTGCTGCCCGACGCTCCCGCTCCCGCGAGGCCCGAGCGCGTCACCTGGCGCGGCTGGGAAGTGCCCACATGGAGGGACCCGCGCGTCCCCTTTGCCGGCCTCCTCATCCTCTACGCGGTGCTGGGCTTCACCTTCCTCGGCTTCAACCGCCAGTGGTGGCAGATGGCCCTCATCGTCGGCTCCGGCGCGCTGCTGGACACCGCGCTCACCTTCCTCTTCACGAAGAAGAAGGTGCTGCCGCTGTCGGCCGTCATCTCCTGCACGTCGCTGGGCATCCTCCTCAACTACTCGCACCACAGCTGGGTGCTCTTCTTCCCGGTGCTGCTGGCCATCGGCAGCAAGCACGTCCTCACCTTCCAGGGCCGGCACGTCTTCAACCCGTCGATGTTCGGCGTGGCGGTGTCGCTGCTGGCGACGCGGGAGCTCATCACCGCCGCGCCGGCGTACCAGTGGGCGGGCGGCGACGTGACGATGTCCCTCTTCCTCGCCACGGCGGCGCTGACGCTGTTCGTCTTCCGCGGCGTCGGGCGCGGGCCGCTGGTGGTGAGCTTCCTCTGCTTCTACGCCCTGCAGACGGCGCTTCGCGCGTACGTGATGCGGCACCACCTGCCCTGGCAGACGCTCTTCCTCGGCACGCTGGAGTCGCCGCCCTTCTACCTCTTCACCTTCTACATGCTGACGGATCCAGCCACCTCTCCGAAGACGCCGCGGGGCCAGGTGGCGTTCGCCTTCGTGCTGACGGTGGTGGACGGGTACCTCCACTTCAAGGAGTCCGTCTACACGTTCTTCTACGCCGCGCTGGCGCTGGGCACGGGGAAGTTCCTCTTCCTGCACGGGCGCGAGCTGTGGAGGAAGAAGGGCTCGCGGCTTCGCCAGGCGTGGGACAGAGACTTCGCGCGCCGCCTCGCCACGGTGGCCGCGCTGGCCTTCGCGATGGTGGGGGGCTGGGCGCTGGCCGAGGCGCCGCTGGGCCCACCGGTGAATCCGGGCTTCCGCTTCGAGCGCGTCGACGTGGGCGCCGCCGGCCTCGGCTCGACCATGGGCAGGACGCTGGAAGAGGTGGACCCGCGCGTGCACCACATCGCCAAGTGGGTGCTGTCCGTGGGCGACGCGGTGGCCGCAGGCGACGTCGACGGCGACGGCCGGGTGGACGTGCTGCTGACGCACCCTCTCGCGCGGCCGGAGGATCGCCTGGGCCTCTACCTGAATCGCGGCGACTTCCGCTTCGAGCGCGTCGGCGTACCGGGCTTCGACGTCATCGCGAAGGACCCGGCGACCCACGGCCTGGCCTCGGGAGGCGTCTTCGCCGACGACGACGGAGATGGAGACCTGGACCTCATTCTCACCGTCGCCTTCGGCAGGACGCGGCGCTTCGTGAATCGGCTCAAAGAGACGGGCTCGCTGTCCTTCGAAGACGTCTCGGCGGCCTCCGGCCTCGACGAGCACACCGTGTCCCTCGCCGCGGCCTTCCTCGACTTCGACGGCGACGGGAAGCTGGACCTGCTGGTCGCCAACGCGCTCACCACGCACCTGCCCGACTACGAAGCGCCCACGCCCCTCAACCTCTTCAAGCTGCCACCGCCTGCCTTCGAGGGAGACCGCCGCATGTTCCGCTTCATGCACAACGGCTGGCACGACGCGGACAACGGGGGGAAGAACGTCCTCTACCGGGGGCGCGGCGACGGCACCTACGAGAAGCTGGACGCCGACGCGTGGGGACTGCCGGAGACGCACTGGACGCTGGCCATCGGCACCCACGACTTCAACCACGACGGGTGGACGGACCTCTACCTCGCCAGCGACTTCGGCCACGACGACCTCTACCTCAACGAGGCCGGCAAGCACTTCCGCCGCGTCGAAGGCCCACGCTTCGGAGACGTGGGGAAGGACACGTACAAGGGGATGAACGTCTCCATCGCCGACTTCGACCACGACGGCTGGGGCGACGTGTACGTGTCCAACGTGCACCATGCGCTCCAGTCCGAAGGCAGCCTGCTGTGGATGGTGCGCCCGGGGAAGGACGCCTTCGTGCCCGACTTCACCGACGAGGCCACGCAGCGGGGCGCCCTCAATGAGAGACGCTTCGGGTGGGGCGCGGCGGCGGGGGACCTCGACCTCGACGGCTGGGATGACCTGGTGCAGGCCAACGGCATGGTGGACGACCGGCTCGACGCGCGAGAGCTCGGCACGCGGCGGCGCGACTACTGGTACGTCAACCAGAAGCTGATGCAGTCCGGGCCGGAGATTCACACCTACGCCGACCGCTGGGGCGACATCCGTGGGCGGCACATCTACCCGAACGAGGCGCGGCGCGCGTATTTGAACCGCGGCGGCCTCTTCGTCGACGTAGCCCAGGCGGTGGGCCTCGACGATCCCGACAACTCGCGCGGCGTCCTGCTGAGCGACCTCGACGGCGACGGCGACCTCGACGCCCTCATCACCAACCAGCACGGGCCGGCGTCGCTCTACCGCAACCAACTGCGCCGCGGTGGCCAGGGGCCGCACTGGCTCGCGCTCGAGCTCCACGGCGCCGCGCCCGTCAACCTCGCGGCCATCGGCACGCGCGTGACGGTGAAGTCCACGAGCCACGGGAAGCCGCTGGTGCAGACGAAGGAGCTCCAGTCGATGGGAGGCTTCTCCGCGTCTGCCGACGGGCGCCTCGTCTTCGGCCTGTCCGACGACGCTCCGCCCGAGGTGGAGGTGACGGTGGCCTGGCACCGGGGCGCCACGCAGACGCTGAAGCTGCAGATCAACCGACTGCACGTGCTGCGCCCCTGATTGCGACCCGCTCGAGCCGCGACTGCGCCTTGCGGTGCGGAAGGCTCGTCTCCGGGCACGCCTGGCGCGACGTCGGGCCGCAGTCAGGGAGGCGCTGGCGGTCACTCGCTCTCGAAGTCCGCGCCCGACAGCCGCGTGGTGTCCGGCCGCCACAGGGTGGGCGCGCCGGTCGACTTGTGCCGCGCGAAGTAGATGAGGTCGGCCACCCGGCGGAAGTCGGCGAGGCGCACGCCCGAGGCCTTCAGCACCCGCGCGAACTCGTCCACCTCGCGGGGCACCAGCCCGCCCTCGTACACCGCGCAGGACTCGAAGATGACCTCCAGCGCTCGCTCGATGGCGTCGTAGCTGACGCCGAGATCCGCCTCCGCTGTCCGCCCCGGCACCAGGCCCGCGTCGGCCGGCTTCTTCGACAGCCGCGCCGCCAGCCTCGCGTCGTACCGCCCCAGCGCGTACCGGAGGAGCGCGCGCACCTCGCGCTTGTGCAGGCTCCCCAGCGGCGCGAGGTCGCTGCCCGAGCCCTTCGTGTAGTAGCCGACGAAGCCCTCGTCGAGATCGCCCGTACCCACGTACAGCGCGTCGCGCGCCGCCGCCTCGTGGAAGAGCGCCAGCGTGCGCAGCCGCGTCTTCAGGTTGCCGTCCGCCGTCCCGTGCCCCTTCGCCGGGGACAACAGCCCTTTCAACGCGCGGTACGCGGGCTCGAGGTCGAGGCGCTCCACCGGCACCCCGAGCGCCTGGCACAGCGCCCGCGCGTCAGCCTCGTCCTCTGGCGCCGAGCCACACGGCAGCACGAAGGCCACCACGCCGCGCGGCGCGGCCTCCTTGAGGACGCAGGCCGTCAGCGAGCTGTCCACGCCGCCGCTCACCCCCAGCACCACGCGCCGCTTCTTCGCGTACGAAAGCCGCGCCCGCGTCCAGCGCACGATGAGGTCGAAGGCCTCCGGCGTGTCGAAGCGGGGCAGCGCGGCGAAGTCGGCGGCGGCCGCTCGCACCGCCTCGAGGCCCTTCGAGCGCTCACGCGCCATCGCCTTGAGCTCGAGCGCCAGGGCCAGCTCGTCGGACAGCTCTTCGCGCGTCGAACGTCGGCGGACAGGCATGGCGCCAGTCTCCTCGCCCCCAGCGCCGTCGTCACCGCAAAACCCGTCGTCAGCCGAAGCGCGCCAGCACCGCGTCGAAGAGCGCCAGCTCGAGCCGCTCGGCGTCTGCTTCCTTCATGCTCTCGATGGCGAAGGACACCCGCGAGTTCCCCGCCTGGCGCACCACCGACACCACCTTCGCCTGGCCCGTCAGCGGCTCGGCAGCGCGCGCGAGCGTCAGCTTGAACTCCACCCGGTCACCCTCCTTGAGGGCGCCGGTGATGAGGGCGGAGAAGCCGGAGCGCGACAGCTCCTTCGTCACGGTGTTGTAGAGGTTGTTCACCTCGAGCGGGAAGATCTGCGCGACGCGAAAGTACCGCCGCGCCTGCTGCCCCTCCGGGACGGTGAGGCCCTGTGCAGCCACCAGGGAGCGGGCGAACTCCTCACGCATCGCGAGGTAGCGGGCGCGTTCTTCGGGCTTCAGCTTGCCGTCTCTGGCCTGTTGATGGGTGATGCGAAACCCTGCCAACCACTCTGATGGATCCACGCGGGACAACTCCTCGTCGAAGTGGACAGCGCCCCCCCCGCTGGCGGCCCATTGTCTAGCGGCCTCCCCAGGCTCCGCCAACCTTCTCGCTGCCAGAAGGGTGCGCCCGTCACCAGATCCGTTGCCTGACGTCGGACAGAGTAGGGTTGGCTCCCACTCAAGGAGGTCCTGATGCGCGCCATCCTCGTGGTGCTGGTGCTGGGTCCGCTGTTGGCGGAGGCCGCGGAGTCCGGGCAGGTGCTGGAGGTGTGGACGCGCCGCCCGGGAAGGCACGTGGGCTTCTCCCGCGGGCGAGACGCGCTGCGCGCCGTCGACCTGAGCAAGATGCCGCAGGAGGAGCGCACGCTCTTCGATGCGCAGCTCGGCGAGAAGCACAAGTACCGGGGCGTCCCGCTGCAGGCCGTCATCGACTTCGCCTCGCCCGGGCAGGCGGAGGACCTCGTGTTGCTCCACTTCAAGAACGGGATGCTGGTGCCCGTGCCCTTCCGGGACACGGCCGCCATGGCCCGCCTCGACGTCTTCATCGCCCTGGCGCTGGAGGTGGAGGATGGCGGCAAGGCCGCCTTCACCTCCGACTTCCCGCCGCTGCGGAAGAAGGGCGCCGAGAACCGGGACGCCCGCCCCATCTTCTTCGACGGCAACAAGGTGGTGGTGAAGACGCGCTGGCTGCCCGCCACCGGCCTCGACGGCCCCGACGTCTTCTCTCCCTGGGCGCACGTCGATCGCCTCGAGGGGCTCGAGTACGTGAAGGCCGAGGCCTGGCGAAAGCAGTTCACCTTCGGAGACGAGAAGCTCCAGAAGGGGCTCGACGTCTTCCTCTCGCGGTGCGCCTTCTGCCACGGGCTGCGCAAGGTGGGCGCCGACTTCGGCTGGGACTTCGCCGAGCCCATCCCCATCGCGTCCATCCGGCCCCCCGGCGCGCTGGTGCTGCACGCGCGCTACCGCGAAGGCGACGCCCCCGAGCGCGGGCTGATGATGCCCAGCATCAAGGAGTTCTCGGACGCCGACGCGAAGGCGCTCTGGAAGTGGCTCAAGGTGGCGGGCGACATCGAGCCAAAGCCTTACGAGCCCTGAGCCCGCTGCCAACCTCAACGCGCGTGAGCCACCCCGGCGACGCGCAGCTCTCGAACTTCGCCCAGGGCGCGCTGGACGGCGACGCGCTGGCCGAGGTGGCGCGCTGGCTCGAAGGCCGTTGAAGAGGTGTCGCCGCGCCCCCTCCCCGGCGCGTATGGTGGGCGCCATGTCGCCGCGCCCGCGCCCGGCCCCACTGCCCCCCACGTGGCGCACCGATGCGTCGGGCGCCCCTCCGGCCCTGGACGCGCGCGCGCAGGCCCGACGCATCGAGCTCGACGCCGAGGCGGACCTCTCGCGCTGCGGCGCGCTGAAGGACTACTGGTACGTCGCGTGCCTCGCCTCGGAGCTGAAGCCCCGCGCCCCGCTGTCGCGCACCCTCTTCGGGACGCCGCTGGTCCTCTTCCGCGACGCCCGCGGCGCGCCGGCCGCTCTGTTCGATCGTTGCCTGCACCGCAACGCGCGGCTGTCCGCGGGCGAGGTCTTCGACGGGAAGCTGGGCTGCCCGTACCACGGCTGGGTGTACGACGAGGCCGGCGCCTGCGTGGAGATCCCGTCGCTCGGCCCCAGACAGGAAGGCGCGCTCCTCGACACGCAGGGCCACGCCGAGGCCGGCCTGAAGCTCAAGCCCTGCGACGTCGGGCGCGTGCGGCGCTTTCCGACGCTGGAGCAGGACGGCCTCGTCTTCGTCTTCCTGGGCGACGACGTGGCGCGGGCGCGGCGCCCGCCCTTCCCGGTGCCGAAGTGGGGCGAGCCCGGGTGGACGACGTACTTCATGGTGACGCGCTTCCCCAACGGGGTCACCAACCTCGTCGAGAACTTCATGGACGTGCCCCACACCGTCTTCGTGCACCGGGGCTGGTTCCGAAACCGGCGCACCAGGCAGGTGCCGGCCACCGTGGCACGCCGGGGCGGCGAGGTGCTCGTCACCTACGAGCAGCAAGAGGACGAGCTCACCGGCGCGGGCTTCCTTCTGAACCCAACCGGCGAGCCGATGCACCACACCGACCACTTCATCGCGCCCAACGTCACGCGCGTGGACTACCTGTGGGGCCAGCGCAGCGGCTACGTCATCAGCTCGCAGGTGACGCCGGTGGGGCCGCTGGACTCCACCGTCTACACGTCCATCTCCTACCGCCTGCCGTGGGACCTGCCCGGCAACCTCGTGGCGCGGGGCTTGAGGCGCTTCATGAAGTGGTACACGACGCAGGTCATCGGGCAGGACGTGGACATCATGCGCGTGCAGCGCGAAGGCCTCGAGCGCGCGCCCGGCGGCCTCGACTTCACCAGCACCGAAGCCGATCTCCTCCATGCGGACATCGAGGAGCTGCGTGCCTGGCTGCGCGAAGGCGGGCGGGGCGAAGGGCCCGTCGATCGCACGCGGCGCATCTCCTTCTGGATTTGACCCGCGCAGGCAGCGCCTTGCGCCCGCGGGGGAGAACGCGGGACGCTGGGCCTCGTGTCGCTCGCACTCACCGCCGCCCTCGCGCTCTCTCTGTCCGCCCCGCCCGCCGACGCCGGCGTGGCCTTCGTCCCGGTGAAGGTGCTGGACGTCATCGAATTGGACGACGGCGGCTGGGCGGTGCTGCTGGGAGAGACGGGCGCGGACACGGTGCTGCCCATCTTCATCGGCGGCGCCGAGGGCCTCGCCATTCGCCTGCGGCTCGACCACCAGGTGACGCCGCGGCCCCTCACCCACGATCTGCTCGAAGACGCCATCGAGGCGCTGGGCGGCGCCGTGGTGAAAGTGGAGATCGACGACCTCAAGGCCGACACCTTCCTGGGCCGCATCATCCTGAAGCAGCGCGGCGGAAAATCGGTGACGCTCGACGCGCGGCCCAGCGACTCCATCGCGCTGGCCCTGGGCACCGGCGCGCCCATCTACGTCGCGCGGCCCGTGCTCGACCGCGCCGGTCTGTCGCGCAAGAACCTCCGCCCGAAGTCTCGCCCCGCGGAACCAGGCACCAGGACCGAGTCGCTGTGATTTCGGGGCGAACGGACGAGGCCGGCCAGCGGCCGAAGGCTTGCACGCGGTGGGGGCCGAGGGAGTTTCGGCGATGAAGCGCTGGGCGTATTTCGCGGCAGGTGCGGTGGTTGCGGGGACAGCGGCGTTGGCGTTGAGCGCCCGGACGCAATTCTTGCTGGGCGGGGCCTTCGTCAACGCAGGCTTCCGCATGCAGGACCACCTGCACGCCTATGACTTCGAGCACGCGGACCAGATCACCGCCGAGGAGGTGTGGAAGGAGTTCCGCGAGCAGAACGAGCTGGCGGCGAAGGTGCGCGAGCGCTTCCCCCGCACGGCCACGCACCCCGTGGTGGCGATGCTGGTGTGTATGGACGCCCGCATCGACACGTCCGAGCTCGCGGGCGACACGCGGCGCTACTACTACGTGGTGCGCACCGCGGGCTCGGTGATGGGGCCCGCCGAGCAGGAGATGCTGGAGCTCGCGGTGCTGAATGGAGTGAAGCTGGTGGTGCTGACGCGGCACACCGACTGTGCCGCGGAGAAGGCCGCGCGCGTGGACGAGCTGCGCAAGGCCTTCCCGGTGCTGACCGCCGCGGTCGACGAGCGCGACAGGCGCGTCGCAGAGTTCCTCGCGCGGCCCGCTGTCGCCGAACGCATCGCCGATGGCCGCCTGCTGGTGAAGCAGCTGTGGATCGACACCACGACGGAACACCTGGTGACGACGCTGCCGGACGAGCCCACCGCCAACCTCCCGCCCGCCGCGCCCCAGCCCCACTGACGGCACACCTTTCGACACCACGGGACAAGACGCCGGCCGGCTGCCTCGCGACGCCGCTCAGGAGACGAACGCGGGAGGGAGGCGCTACTGGGGCGTGACCACCGGTGGCCTGACGTCGACGTGCAGGTGGTTCCGGTGGACGGGCCCGCCGTCGAACAGCTTCCAGGCCCACGGCTGCTTCGTCTCTCGCGCCCGCGCCAGCAGCGTGGCGTCGGAGAAGAGCACGCGCTCCACCCGGGGGTTGGCGGCGATCGCCTGAAGCATCGCCCAGGTGGCTTCGCGGTCGTAGTTGGCCCACCGCACGTCGGAGCCCGAGGCGCCGTCGGTGCGGGGGAGCCGGAGATCGAGATCGAGCCCGTTCTCGTGGGTGTCGTGATCCGCATTGTGGCCGCCATGACGCTCCGAGACGTCGTTGACGCTCAGCCGCGCCGCGCCCGGGTGGCCCGCCAGGTAGTCCCGCGCGTAGGCCGCGCCAATCTCCTCGATGGCCAGGCGCGTCTCGGCCGAGCCGAAGCCGAAGCCGTCGGTGTCCTCGTTCACGAAGCCGGGGCCACTCTTCGGCATGCGCTCCCACCTCGGGGGATCCACCGCGGCCAGCGCGTGGTGCACGAGGTCGTCCGGCGCCACCAGCCCCGGCTCGTCCTTCGTCTCGTCGGCGCCGGTGAGCATCGCCCGGTACGTCTTCAGCGCCTGCTCGGTCCGGGGACCGAACTGGCCGTCGACGCCGACGTCGAAGCCGACGTCCCGCAGGCGGGCCTGCACCAGCCGCACGTCGGCGGCGCGGTTGGGCGCACCCCGGCCCACCGCCGCGCTCAGGGGGAGCCGTGCCCGGCCCGCGTCGCTCAGCGGAGGCAGCGGCGCACGGGCGGGCGACGCTTCGAGGCGGGCCTCCACGGCGTGGAAGGCCTGATCCACCGGGTCAGCGGACCAGCCGAGGGGCTTCACCGTCAGCGTGTCGGCGGCCCCGCCCCGCTCGAGGCCCTTCAGCAGGTCGAACAACGCGCGCAGCTCGCGGGGGCCTTCCAGCACGCCGTCGCGCTCGTAGAGATCCAGCTGGTCCAGCGCGTCCAGCGACAACCCCGCCGCCTCCACCTTCGCGCGAAACGAGGGGTCGGCCTTCGCGGCCGAGAGGTCGAGGCGCAGCGCCTGCCGAGCCTCCAGGTAGTCACTACGGGAAATCCGCCGGGGCATCGTCGGAGCAGGCTACCTCACCCCACCCGGCGACGCCCGCCTCCGCTCGCGCTGAAAAGTGCGTCGGGGCCTACGGCCGGTGCACCTTCTGCGTGGCCTGGGCCGGGTGGTGGGAGTCTTCCCGACGCCAGTGCGCTGATCTCGATCAACCGGCGAGGGCGCGAGCGCTGTCGACGGCCCACCAGGCGCCGAGCAACACCGAAAGCCCGCCGATGGCCAGCATCACGCGCGCGGCCCAGGCTCCCGCGCGCCGCAACCGCGCCAGCGGCGTACCCACCAGGGCGGTGAGGACAGCCATGCCCAGCACCGAGCCCAGACCGAAGAGGACGATGAAGGTGAGGCGGCTGGCCGAGTCGGGGAGTTCAGCGATGACGAGGGCGGACAACGCGCCGCTCCCCGCGAGCCCATGGACGAGGCCGATCATCAGCGGCCGCGCCGACAGCGTGAAGCGCCCCGCGTGCACGTGCGCCCTCGGAGCCGGGTGCGCATGCGCGCGTCGACCATGCACGTGGAGGTGGTGCGCGCCTTCGCGCCCCTCACGCACCGCGTGCACCATCGCCCGCACGCCCAGCCCCACCAGCATCAGGCCGACGACGAGCTCGAAGAGCGCCCCCCACTTCGGCGGCAGCTCCGCGCCCACCGCGGCCAGCGTTCCCCCGACGAGGACGAGGGCGACGGTGTGCCCCAGCCCCCACGACGCGCCGAGCCAGAAGCCGCCACGCGCGCCCGGCCGCTCGTTCGCCAGCGTCGACACGGCCGCGAGGTGATCGGGCTCGAGCGCGTGGCGCACGCCCTGAAGCACGCCTAAGAGACTGGCCAACCAGGACACGCCCATGCGCGCAACGCCCCGCAATAAGCGGGCCGCCCGCGTGAGCCCCCTCAGCCCCGCTGGGCGCCCTTCGGCGCGTAACGGTTGCGTCGCGCCTGGAGCGGACGCAGGCGCTGCGACCCGGAAGCTGCACGACGCGCCGCACCAGATCGCTTTGGCCCGCTCGGGCACGAGGGCTGCACGAGGCGCGCCTCGGCAGCACTCCTCTAAAAACCCGGGGGTCGCCATGGCTCGCGTGGAGACGTTCTACGAGGTGCTTCGCCGGCACGGCGTCAGCCGTCGGAGCTTCATGAAGTTCTGCAGTCTCACCGCCGCGTCCCTGGGGCTCGCCCCCGCCTTCGCGCAGAACGTGGCGCACGCGATGGAGACGAAGCCGCGCGTGCCCGTCATCTGGCTGCACGGCATGGAGTGCACCTGTTGCTCGGAGTCCTTCATCCGCAGCGCGCATCCCCTGGCGAAGGACGTGGTGCTGTCGATGCTGTCGCTCGACTACCACAACACGTTGATGGCGTCGGCTGGCCACCAGGCCGAGGCCATCCTCGACGAGACGCGCGCGAAGTACAAAGGCCAGTACCTCCTCGCGGTGGAAGGGAACTCGAGCCTCGAGCTCGACAACCCGTACTGCTTCGTGGGCGGCAAGCCCTTCCTCGCGCAGCTTCAGGAGATGGCCGAAGACTCGATGGCCGTCATCGCCTGGGGCAGCTGCGCGTCGTGGGGGTGCGTGCAGGCAGCCAGGCCCAACCCGTCGAACGCGGTGCCCATCGACCGCGTCATCCACAACAAGCCCATCATCAAGGTGCCGGGGTGCCCGCCCATCGCCGAGGTGATGACCGGCGTCGTCAGCTACGTGCTCACCTTCGGCAAGCTGCCCGAGCTCGATCGCCAGGGCCGGCCGAAGATGTTCTACAGCCAGCGCATCCACGACAAGTGCTACCGGCGGCCGCACTTCGACGCGGGGCAGTTCGTCGAGGCATGGGACGACGCCGGCGCGCGCCAGGGCTTCTGCCTCTACAAGATGGGCTGCCGCGGCCCCACCACCTACAACGCGTGCAGCACCACGCGGTGGAACGGGGGCGTGAGCTTCCCCATCGAGTCGGGCCACGGCTGCATCGGCTGCAGCGAGAACGATTTCTGGGACAACGGGCCCTTCTACGAGCGCCTGGTGAAGATCTCGGGCTTCGGCGTCGAAGGCACGGCCGATGACATCGGGCTCAAGACGCTGGGTGTGGTGGGCGTGGGCCTGGCCGCGCACGCCGCGGCGTCCGCCGTGAAGAAGATGGTGTCTGGACAGAACAGGCCGCCGCCGCATTCGGCCGGCAAGGCGGGAGGTGCGTCATGACGAAGACGGCGAATGGCTTCGACCTGGACACCAGCGGAAAGCGCGTGGTGGTGGACCCCATCACCCGCATCGAGGGCCACCTGCGCGTCGAGGTGAACGTCGACGACCAGGGCGTGATCCGGAACGCGGTGTCGTCGGGCACCATGTGGCGCGGGCTGGAAGTCATCCTCAAGGGGCGCGACCCGCGCGACGCCTGGGCCTTCACCGAGCGCATCTGCGGCGTGTGCACCGGCGTGCACGCCATCACCAGCGTGCGCTGCGTGGAAGACGCGCTGGGGATCAAGATCCCCGACAACGCCAACACCATCCGCAACATCATCCACCTGACCCTGTACGTGCAGGATCACCTGGTCCACTTCTACCACCTGCACGCGCTCGACTGGGTCGACGTGGTGAGCGCGCTCAAGGCGGATCCGAAGGCCACCAGCGAGCTGGCGCAGTCTCTTTCCCCGTGGGCGAAGTCGTCGCCCGGCTACTTCCGAGACCTCGCGGGGCGCCTGGCGAAGTTCGTCGAGTCGGGGCAGCTGGGGCCCTTCAAGAACGCCTACTGGGGGCACCCGGCGTACAAGCTGCCGCCCGAAGCCAACCTGATGGCCGTGGCGCACTACCTGGAGGCGCTCGATTTCCAGAAGGAGATCGTGAAGATCCAGACCATCTTCGGCGGGAAGAACCCGCACCCGAACTGGCTGGTGGGTGGCGTGCCATCGCCCATCAACCTGGACGCGGACGGCTCGGTGGGCGCGATCAACATGGAGCGCCTCAACCACGTCGGGAAGATCATCGACGACAGCCTGGCCTTCATCGAGCAGGTCTACGTTCCCGACCTCGTCGCGGTGGCCGGCTTCTACAAGGACTGGCTGTACGGGGGCGGCATCGCCGACAAGAACCTGCTCTCGTACGGTGAGTTCCCCGACATCGCCAACGACGATTCCAACAAGTCGCTGCTCCTGCCGCGCGGGGCCATCGTCGACGGCAAGTTGACCGAAGTGCAGCCGGTCGACCTGAAGGACCCCGAGCAGATCCAGGAATTCGTCACCCACTCGTGGTTCAAGTACCCCGACGAGACGAAGGGCCTGCACCCGTTCGAAGGCATCACCGAGCCCAACTTCGTGCTGGGGCCCAACGCGAAGGGCGACCCGAAGAAGATGATCGAGGTGCTGGACGAGTCGGCGAAGTACTCTTTCGTGAAGGCGCCGAGGTGGCGCGGCCGGCCGATGGAGGTGGGCCCGCTGGCCCGCTTCGTGGTGGCGTACTTCTCGGGCCGGGAAGACGTGAAGGCGCTGGTGGACTCCACGCTGAAGAAGCTGGACGTACCCATCACCGCGCTCTTCTCCACGCTGGGCCGGACCGCCGCGCGCGGGCTGGAGGCCCTGTGGGCGGCGCAGAACCTGAAGCGGCAGTACCAGAAGCTGCTCGCGTCCATCAAGGCGGGCAACACCGCCACCGCCAACACGTCGAAGTGGGACCCGAAGACCTGGCCGAAGGACGCGAAGGGCGCGGGCTTCTGCGAGGCGCCGCGTGGCGCGCTGGGCCATTGGATCCACATCCAGGACGGGAAGATCGCCAACTACCAGGCGGTCGTGCCCACGACCTGGAACGGCGGTCCCCGCGACCCGGCCGGCAACATCGGCCCCTACGAGGCGTCGTTGCTGGGCACCCCGATGGCCAACCCGGAGCAGCCGCTGGAGATCATCCGCACCATTCACAGCTTCGACCCGTGCCTGGCCTGCGCGGCGCACGTCATCTCGCCCGACGGCCAGGAATTGGCGCGCGTCACGGTGAAGTGAGGAGGAGCCCATGAACGCACCTCAAGCGCTGTCACCGCCTGCTGGCCATTCCCTCGGACTCGCCCGGGCGCCCCGGGCGATGTACATCTACGAGTGGCCGGTGCGCCTGTGGCACTGGGTCACCGCGCTGGCCGTCTTCGTGCTGGCCGTCACCGGCTGGTTCATCGCCCGGCCGCTCCACAGCGTCGGGGGCGAGGCGTCGGGCTCGTTCTTCAACGGGTGGATCCGCACCATCCACTTCGTCGCCGCCTACGGGCTGTCCATCGGCTTCCTGATGCGGGTCCTGTGGCTCCCCTTCGGCAACGCGCACAGCCGGGAGATCTTCTGGGTGCCCGTCTGGAGGGCGGCGTACTGGAAGGAATTCCTCCAGGAGGTGAAGTGGTACGCGCTGCTCAAGAAGGTGCCGGCGAAGTACGTGGGCCACAACCCGCTGGCGCGCTTCTCCATGCTGTTCATGTTCGTCGCCGGGACGACGTTCCTCATCGTCACCGGCTTCGGGCTGTACAGCGAGGGCACCGAGGCGGGTTCGTGGCAGCGCGCGCTCTTCGGCTGGACCATTTCTTTCGCTGGCAGCTCCATGACGCTGCGCACCTGGCACCACCTGGGCATGTACTACCTGCTGCTCTTCTCCATGGTGCACATGTACCTGGTGTTCCGCGAGGACATCATGGGCCGCACCTCCATGGCGTCGACGATGGTGTCCGGCTGGCGGCTGTTCCGCGACGAGGGCACCGACATCGACGACGCGGAGCAGCCCGCGATTCGCAGGGAAATCGAGACGGAGGTGAGCGCCGAGCAGGCGAGAGAGGCCGCCTCGTCCCGGCCGGCGGCGCAGGGAAAGGGCTGAAGAGGCATGAGCGACAAGACGCCAGCGCTGGTGATGGGCATCGGCAACCTGCTGTGGGCCGACGAAGGCTTCGGGCTGCGCTGCCTGGAGGCCCTGCACCAGCGCTTCGACGCGCCGGCCGGCGTGGAGCTGCTCGATGGGGGCACCCAGGGCATGTACCTGGTGAACGCGGTGGCTGACGCCGAGCGCCTGCTGGTGTTCGACGCCATCGACTACGGCCTTGCCCCCGGCACGCTGAAGCTGGTGCGCGACGACGAGGTGCCGCGCTTCGCCGGCGTGCGGAAGATGAGCCTCCATCAGACGACCTTCCAGGAGGTGTTGCTCGCCGCGGCGATGCTGGGGAAGAGCCCGGCGAAGGTGACGCTGGTGGGCGTGCAGCTTTGCGCCATGGACGACTTCGGCGGCCCGTTGTCGCCTCCCGTGGCCGCCGCGCTGGAGTCGGCGGTCGAGGCCGGCGTGAAGGAGCTCGCCGCCTGGGGCTTCCCGCTCGCCCGCCGCACCAGCCCCGCCCCGCAGCCGGTGTTCGCCCATGCGCTCGAGCGCAGCCGCTACGAGGCCGAGCGCCCGGGCCCCGACGTCGTCTGCCGCGAAGGCGACGCCCGCTTCCTCAACGTTCGCGCGAAGCACCTCGGAGCGTGACGCCATGTGCCTCGGTATTCCCATGCGCGTCGTCACCAGTGACTCCGGTGGGGCGGTTGTTCGCCGTCAAGACGGCGAGGAGCGCCTCGTCAGCCTGATGCTGGTGGGTGGCCCGCAGCCCGTGGGTACGCCGCTCCTCGTGCACCTCGACACCGCCATCCGCGTGCTGGCCGAGGACGAGGTGCCCCTGCTGGAAGACGCCTTGAAGGCGCTGGACGCCGCGGCGAAGGGCGAGGCCTTCGAGCACCTGGTGAAGGACCTCGTCGACCGCACGCCGGAGCTGCCGCCACACCTTCGCGAAGGAGGCCCGTGATGAATCCCCTGCGTCCCCTGGAGCGCCTCGCCGCCGAGTCCCCGCCCCTCTCCCTCGACACCGCTGACGCCTTCGTCGCCGCGCCGGGCTGGGGCCTGTTGATGCTGTCGGGTGACGCCAACCAGCGGCCCGAGGCGCAGGATCTCGCGGTGGTGGTGCAGGAGCTCAAGGGCCGGGCTCCTCCGGGAAGCCGGCTGGGCGTGGTGACGGACACGGACGAAGCGAAGGTGAAGGAACACTTCCACGTGCCGGCGTTGCCCGCGCTGCTGGTGCTGCGTGACGGCAAGGTGCTGTCGCGCATTCCGAAGATGCAGGACTGGGCGGTGTACGCCCGGGCTGCCGACGTGCTGTGGGGCGCCCCCCGCCGGGAGATGACACCATGAGGAGCCTCGCCCTGCCCGTCCTTGCCGAGTCCGCCCCCGGAGCTGCGCTGGGCAGCCCGACAGCCTTCGCCGGACTCGTCTCCCCCGAAGGCACGCGCCTCAGGCCCTTCGATGATGAGCCGGGTGCAAGAGAGTGCCTGCCGTTGCTCGAGGCATGCGTGACGGCGCTGCGCCGCGCCGCCGCGACGGGCGAGGGCTTCCTGGTGCCGCTGGAAGGCCTCCCGGCCGAAGCGAGCCGCTTTCTCGACGAGACGCTTTCGACGGGCGAGGTGTCGCTGACGGTGGCCGGCCGGCACCGGTATGAGGTGACGGAGTCGACCCTTCCCGGGCTGTGGCGTGTCACCACCCGGGACGGCGAACGTGTGCTGTCGCGACACCTCGAGGTGGGCGACGTACCGCGCGTGGTGCGCGCCGCGGCGGAGACGGCCACGAAGAAAGAGCTCTCCATTGGCCGCCCGCCAGAGGGCGCGATGAACGTGTTGCCGGTGCTGGCCGAGCTGCGCCACCGCAGCCAGCAGTGGCGGCCCGGCCAACCCAACCACGTGATGAGCTTCACCCTGTTGCCGATGAACGAGGTGGACGTGGCGTACCTCGAGCAGCAGGCGGGGCATGGCCCGGTACGCGGTGAATCGAAGGGCTTCTCGCGATGCGCGGTGGAACTCACCGCCATCCGGCACGTGTGGAGCGTCAAGCACTTCAACGCGATGGACAGGCTCATCCTCGACACGCTGGAGGTGGGCGACGTACCGCAGGCCCTGCTGGCGGCGCCCGAGGACTTCGAGGACTCGGCCGCGCGCCTGTCGGACTGGCTGGGGCGCGTGCCGTCATGAGCGGCGCCCGGGAGTGCAGCGTCTGCTGGTACGTCTACCGCCCCGAAGACGGCGACGAGGTGTGGCAGGTACCGCCGGGTACGCCCTTCGAGTCCCTACCCGAGGAGTGGCGCTGCCCGCGGTGCGACGCCGACCCCTCCCGCTTTCTACCGCCGGTGAGCGAGGCCCCCTCCGCGGCGCAGGGGCGGGCGAAAGAGAAGGGGAGCGTCGAGGCCCTGGTCGACGACTACGAGGCCATCGCCGCGACGACGATGAAGGGCCTGCCCCTCAACAACCCGCGCCTGAAGGTCGAGGCCGTGGGCTTCGGGCCCCTCGGCGACGGGCACCTCGGCGTCCTCATCACCCCGTGGTGCATCAACGCCGTCTTCCTCCCGCCACCCGGCGCGAAGCCGCCCGACGCGAAGGGGCACGTGCGCATGCTGCCCGCCGGCCCGGTCACCTTCCTCCCGCAGCGTCTCCCCACCGCTGGCGACGTCGAGGTGGCCTCTCTCTTTTCCCCCGCGCTGGAGTTCGACAGCCAGGCGGCGGCGGTGGCCACGGCGCGCGAGGCCCTCGTCCTCCTGCGCACCCCGCCGGCCCCCACGCCTCCCGAGGCCCGCAGCCGCCGGGAGCTGTTCGAGGTGCTGCGAGGTCGCCCCATTCCCCGGCCATGACTTCCGAGGGCACTCTCTCCCTGACGCTCCACCTGTCCGAGGGACGGGTCGACGACGTGCAGCTCTCCTCTACCCGGCGTACCGACTACTCGGCGGTGATGGCCGGCAAGAGCGTGCAGGACGCGGTGCAACTGGTGCCCTCCCTCTTCTCCATCTGTGCCTCGGCGCACGCGGTGGCCGCGCTGGACGCCTGCGAGGCGGCGCTGGGCATCACGGTGGACGAGCAGCAGGCGCGGCTGAGGCGCCTGTTGACGCAGCTCGAGGCGGTCGACAACCACGCCTTCCAGGTGTGCATCGCCTGGGCAAAGCAGGCAGGCGTGCCTCCCGACGTCGAGGGGCTCCGCCGCGTGCGTCAGGCCACGGAGGCGCTGCGCCTCTGGGCCCACGGCGGAAGGCGGTGGGTGCGCCTGGGAGGCATCGGCTTCTCACCAAGGACGTCCCCCGATGGGCTGGCGAGGGCCCTGCAGGACGCCGTAGGCGCACTGGTGCCCACGGCCGCGCTCGAGGACGACGCCCGGGCCCTCGAGGCGTGGGCCGAAGGCGCACCTTCTCCTGCTGGGGCGCTCTTCCGTCAGGTGCGGATGCTGGACGCGGCGCGTTTCGGGAGGAGCACCCGGCCGCTGGTGCCCGCGCTGGACGCGGCGTGGTTCTCCCGGCGGCTGGTGGGCCCGGACTTCGGAGCGCACCCGTCCCTCGACAGCGGCGCCGCGGAGTCGGGCGCGCTGTCCCGCGTCGCGGCGAATCCCGCGATGACTTCGCTGCTCGCGACGTACGGGCACACCGTCCTCACGCGCCTCGTCGCCGTGCTGGTCGACCTCCACACGCTGGCCGGGCAGGCGGGCGTGGAGGCTCGCGCCCTGCGCCCGTCGCGAGGGCACGCCCCGCCCGAGCGGGAGCGCGGCACCGGCGTCGGCGTGGCGGACACCTCGCGTGGTCGCCTCGCCCACGCGGTGGAGCTCCTGGGGAACAAGGTGGTGCACTGGCGGCAGGTCGCGCCCACCGAGTGGAGCTTCCACCCCTTCGGCGTGCTTCGCGAGGCCCTCTTGGGCGCGCCCGCGGAGGAGCTCGCGCGCCGCGCCTCCCTGCTGGTGCTGGCGCTCGATCCCTGCGTGCCCTGCCGCGTCATCGTGGAAGATTGATCCCGCTGGCGTTCGGCCAGCACCGCCGCGCCTGGGGCCGTTCTACTTCGGCGCGAGACGCAACTTCCTCCCAGAGGGGAAGCGCCAGACCGTGCGGAACGCGCGGTCGAACGTCCAGATGGACAGGGCCGCGTCCGCCTCGGCGCTGCAGATCAGAAAGGCGTCGGTGAAGTCAGGCGCGTGGTCGGCGTACCGGGCCATCCAGTCGAGCGCCTTCCGCGCTACGTCCACCTCATTCCCCGAATCGGAGAGCAGCACCAGCCCGCGTGCAAAGGTTTCGTGCAGGCGCCTTCGCAGATGATCGTCGACGAGGAGATGGAGGGCCTCGGTCAATACCGGAAGCGTGACGACGAGCTCTGCCTTGAGCGCCGCAAGCTCCTTCATCGCCCGTGCGTGGAGCGCGTCTCGCTCATCACACATCGCGACCAGCGGCCCCGTGTCCACCAGCACCCGTTTCACCGCGCCTCACTCTTGAGCCGCTTCCTGATCCACTCCCGCACCGCCTTGCGATCGTTCACAGGCGGGCGCCGCCGCTTCCCGCGACGCGGCGACGGAAAGTCCTCGATGATCTCCTGCATGAGGGCTCGCGCGTCCGCCGGCGTCCGGCTCTGCCGGTCCGCCGCGTCCCGGAGCGCGCGGCGAACGAGCTCGGACACGTTGACACGCGCCTTGCGCAACCCCTTCACGAGCCTCTCTTCTTCTGGACCCAGCCGGATGTTGAGCGTCATAGGCTCAGTGTATAGACAAACGTGTCCACACACGATCCGCTGCCTCGCCTCGCGTGGGTGAGCGTGCGAGGATGGCCACGTCATGCACGAACTCTCCCTCGCCGAAGGCATCGTCACCCTCATCGAGGAGCAGGCGAGGAAGGACGGCTTCACCCGGGTGAGGAAGGTGCACGTGCTGGTGGGCGCGCTGTCCCATGTCATGCCCGAGGCGCTGGCCTTCGGTTTCACCTCGGCGTCGAAGGGCACGCTGGCCGAGGGCGCGGAGCTGGTGCTGACGCGGCCGCCTGGCACCGCCACCTGCATGGGCTGCGGCCAGTCCGTCACCCTCGGCCAGCGCGGCGACCCCTGTCCGGAGTGCGGCAGCTTCCAGCTGCTCGTCACCGGCGGCGAAGAGCTGCGCGTCACCGACCTCGACGTGGAGTAGGCCCGCTCACAGTGTCGCACCCGCCCGCACCAGCGCGTGTTGCTCGCGCGCTGTCGCTGCCGAAGCTCCAGGAGCAGCTCGCCATGATGGGCCGTGTCTTCACCGGCGCGGGGCGGGCCACCACCGCCATCAAGAACAACCGCTGGGGAGACGCGGCCGGCATCGGCCTGCAGGTGGCCGGCGACATCACCAGGTCGGACGCGCTGACGGACGTGGGCGGCCTGGTGGAGCACGGCAGCGCGCTGCAGCGGGCGGTGCGCTCGGGTGACTGGACCGCGGCGGATCTCGCGGCGGGGCAGTTCGGACAGTCGCTGGGCAACACCGTCGAGCACTACCGGGCGCGCAACCTCCCCGTGCCCGGCGCGCTGCCCAAGGACAAGGACGGCCTCGACATCCTCCCGGTGCGCAACATCCCCGGGTTGAACCAGCTGGTCGCCCCCACCGGCCCCGGCGGCGCTGCGGCGCCCGGGCAGGCGCCGGTGTTCATCGACGGCACGGGCCTCAGCGGGACGGGCTCGACGACGGGGACCACCAATGGGCCGCTCACCTACTCGGTGGACGTGCGGATCGCCCAGGACCTGCTCAACCAGCGCCTGGGTACGACGCTCAAGGTCGACGGGCTGCTCGGCGACAACACCCGCGCTGCCATCGCGCAATTCCAGCGGCAGGTGGGGCTCCCGGCCACCGGCAACTACGACGCGCGCACGCAGAGCGCGCTGGAGACTGGCTCGATCAACCCGGCGGGCAGCAGCACCGCTACGCCGCCTCCCGGGGTCCCCGCCGACCTCTACGTACCGCCGCCGCCGGGCAAGGACCCCGCCGAGTGGAACAAGCAGGTGGTCGAGGGGGCGAAGTGGGCCGCCAAGCTGCAGAAGCTCTACATCGACGTGGCTGGTGAAGGCGCAGATGGTCAGACGCTCACCAAGCTCTACGGCATCCAGGACGCGATCAAGGGCGTGCAGTCGGCCTTCAAAGGCGACGAAGGAATGGCCGCGCTGTACATGGCCCGAGTCGCGGGTGGGGCGCTCAAGTACGGGGCCGAGGCCGCGAAGTCGAAGTACGTCGACGTCATCAAGGGGCTGGAACAGACACCCGTCACCCAGAAGTTCGCGCAGGACTTCCTCGCTGGCTTCGACAAGCTCAAAAACCTGGGCCGGGTGTTGAATGCGCCGCTGAACGCCTACCAATTCCTCGACTCTGCCAAGAAGGCGCTGACTGGCTCGGGCCTCGACGGGAAGTCGATCAACAGCGGCGTTCCCCTCCTGGACTTCGTCAACCGCGCCAACGTGATTCGCGGCGCGGTGACGCAAGCCAAGTGGTTCGCGCCGGAGCTCTACAAGGCGCTGGACTTCGCGCTGGGCGGCGTTCCCTCGTCGCTCGCCGACAGCCTGAAGACGAAGCTGGGCGCACAGCTCGAGAAGGCGCTGGTGTCGGAGTCGGCCGAGAAGGTGACGCTCTTCCTGCAGAAGCTGTCCACCTCTCGGCTGGGGCCCGTCATCGACAAGTGCATCTCCAAGGGCGGTAACCTGGCGGTCGAGCTGGGCGGGACCATCGGCCGCTGGGCGGGGCCGCTGGGCATCGGCTTCGACGTGACGAAGACGTTCCTCGAGCTCATGGCGCCCGAGATCAACGCGGCCCGCAAGGGGCTCAACGCCGGGCTCGGCGCGCAGGCGTCGGGCGGCAGCTACGAGTACTGGTACGACCAGGTCTCCGGCAAGTTCGGCGACCCCAACGACGCCAACGCGTCCTTCGAGACGAACAAGTGGTTCCGCGACCGGTTCCTGACGGGCGGGAGCGGAATCTTCGCGGGCGACATCAAGAAGGAGTTCGAGAACCACCTGCGCACCCAGGACCCGCAGCTGTACGCGCTCTACAAGGAGAACTGGAAGGTGCACGACGCGCGCACCGAGGCCCGCTTGACCGACGGATTGCAGATGCAGGCCACCATGTTCCTGCTCGCGAAGATCGATCAGGTGAGCAAGTCCTGACCCTTCGGCGGACGACGCGGCGCGCTCTTTTTCGGAAAGGGCGCGCCGTTGCGCTAAACCGAAGCAGTCATGAGTTCCATCAAGCGCATCGCCATCAACACCGGCGGCGGAGACGCCCCGGGCCTCAACGCCGTCATCCGCGCCGCGGTGCTGGCCGCGGCCAACCGGGGCTGGGAGGCGTACGGCATCCGCGACGGCTTCAACGGCATCTTCTTCCCCGAGCGCTACCCCGAGGGCGGCGTCTTCCGCCTCACGCGCGACCGGGTGCGCGGCATCGCCCACCTCGGCGGCACCATCCTCGGCACCACCAACCAGGGCAACCCGCTGCAGTACCCCCTGAAGATGCCGGACGGCACCGTCAAGCAGGTCGACCGCACCGGGGAGATTCTGGAGACGTTCGCCAAGAAGCAGATCGACGCGCTCATCTCCATCGGCGGCGACGGCTCGCTCACCATCGCGCACGCGCTGGCCAAGCAGGGCCTCAAGGTGGTGGGCGTGCCGAAGACCATCGACAACGACCTCGACAAGACGTTCACCACGTTCGGCTTCGACACCGCGGTGTCCTTCGCCACCGAGTGTCTCGATCGCCTCCACACCACCGCCGAGAGCCACCAGCGCATCATGGTGGTGGAGATGATGGGGCGGTACGCGGGGTGGATTGCCCTCCACGCCGGCATCTCGGGCGGCGCGCACGCCATTCTCCTGCCCGAGCTCCCCTTCGACATCGACAAGGTGGTGGAGAAGATCCGCCAGCGCGAGCGCGTGGGCCGGGTGTATTCCCTCATCGTGGTGGCCGAAGGCGCCCGCGTCGTCGACGGTCAGCGCTCGGTGCTGGCGCCGGCGGAGATCGGCAAGGCCGAGCGGCTGGGCGGCATCGGCGAGCAAGTGGCCCGTGCGCTGGCGGAACGCACCGGCAAGGAGACGCGCACGGTGGTGCTGGGACACCTGGTGCGCGGCGGGAGCCCCACGTCCTTCGATCGCCTCGCAGCCCTGCGCTTCGGCGCAGCAGCCGTGCGCGCGCTGGACGAAGGCCACACCAACGTCATGGTGTCGCTTGCCTTCCCCAACGTGCAGTACGTGCCGCTGGAAGAGGTGGCCGGGCGCATGAAGGCGGTGCCGCTCGACTGCGACACGCTCATCACCGGCCGGGACATGGGCATCTGCTTCGGCGACTGACGGACTTCAGCCCACCACGCCGGCCGCCAGCACGTACTGAAACGCCGCGAAGAAGCGCCCTTCGGCCTCGGCCGCCTCGAGCGCCCTGCGCCAGCGCCCCATCGCCCTCGCGCCCACCCGGCGCCGCGCCGCCTCCTCGAAGCCGAAGAGGATGTAGTGGTCCGCCGCGGCGAGGCTGGGGTACCGAATGGGAATGAGCTCGACTTCCACCTGCGTCAGCCCGACGCGCACGAAGTCGCCCAGCAGACGCCGGCCCGCGTAGCCGTTGTTGAGCGCGTGCTCGGCCCCGGCGCTCAGCACCGCGCGCTCCAGCGCGGCGTCGCCCGCGTCCACCACCAGGGTCCCCCAGTCCGGCTCCATCAACACCACGCGCCCGCCCACCTTCGTCACCCGCACCACCTCGCGCAGGGACTCCAGCGGCCGCGTGAGGTGCTGGAAGACGCGCTCGCTGCGCACGCCGTCGAAGGTGCCGTCGCGAAACGGCAGCCTCGGCAGCACGGCCTTGCGATGCGAGACGTGGGAGAAGCCCGCGGCCCGCGCACGGCGGCGAGCGACCCTCAAGAGCCCTTCGTCGGCGTCGACGCCCACCACGCGGCCGGACGGGCCCACCCGCTGCGCCAGCGCCAGCGTGTCCTCACCCGGGCCGCAGCCCGCGTCGAGCAGCACCGCGCCCTCGCGCGCGCCCATCCACCGGTAGGTCAGCTCTTTGAGGCCAGCCGTCGAGCGCGACACCTCGGTGAGGTACCGCGCGTCGACGTAGCCCTTTCCGCGCCGGGACATGATTCAACCAGCGCGCGTCAGTCGAGGCGGCGACTCAGTTGTCGATGCCCTTGGTGCCGCCGCCGCCGTTGTCGACGCCCTTGTTGCCGCCGACGCCAGGGCCGTTGTCGACGCCCTTGCTGCCACCGCCGCCGTTGTCGACCTTCGGGCCCCAGCCGCCGCCGTTGTCGACATTCTTGGTGCCCTCGTTGCGGCGCGTCGGCCCCCAGCCCTGCGGCTTG
>JBFMHF010000024.1:0-60565 GCA_040752975.1 Myxococcota bacterium
TCTTCGGGCTGCAGCTCGAGGAGATGACGCCCGCCGCCTTCAAGAAGACGCTGGCCTGACACGCCTTCGCGTGTAGCCCATCACTCCTCGGCTCGGCCTTCATCCCGCCGTCGCTGATCGGTCACGCTGCAGCGGTGGTACGGCCGCGAGCGGGTACTGCTCGAGTCCGTCCGGTGGGAACGGCTCGGCATCAACGCCCATGAGCCGTTTCAGCAAGGCATCAACCGCCTGCTCGCGGAGTCCGATGCCATTGATGTGGCGGTCTTCATCATCTGGAGCCGTCTCGGCTCGCCCCTCACCGACACCATTCGCAAGCCCGATGGCGGCGAGTACCGCTCGGGAACCGAGTGTGAGTTCGACACCATGGAAGCGGCCTGGAGGGCGTCGGGCGGCACGCGGCCCCAGACGCTCTGCTACGTGCGAAACGACGAGGTTGCCTTCACCCGGCGGCTGTTGGGCGCGTCCGAAGACGACGCCCGTGTGATACGTCAGCAGATGCAGTTGGCCCGCTCGTTCATCGACGAGAAGTCTCGCGATGAGCGTGGGAGAAACCTGCGCGCCTTCATTCCGTACGAGAGGCCCGTCGATTTCGCGCTGCTGCTGCGATTTCACCTGAGAGATGTGCTCGACCGGCTCCTGGTCGACCTGGACCCGAGCCAGGCGCGGTGGATGGAGAGTCCCTACCGTGGCCTCGAGGTCTTCGATGTGGAGCACGCGGAGATTTTCTTCGGCCGGCAAAAGGAGACCCGGGAACTCGAAGAGGCGCTGCGCCAGCGCGAGCGGGCCGGGGAAGGCGCCTTCGTGTGTGTCGTGGGCGCCAGCGGATCGGGGAAGTCGTCGCTGGTGCGCGCTGGTCTGGCGGCCACGCTGCGGGACTACAACCTCGACGAGGAGGTTTCGGCCTGGCGTCTCGCCATTGCGTTGCCGCGCTACTCGGACGAGGGTGATTTCACGCGTGGGCTGGCCTCTCGCATCTGGCGAGAGCTTCCAGAGTTGCACGAGGTGACGAGCGCCCGAGCGTTCGGTGAGGCACTCGCCGAGCATCCGACCGAGGCGATGGCCGTGTTGCGAACGGCGCTCGATCGGCTGAGTGAGAGCGCGAAGCTCCTGGTGGTCGTGGATCAGCTCGAGGAGGTGTTCTCAGACAACCGCACGACCCCGGCGAAGCGCGAAATGTTCTGGCGAGCGCTGGCAGCGCTGGCGAAGTGCGGTCGCGCGTGGGTGGTCGCGACGTTGCGCAGTGACTTCTATGCATCGGCGCAGCTGGACGCTGGCTTCCTCGCGCTGAAGGGAAAGTCGGGCCACTTTGATCTCGTGGCCCCGAGCGGTGAGGCGCTCGAGTCGTTGATCGCCGAGCCGGCCCTGCTGGCTGGCCTCCGATTCGACAAGCGAAGCGACGAGTCTTTGCGCGCCCGGATCCTCGAGGAGGCGATCCAGGAGCCGGACGCGCTGCCCCTGGTCGAGTATCTGTTGCATCAACTGTACGAGCGAAGAACGGCCGAGCGCGTGTTGACCTTCGAGGCGCACGACGCGCTCGGGGGCGTGTCGGGAGCGATAGGTAGGCGGGCGGAGGCCGTGCTTTCGGGTCTGCCGACCGAGGTGCAGGCGACTCTGCCTCGCGTGCTGCGTCGATTGGTCATGGTTGAGGCCGATGGGCGCATCGCGGCACGGCCGTCACCGCAGTCGAGTTTCTCGCCGGGCTCGGCAGACGAGAGGCTGGTAACCAGCCTCGTTGCCGCGAGACTCCTCGTGGCTGAGGGCGACGGTCGTTCAGCTCGGGTGCGAGTGACGCACGAGGCGCTACTGACGAGGTGGGATCGAGCGCGCCAAGAACTCGACACCGTTCGAGAACGATTGGCGGCCCGCCAACGATTGGAGGAAGCGCACGCGCTCTGGCTGTCGCATCAACAGAGTGCTGATCTGCTTCTTTCCGAAGGACGACGCCTTCTCGAAGCCGAGGACCTGATCAGGGCGTGGGGCTCCGAAGTCTCTGCGTACGCTGATTTCGTGGCCAACTCCAGGGCAGCCGCGACTCAGCGGCGACGTCGAACCAGGTTGATTTGGGGAGCCGTCTTGGCGGTGCTGGCCGTCGGTGGCTTCGCCTTCGTGCTCGTGCAGGCGGAAATGCGCGCCCGCGCCGAAAGGACACTGGCCGACTCGCTCCTTTCTCAAGGGCGGAGGCTCCTGGAGGCGAGAGAGCCTGCGAAGGCGCGCGCTCTTGTGGAGGAAGCGGTCCGATTGCTGGACGCGCCGAGAGATGACGCGAAGCTTCTGCTCTCGCAGGCCCGGGCCGGCCCTGGGACGACTACGCTCCTCCTCGAGGGGCACCTTGTCGGAATTTCGGCCGCGGCCGCCTCGGCAGAGGGTTCGCACTACGCGACTGGCGGTCAAGACGGGTCCCTCGTTGTCTGGAGTGCAGACGGTCGACAGTTGATGAGTCGCGGAGCACCTGGGAGGCAGCGCGTCGAATCCGAGGTGTATCAACGTGCCAAGAGAGAAGTGGACCGTGAAGTTCGCCGGCTGGAAGGCAAGGAGACCTACGACTACCTCGATCCCTTCTTGTTCCCTCGTGCTGAGCCTCCCGGGTTCGCGCAGGCGCACGGAGTGGAGGCCGACGGTGCGGTCGACTTGCTGGCATTCAGCCCCGATGGCAATCGAATGCTCGTGGGATGGAGCAACCAGGCTCTTGAGCTGTGGGGGCTCAACGGCGAGAAGACTCCGACGCAGATCGGGAGGACGCGAGTCGCGCACCACTCTCTCGCGGCGATTGCTCCCATCGGCAATGTGTATGCGGTCGTGGGTCGAACGAACGAGGGCACGGAAGCGGACTGGCCCTTCCGGTTGACGCTTTACTCCACGGCAAGCAACGAGGCTCTGACGTCGCGGGCGGTGGCCCCCACCGAGCCGGTCGCGCTCAGTTGGTCGAGAGATGGAGCATTCCTGGCCGTTGCTTTGCCGGACGAAGTCCAAGTGTGGTCAGTCCATGATTCGGAACTCGAGGTCACGCGTCGCTTGCCGTCGCCCTTTCCTCAGGGAGAAGCCCTCGAGCACGTCGCCTTCGGGCCTGATGGTGCACTCGCGCTCGCCAGCCAAACGAGAGCTGCAGTTTTCGGCAGAGCCGGAACTGGAGCCGCCCAGCCGCTTGAACTTCACTCGAACTCGGTCGAGGGACAACTGCGGGCTTTCACGTGGCTCGGCGAGACGAACACTTTGGCGGCAGTTGGAACTTGGGGGTTATCGGTGGTGACGCCCGGTCAACACGCCACGTTGCGAGACGAGTTCCTTCCGGGCGCATGCGAGCGTGGCGGCATGAGGTGCCTGGCCGCGAGTCCAAAGGGCGACCAACTCGCCGTAGCCGACGGGCGAGGAACCGTCCGAGTGGTGGACTTGCGCGCCGAGGCCACCCTCCCGCTTGTGCTCGAGGGGCACCTTCGCGGCGAGTTGACCTCTCTGCAGTTCATCGAGCGGAGGGGTGATGTGCAGGTGTTTACAGCCAGCGTCGACGGGTCGGCACGCGTGTGGCGCACCTGGGCTCCTGCACCTCGCGCCGTGGCTCAGCTTGGTCATCGCTTCGCAGCAATGGACCCCCACAGCGGTGGCTTGGCGTTCGTCGCCGGGTCGACACTCGCCTTCGTGGCGCCTGGAAGGGACGAATTGATCGCGGGCCCCAGCTTGGAAGACGCTTCTGACTGGAGGGCGGTCGCATGGTGGGATGACCAGATCGTTGGCCTATCCAATCGGGAGCTTGTGTTCTGGTCTCCCAATGCGGGTTCCGTGAGAAGGGTGGCGCTCGAGAGCTACCAGAATCTCGCCGCGGCGCCCGAAGCGCCCCTGCTCGCCTGGGACACTTCGGGTCGTTACGCCCTAATTCCTGCCGAACGAGCAGCGGAACGCGAGCCTCGAAACGGCATGTTCGCGGGGGCGCCACCCAGGAGCGTCTGTTGGCTGGATGCCCGAAGACTCCTGGTGGAGAAGCCCACTTCCGGGTCCGAAAGCTCTCTGACGCTCTATGACGGGGCCACGATGGCGGCCCAGGCGAGGTGGACGCAGACCGGTCGTGGCGCGCTCGCTGTGAGCCCCGGCTCGCACTTCGTCGTATTGCCTTCGAAGGTGGACTCGAACAACGAGGCGGCTGCAGACGTGCCCTCTGTTTCATTGCTGAACTGGAAATCGAACAAGACGATCCTCCTCCGCGATAGCGCGGCCGTCGGCCGGGGCGCACGCGTCGGTCCACCTGACGCGTATGTTCTGACCTGGGGAGACACCGGCGCCCTGCTCTGGTCGATCCAGGAGGGTCGGGACCTTACGGCGCGCAAAGCGGTCTTCTTCGATGCAAGTCAAGTAATCGATGCGCGAGCGCTAACCACCGACGCGTCCCTGGTGTTGAGTGTGAGTGCCGACGGTTTCCTTCGCGTGTGGAGCGGAATCACAGGCGAGAACATATTTCAGCGATGGATGGGCTCCCCGCACGAACTCCTTGGGTGTCATGAGAACAGGTGCGTCTTACGCGGGCCGGAAAGTGTGGTGATCGAAACGCTGCCCGACTGGCGTGGCGCCGAGGCCCCGCCGCAGTTTGCGTGGACAGTCACAGATGGCAAGCTCCTGCCGCTCACCGAGGAGAGCTATCAATGGGGGGAACGGCTTCGGAAGCGCCGAGAGGAGATTGAGGCGGCGCTCAACGCAGAGTTGCTGCGGCGCCAGGCCGACGACCACTTCAGGACGCTTGCGGCTCTCGCGGTGTTGGCGCTACTCTTTCCGGTGCTATGGCTTGAACGGAGACTTCGTACTCGTGATTGAGTTGGTCGACGCAGGGTGAGGAGAACGTCCAATGGTCTTTGGCGTTGTCTTTCTTGTCGTCACAGGCATTCTGGCCATGCGGAAGGGGTACAACTTCTTTGCTTGGGTTTTGGCCGGGGGCTGTATTGGTCTGGTGGTCCTCGCTTTTCTCCCGTTTGCGAACTCCGAGAAGCTGCCGCCCGAGCAGAGAGCCGTGGCGGTGAAGCGAGGGAATACGATTGGGCTTGTCGTCTCGGCTTGCTGCGTCGTCCTGGGGTTCGTCGCCTTGGCGAGCCGGTGAGCTCGAAGCGGCGCCAGGGCTCCGACGCCTGCTCGAAAAAAAGGGAGAGCCGCCTCGAATACGTCCGAGGCGGCTCTCTTTCAAACTCGTTTGGACCTCTCCGCGGTCTCACTGGGCGCCGAAGGGGCGCGTCAGAGGCTCACCGCGGAGATGGTTCCTTGACTGTGACTGGGCAAGGCACCACCTCCTTTCGTCGCCCCGCAGGGCTGCGCGCATTCTGCGGCAACCGCGCGGCCTCGCAAGGAAGTCGGTGTGCGTGGCTGTGGGGCAATTCCTCCATTCAGGGGGGCGCGCTTTCAGGGCACGCGCACCTGGCTGTCGGGGAAGTACCGCTGGAGGATGGCCTTCGCGTCGAGGCCCTTCTCCGCGAGCGCCTTCGCGCCCTGCTGGCAGAGGCCCACGCCGTGGCCCAGGCCCGTCCCTGAGAAGCGCAGCAGCCCTTCGGCTTCCTGCAGCGACACCTTCATGCTGCGCAGCGCCTGCCAGCCGAAGGCGCGCCCCACAGCCGACTGAAAGTCTGCGCCCGAGTAGCGACGGCCGAAGGCGCGCAACTCCACCACCCGGCCTGCAGCGTCCCGGCGCAGCGGCTCGAAGGCGTGGCCCTCGTTCTTGAGGCCGAGCCCCTCGGCCAGCTTCACCTTCTCGATGACGAACTCCCACGCGAAGTCGGGCATGCCGGAGCAGCGGGGCGCGCCGCCTTCCACGTCACTCACGCCCGGGCCTGCGCCCTCGTCGCCGAAGACGTCCTGCGCGCGGCTGGTGTGGCCTCCGCACGAGGCGTGGAAGAAGGTGGGCTTCAAGGCCACGCCGCCCACCAGCACCACCTGGCCCTTCGTCTTCTTCACCGCGACGCGCGCCGCGTCGCTGGCTTCCTCTCCGCGGTACACCTGGCAGTGCGAGAGGTCGCAGAGGTCGTAGCCGGCCTTCCCGTGCCGGTGCGCGGTGAGGGCGAAGGTGCGGGACACCACCGCCTGCACCTCCAGCGCCGCCGGCTTGCCGCCGTCCAGCTCCGCCGTCACCACCGACGGCAGGTAGTCCTCCACGTCCACCTCGTTGAGGAGGCGCAGCACGCCGCCTTCCAGCGACACCTTCAGCACGCCGGGGAAGCGACGCTTCACGTCCTTCAGCGTCACCGTCGCGCCCGTGGCCACCACCTCGGTGCACTTCGCCGCGCCGGCCAACAGCTCGCGGTTGCCTGGCGCCACCTCCACCGACTTCGGAAGCGGCTTGCCGTCGCACGTCACCTGCGCGCCTTCGAGGACGGCCTTCGTCGGCTTCGCGCGCTCCAGCACCCGCACCTGCAGCGGCGCGGCGGCGAGGACGAGGAGGAGCAGCGGGCTCATCGCCCGCACCATACCGTTCCGATCGCCGCGTGTGGTTTCTCAGGTGCTGAGGTGGTTGCAGCGATGAAATTTCACGCGCGCAAGTGAAAGGCAGCACCGACTGGCAGGTGTCAGTGGTTGCGGCGCGTTGGGGTTGGCATCGCGCGTGCTCAAGGGCGCGCCGCGTTCGCGAGACAGCGAAGCACTGCGCCAGGGGGGCCGACCCGGCGTGGATGGTCCCGGTCGCGTCGCGCGTGTCGCGTCGCTTTTCCACACCTCTCACGGAGTTTTTTTCGACATGAGCCTCACACGAAAGCTGTTGGCTGCTTCATTCACCCTCGCGCTCGCCGCGTGCTCTGGCGCGTCGCCGACGATGGACGCGGGCACGGGCGGAGGCGCAGGCGGAGGCACGGGCGGCGGCGGCGGCGAACTGGACGCGGGCACCATGCCCCCGGCGGAGTTCTCCTACTGTGAGTCGAAGCCGCGCACGCTGCTCACCTTCGCCCCCGGGCAGGAGCAGGCGATTCAGGACGCGGTCAACACCCTCGAGGAGTGCACCACCCTTCAGTTCGCGGCGGGCACGTACACCTTCGACAACGCCGTCACCATTCGCCAGAAGGGCATCACCCTCGTCGGCGCGGGCAAGGGCCTCAAGGGCGAGCTGACGGGCACCGCAACCAGCACCGTCTTCGTCTTCACCAACGCGGCGGCCAACACCAACGGCGTCGACCACGTGGGCAGCTGGTTCGCCATTCGGGACCTGGCGCTCATCAACGCGAAGAAGGACGCGCTGCGCATCGAGTCGTCCACCAACGTGCGCATCCAGAAGCTGCGCACCGAGTGGGCGGTGGAGAACGCGACCACCAACGGCGCGTACGGCATCTACCCGGTGAAGTCGACCAACGTGCTGGTGGAGGACTGCGAGGCGTACAACGCGGCCGACGCTGGCATCTACGTGGGCCAGACGACGTACGCCATCGTGCGGCGGAACGTGGCGAAGCAGAACGTCGCGGGCATCGAGATCGAGAACACCCGCTTCGCCGACGTGTACGAGAACGTCGCCGAGGACAACACCACCGGCCTCGTCGTCTTCGACCTGCCCGGCAACCCCATCGCCGGCACCGACGTGAAGGTCCACCACAACACCATCAAGAACAACAACCGGGGCAACTTCGCAGGCGTCAGCGCGTCGTCCAGCACGGTGAGCCAGGTCCCCGCGGGCACCGGCACCTTCATCATGGCCAGCCGCCGCGTCGAGGTGACGAACAACACCTACGAGAACAACAACAGCGTCGACGTCGCGGTGCTGTCCGGCCTCGCCATCGAGTCGGATCCCTCCAGGTGGATGGCCGCCGGCTTCAACTTCGCGTCGGCGGACATCTTCGTGCACCACAACACCATGGTGGGCGGCAGCGGTGACAACGTGGACAACGGCAACGTGGACATGACGCTGCGGCCCTTCGGCGCGCTCATCGCTGCGCTCTACGGCACGGACCAGGCGATGGGCGGCACGGGCATCGTCGACACCCTCATCTGGGACGGCATCGACGCCACGGCCATGGACAACCTGGCCAACGACATCAACCTCTGCTTTGCGGACAACACGCTGCCCGCGGGCGTGACGCGCAGCATCGGCGACCTCAACTTCATCGCCGTGCAGGGCATGCTGACGGGCGCGAACCCCGACTTCGTCGCGGCCTGGAACAAGACGGGCCACTACGCGCAGGGCGTGGCGCCCTTCAACTGCGGCGCCTTCAGCCCGGCCCTCGCCGAGGTCGTGCTGCCCCAGTGACGTGCTGACTTCGTCCGCCGCGGCGTCTGGCCTCTTCGCCGGCGCCGCGGCGTTCGTCTTTCCAACGAGAGGACCTTCGAGATGAGCCACCCCTTGCGTCGTGCGCTGCCGGTGCTGGTGCTGCTGGGCCTGTCGGCCTGCGGGCCCTCGGCAGGAATGGATGCTGGGCCCGACGCCGTGGACGCCGGCAGAGGCGACGCGGGGGTGGACGGCGGCGTGGACGCAGGGCTGCCCCGGCTGCCCGACGGAGGCGTGGCGCCCCTGGTGATTCCCCGCCAGTTGTCGGACCTCCACCTCTTCAAGGCCGTCCCCATCGTCGACGGGCAGGTGCAGCCCGAGGACGACGTGATTCCCTACGAGATGGCGACGCCGCTCTTCTCGGACTACGCGTTGAAGACGCGCTCGGTGCGCATCCCCGAGGGCGCCGCCACCTGGTCGCGGGACGAGGTGCTCGACTTCCCGGTGGGCACCATCCTCACCAAGACGTTCTCCTTCCCGGCGGACTTCCGCGAGCCGTCGAAGAACGTGCGCGCGGTGGAGACGCGCCTCCTCGTGCGGCAGCCGACCGGCTGGGAGGCGTACCCCTACGTGTGGAACGCCGAGCAGACCGAGGCCACCTTCGCCCCCGGCGGCCGCGTGATGGACGTGTCCTTCATCGACGCCGACGGCGGTGCGGTGACGACGCAGTACCTGGTGCCGTCGAAGAACCAGTGCCAGGAATGCCACCACGTGAAGGGCGAGGACAGCGAGCAGCACCTGCTGCCCATCGGCCCCAAGGCGCGCTACCTGAACTTCGAGACGACGGTGAAGGGTGTGAAGCAGAACCAGCTCGAGCGCTTCGCCGCGCTGGGCAAGCTGACCGGCCTGCCTCAGCTCTCGGAGCGGCCGAAGGCCATCGACGCCTTCGACGCGGCCCACGGCAGCCTGGAGGAGCGCGCGCGGACGTACCTCGACATCAACTGCGCGCACTGCCACCGGCCGGAAGGTACGGCGGGGGAGACCAGCCAGCTCTTCCTCGACTACGGCAACGTCGATCGCTTCCGGCTCGGCGAGTGCAAGCGGCCCGGCTCGGCGGGCAGCGACGTGGGCGGCGAGTTCGACATCGTCCCCGGAGACCACACCCAGTCGATTCTCTGGTTCCGCCTGCAGACGACGGAGTCCGGCAAGATGATGCCCCTCATCGGCCGCGCGCTGAGCCACCAGGAGGGCGCGCACCTCGTCGCCGAGTGGATCGACTCGCTCCCGCCGAAGGACTGCCGCGCGCCCTGAGGAGAACTTCCGGGTGTCTCTCCCGGCGCCGCGCGTGGCCGGCCGCCTCTCGTACCGGCCTTCCTCGCGCAGCAAGAGGCGTGACCGACTAAGAAGCGGGACGTGCGACGACGCTCGCCGCTGGTGCTGGGAGTCCTGCTCGTAGCGCTCGGAGCGTGGTTCCTTCTCCGACCCACGCCGTCCGTCGTCCCGCCGGTCGACGTGCCGCCGCCCGCCCAGAAGCTGCCGGTGGGTGCGGGGCTCTCGACGCCGCGCGGTGGCGTCTTTCCCTCGGCCAGTCTCGTGCCCGCGGTGACGCGGCCCTGCGTGAAAGGACGCGTGGTGAACGGAGTGTCGGGGAGCGCGGTGGCCGGTGCGCAGGTGGTGTGGGCCACCGCGCGCGGCGCGACGACGACGACGACGGACGGGGACGGCGCCTTCTCGCTGGACGTGGAGGAGGGCGGCGTGGCGCTGGCCGAGGTGAGCGCCTCCGGCTTCTTCCCGGTGCGGCCTCTGTGGGGCTTTTTTCCGCTGAGCTTCGTGGTGCACCCGGGCACCTGCGTCAGCGACGTGCGGCTCTCGCTGACGCCTCGCGTGGAGTACCGCGGCTTCGTCCAGGGGCCGGACGGTGAGCCCGTGGGCGGCGCCTACATCACCATCGCGACCGAGGACGAGGCGCCCGGCGCGCCCCGAGAGTCCGCCGCCGACGGGACCTTCACCTTCTTCGCGCGCGACGGGGCCATCGTGGTGGCGCGGCACCCCCGCTTTGCTCCGGCGTCGGCGGTGGTGGACTTCCGCGTGGCCGTCACCGGCGAGTTGGTGCTGCGCTTCGCACGGCGTGGAGCCGACGCGGGCCTGGAGCGCGCCGTGCTCTCGGGCGTGGTGCTCGATGAGCGCGACGCCGGGGTGCCAGGGGCCCAGGTGAAGGCGCTGCGGCGCGTGGGCGAGGAGGGGTTCCAGCGGCTGGAAGGCGTTACCGAGTCGGGCGCAGAAGGCGTCTTTTCCCTCGAGGTCGAGGGCCCAGCGCCCTGGACGGTGGTGGCGCACGTGCCGGGCAACGTGTCTGCCTCGGCGGTGACGGAGGGCGCGCCTGTCGAGCTGCGGCTCGTCGCCGGCGTGGCGGTCGCCGGGCGTGTGGTGGACGAGCGCGGGCAGCCGGTGCCGAGCTTCTCGTTGTTGGTGAGCCACGAGGCCGGGCCTCTGGAGGTGGATCGCGAAGAGGTGCGCCACTTCGTCGACGCCGAAGGCCGCTTCGAGGTGAAGGGCCTGGCTCCGGGGCCGACGCGGGTGGTGGCCGCGTCGCTGGGCTACGCACCGTCCGAGGTGCGCCGGGTGGTGCTGTCGCCTGGCGCGGCGGTCGAGGTGGAGCTGCGGCTGAGGGCGGGAGCGCGCGTCACGGGCCAGGTGGTGGACCGCGCGACGAAGGCGCCGCTGGAAGGCGCGCGCGTGTCGTTGGAGGGCGAGAGCGACGAGACGCTGGCGGTGACGCCCTCCGCGCGCACCGGCGCCGACGGGCGCTTCAGCCTGCTGGGGCTGGAGGCGGGGCCGCGGTCGCTCTTCTTCGCGGCGTCCGGGCACCACGCGCGGCTGGTGTCGGTAACGCTCAAGGATGGAGAGACGGCGGGGCCGCTGACGGTGGACCTGGGCGCAGTGGAGGACGGCGGCGCGCCACAGCTCGAGCTGGTGGGCATCGGCGCCGTGCTGAAGGCGGAAGGCGACGCGCTGGTGGTGCAGCAGGTGGTGCCCGGCGGGGGCGCGGCGGAGGTGGGCCTGGTGGCGGGCGACGCCATCCTGGCCATCGACGGAGAAGCGGCGGCGAAGCTGGGCTTCGCGGGCGGCATCGAGCGGATTCGCGGACCCGAGGGCACGCTGGTGCGGCTCGAGGTGCGACGGGCCGACGGCGCGGTGGTGCGGCTCGAAGTGCCCCGCCGGCGCATCAGTCGCTGAAGGCGCGACGTCGTGGCCGAGGCCTTGTTCCGCCCAGCGTCGTGGCGGAGGAGCGGGGCGAGTGACGATTCTCACGCCGCCCGGGACTTCCTCGTGCGCGTCCGCGAGGCCCTCTCGGTCAGCCGCCGCTCGCGAGCTGGCCTGTGGCCAAATTAGCGCTTCACGACTTCCTTGAAGCGCTCGGCGTTGGCCAACCACGACGCGGCGTTCTTCACGTACCGCCCGGTGCCCGCGGTGTCCCACTTGTTGGAGAGACGCGTGTAGCCGCCGTCGACGATGAGGCGCCGGCCGTTGGCCTCGTAGGCAGCCGTCACCAGGTTTCCGGCGCTGCCCCAGACGATGGGCGTCATCGGGCCGACGGGCTTCACGGTGGCGACGGTGATGCCCTCGTAGATGAACTCGAGGCCAGTGGTGAGGAGGTGGTTGCGCGCCACGCCCGCCTGGCCCGCGCCCTTCGACAGTCCCACCACCTGGTCGCCGTACAAGTCGCCGGTGACGCTCGCGTCCACCAGCAGCCGGGCCAGCGAGTCCGCGTCGGCGTTGCAGGGATCATTGTCGCCCCACAGGTACACGCCGTGCCCCGACTCGAAGAAGCGCTTCACCGCGGCCTGATGCTCCTTCGTCAGGTGCACCTGGCCTTCGCAGCTGGCGAGGATCCAGAACTGGTTGGACTTCTCGAGGCCCGCTTGAAGCTCCTTCACCGTGGGGACACCGGTGTAGCGCACCACCGAGAAGCCCTTCTCCTTGATGGCCGCGGCCGCGCGGCTGAAGTCCTGTCCGTAGAGGTCGATGACCAGCACGGTCTGGCCTTCGAAGGCGCCGTCGACCGCGAGGTCATACTGGTTGCCGCGCGCGTTCCCGTAACCGTCGCGGGGCGCTTGCTCGAGGCGCGTCTCCACCACCGTGTCGCCGTTGGGCAGCCGGCGCTCGACGCGGACGGGCTCGGCGGCGGGCGCGTTCATCCCCGCGGACTTGTTGTACTGGGCGAGGGCTGGGAGGGCCGACAGCAGGAGGAGGGCGGACAGGAGTCGGGTCATGGTGCGCGCTGAAACGGACGAGCGCGCCCGGCGATCTACCGCCTGACTTTCTCGCGCCTCGGGTGCTCCACCCACGACACTTCGCGCCTCGCGGTGAGACGGTGGCCGTGGCACGCTCTCCAACTCCTTTGGAGGTTCCATGCGCTCGTCCGTGCTTCTCTTCGCGGTGCTTTTCGGCTGCTCGGGCACAGTTGGCTCCGTCGACGGTGGCGCCGGTGGAGGCGGCGCAGGGGGAGGCGGAAGCGCAGGCGGCGTCGGAGGTGGAGGCGGCAGCGTCGCCGGTGGTGCTGGCGGCGGAGGAGCCGTCGGTGGCGGAGGCGGGGGAGGTGGCGCGGATGGAGGCGGCGCGGGCGGCGGGAGCGGAGGCGGGGGCGCGGCAGGCGGGCTGCCCCAGCCCTTCGACGTCGGCGTCACCTACAGCCGGGAGCTGTACGTCTCGCCCTCGGGCAACGACTCCAATGACGGCAGCATGGGCGCGCCGCTGGCCACCATCCGCGCGGGGCTGATGCGGGCCACGCCCGGCACCCGCGTCAACGTGCTGCCGGGGACGTACGCGGGGGCAGGCAGCTTCTCCAACCTCGCGGGCCAGGCCGGCGCGCCCATCACCCTGTCCGGCCGCCCCGGAGCCATCATCGACGGCGGCGGGACTTCAATGGCGCTCGCGTTGAGCGACGCCCGCTACGTCGTCATCGAAGGTCTCACTATCCGCAACACCGTCCCGCACGGGATGAACATCGACGACGTGGGGGCCGCGGTCGCGGAGCACCTCGTCTTTCGCGACCTCTCCTTCAGCGACGTGGGCAACGGAGGAAACAACGACTGCCTGAAGATGTCGGGCATCGACCACTTCTTCGTGCTGGGCAGCGAGTTTCAGCAATGCAACCAGGGCGAGGCCATCGACATGGTCGGCTGCCACGACGGCGTCATCGCGGGCAATGACTTCCACGACATCATCATCAACGGCGTGCAGACCAAGGGTGGCAGCGCCGACGTCCTCATCCACGGCAACCGCTTCGCCGACGTCGCGCAGCGCGCCGTCAACGCAGGGGGCAGCACCGGCGCGCAGTTCTTCCGGCCGCTCAACGCCACGCACGAAGCCGCGCGGATCCGCGTCATCGCCAACACCTTCCTGCGCACGGGCAGCGCGCCGGTGGCCTTCGTGGGGTGCGACAGCTGCGTGGTGGCGCACAACACCATCGTCGAGCCGCGTGGCTACATCACGCGCATCCTCGAGGAGAACACCACCGTCGGCCCGGGGTCGGCCGGCGTCTTCATCAACAACGTGGTGGTGTTCAACCGCGCGCAGGTGAACTCCAGCTTCCTCAACGTCGGCCCGTCCACCCAGCCGGGCACCTTCACCTTCGGCAACAACCTCTGGTTCGCGCTCGACCAGCCGGGCTTCACCGGGCCCAGCTGGACGTCCACGGGTGTGCCGCCGGAAACCGACTCGGTGGTGCAGCAGGATCCGCTCCTCGTCAATCGCGCCGGCGGTGACTTCCACCTCGGCGCAGGCAGCCCTGCGCTGGGGCGGGGGCGCACCGTACCGGGCGGAGGGCACGTGGACTTCGACGGGAGGCCCTGGGCTGCTCCACCGGCGCTCGGCGCCTTCGAAGGGCCCTGACGTCACTTTCTCGTGGACCGGGGAGGGGCCGCGCGCTCACCTTCGGGCCATGCGCGAGAAGTTGCCCCGCCTGGTGGATCGGCTGCACCTCGGCGACGGCCTCGAGGTGAGCCCGGTGTGCGTGGGCCAGGTGATGGACCCCGACGTGGTGAGCGCCGCCTACGAGGCGGGCATCAACTTCTTCTTCATCACCGCCGACATGCACTGGCCGATGTACGAGCCCCTGCGGAAGGGCCTGCGCGCGCTGCTCAAGAAGAAGGGTGTGCGCGATCGCATCGTCGTGTGCGCCACCGCGTACGTCACCCAGCCCGACTTCTGCGAGATGCCCTTCGAGGAAGCGCTGGAGGCGCTGCCCGAGCTGGGCCGCTTCGACGTGCTGGCCATGGGTGGCGTGTACCCCACCGACTTCTCCGGGCGGCTCCCGGTGTACCGCCGCCACCGCGAGACGCGCTTCCTCGGCAACGCGGCCATCGGCGCGTCCTTTCATGATCGCGGCACGGCGCGCCTGGCCGTCGACCACGCCCTGGTGGACCTGGGCTTCGTGCGCTTCAACGCCTCGCACCCCGGCGCGGCGAGGGACTTGTTCCCCTTTCTCCCTCCGAAGCGCGCCACCCGGCTCTACGGCTTCAAGTCCATGGACGGCTACGTCGACCCGCGACGCCTCGACGCGCTGGGGTTGGACCCGAAGAGCTGGCGGCCCGCGCCGACGGATCACTACCGCTTCGCGCTCTCCCAGGAAGGCCTCGACGGCGTCCTCGTGTCCTTCTCCCACCCGCGCGAGGTGCGGCAGCTCGCCGACGCGCTGGCCGACGGGCCGCTGGACGAGGCGTCGCAGGGCTACCTCGTCACCCTCTCGCAGGCAGAGCGCGGAGCCGCCACGTGAAGCCCGGCCTCGCCGCGTTGCTCGCCCCCGAGTCCACCTGGCGCTTCTTCGAGGAGGCCTGGCCCGACGAGCCCTTCCTGGTGCGTGGGCCCCCGTCTCGCCTGAAGGGCCTCGTGGACGTGAAGGAGCTCGCCAGCGCCGACTCCCTCGCGCAGGTGGAGTGCCGCGCGGTGCTGGCCCAGTCGCAGCGGCTCGTCGATCGCTTCGGGAACGTCGCCATCGCCCCCCAGCTCGCGCGCGCGATGGTGGAGGCGGGCTTCACGCTCTACTTCAATGAGCCGCACTTCCCGTCGCGCTCGCTGTGGCGCTGGGTGCGGGCCCTGGAAGACGACCTCGCGCTCCCTCGCGGCGCCATGCGGCCGAGCGCCTTCTTCTCCGCGCGCGGGAAGGGCGCGCGCATGCACTTCGACAACACCGAGTCCTTCGTGGTGCAGGTGCGCGGGAAGAAGGTGTGGCGCATCGCCCGCAACGACGCCGTCCCGTACCCGCCCGTCAACTACCTGGAGGGAGATCCACTGCCGCCGGAGCTGGCCCCGCTGGCGAAGCGGCCGCTCCAGGCGCCGAAGAAGAGCCGGCGGGTGGTGCTCGAGCCGGGCAGCGTCCTCTTCCTTCCGCGCGGCTGGTGGCACGCCACGGAGACGCTGGAGGACTCGTTGCACCTCGACCTGTTGATGGCGGCGCCCACCTGGGCCGACGTGCTGCGCGCGGAGGTCGACGCCGTCTTTGCCCGCGCTGCCCACTGGCGCACGCCCGCCACCGCGCCGCAGTTCCGCGAGGTGATGGAGGCACAGTTGTTGGACGATCTGCGCGAAGCCTTCGCCCGCAGACGCTGAGCGTCAGCGGCAGGTGCAGCCTCGATGTCGCTGCCGGCAGCTCGCGCTGGGTTGAGCTGGCGCCCGACGCGGCGTGCTTTCATCGCTCCCGGTTGTCACGCCGTGCGCGCTACGCCTTCGCGAGGTGCGCCACCGTCTTGTCCACCAGCGCGAGGAAGGCGCGGATGGACGTGTCCAGCGCGGGCAGCGGCGTGTCCTCGATGCGGGTGTGCGAGATGCCCGGAGACGACTGCGCGAAGATCATCGCCGTCGGCACCACGCCCGCCATCTCCGACGCATCGTGCAGGGGCCCTGAAGGCAGCTCCGGTGCGCTGCCCGCGGCCTGCTTCACCGCCTGGCGCGCGAAGCCCATCAACGTCTCGTCGAAGGGGCGCGGCGTGATGTGGAGGAGCGGGCTCCACGCCACCGTCACCTGGTGCTCCTTCGCTGCCCGCTTCGACGCCTTCTGCGCGTCAGCCAGCATCTTCTTCAGCACCTTCCCGTCGAGCGCGCGCAGGTCGATGGAGATCTCCGCCGAGCCGGGCACGGCGGTGACGAAGTTGGGCTCGACCTTCACCACGCCGCAGGTGGCCACCACGCGTGAGCGCGGCGTCTTGCCCGAGTACTTCTTCGCGATGTCGCGGCAGGCCAGGGCGAACTGCGCGGCGGCGAGGAAGGCGTCTTTTCGCAGGTGAATCGGCGCGGCGCCGGAGTGCGCGGCCTGCCCCTGGAAGCGAAGCTGGTAGCGCTCGACGCCCATGGTGCCTAGCACCACGCCAGTGGGCTTCTTCATCGCCTCCAGCACCGGGCCCTGCTCGATGTGCAGCTCGAGGTAGCTCCGGCAGTCCAGCGCGTCGAAGGCGGCCTTCGCCGTCTTCATCCCGTCGAGGGTGATGCCGTTCTCCTTCAGCGCGTCGGGCAGCTTCACGCCGTCCCGGTCGACGAGGTGGGCGAGCTCCTTGTGGGGATCCAACGCGCCAGCGGACGCCGCGGAGCCGGCCAGGCTGCGGCCGAAGCGTGCGCCCTCTTCGTCCGCCCAGTCCACCAGGTGCAGCGTGACGGGCGGCGTACCGCTGGCCCTGTAGCGCCGCAGCACCTCGATGCCGGCCACCACGCCCAGCGCGCCGTCCAGCCAACCGCCCGAGGGCACGGAGTCGAGGTGGCTGCCCATGACGATGCTCTGCTTCGCCGCGCCGGGCAGGGTGGCCCACAGGTTCCCGGCGCCGTCGCGCGAGGTGGTGAGGCCCACATCGGTCTTCAGCTTCTGCTGGAACCAGTCACGCGCCTTGCGCCACACCGGCCCCCACGCGACGCGCTGCGCGCCGCCCTTGTCGTCGGAAGTGAGGGCGCGCAGCTCCTGGAGGTCGGTGATGACGCGCTTGCCGGTGGCCGGAGGGAGGGGGTTCATGGCGCGCGAAGAAACGCGAAACCGCGCGTATGGGCAACAGAGACCGCGCCCCGTGGCCGGGCCCGCTCGCCCGGGAGCAGGAGCCACCAGGAAGGTCCATGAGACGTGCGCAAAGGAAGCAGCCGTACTCCTCCCCGCGACCGGCAGAAGCTGGAGGCCTTGAAGGAGCTGGCGAAGGAGCTTCGAACGCGGGCTCGCTCGCCGCGCGCGAGCTGACGTCAGCGGCGCCGCCGGGGCTTGCTCGAGTACACGACGGTGCCCTTCGTCGCGCCGTGGGCCTGCCCGTGCGGCGCACCGCTTCCCGGCGTCTGCCCGTGCTGCGAGCCACCGTGCTGCTGCGGCTTCTTCGGGTGGGAGCGCGCGTGGCGACCCGGCTGCTGGCCCTGCGGCCGCTGCGACTGCCCGTGCCCGTGAGGCCGTGGCCCCGGGTCCGCCTGCCGCGCGCGCTCCGCGGCCAGCATCGCCTGAAAGACCTCGTCGTCCCTCGGGACCGGCTCGCGCGGCACCTTCGCCTGCAGGAGCTTCTCGATGTCGCGCAGCAGCGGGGCCTCTTCAGGCGCGCAGAAGGCGGACGCGTGGCCCGAGGCCGAGGCGCGCGCGGTGCGGCCGACGCGGTGCACGTAGTCCTCGGCGACGTGCGGCAGGTCGTAGTTCACCACGTGGCCGATGTCGGCCACGTCGATGCCGCGGGCCGCGATGTCGGTGGCCACCAGCACGCGGTAGTGCCCCGACTTGAAGCCGTCGAGCGCGTGCTTGCGCTGGGCCTGGCTCCGGTCGGCGTGAATGCGCTCCACGTCGTGGCCCTCGCGCTTGAGGGCCTTCGCCAGCTTGTCGGCGCGTCGCTTGGTGCGGGTAAAGACGAGCGTGCTTTCCTCGCCGCGCGCGAGCAGCGCCAACAAGAGCGACGTCTTCTCGTGCTGCGGCACCTCGTACACGCACTGGGTGGCCCTCTCCGCGGTGGCGCCGCTGCGGGCCACTTCGACGCGCACCGGGTGGTGGAGGTGCGTGCGGGCGAAGTCGCCTACCTCGCCGGCCATCGTCGCCGAGAAGAGCATCGTCTGCCGCTTCTTCGGCACGCGCGCGAGGATGCGGGTGAGCTGCGGCTTGAAGCCCATGTCCAGCATCCGGTCGGCCTCGTCGAGCACCAGCACCTGCACGCCGTCCAGCCGCGCGTTTCCCTGGTTCAGGTGGTCGATGAGGCGCCCCGGCGTGGCGATGACGAGGTGCGCCCGGCGGAGCGCGTCCACCTGGGGCTGCATGCCCACTCCGCCGATGAGGGTGGCGACGTGCAGGTGGTGCGCGCGCCCGAAGCGCACGGCGTGTTCGGCGATCTGCAGGGCGAGCTCGCGCGTCGGCGCCAGCACCAACCCGACGATGCCGCGCTGTCCCTCGAGGCGTTGCACCATCGGCAGGAGGAAGGCGGCCGTCTTCCCCGTGCCCGTCGCCGCCAGCCCGATGACGTCCTTCCCTTCGAGCGCCGGAGGGATGGCCTTGCCCTGGATGGGTGTGGGCGTCTGGTAGCCCACCTCCGCGAGCACCTTCAGCGAGGAAGCAGAGAGTCCGAGGGCGGCGAAGTCAGCAGGCGTGGTGTGCGGCACGGAGCCTGCCTTACCCTCACATCGGCCTCGAGCGCGCGAGTCATTTCTTTCGTCAGTCGTCCACCACGCCGGGCAGCGGATCGTCCGCGTCACCGGGGTTGGGTAGCGTGAAGTTGGTCATCGACACCGACACGCTGACGGACAAGCTGCGCACGTGGTGCCACCACCCTGCGGGGATGAAGAGGGCTTCGCCGGGGGACAGCGTCACCGTCCGCTTCGGCACGCGGGTGAGGTACGGGTAACGCTTCAGGTCGGGCTTCTCGAGGTCGATGAAGGAATAGAAGCTGACGCAGTCGCGCACCAACTGTGTCCACGCGGGGTCGATGAGCGTCACCTTCTTCCGGCCGCGCACCTGGCAGAAGAGGATGTTCGCGGTGTCGTGGTGCAGCGGCGTCACCGTGCCGCCCGGGCCGTACCAGAGGTACACGAAGCCCGAGAGGCGCCGGCGATCCATCAGCGCGCCGAAGAAGCCCACGTCCTTCGCCAGCTCGGGGAGGCGCTCGCGCAGGCCGTCGTTGTTCGCCACCAGGTACGCATCGTTGCCCCTGCGCGTCGACTCGACGTGGTCGACGAAGTCTCCGAAGCGCACCGTGCGGCTGATGGCGTGCACGTTCAAGTCGTAGAAGGGCGTCTCGTCGCGGCCGTGGGCCACCCGCACCGGCGTCTCGCCGAAGCGCGCCTTGAAGTAGGCCGGAGTCCAGCGGGACAGGGCCTTCCAGTCCCGCATCATCCCCGTCAGCACCACCGGCCGCTGCGGCGCGTAGAAGTCGCGGAGGAAGGCCCGCTTCGTCAGGCGCTTCACGCGGGGAATCGCGCTCGAGGGCCTCAGCACCGACGCCGCGCGGCGCCGCGCCCGGGCCTGCCACTCGAGGCGGGCGATGCGGAAGGCGAGGGTGGACAACACGTCGGCGTCCGGCGACGCGGCCAGCCGCTTCAGCTCGCGGTGGACCTCCTTCCGGGACACGCCCCGGAAGGGGAGGCCCGAGACGATCTTCTCCTCGGGTAGCCCACGGGCCCAGGCCTCCGCCAGCCAGGCTGAGACGACGACGTCGAGCGCCATGGGTCGTCATGAAGCCTGCCGGCGACGACTTTCGCAACGCTCTTGCGCAGCCCCCCCCTCTTCGGGGTTAGTTCCGTCAACCCGGGGAGGAAGCATGCCGCGTATTCCGAAGCCGTTGACCAGCGCCAATCCGTTTGGGCCGCTCAAGAGCGCTCGCCCCAGCGAGAAGAGCGCGCCGCTGAAGTCCATCGCGCCGCATCCGCCGCCGCCGAAGAGCGCGCCGCTCAAGAGCGCCAACCCGTGGTCGCCGAAGTCGTCGCCGCTGAAGTCCATCGCGCCGCACCCGCCGCCGCCGAAGAGCGAGCCGCTCAAGTCCGCGCGCCCCGCGCCGGGGAGGACGGCGCCGCTGAAGTCCATCGCGCCGCACCCGCCGCCGCCGAAGAGCGAGCCGCTCAAGTCCGCGCGCCCGCCCGCGAGGACGGCGCCGCTCAAGTCCATCGCGCCGCACCCGCCTCCCCCGCGGAGCGAGCCGCTCAAGTCCATTCGTCCGGATCCGGCGAAGACGGCGCCGCTGAAGTCCATCGCGCCGCACCCGCCACCGCCGCGCAGCGAGCCGCTGAAGTCCGCCCGTCCCTTCTGAGGGGCGGGGGCGAGGGCCGCTGGTGAGCCGCCGGTTGGCGTCCGTGCCGCTGGCGCTCCGTCGCTGGCTGGCGCACTGGCGCCTCACCCCCGACGCCGCCCACGGCCCTGTCCTCGGCGCGCGCCACCCCGGGCTGGTGTGTCGCGACGGCCGGCAGCGCGTCTACCTGAAAGTGTCCGTGCTGGGAGATCCCGGCGTCGACGCGGAGGCCGAGGCGCTGGCCGCGTTGCAGCGCGCGGAGATCTCCGGAGTGCCTCGCGTCGTCCGCCACGCGCCCGGAGCGCTCGCGGTGGAGTGGCTGGCGGGACGCACGCTGTACGCCCACCGGCGGCTCCGCGGAGAGCATGTGGAGCGCCAGGTGGGGACGGCGCTGGCGCGGGTGCACCACGGCGCTCGCGACCTGCTGCCGGGGCGCCTGGTTTCGGGAGAGCTCATCTCGCGTCTCGTCTGGACGACGCCTGAGCTGTACGCAGCGCTGGGCCCCGCGGAGCTGGAGTTGTTCCGGAAGGTGCAGGCGGACGCGCGTGCGACGGAGCGCCTGGTGTGGCTGTTGGACACGGAGACGCCCGAGGCGAGCGCCTTCGTGCATGGAGACCTGCGCCAGCCCAACGTCCTCGTCGGCCGCCGTGGCGTCGCCTTCCTCGATTGGGAGCAGAGCGGGCAAGGAGATCCAGCGCGCGATCTCGGCATGCTGCTCGCCGACGACTTCGCGGCGTGGGTGGCGCCGCGGGACGCAGAAGAGCGGCTCCACTTTCCCGCGCTGCGCGCGAACGCCAGGGCGCTGGTGTCGGGCTGGGAGCGCGAGACGGGGAGGCTGCGCCGCGCGCGGCCGAAGGCCCTGCGGACGCGAGTCATCTGCTGGATGGCAGAGGCGCTGCTGCGGCGCGTCTTCACCCTCGCGCATCACGAGGGCGCGCTGGGGACGCACGGCGCATGGGTACTGGACGCGGCGCTGGCCCTGCTGCACACGCCGGCCGCCCAGGCGCGCCGGCTGCTGGGAGGAGTCGCGTGAGCCGGTCAGCCGCCCTGTCGTCGCGGTCGGCCCCGTCGCTCCGTCGAGCGTCCAGGCTGTTCGCCCGCGGCGGGAGGTGCGCCACGGCCCCCGCCCCGCAGGCCGAGCGTCCACCGGCGCGCGCGCCTGGAGCCGCCCACCTCCGCCCGTCGACCGCGGAGAGGCCTCGTGGGTCCGGTTCCCCGAGGGGAGAGGAGACAGGGCCGTGACGCGACACGAGCGTGCGCTGGCGAGCCTCCTCCGGCGGTGGCCGTGGGCGCTTCGAGAAGCCCCCGTTTCCGAGCTCGCCGAGTGGCTGTACCAGCGCCTCTTCATCGGGTGGCGGGAGCCGTCGCGCCCGCGGGAGGACTTCGCGGGAGACCCAGCCTTCGTGGCCGAGCTCCTGGCTCGCACGGGCGCGGCGAGGACGTGGGAAGACGGCTTCACCGTCACCCAGCGCAGCAGGGCGGGCGCCTTCGTCGCGCGTGATGGCCTACGCCTCTTCACGGCGGACGCGTCGGGGTTGAGGCCACCGCGCGCGCGGACGGGCCAGCGCGTCGCGGTGCGCGTGCCGTGTGCGCGTCAGTCCGCCATCCCCGGCTTCTTCACCGTGGTGTCGCGCGCGGGGCGGCTGCCCGAGGGCGAGCCGCACCTGCGGCTGTACCTCCACGTCACGGCCCGCGGCGTTCCGGACCTCCTCGAGGGCCTGCTGACGGACTCGAGCCTCGTGCGCGCGCGCTTCGAGGCGAAGGTGGGCAACGAGCCGGCGCACTACCGCCGCCGGGACACGGCGGTCCTCTACGTCACGCCGCGGGACTTCCGCGCCGTCGCGCTCTGGTGCCAGGCCTTTCGACGCCGGCACGCGCGCGACTTCCGCGCCGACACGCCTCCGATGACGTGGCCGCTCGGCCCCGGCCTGTCCGCTTGCGAGTCGCCTTCCGGCACCGAGGAGAGCTACGGCGCGCACCGCTGCCGCCTCATCGCCGAGGGCCTCGCCCTGGCCCGCGAGGAGGCGCTCTCGTGGGCGGCCGCGGTGTCCCGGCGCTTCGCTCAGGAAGGGCTCGACTGGGCGCAGCCGTGGCTGGGGCGTCTGGGAGCCACGTGGCTGAAGGGCTGACGCGGGCGGAGACGAGCGCGAAGACGGCCCCCATCAGCGACACGGCTACACCTGCCTGCGCGCGGAACCGCGCGACGCGGCGAACGACCTCTTCGGCTGGTCAGCTCCGGGGCCAACAACGACTGCTCGGGGAACGCCGCGGGCGCCACGCGGCTCGCGCACGGCGTCGCACCGCCATGACGGCTTCGGCGGCTGGCGCCTGAGCCTCAACTGACAGGACGGGGCGCATCGCCCCGCCCCATCAGGCGCCGGGCCTCAGTTCTTGTTGTCGAACTCGATGCCCTTCTTCACCTGCTCGATGGCCGCATCGACGTGCTCGATGGCCTTCACGCGGTGGCCGCCCTTGTCGGAGGTGGCGGACTGCAGTTGCTTCTTCGCATTCTCGAGCAGCCCGAGCGCGTTCTTCATGTGGGGCTGCTTCTCGGCGAGCGCGTTGGTGGCAAAGCCGCCGACGACGGCGGACACGACGGCGACCAGGATCATCTTCTTCTTCATCGTGCTTGTCCTCCCTGCGGGGTGAAACGGCGGGAGAAGTCGAGCCCGACTGGCGTGGGGAGCCAAGCGAAAAAGTGGCGTCAGCGCTGCACCAGCGTGTGCCGTTGGTGCCCGCCGCGCCGCGCGTGTGGCGCGCCCACCGCCGCTGCCGGGCTGTGCACTCGAGGTGTCAGGCGGGTGGGCGCGCGCGCTCCATGCCCGTCCTCGGACATCCCAACCCGCCGGGACTCCTGGCGGCTGGCGGAGGATCTCCTCTTGCAGCGCCCCAGCCCGTGCGCCGCGACACGCCCGCCCGGAAGCCCATCACCAGCCCGCGGGAGGTGAAGGACCTCGCGCACGCCCTCACGCTGAAGGGCAAGCTGGACGCCGCGGCGCGGGTGCTGCACGAGCACCTCCTGCAGGACGCGGCGGACCCGAGCCTCTGGATGCAGCACGCCGAGCTGTCCCGCAAGCTGGGGCGCTTCGACCTCGCCGTCGCCTCCTACCGGCAGAGCGCGCGGCTGTTGCGCAGGGCCGGGCACTTCACCCGGGCGAAGGCGGCGCTGCACTGCGCCCAGCAGCTCGCGCCGAGAGATCCCGCCGTGCTGGCCGACCTCGAGGTGGTGACGGCCGAGCTGCGTCCGCCACCGCCGGTGCTGGTGGCCGCCACGCCTGCCCCGGTGGGAGACGACAGCCGCGATCGCTCCACCCGCCTCGACCGCAAGCGCCCGCAGCTGGCCCTGGTGGACGACGCAGAGATGGTGACGGACCCGTACTGTCCGCTGGTGGACTGGCTGCTGGACGAGGCGTAACGCGTCACCGCTTCTGCGACTTGATGGCCGCGCGCGACAGCACCTGCGTCAGGTTCATCGAGTACACCTTGTTCTCCGGCGCCAGCTCGACGGCCTTGCGCAAGAGGGACTCCGCGCGGCGGAAGTCGCTGCGCTCGCGCATGAGGATGATGGCCAGCCGGTTGTAGAGAGACGGCGCGTCTGGGGACTTCGCGATGGAGTTCTCCAGAAAGCGGATGGCCTCGTTGAAGCGCCCGCCCTGCTCCATGCGCAGCGCCACCTGCAGCGACGGCTCCGCGTGCACGTCCGCGACGTTGACGCTCGACGGCTCGGGGCCGGCGCGCGGGGGAGGCGGCGGCTCGCTCGCGCCATCGCGGCGCTTCACCTGCTTGAGGGCGTCCAGCACCTTCTGACTGGTGCGCCCCTTGAAGGCGATGCGTGGATCCGTCCGCTCGATGGGAGGAGGCGGCGGCGGGGGTGGCGGTGCGGGCGCTTCTTCCTCGAGCGCGTCGGGAGGAGGAGGCGGAGGCGCGGGCGCCTCGTCTCCCAGCGCCGGCGGGCGCGCCGCGTCTGCCCACCCGTCCACCTCCCCGCCGAGGGGCGGAGGCTGTGGCTCGACGACGTGGTCATCGGTGGGCGCCTCGTGTGGCGGGGGTGGAGTTGGCGCCGGCTCGGCGGGTTTCCGCGAGGGCTGCGGCGCGGCGCTCCGGCGTGGCGCTTCGGCGCGACCGCCGCGGAGCGCGGCCTGTTGAGCCGCGGTGAGGGTCGCGGAGGGCGCGTCGGCGGGGCCCGCTCCCGGCGAGTCGGCGACGCGCACGCCACCGCCGCCCGGCCGGGCCCCTTCGGGAGTGGCTCCCCGACTCGAGCGCGCGTCGTGCGGCACTCCGCCTCGTGGTGCGCGCCCCGCTTCGTCCGCTGCTCCGCGAGTCGCTCCAGCGCCGCGGGCGGTGTGTGCGCCTTCGTCCGAGGCGCTCCGGCCCGCTGGCGAGCTGTCACGGAGCGCGCGGCGCTCCTCGTCGGCCTCTCGCGCCCCGCCCGTCACTCCTGAAGTCGCCGGCCCGCGGCTTGCCCGCGCGCCGGCCTCGGAGGCGGCGCGATCGGTCGCTGACGGTGAGCTCGCACCTGCGGGAGTCCCAGGGACACGGCGCGGAGAGGTCGCGCGCGCGGCCTCCTCGTCCGGCCGAGCGCGTGCGGCCGCGGGTGGAGGTGGCGGCAGCGGCCTCGTCTCCGGAGCGCGTCGTCCACCCGCCCCTCGCGCGGGAGGCGGCGTGGCTTCGGGCGCCGGAGGTGGAGGCGGCGTCGGCGGCGCGGGCGGCGTGGCCTCGGGGGGCGGGACAGCCTGCCTCGCGCGCACCGGAGGCGGCGGGGGCGTCGCGTCGGGCTCGGGGCGCCCGCGCACCGTGGGAGGCGGCGTGGCGTCGGGCCCGGGGGCGCGGCGCACGACAGCCGGTGGCGGAGGCGGCGTGGCGTCGGCCAGCAGCGTGCCTTCGACGATGACGGAAGGCACGTCGGCGTCGTGGCTGGGCGACGGGAGGTTGAGGGGCTCGTCCTCGGTGAGGGGAGGCGGCGCCTGGGGCGGGGCGGGCGGCAGCGGCTCGTCGCGGAATGGCTCGTCGGCGAAATCCACCACCATCTTCTGGTGCAAGGAGTGCAGCACCACCCGCAGCTCCAGCTCGCCGATGCCCGCCTTCTTCGCCAGCGCCGGCGCTTCGCTCGAGCCGTCGATGAGCGAGACGATCCACGCCTCCAGCTCGGACAGCGCCATCGCCTTCCGCGTCAGCGACGCCACCACGATGGGCACGCCGTTCACCTCGGGCGGCAGCGCCATCACGCGCGTCGCGTCGGCAGACGAGGCGGTGGGCGCCGACTTCGGAGGCGGCTGCGCGGTGGGAAGGCCGCGCTGGGGCAGCTCCATCATGCGCCGCACGACGGACACCTCGGTGAGGCCCGGCGCCTGGGCCGGCACCTTCGACGCGTCGAGGATCAGCTCGCAGTTGGGGCAGAGGAAGTCCTCAGGAGAGACCTTCTCCCCGCACGACGGGCATTTGCCTTTGGCGCGCATGGTCCCCGGGGGAGGACTCTAGCGCGAGCCCCCTCAGTCGCAGCAGACCAGCTCGACGCCCAGGGAGCACCCCGCGGTGGCGCAGTCGGTGTTGGCCAGCGTCTCTTCGGCCTGTCGTACCAGCGCGTCGAAGTCCTCTCCGCGCGAGGAGTACACGCAGCGTCGCGTGGGCGTCGTGCCGCCGCAGCAGCCACAGCCGCAGTCGAGGTACGTGCGCCCCGACGTGCAGCCCCCGTCCCTTCCGGCGTCGGTGCTGCCGGCGTCAGCGCCAGCAGCGCTCGCGCAGCCCGACACCACCAGCACCAGCACCAGAGAGGCCAGCCGCACGCGACGCAGCGTACCGCCGTGGGGCGTCGCAGGTCAGGGGGCGACCTCCACGTTGACGAGGGCCGTGGGCGCGCCGAACCACTGCACGCCCTCGCGCAGCAATTTCCACTGGAAGGCGCGCGTGCCCACGGTGGACGGTGCCCGCAGCGTGGCCTGGAAGGTGTGCTGGCCACCAGGCGGCACCGCGACGCCGGCCGGCAGGTCGATTCGGCCCAGCCCCCACGTCGTGTTGTCCTGCGGCGCCTGCGAGCCCAGGCGCACCTGCGCGCCGCGCGTCCACGTGCTGGTGCCGGTGTTCCGCAGGGTGAGGGTGACGGTGAAGGTGGCCCCCCGGCCGACGCGCGCCGGCACCGACTGGGAGACGAAGGCGGCGTCATCGCGCAGCGCCGGGCGAGGAGGCGGCGGCGGGGGAGGCGTGCCTCCGCACCCGGCCACGCAGCGGGCGCCGCCCTCGGGCCCCAGCACCACCTCGTAGGCGAGCGCGCCCGCGGGGACGTCGAGGCACAGGCGCGGCAGCGAGGACGACTGCGCGCACACCTGGTTTCCTGTGCGCACCACCGTGCCCATGTCACCGCCGCCCCAGCGCTCGCTCGAGCGGGTGACGAACTCGCCCACGCCCGTCGCGGACTGCCGCGCCACCGCCCAGGAGCCGCCCTTGCGCCCGTTGCAGGGCGTGCCCACCGTGCTGCTGGAGTCGTCGCGCGTGCCGCTCGCCCGGTCCAGGAGCCCGCTGTTCTCGTGGGTCGCCGCTCAGCGGACGCTGGGCGACGCCATCGCCGAGTACGTGCGCTTCTTCGCGGCGTCCACCAACACGTTCTCCTGGAAGCTGACGACGGAAGGGAAGGTGGCCGAGCTGCGGGTGGACGCGCCCTCGCCCACGCGCGCGGGCCAGCGACACGCGCTGAGCTGGCACCTCGCCGACGTCGCCCACAGCGCGCGCCTCCTGGTCTCGGGGTTTGCACCGCGCGCCCTGTACCTGCCGTCGGCCCTCGCCGGGCGTGCGCGCGCGGAAGAGCTCTTCGGAGCGAAAGTCCTCGATGGAGGCCGAGGCGCGCTCGTCTTCGAGGCGTCGCTGCTGGAAGCGCCCCTTCAGGTGTCGCTGGCGCCGGCGGTGGCGCAGGTGGCGCTGAAGGTGCTCGAAGGCGCCCTGGCCGAGCGCGCGTCGCCGCGGCAGGTGTCGCAGCTGGCCGCGGGCATCATCGAGGCCTCGCTGGGGAAGGCGGACGTCAGCGCCGCGCGCGTCGCCAGGGCCATCGCGATGAGCGCGCGCACCCTCTCGCGGAGGCTCGAGGTCGAGGGCACCACCTTCAAGGCGCTGCTGGACGAGGCGCGACGCGCGCGGGCGGCAGCGCTGGTGCACCAGGGCAAGGCGTCCGACGTGGAGGTGGCCGACGCGCTGGGCATGTCGACGCGCAGCTTCTACCGGGCCTTCCACCGCTGGTACGGCGCCACGCCGCGCGCGGTGCGAGGCGGGCTGAAGTGACCTCACGCCGTCGGCGAGAGCTACCCGGCGTGACCGATCAGCGACGGCGGGATGAAGGCCGCGGCGAAGCGTGATGGGCTGCCCGCGAAGGCGTGTCAGCCGAGCGTCCTCTCGAAGGCGGCGGGTGTCATGCCCGGCGGCGTCCAGAAGGGCTGGCCCGCGCGAGGTGGTGCCGTCCTGGGGGTTCAGTCGGGCGTGTTGCGCAGGAAGTCGGCGACCTCGGCGAAGCGGCCGTCGAGGTACTCCCGCACCGGGCCATCCACCCCGCGCGCGTCCAGCGCCCGTCGCATCGCGCGCAGCCATGCGTCACGCATCGCCGTGTCGACGGGCACCTTCCCGTGGCGCATCCGAAGGCGAGGGTGACCGTGCTGGGCGATGTAGTCCTGCGGTCCGCCCAGCCAGCCGATGAGGAAGAGGGCGAAGTTGTCGCGGCTGCGCCGGCTCACCTTTCCCGGCGCGTCCTGGTGGTGGAGCGCGGCCAGCTTCGGCTCGTGCGCCTCCATCGCGTCGTAGAAGGCCTCCACCAGCGCCTTCACCGCGTCGTTGCCGCCCAGCCGGTGCCAGGGTGTGTCCGTCTCGGTGGGCGTGTAGCCGCCTCCGGTGCGCAGCTGCATCTGGCTACTTCCCGTCGAGCCACGCCTGGAAGGCGTTGAAGGCGTACGGCCGGCCGAGGAACTTCTCCACCAGCGCCCCGGCCTCCTGCGAGCCCCCGGGCTCCAGCACCGTCTTGCGGTACTCCGTGGCCACGGCGCCATCCAGCATCGACTTCGCCTTGAAGCGCGTCAGCAGATCCTTCGCGATGACGGTGCTCCACTGGTACGTGTAGTACGCGGCCGAGTAGCCATCGAGGTGGCCGAAGCCCAGCTCGAAGTGCGTGCCGTCGACCCACTCGCGCCGGAAGGGCAGGAAGCGCTGCTGCTCGGCCTTGAGCTGCGCCACCGGGTCGAACGTCGGCGCCTTGTCGTGGAAGGACAGGCTGACGGCGGACAGGAAGAACTGCCGCCGCGTGTCGAGGCCGATGCCGAACTCCCGCGCCGTCTTCATCTGCTGCACCAGCGAAGCCGGCATGGGCTCGCCCGTCTGGTGGTGCCGCGCGAAGGACGAGAGCACCTCGCCGTCCAGCGGCCACTCCTGCAGCAGCATGGACGGCACCTCCACGAAGTCCCACTCGGTGCGGATGCCGGAGATGCCGCCCCAGGCCTGCCGGCCGGCGAAGATCTCATGCAGCAGGTGGCCGAACTCGTGGAAGAAGGTCTCCACCTCCGAGTGCTGCATCAGGTCGCCGGGGCGGGGGAAGTTGCACACCAGCGAGGCCTCGGGCAGCTCCTTCCCGGCGCGGCCCACCGTCATCCCGAACTCGGCGGCGTGCTTGTACTTGCCGTCGCGCGGGTGCATGTCGAGGTGGATTCGGCCGAGCAGCGTGTCCCCTTCGTAGAGATCGAAGGTCTCCACGTCGGGGTGCCACACGGTGGCATCGGTGACGGGCACGTAGCGCACGCCGAACAGCTTCGCGGTGACGTCCATGACGCCCTGCTTCACCCGGCCGTACTCGAAGTACGGGCGCATCGCCTGGGAGTCGAAGCCGAACTTCTCGGCCTTCACCCGGTCCTCGTAGAACTGGTGCTCCCAGGGCTCCACCTGCGTGGCGCCGGGCACGTCCTTCCGCTTGCGCTCGAGCAAGAGCGCCATGTCGGCTTCCGCGCGCGCCCGGGTAGCCTTCTCGCCCTGGGAGATGAAGTCGGCCGCGGCCTGCGCGGTCTTCACCATCTTGGTCTCGGTGGCGTACGCCGCCCAGGAGTCGTAGCCGAGCAGCTTCGCCAGCTCGTAGCGCTTGCCGAGGAGCTCCTTCAGCACCGCCTCGTTCGCCGGGTACGCGCGCATCCGGTACGCGCGCCACAGCGCCTCGCGCACCTTGCCGCTCTTCGCGTACAGCATGACGGGGAGGTAGTCGGGCGTATTGGTGGTGATGGCCACCTGGCCCTTGTCGTTGGGCGGGTGGGCCTTCAGCCAGTCGGCGGGCAGGCCTTCCAGCTCGGCGGGCGTGGCGTACACCGTGCGCACGTCGTCTCGGATGTTGCGGCCGAAGGCCTGGCCCACCTTCACCAGCGCCTCATTGAGCTCCTTCACCTTCGCGCGGGTGGCGTCGTCGCGGTCGACGCCGGCGCGGCGGAACTCGCGCAGCGTCTTGAAGAGCCAGAAGCCGGTGACGGCGTCGAAGGCCCGCGGGTCCACCTTCGAGAGCGCGTCGTAGACGCCGCGGTCCTGGGCCAGCTCCACCGCGTACGCCTCGAGGCGTTGCTCGCACTTCTCGGCGGCCTCCCGCACCGCTGCGTCGGGCTGCACCTCGCGGGCCAGGCCGCTGCGCGCCCCCATGTTGGACAGCGCGGTGGTGGCGTCGTCGTAGAGCTGCAGCTTCTTCGCGTCGCTGCCGGACGGCAGAGACTTCAGCTCGGCGATGGCGGCTTTCGCGCGGGCCAGCACATCGTCGCAGGCGCTGGTGAAGGTTGCGGCGTTGGACGAGACGAGGCTGGCGGCGCGGGGCGTGTGGGTCAGCTTCGGAGCGGTCATGTCGGGCGCGGTGGGCGGGGTGGGGGCGGTCGCGCAGGAGAGCGCGAGCGCAGCGAGGAAGGGAACGAGGTGACGCATCGCCGGTGCATGTAGCACGGCGGAGAAGAAAGCCTCCAATTCGCCCGGACCTCCGGGTTGGCCGCGTGGCCCTGCCTGCCGGTCCTGCTAGATGCGACAGGCGGTGAGGGCTCGCGTCTCGCTCATCCTGGTGGGGCTGGCGGTGGCAGCCGCGGTGGCGTGGTGGGCCCTTTCGCGCGAAAACGGCCCGACGACCTCGGTGGCGCCGGGGTTGCCTGCTGCTGTGGAGGGCCCGCCCTCCTATGTCGGCGCCGCGGCGTGCACGCGTTGCCACCCGGCGCAGGCCGAGGCGTGGAAGGGGTCGCACCATGACCGCGCGATGGAGGCGGCGACGCCCGAAGCGGTGCTGGGTGACTTCGACGACGCGACCTTCTCTCAGGCTGGGCTCTCCTCCCGCTTCTTCCGCCGCGACGGCGGCTACTTCGTCCACACCGACGGTCCCGACGGCGGCCTGGCCGTCTTCCCCATTCGCTACACGCTGGGCTTTTTCCCACTGCAGCAGTACCTGGTGGAGCTGCCGGGTGGGCGCCTGCAGGCGCTGGGGATCGCCTGGGATGCGCGCGCGAGGTCCGCCGGGGGACAGCGCTGGTTCCACCTCTACGCGAATGCGCCGCCTCGGCCCGGCTCGGCGATGCACTGGACGGGCGTCGCGCAGACGTGGAACCACCAGTGCGCCGATTGCCACTCCACCCACCTCGTGAAGGGCTACGACGCCGACGGTGGGCGGTACGACACCACGTGGACGGATCCCGACGTCGCTTGCGAGGCCTGCCACGGCCCGGGCTCGCGGCACGTGGAGTGGGCGCGGGACGGAGGCGTCGGCGCGGATCCTTCGCGAGGCCTCACCGTGGTGCTCGACGAGCGGCGGGGCGTGACGTGGGTGATGGCTCCCGGCGCCGCGACGGCCAGCCGCTCGACGCCGCGGAGCTCGGCGCGGGAGCTGGAGGTCTGCGCCCGCTGTCACTCCCGCCGCCAGCAGCTCACCGACGCCTGGCACAGCGGCCAGCCGTTTCTCGACGGCTTCCGCCCCAGCCTGCTCGAGGCCGGCGCGTACTTCGTCGACGGCCAGGCGCGCGAGGAGGTCTACACCTGGGCGTCCTTCCTCACGAGCCGGATGCACGCGCGCGGGGTGACGTGCTCGGACTGTCACGAGCCGCACAGCGGGAAGCTGCGGGCGCCAGGCAACCTGGTTTGCGCGCCCTGCCACGCCGCCGCCGTCTACGACGCGCCTGCCCACCACCACCACAAGGACTCGGCCGAGGTGTCCTGCGTCCAATGCCACCTGTCGGTCCGCACCTTCATGACGGTCGACCCCCGGCACGACCACAGCTTCCGCATTCCTCGACCGGATCGCAGCGACGCGCTCGGGGTGCCCGACGCCTGCCGCGCGTGTCACCAGGACCGCCCGCCTGGTTGGACCGCCGAGGCCGTCGCGCGGTGGTTTCCGTCTCCCGGGCCGGGCTTCCAGTCCTTCGCCGAGGCCTTCGAGGCCGCCGATCGCGGCGGGCCCGGGGCGAGGGGCGCGTTGGCGGCGATCATCAACGACGCGACGCAGCCGGCGATCGTCCGCGCCAGCGCCCTCGAGCGGCTTGGGCTGCTGCTCGACGAGGCGAGCCTGCCGGTGGTGGAGCGCGCGCTCGGCGACCGCGATCCGCTCCTGCGCGCCGCGGCGGCCGAAGTGGCGGAACGCGTCGACGGACCGACGCGTGCCCGGTGGCTCGCGCCGCTGCTCGGCGATCCAATTCGTGACGTCCGCCTCCGCGCGGCGCGCTCGTTGGCGGGGGAGGGCGAGGCCTCGCTCTCGCCCGCGGACCGGGCGCGCTTCGAGCGCGTGCTCGGGGACTGGGTCGCCGCCGAGCGCTTCAACTTCGACCGCGCCGAGGCGCGGGCCAACGTGGGGGAGCTCTTCGCGCGCCGCGGGCAACTGGACGAGGCGGTGGCCCTGCTGGAGAGCGCCGTCGCCCTCGACCCGGAGTTCGCGCCGGCGCGCCTCAACCTGGCGGACCTGTACCGCGCGCTGGGCCGGGAAGGGGCGGCCGAGCGGACGTTGCGAGACGCCATCGCCGCCGAGCCCACCGTCGCGCAGTTCCACTACGCGCTCGGCCTCGCGCTGCGTCGGCAACGGAGGAATGAGGAGGCGGCCCGGGAGCTGGAGGAGGCGGCGCGGCTCGCCCCGGACGATTCGCAGATCGTCCACGCGCTCGCGCTCCTGCGCGTCGAGCAGGGGAAGGCGCCGGAGGCGATGGAGCGGCTCGCGCGGCTCCTCACGGTCCACCCGAACGATCGCCAGGCGCTGCTGACGCTCGCGCAGCTCCGCTCGTCCGCCGGCCAGCATCGTGCCGCGCTCGAGTTGGTCGATCGCCTCCGCGAGCTCGAGCCCGGCCGGGTGGAGCTGGACACACTCCGGCGCCAGCTCGAGGCCGCCGCGGACGCGGGGCGCTGAACCGGGGTGCCGGCGGGCGGGCGACCACCGAGCGCGTTCGAGGCGGCGGGGTGCGCCCTCAGCGTCGGTCTGGATGGTGAGGCCTCAGCGCACCTCGAGCGTCACCTTCGGAATCCGCCCGGTGAAGCGGGACTTCGCTTCCGCCCCGATAGCTTCCACCACCGGCGTGCCGAGGTCGATGCCCACGTCCGCCGTCTCGTCGGCGGAGAAGAAGCCGGCCTCGGTGACGTCGATGCGGCCCTGCGCCACCTGCTGGCCGTTGACGAAGAGCGTGCCCACGCCGCCCTTGCCCAGCCCGCCGCCGTCGTACGCGACGCCGAAGACGTGGCTGAACCGCGGGCGGGACTTTGCCACTCCCAGGGGGCCGTGCAACGGAAACGGTGCACGCGCTGGAGTCGGTGGCCCGGGGGTTGCGCCGCGCGGCGCGAAGGAGCATGAACGCTGCCCCTCCAAGGAGACTCCAGCATGCGCGCCTCACGTGTCCTCTTCGTTGCCGTGCTGTTCCTCTCCCTGGCCGGCTGCTCGTCGCGGAAGACGACCGGCACCGTCACCGTCACCGGGAAGGTGCTGGAGCTCGGCTCCGGCACGTCCGACCCGCTGTCCGGCGCGACGGTGCGTGTGGGCTGCGACCTCGACGGCGACGGCACGCTGCAGGCCGAGGAGTACAAGGAAGGCAGCACCGGCAGCGACGGCACGTTCAGCGTCAGCGCCGGTACGCTGGACGGGAAGGAGATCTCCGTTCGCTTCTCCGACGCCTCCACCAACTCCACGGTGCGTACGCTGACGGCGAAGGCCGGCGACCAGTCCGCGTACTTTCTCATCACCCTGGTGAAGGTGGACCGCCTCGACTGCGAGGCCGGCAGTTGCGTCTCGCCCGACCGGGGCCTCAAGGTGAACGGGCTCGACGCGGACTTCAAGGTGCGCGGCAAGACGTTCAACCCCGTGGAGACGCCCGGGGCGATGCCTGGCGGCTTCATCGACTCGACCGGCGCGTTGCTGACGTCGGGCGTCTTCGCCACCGTGGACGTCGAGGACGGCGACGGCAACCCCGTCACGAAGCTGTCGAAGTCCGCCACCCTGCGCATGCGCGTGCCGCAGGACACGTGGGGTGAGACGGTGGACATCCAGCCGGGGAACAGCCGCATCGACGTGCCGATGTATGCCTTCGACGAGGCGGTGGGCTCTTTCGTGCGCGACGGCACCGGCTTCTACGAGGACGCCACTGGGGCGGAGATCCCGGAGTCGCAGCTGCCGCGGCTCCTCGATGGCACCTACACCGGCGTCGTCTTCGCGCGCGCCGAGGTGACGCACTTCTCCACCTGGAATGTCGACTGGCCGGCCACCACCCAGACGTGCATCTCCGGCATCCTCCTCAAGGCCGACGGCCAGCCTGCAGTAGGCGCGCAGCTCGAGGTCGAGGGCCTCACGTACACTGGACGCTCGCCGGACAAGGCGACCGACAACACCGGGCGCTACTGCGTGCCGGTGATGCGCAGCGAGGGGGCCGGCGAGGACTTCGGCAAGTCCGGCCCCGGCAATGGGACGCCCGGCGAGAAGCAGCGCGTGGCGACCATCGTGCGCATCGGCGCGGAGGCGTGGGACCTGGGTGAAGAAGACACGCCGGCGGTGCCCGGCTGCGACTGCACCACCAACCGCACCACCACGCTGTCCGACGCCAACAAGCTGCAGGCGAAGGACTGCACCATCAGCGGCACCGTCCTGGGTGTCGACGGCAACGCCGCGCCGATGGGCACCTACGTCACCGCCACGTCCGTCTTCGACGTCCCGGAGAACGCCCCGCAATGCCCCGACTGCACCGGCGGCGGCCTGGCGGACATGGCCGGAGGCTACACCTTCAAGCACCAGTCCTACGGCCAGGTCCGGATCGAGGCCCTGTACTCCCGGCAGGTCGGCGACCAGACGCAGATGGAGCAGGCCGAGGTGTACCGCCGCTCCTGCCCGTCGTCGCCGGTGGACCTGCGGCTGCGCGTGAAGCGCCGCGTGGTGATGACGGCGGTGACGGTGTCGGGCACCACCATCAACTGGACGCCGCCGGAGCCGGTGCAGGCCATCACCATTCTCCGCGGCAGCGCTCCTCTGTGGCTGGTGACCGGCACGGACGCGAACATCACCCCGCCCGTCACCATCGGACAGGCCCCGGCAGGGGCCTTCACCGTCAATCCGTGGCCCGGCGGCGCGCTGCAGACGGACGATCAGATCTCCATCACCGGCAACCGCACAGGCGAGGACGGCGTCGACGTGATGGCCATCGGCACCTACACCGTCCCGTAAGGGCGAGGCGCCTCGGCGGCTCTGGAGGAACAGCGCTGACAATTCCCGCGGTGGCGGGTACTCACCGCCAGCCCCGGCATCCGACACCGCTGCGGGCCGCGGCAGCTGCCGAGACGACGGGCGGAAGCTGCTTGCGCGTTCTCGTCAGACGACCAGCCGCGCCCGCTGCGCCGCCGGCCCGATGCGCGCGACGAGGCCCGAGGTGAAGGACAGCGCGTCGGCCTCCACGCCGTCCGAGAAGATGACGCCGCCCGACGGCATCAACGACTCGAGCTCCAGCCTGGCGCCCGGCGCGAGGAAGCCCACCGCCTTCTCCGCGCTGGAGTGCTTCGAGGCAAAGGGCTCGCGCACCACGTAGAAGAGGCGCGGGTCCTCCCAGGCGAGGTGCACCGGCTCGGGGGCCTTGCCGCCCAGGGAGAGCGCCACCGCCGACGCCATCGCGCACACGCTGGACAGCCACCCCGTCGAGCCCGCCCCCGTCGACACGATGACGCCGCTCGACGAGTGCCGCACCCAGGCGTCCGCAGCGAGCCGCGCTCCCTTCACCTTCCCGGCACGTGGCTCCAGCACCCGCAGCCGGTAGTGCGCCGACACGTGCGTGCGCGCCCCGATGAAGAGGTCGTTGAAGGCCAGCAGCCGCTGCCCGTCCGACAGCGCCGCCTCGGCCAGCGTCACCTCCCGCACCTTCGCCCGCCCCGTCAGCACCGCGTCCACCGCGCGCTTCACCTGGTCCACGCGGAAGGGGAGCAGCACGCCGTCGAAGCGCTCGGGATCCGGATTCACGCCGAGGAGCGGCTGCGCCCCCACGTACTTCGCCACGTTCGCCACCAGCCCGTCCTGCCCCAGCGCCACCACCACGTCGGACGACGCGAAGAGGTAGGTGGGCGCCACCGCGCGCTCCAGCACCTGCAGCTTGAGCCCGAAGGACTCCACGGCCCCGCGCGTCCTCTCCAGGCTCTTCGCGTAGGTGTCGTACTCCTTCTGGTAGTCCTCGAAGTCCAGCCCCGCCTGCGAGAGGTAGAACTTCGCGTTGCCCACGGTGTTGAAGCGCTCGAGCAGCCCCTCGAGCCGCGTCTTGCGGGTCACCAGGACCAGCTTGTCGAACATGGCGTCACTTCCTCGGCGCCGTGGACGGGAGCAGCGAGCGGAGCAGGTCCGGGCTCACGTTCAGCTCGCCGATGCGCTGCGCGTTCTCCGCCAATTCGCGGAAGGCCACCGCGATGGACGCAGCCGGGTCCATCCCCGCCGCCGACAGCGCCGTCAGCACCTTCCAGTCGAGCGCCTTCACCGGCTCGAGCTTGGCGTTGAGCGCCCAGGCCTGCGCCTCGGCGCTCGTCTTCTCGTTGGCCGCCCACAGCGCCACCAGCTTCTCGCGCTCCTTCTCCAGGTGGATGTCCGCGGCCAGCTTCGTCTCCTGGATGTGCCGGCGCTGCTCCTCCACCATCACCTCGGTCTGCAGCTCCGACTCCTTGATGCGGCGCTCCTGCTCCACCGCCGCCTTCCGGCGCTCGTGAATGGCCTCGTCGCTCTTGCGCTGCAGCGCCTCCCGCGCCTCGGCCTCCAGCGCCCGTGCCATCTCCGGCGTCGGCCGCACCGAGAGGACTGACAGCGACAACACCTCCAGCCCCAGCATCTGCACCGCCGGCGCGGCCTTCAGCCCCGACAGCACCTCCGCCACCAGCGCCTCGCTCGAGGTGAGCGCCTCCTTGAGCGTCCTGCGCTGCGTCACCGCCCGCGTCAGCACCTGCGCGGTGTGCACCAGCCGCTCGGGGACCTTCTGTGGGTCGTCACTCCGCCAGGCCCCCGCGGGCGTCACCGAGTAGTCGAGCAGCCCCGCCAGCTTCTTCGGCTCGGCCACCCGGTACGTCAACTGCCCCTGGATGGTGACGGTCTGAAAGTCCGCCGTCGCCTCGGTGAAGGCGAACGGCACGTCCGCGCTGGCCAGCGGCACCTGCACCAGCGTGCTGGTGGGCGCCCAGTAGAAGAAGGACAGGCCCGCCCCCTCGCGCTTCAGGGTGCTCCCCTTGAACTGCATCACCCACGTCGTCGGCGGTGCCTTGAGGTAGCGAATCAAGTGCTGGCTCCTTTGAAAGAGTCAACACAACACTAACTCAGGTATTCTGGCCACGCAAGGACCGTGGTTACAGGCGGTTGAGGAGCAGCCACAGCTTGGTGCCGCTGAGGGCGGCCACGTCCAGCTTCCCGTCGCCGTTGAAGTCGGCCAGCTCCAGGTCGCCCACGTCGGACAGCGAGGAGAAGAAGACCTCGGCGGGCTGGAAGGTGCCGTCGCCGTTGCCGCGGAAGAGCACCACCCCCACGCCGCCCACCACCACGTCGGCCTTGCCGTCGCCGTCCACGTCACCGATGTCCACGCCGTCGGGAGAGGTGACGCTCAAGGCCAGGGGGACGAGGAACTGCCCGCCGCCGGCGCCCAGGGCCACGCCCACCCGGTTCGACGACTTGCTGGCCACCACCAGGTCCGGCGTGGAGTCCGAGTTGATGCGGCCCAGACGGATTTCTCCCGTGCCCGGCAGCACCGTCACGTCGGTGGGCGGCGCGAAGGTGCCGCCGCCGCTGCCCAGATACACCCGCACCCGCGACTGCGACACGCTGCGCGACACCACGTCGAGGTTGCCGTCGCCGTCCACGTCGGAGGCCTGCACGAAGGGCCCGCTGGCCGACAGGGTGCTCTGCGCCGCGTAGCCGCCGCTGGTGGAGGCGGGCACGAAGTAGCCGCCCGTCGAGTCCACCGTCAGGCAGCCTCCCGAGTAGGTGCGCGTCTCGTCGGACACCACCACGTCGGCCAGCCCGTCGCCGTTGAAGCGCCCCACCGCCACCCGGTGCCCGCAGCCCGAGCGATTCACCGCCGGAGGGAATTGGTGGTCGACGCCGGCGATGAAGTTCCGGCTGCCCGCCCCGCGGAAGGTGGACACCACGCAGTTGCGGAAGACGTTGTTCCCGCAGGGCAGGTCGTACGAGTACACCGAGCGCGCCACCACCACGTCCTGCCGCCCGTCGCCGTCGACGTCCCCGGCGCCCACCGACTGCGGGCCCAGCGCGGAGCCGGCGTTGCTCACCGGCAGCGGCGTGCCCGCCACCAGGCCTCCGTCCGCCGTGCCGTAGAAGAGGTACACGTCGTAGGTGCCGTCGTGCGGCACCATCAGGTCCGGCCGGCCGTCGCCGTCGAGGTCCGCTTCTTCCAGGTCCGTCGGCCCGCTGCCCAGGTTGAACTGCACCGGCGCCTCGAAGACCGACTGGCCCGCGCACAGCCCGCCGTCGCACTCGCCGAAGACGCAGTCGTTGCCGCCGCTGCACACCTTGCCCGGCTGGCACCGCGGGCACACGCCACCGCCGCAGTCGAGGTCCGTCTCCAGCCCGTTGCGAATGGAGTCCACGCAGGTGGCGGGCGCGCACATGCCCTGCCGGCAGGAAGAGGTGCTGCAGTCCGAGCCCGACAGGCACAGCCGGCCGACGCCGCACTTCGCGCAGCTGCCGCCGCAGTCCACGTCGGACTCGGTGCCGTTGGTCTGCGAGTCGCTGCAGCTGGGGCTGGCGCACACCATGCCGGTGCACACCCGCGACGCGCAGTCCGGCCCGGCGAGGCACGCGCGGCCCTGCGCGCACCCCTGGCAGGGCCCGCCGCAGTCCACGTCCGTCTCCGCGCCCGTCTTCATCCCGTCCTGGCACTGGGCCGACACGCAGACGTTCCCCTGACACAGCGCCGAGAGGCAGTCCGCCGGGCCCGTGCACGCGAGGCCGGGGGGACAGCCCGGGCAGTTGCCGCCGCAGTCCGGCGCGGACTCGTTGCCATTCTTCACCGCGTCGGTGCAGGTGGGCTGGGCGCAGGTGCCGCCCTGGCACACCTGGCTCTGGCACTGGAGCGGGCCGGCGCAGGAGCGCCCCGCCTCGCAGGGCGAGCAGGCGCCCCCGCAGTCCACGTCCCCCTCGTCGCCGTTGCGGATGCGATCGAAGCAGGTGGCCGCCTGGCAGCGGGTGCCCGCGCAGGAGAGGGACTGGCAGTCGAAGGCGCCGGCGCACTTGCTGCCGTCGAGGCACGGCCGGCAGATGCCGCCGCAGTCCACGTCCGACTCGGCGCCGTCCTGCACGCCGTTGGCGCAGGTGTCTCGCGCGCACACCCCGTTGGTGCACACGCTGCCCGGCGGACAGTTGACGCCCGCGCACGAGGCCTCCACGCACGCGTCGGCCAGGCACACCTCGTCGGGGGCGCAGGCCACCGAGCCGCAGGAGACCGGCCGGCACTCCCCTCCGCCGCACCGGGTGGCGACGGGGCAGGACACGCCAAAGCAGGCGCGCTCGACGCACGCGCCGTCGAGGCACACGTGGGTGGCCGCGCAGGTGACGTTGGCGCAGCTGAGCGGGTAGCAGCGGCTGCCCGCGCACGCCTCGCCCGCGGGGCACGCCGCCCCGCACGCGCCGCAGTGCTGGTCGTCCTTCGTCGGGTCGGCGCAGCTGTTCCCGCAGGCCAGCTGTCCTTCGGGACAGGTGAGGGGGCCGCCGCCTCCTCCTCCGTCCTGGTTGGCGGGCGAGCCGGACGAGCAGGCGAGGAGCGCCAGGCTCAGGGCCAGGGGGAGGGAGCGGGCCAGGAGGAGGGAATGCATTCGGCGAGGTTAGCAGGGCCTCAGCGCCGCTCGCCCTCCGGGGAGGAGTCGTGTCACTGACAGGTGCCGCCCACGCAGCTACCGCCGTCGGGACAATTGACGCAGGGGGCGCCTCCGGTGCCGCATTGAGACGAGCTGGGAGGCACGCAGATGTTCGAGCTGGCGCAGCAGCCGGTGGGGCAGTTGAGGGCGCTGCAGGAAGAGGTGCCCGTGCACTGCCCGGCGATGCACTGGTCGGCGCCGATGCAGCCCTGGCACGGCTGGCCGTTGTTGCCGCAGGCCGAAGGCAGGTTGCCGGGCCGGCACAAGCCCAGGGCGTCGAAGCACCCTCCGCAGGAGCTCACGTCGAGGCACTGGCCCGCCGGGCAGTTGCGACCCGCGTCGCAGCTGACGCAGAAGCGCCCGCTGGTGCCGCAGGCCTCCGGGCGATTTCCGGGCGCGCAGCCGCCGTCCTCCCGGCAGCAGCCGGTGACGCACTGGCAGATGCGGGGCCGGCCTCCGTCGGGGCTTCCTCCATCGGGCGCCGCCACGCACGCGCCGCTTCGGCACACCCGGCCCGCGCCGCACGGCACGCAGGCAGCGCCACCCAGGCCACACGCGCCGGCGCTCGTCCCGGCGAGGCAGCTGCCCTGGTCGACGCAGCCCGCGCAGGGCTCGGGGCAGGCCAGCAAGAGGGACGACGACGTCATCGCCAGCGCCACCAGCAGGCTCGCCCGTCGCCCCGTCATGACGGCAAGCAGCCTGTCACCCCACCCGCGGCTCGTCGACACCGTTGTCTCTGGCCCTGCTTTCCCGCCAGACTGAAGGTCCCCATGCAGCTTCGCCTCGCCACCGTCGTCGTGCTCGCTGCCTTCCTCGGGGCGGGCTGTGGCTGCGGCCGCGGCAACTCCCTGGCCGAGCAGCGCGGCGAGCTGGTGGTGGTGGTGCCCACGCCCGAGGGCGAGCGGCTCACGCGGGAAGCGCAGCTCGAGCTCGAGCCCGTGGTGATGGATGAGCAGGGCACCACGGCAGTGCGCTTGAGGAACGTGGGCGTGGCGCCGCTCACCGTGGTCGCCGTCACGCGCCTCGGCGGCAGCGAGGCCATCACCCTCGACGACGCGCCCGGCCTCGTCATCCCCCGCGACTCGGAGGCGACGCTGACGGCGCACTTCGCCCCGCCCACCGACGAGGATTCGACGAAGGCCACCGTCGAGCACCGCGGTGACTTCCGGGTGGAGGTGCGCGGCGGCCGCGAAGGCGAAGAGGTGGCCACCGTGGCGCTCGTCGCGCTGGCCGTGGCGCGCGACTGCTACGTCCCCGCCCTCCTGGACTTCGGAGAGGTGCCGCTGGGCCAGCACGTCACGCTGCCCCTGGTGCTGGAGAACGGGAAGCCCTTCCCCGCGTCCACCGAGGTGTCCCCGCTCGAGGGGGACGATCCGCTCGCCTTCGCGCTCCCCTCCGCGGGGCCGTTCGAGGTGAACCCGGGGCAGCGCGTCGAGGTGCCCGTCAGCTTCGGGCCCCTCGCCGAGCGGCCCTACAGCGCCTGCCTCCGCGTCCGACGCGCCGCCACCTGCGCCGAGGGCGTCACCCGCCTGGTGGGCGTGGGCTCGAGCCAGGCCATCACCTGGTCGCCCGCGATGCTGGACTTCGGCCGGGTGCCGCTCAACCTCCCGGTGCAGCGAGCGGTCACCGTCGTCAACGGCAGCGGCTCGCCGCTGGCGCTGGAAGGAGTCGCGGTGGAGGGTGGGCCCTTCGCGCTGGTGGAGCCCGTGCCCGCCTTCGTCCCGGCGCGCGGCTCGGCGACCCTCACGGTGGCCTGCCGGCCAACGGCCCTGGGGCGACAGGGAGGAATGCTCCGCTTCGACGTCGCCACCGTCGAGCGGCTCGCGGCGCGGGTGCCCCTCTCGTGCGTCGGCGGTGCGCCACGCATCCGGCTGACCCCCTCGCCCGGCCTCGCCTTCGGCAACGTGCCCATCGGCGGAGTCGCCTCGCGGCGGCTCTCGGTGCAGAACGTGGGCACTCCGCCGGCCTTCGTCGGCGACACCACCAACAACCTCATGCTGGGCGAAGACGGCCAACTGCCCTGGGTCGCCATCGTGCCCAGCAACGCGAACACGAAGGTGACCGACTTCGAGGTGGTGGTGCCTCCCGGCTACGACCCCGCGGTCGGGCTCCCCGCCATCAGCGGCCTCAACGGGCTCGACCTCGACGTGCGGCTCTCGACGCCCGAAGCCGGCCGCAAAGAGGCCGACCTCTTCGTCTACTCGAACGACCCCATCACCCCCATGGCCAGCGTCCACCTCTCGGCCAACCCCACGCCGCCCGGCCTCTGCAACCTCACCGTCACGCCGGTCTCGCTGTCGATGGGCGATCTCCCCCGTGGCTCCACCGTCGAGCGCACCGTGACGGTGACCGCCGGCCTCGGCACGCACGAGTGCCTGGTGTCGATCGACCTCGCCCCCGGCTCGGCCAGCGTCTTCTCGCTGCTGAGCGCCCCGCTGCCCTTCACGATGGAGGCGGGTGACACGCGGGCCATCCGGGTTCGCGCCACCGCCGACCTCTCGCTGCCGTTCGGCGCCACCGCGCGCGCCTTCCTGCGGGTGACGAAGGCCCTCGACCCGCCGGTGCTGGTGCCGATGGAGATGCGCGTGGCCAACTGCCTGGTGCTCGACCCGACCGAACTCGACTTCGGCACCACCCGCATCGGCTGCCGCAGCGGCGCCAAGGCGGTCAACGCGTACAACGCCTGCGGAGTGCCGCTGCTCATCGATCGCATCGCGGTGCGCGCCGGCAGCGGGCCCTTCGCGTTGACCTCGGCCCCGGCCATCCCTCCGGCGGGTCTCTCGCTGATGAGTGGGCTGGGAGCGCTCACCACCGAGGTGGCCTGGGCGCCGACGTTCCTCGGGCCGTCGGCCGGCTTCCTGGACTTCGACATCCGCGAGGGAGGCGTGACGCGGACGGTGTCGGTCGAGCTCGCCGGACGGGGAGATCAACTCGGCGTGCACACGGATCGCTGGACCCAGGCGTCCCTGGCCAAGTTGGACGTCCTCTTCGTCGTGGACGACTCGTGTTCGATGTTCGACGAGCAGGCGTCGCTCGCGGCCAACTTCGCGTCTTTCATCGCGGCCGCCGACCAGAGCTCCGTCGACTACCACCTGGGCGTCACCACCACCGACTTGTTCCGCATCGGGGGGAGGCTGGTGGGCAGCCCGGTGGTGCTGACGAGCAGCACGCCCGCGCTGCCGCTGGCCTTCGCCAGCAACGTGCAGGTGGGCACCAGCGGAAGCGGGCTCGAGCAGGCCTTCGAGGCAGCGGTACGGGCCGTCACCGAGCCGATGGTGAGCGGCCCCAACGCCGGCTTTCTGCGCGCCGAGGCGTCGCTGGCGATCATCGTCGTGACCGACGCCGTCGAGCAGTCTCCCAACCCGGTGGGCACCTACCGGTCGGCGCTCAAGCAGGCGAAGGGCGGCAAGAGTTCGCGCTTCTCCGTCAGCGTCGTGGGCCCCTTCACGCCCTCCTCCTCGACCTGCCTGCTCGACTCGGACGTGGACGATGGGCGCTTCGACGAGATGGTGGTGTCCACCGGCGGGGTGAAGGCCGACATCTGCACCACCAACTGGGCGCAGGACCTGGCCAACATCGGGCAGCGGCTGGTGCAGCCGCAGCTGGAGTACCCCCTCACCGCGCAGCCGGAGAACCCCAGCACCGTCGAGGTGCGCGTGAACGGCGTGGTGGTGAGCGGGTGGACGTACCGCAGCTCGAGCAACTCCGTCGTCTTCACCGCGGCCACGGCGCCCCCGCCGGGCTCGACGGTGACGGCCACCTACGGCACGGCCTGCTTCTGACGGACTCCAACCCGGGAGATCACTTGAGGAGAGCACGCCGCGCTCGTGCTCTCGCCGTCGCTCATCAGCCCGCACCCTCCTCGCCTGAGGGGCAACGTCCTGCGCGATCCATGGCTCTCCCCAGCCGGGGTTAACCCCAGAGATCACCTGAGCGGAGCATGCCTCGCTGGTCCGTTGACCGGATCTCGTCGTCGCTCTTCGGTTACGGGCCCACCAGCCCGCTCCCTCCTCGCTTCTCGATCTCCGGCCAACGTCCTGCGCGATCCATGCTCCACCCAGGTGAACTCTGGGGTTAGAAGACCGCGGAGATGCCCGTGGGCAGAAGCGCCAGCTGCGGCGCGCGCTTCGACTTCCTCGTCGTCAGCTCGAGGACGAAGATGGCGCCGGCGGTGGCGGGGAGGGTGCCGATGAGCGTCGTGAGGACGGGCGTCATCGGGTTGGTGCCGTCGATGGCTGCCGCGAGGCCCGCGGCGCCGGCCGTGACCGCGAGCGCCAGCAAGTAGGCGAGGATGGGCTCGCCGCGCCCGCCGAGGGCCGAGTGCACCGCGTACCCCACGCCGGTGATGAGAATGGGGGACAGGGCCGCGACCGCGAAGTTGGTGTCCAGCGCGGGGTTGGCGCCAGTGAGGGCCAGGGACAACCCGAGGCCGGCGAAGCTGGCGGCGACGCCCGCGGCCCCGGACAGAAGCACGCGCTTGGTGACGGTGTGCGAAGGCCCCGAGGGCTTCTTGAGGTAGTCGCTCGGGAGGGTCCCCTCGGCTCCGTCACCCGGGGGCAGGAGCTCGACGGGGGGTACGCCCTCGGGGGGCGCCTCGACGTCTGGCTCGGCGGCTGGTGGAGGCGACTCCAACGGGGGCGTGGGAGGCGCGAGCTCGTTGGCCTGGGCCAGCGCGAGCGCGAGGGCGAGGGACAGCATCGGAGAGATTGTGTGCCGAGTCGGCGTCGTTAGGAAGCGACTTCGTGGCTTCAGGAAAGGCGCGCCTCGTCCGCGTGGGCGCGGCGCAGCGTGCGGAAAAGCCAGGCGGCCCCGCAGAGGCACAGGCCGAGCCACCACCCGGTGTCCGCGTCATTCTTGTAGAGGAGGACGGCGAGGAGCCCGGCCGTGGCCGGCACCGCCAGCAGCGTGGCGCCGCGCAGGCCTTCTTCCCGGCGCGCGCGCCTCTCCCGAAGGAGCGCGAGGGAGAGGGCCACCACCGAGGCCGCCGTCAGGGGCGCGGCGACGAGGGAGGTGACGAGCTCGACGACGCCTTCGCGCGGCAGCACCAGGTCTTTCGCCACCTCGGGCAGCGTCGTCTTCGGGCCGCCCGTCGGCGCCTGCACGGCCAACAGCGCCCGCGCTTCCTCGGGGCTGAGCGAGAGGGGCGGCGGCTTCGGCCTGGCCGGGGCCTGCATGCCTTCCGGCGCCTCGCCGCCACCGCGCCGGGCGCCGCAGTGCGGGCACACCTGCGCGAGGTGGAACATCGGCTGGCCGCACTTCTCGCAGGGCGTGCGCTCGGAAGACGTCACGCGGCCGAATCGACCACCTCAGCGCAGCTCCGTCCACAGCCTGCCAGGGAGGTGCATGGCTTCACCGTGCGCGCGCACCCGCTGGACGCGGCTGTCGGGCGCAGCGGGCCTTCATGCGCCGGCTGCCGCGACGGCAAGGCAGTCACACGTGACGGCGTCGACGCAGCGCCCCGCCGAGCGCGAGGACGGCCAGGAAGGGCAGCGCGCCGTCCACGCCCGTCGTGCAGCCGCAACCCATCGCGCGCACTCCACCGGCGCCCTGGGGCTCCTCTTCTTCCACGCCCACTGTCTGCGGCCCGGGCTGGGGGCTCCCCGCGTCGGCCGTCGGCGTCACCGGTGCGCCGGCGTCGGGCGTGGCCGTGGAAGGCAGACACACCCGCCCGTCCGTCGTCCCGGTGCACTCGAAGCCCGCGGGGCAGTCGTCGAACTCGCCGGCCGTGCACCGAGTGCGGCACGTTCCACCCGTGCAGAGTTCGTCCGCCCCGCACGCCGCCTCGTCGCGCCAAACGGTGCAGCCGGTGGCCGCGCGCTGGCACGTCTGCGGCGCCCCGTTCGCGCACTGCGCGGCGCCCTCCGCGCACGCGTCCTGACAGGGCGGGATGCACGTGCCCATCTCACAGCGCTCATCGGCCGCGCACTGGCCCGTCGTCACCCAGCCCGTGCAGCCGTTGCCGTCCAACTGGCAGCTCTCGGTGGCGCCGTTGGCCCCGCAGCGCCTGGCGCCCTGCGTGCAGCCCGCGCCGCACTCGGTGCAGAGGCCGCCGCCCGCGCAGTAGCTGTTGGGCGCGCACTGCTGGGCGGGGCCCCAGGCCGGGCAGTTGTTCTGGTCGATGAGGCAGGTCTCCACGCCGCGGCCGTTGCAGCGCATCGCGCCTGGCGTGCAGTTGGTGCCGCAGACGCCGCACGCGCCGCCCGAGCAGAAGTTGGTGCACGTCTGCGACGCCTGCCACTGCGTGCAGCCCGCCGCGTCCGCCACGCACGTCTGCACCGTATTTCCCACGCATCGCGTGGCGCCGGCCGTGCAGGCGCCGTTGCACGAGGTGCAGTTGCCGTTCTGACAGACGCTGCCGGGGGCGCAGTTGCCGGCCACCCAGCCGGTGCAGCCGGACACCACGTTCCACTCGCAGGTCTCGACGCCCGACGTGGTGCAGCGCGAGGCCCCCAGGCTGCAGCCCTGGCAGCTGGTGCAGGAGCCCGCCGTGCAGAGCTCGCCGTAGCCGCACTCCTCCGTCGTCACCCAGCCGGTGCAGCCGCCCGCGCCCACCACGCAGCGCTGGGCCGAGCTTCCGCTGCAGCGCTGGGCGCCCGCGGTGCACTGGTTTTGACACGCGGTGCACTGGCCGCCCTGGCACGTGGACATGCCCGGGCAGCTCTGCGTCACCCAGGCCGTGCAGCCCAGCGCGGTGTCCAGTTGGCACACCTGGCGCTGGCCGGACGAGAGGCACTGCGCCGCGCCCGCGGTGCACGCGTCGACGCAGCAGGTGGCGGTGTTGAGGGCGATGGAGTTGAGCGTCTGCTGCAGCTGCGCCTGGCTGGTGGCGACATACGCGCTGCCCGTGCCGCCCGCCTGCGCGATGGCGTCCAGCACCGCCTTGTTGTTGCCGGCGGTGAGGTTGGCGTCGAAGCCGACGACGAAGACTTGAATGCCCGCCGCGAAGAGCTGCGCCGCGGCCTGGACCGAGGCGTTGTCGTCGAGGCAGTCCTTCGCCCCCAGCCCGCAGGCGTTGTTGCCGCAGCCGGGCGTGGTGGCGGTGCAGGAGGCGGGGTTCAACGACAGGTTGCAGTTGGGGAGCCCGTCGGTGATGAGCAGCACGTGCGCGGGCGCGGTGAGGCCCAGGCCCAGCAGGTACGTCTTCACCAGCTGCAGGGACGCGGCGGTGGGCGTGCCGCCCCCGGCGATGGCGCTGGCGTACGCGGCCTGCACGCCCGCGGGAGACGACGACACCGGCGCCACCACGCTGCCCGTGGTGCAGTTGAAGGTGGTGGTGGCCCCCGGGTACATCGCCGCGCCGAAGCGGAAGCGGTTGGAGAACTGCGCCGCGAGGGCCGGCACCACCTGCTGCGCCGTCGTCCACTTCGAGGGGTTGGTGGCCGACGCCGTGCTGCCGTCCGGCGCCTTGTCCATCGAGCCCGACTTGTCCTGCACCACGAAGAGGACGGGGAGCTCGCTGCAGGGCGCCGCGAGCGCCGGAGTCGCCACCAGCACGCAGAAAGCCGAAACCAGGACGCGCATGCCCCGTTATCGCGAGTGCACACCCCGGGTTTCTGAAATTCCCGATTTCAGACTATTTTTCTCAACCTTCGAGAGGAGAGGTGGCCTGTGGCTGGAGCGCCGATGTCCGAACCACGAGGCGCTTTACACGGCGACGGGCTGTTGCGGGCCCTCACCGAGATTGCGCTCGAGGTGCAGCGGGCGCGCAAGGTGGCCGACGTGTTGGCGGTGGCGGGCGGCGGACTGGAGGGAATCGACTTCGACGTGGCGGTGCTGGTGCTGGACGCGGGCAAGTACGAGGTGCGCTACCTGTCTCCGAGGGCCGACCTGAAGGCGGTGTCGACGGCGATGGAGGCCGCGCACGGCGAGCGGCACTTCTGGGACGCGTCCTGGATGCAGGCGTCGCGGGCGCTCGAGTCCACGTTGTTGGTGGAGGACCTCCGCGGCGCCGCCGTGGAGTGGATGAGGGGTGTGGGCGCCGAGGGCCTGGCCCAGACGCTCTCCTCGGCGCTGAAGGCGCGGGCCCTGGTGGCGCCGCTCAACGTGGGCGGCAAGGTGTGGGGCGTCGCCGTCTTCATGCGGGACGCGTTGAGCCAGGACGACGCGGGGGCGCTCAACCTCTTCTCGCTGCAGCTGGGTTCGGCGCTGGAAGTGGCGCTGGGCTTCGAGCGCCTCGAGCGCCGCACCGCCGAGCTGGAGCTGGTGCACCAACTGGCCGTCGCCGGCCCGCGCGCCGACATCCGCGCGCTCACCCACCGCGCCCTGGAGACGGTCTGCCGCAGCACCCAGTCCAACGTCGGCGTCCTCCACCGCTTCGACCCCGACTCGAGCCAGTACGAGCTCGTCGGCGACGCGTACGGCTACCAGGGCCCGTTGCTGGACGTGTACCGGCGCTTCCCCGTCCCCGAGGGCCTGGTGGGGACGGCCCGCCCGATGTCGCTGCCGGTGTCGCAGCTGCTGGCGTCGAACGCCGAGGTGGCGAGCGCGGGGTACAAGCACCTGGCCATCCTCCCCCTCACCATCGAGGGCAAGCGCGCGGGCATGCTGACGCTGGCGCGCATCGCAGACGAGCCGTACGGAGAGAACGAGCTGTATTCGGCGGAGATCCTCGGGGTGCAGATGGCGTCGCAGCTGGAGCGCGCGCGGCTGTACGACGACACCAACCGGCTCTACGGCGACCTGAAGCTGTCGTACGACGAGTTGGCGCGCACGCAGGCCGAGCTGGTGCGGCACGAGCGGCTCGCGGCGCTGGGCGAGCTGGCCGCGGTGATGGCGCATGAGGTGCGCAACCCGCTGGGGGTCATCTTCAACTCCCTCACCACCTTGAAGCGCCTCATCCGCCTCGAGGGCGACGCGGAGATGCTGATCAACATCGTCGGAGAGGAGGCGGATCGCCTCAACCGCATCGTCGGAGATCTCCTGGACTTCGTGCGGCCGTACGAGCTGGTGAAGAAGCCCATCGCCATCGAGCCGGTGGTGGTGTCGGCGGTGGACTCCGCGGCGCAGTCGCTCACGCAGGCCAACGTGAAGGTGGTGACGGAGTTTCCAGCAGAGCTGCCCCCCTTCCCGGCCGACGCGCACCTGCTCAAGCAGGCGCTGGTGAACCTCATCGTCAACGCCGTGCAGGCGATGCCCAAGGGGGGCGTGGTGACGGTGCGGGCCTGCACCGAGCGGCGGGACAACGCGGCATGGCTCAAGCTGGATGTGAGGGATGAGGGCGTGGGGCTGACGCCGCGCGCCGCCGAGCGCATCTTCCAGCCCTTCTTCACCACCAAGGCGACGGGCACGGGGCTGGGCCTCGCGGTGGTGAAGCGGATCATCGAGGCGCACCTGGGCGAGGTGGCGGCATCGGCCAACGAGGGCGGCGTGGGCACGACCTTCACCGTGCGGCTCCCTCCTGGGCTCGAGGCGCGCGACGCCGTCGTCACGCCTGCGCGGGTGCCTGCGGTGCGCGCGCCGCGGTGAGGCGCAGTCTCAGCGCAGCGGTCCCTGAAGAGCGCAGGCTTCGCTCAGGCGGCCGATGCAGTCAGGCGAGTGACGCGGCCTCGGTGCGGCCTTGATCCCACCCGATGGCGGCGGACAGCTTACGCGCCTCCGCGGCGACGGCCCTGGCCTGCGCCGAAGACGCGTCGTGGCGCTTGAGCGCCTTCGCCTGCTGCAGAAGAGCCCGCGCGCGGAAGAGGAGATCGCCCGAGCGCGCCGCCGCCGCCGCGGCCGCCTCGAAGGCGCGCGCCGCGGGCTCGTACTGCTTTGCCGCGGCCAGCGCCGTGCCCTGGTTGGCCAGCACCCGCGCCTCGCCCGGCGCCCAGCCGGTGGCCCTCCACCGCGTCAGCGACTGGTCGAGGAGCCGGCGGGCCGTCTCCACGTCCCGCTTCTGCAGCTTCACCGCCGCCAGCCGGGCCAGCAGGCGCGCGGGGAGGTCCACCTCGCCGTGCCACCGCGCCAGCTCCTTCGCCTGCTCAGCCCACGACAGCGCCGTCTCGAAGGCGGAGGCGGCGCCGTCGAGGTCGCCTTCCTGCTCGCGCGACTCCGCGTGCTCGGCCTCCACCAGCGCCATCACCGCCGTGCCCTTCGCCAACTGGGTGGCGCGCGCCAGCGCCTCGGACGCGCGGGCGCGGCGCGCCTCGGAGCGATGCACCCGCGCCAGCGAGAGGGCCAGCTCGGGCGACGGCGCGGGCAGGGCGCGCTCGAGCGCCACCGCGTCGTCCACCACCGCCCGCGCGGTGGCCGCGTCCTGGGCGGACAGGGCCATGCCCGCCGCGCGGGCCAGCGCGTCCACCCGTGCGCGCAACGACTCCGGGGAAGTCGGCAGCAGCGCCAGCGCCTGGGCGAGGCCGCGGAGGGCCGTCACCGCGTCGCGCGGCACCCGGCGGGCGAGGGCCGCGTCGGCGGCGTGCTTCCACAGCTACGCGGCGCGGGGCCCGTCTCCCCCGCGGGTGAGGTGGCGGGCCACGACGGCGAGATCGACGCTGGACGCGTCGGCGCGCCCCTGCTCGATGAGCGCCGCCGCCAGCCGCAGGTGCATCGCCGTGCGCTCGGGCGAGGCGCGGGCCAGCACGGCCTGCCTCCCCGCCAGGCTGGAGAAGCGCCAGCGGCGGTTGCCCGTCGGGCGCACGAAGCGGCTGTTCACCACCAACTGGAAGGCGGCGGGCGTGGCGCGGGGGAAGGCCGTGGAGAGCTGCGGGCCGTCGAAGGTCTCTCCACCCAGCGCCCCCGCCTCGAGGATGCGCTGGGCTTCCAGCGGCAGGGCGAGGAGGCGCGCCTCGCGCAGCTTCGCCGGCGAGAGTTCGGGCGCCACGTCCACCAGCTCGACCGTCTTCCCTGACACGGACAGCGAGCCGCGGTCGTCCAGCCACCACAGCCAGTCCAGCACCACGCCGGGCAGGCCGTGTGCCTGCGCCGCGAGCAGCGCCTGCAGGCGCGGGCCCGGCACGGCCTCGAGGTACGCGGCCGCGAGCCGGTTCACCTCGGTCGTCGTCAGCGGTGGCAGCTCGAGAGACGGTACGCCCCCGGTGCGTTCGGCCACCCCCGCGTCGCCGAAGCCGATGGTCAGCTCGCGGGTCGCGGGGCGCGAGACGAGTTCGCGGAAGGCCTCCACGGACTGCTCGTCCATCTCCTCCAGCCCGTCGAAGAGGAGCACCACGGGGCGGTCCGCGGCGCCGGCCTTCAGCACCGCCCGCAGGGCCTGCACCGCCTGGCCCGCGGTCAGCGGCTGAGGGAGCTGGGTGACGCCGGCCAGCACCAGCGCGGCCTCGAGATCCTCCTGCGCCAGCTTGAGCTGGCTGAGGGCGCCGCGCAGCCGCGCGGCCCGGTGCTCGAGTGGCACCCCGCAGGTGCTGCACAGGAGCGAGGCCAGCGCGCTGAAGGACGCCCCGGCCGGCCCGTCCGGGCTGTGGGCGACGACCGCGAGGAGGCTCTTCTGCCGCGCGCGCGTGGCCACCTCGTGGGCCAGAGTGCTTCGCCCCGCGCCAGGCCCTCCGCGCACCAGCACGGGTGCGACGACGCCCTGGGTGAAGCTGACGATGCGGCGATCGAGCGCCTCCAGCACCGGGCCGCGGCCGATCAACTCCGCGGCCGTACGCTTGTTGCGCGCGCGCCGCCCGGTGACGAGGCACGCCTCGCCGGCGGGGGCGAGGTCGACCGCGTCCTGGGCCTCTTCCCCGAGGCTCCTGTCGCAGGCGAGGTCGCCTGCCTTGTACCGCGCGGCGAGCTGCCGGGCGCGGGCGCGGGCCGGGCCGCACAGCGGCGCCTCGTCGGGATCGATGGTGGCGGGCACGACGGCGGCGCGGATGGTGGCGCGCGCGGGCGGCTCGGCGGACAGTGCCGCGTCCACCGCGGCGTCCCGCATGGCCAGCACGGCCTTGAGCGCCCGGCCTGAGGGCACCAGCTCGCGGGTGGCGAAGCCCACCAGCGCGCCGTCTTCGTCCAGCACGTCGAGGAAGGCGCCGGCCTGGCAGGCGGCCTCCAGCGCGCGGCCCAGGCACAGGCGGGCCAGGGGCGAGCCGGGCGCTGGGCCCATCACCTCCAGGAAGATGGCCACGCCCGCGGTGGGCGAGGGCGGGAGGGTGTCGCGCACGTGCTGGAGCCGCCGCACCGTCTCCTCGTCCACCAGTCCCTTGAGCGCCTCGGCGGTGGAGCGGATGCCCGAGGGCGAGCTGGACGCGGCGATGGGCTGCCCGCCCACGGTGGTGAAGAAGTCGTCGGCGGCGGCGGCCGTCTCGGGCGCGGCCGCGGCGGGCAGAGACGGAGACGTGCTGGGCGGCGGCCAGTCGTCGGGCGCCATGGGCGCGGGCGCCTCGGCCCATTCCTCGACCTGCGGGCGGGCCGGCGCGGAGGGGGCGGGCGCGACGCCTCCCAGCGCGGCCTCGAGCGCGGCCGCAAACTCCTTCACCGACTGGAAGCGGCGCTCCTTTTCCTTGGCCAGCGACTTCAGCACCACCGCGCAGATGGGCGCGTGCTTCGCCAGCTCGGGCCGCACGGTGGCAGGGTCGGGCGGGGCCGCGGTGAGGTGCATGCTGATCACCTTGCGCAGGTCGTCCGCCTTGAAGGGCGGGCGGCCGGTGAGCAGCTCGAAGGCCACGCAGCCCAGCGCGTAGATGTCGGTGCGCTCGTCGAGCTCGTCGGCCAGCGCCTGCTCGGGCGAGAGGTAGGCGGGTGTGCCCACCACGATGCCCATCTGGGTCAGCTTGTCGGTGCCGCCGGTGGTGGAGGTGGTGGAGCGATCCGCGAGGCGGGCGATGCCGAAGTCGAGGATCTTCGCCACCTCGGCGCCGTCGCGCTTGTGGCCGAGGATGATGTTGGGCGGCTTCAGGTCCCGGTGCACGACGCCCAGCGCATGCGCGTCGGCCAGGCCTTCGCACACCTGCAGCAGCACCCGCACCGCGTGCCCGGGAGACAACGGGCCCTTGCTCACCACCTCGTCGAGGGTGGGGCCGTCGACGTACTCCATCGCGAGGTAGGGCTCGCCGCTCTTCGTCTGGCCGAAGTCGAAGACGCGCACCACGTGGGGACTCTCGAGCTGGCTGACGAGCTCGGCTTCGCGCTTGAAGCGCGCCCACATTTCCGGGTCGCTGGCGAAGACGCGCTTCATCAGCTTCAGGGCCACGGGCCGCTTCAAGTGCACGTGGTTGGCCCGGTAGACGTCGCCCATGCCGCCCGAGGCCAGGTGCGCTTCGATGGCGAAGCGCTCGTCCACCATGGTGCCTGGCTCGAGCAGCGGCGCCTCACCCTCGGCGGCGTCGGGCGAGAGCTGCGGCATCGCCGAGGAGATCTTCCCCGTGCGCGCGCGGAAGCGGGTGGTGGCGAACACCTCGAGGGGCTCGGCGGTAGCCGCGGGGCTGGCCAGCCTGGAGTCCAGCGTCTTCACCGCGGCGGCGCTGGCCTGGTCGAGCTGCACCAGCACGCCGATGTTCCCTGACTCGTCGAAGTCGGGCTGCAGCACCACGCCGCTCACCTCGAGGCGGGCGTTGTCGCCCACGGTGGCGTCGACGATGACGACCTGCCCGTCGTGCAGCTCGTCGGGGTAGGGCACGAAGCAGCGCCCTTCGCCCCGCGCGAGGAAGGCCGCGCGAAACTCGTCGGCCGTGCTGAAGGACAACCCACAGCGAACCAGATCCGTCATCCGCTCCCCGCGAAGCGCAGAGTGTGGATCAGCCGCGCGGGGATGGCTACACGTGCTTGAGGCCCGGCGCGCCTGTCAGAAGCTGGAATAGCCGCCCAGCACGAAGCCGAGGTTCATCGGCGTGGAGAGCGAGGGCTCCTGGAAGTTGGCGGTGGTGAACTGGAAGCGGAAGGCGACCAGCAGCCCGGCCCCGAAGCTGCGCGAGAAGCGCAGGTCCACCAGCGTGCCCGCGTCGACGTTCATCGCGAAGTTCGTCTGGTAGCGGTTGGAGGTGAGATCGGCCGCCATGATCTCATACCGGCTCGACGCCACGCCCAGGCCGACGCCCGCGTACGGCACGAGCGGCAGCTTCCGGTCGACGACGAAGTGGTAATAGATCGTGCCGCGGATCTGGAAGGTCTCGTAATAGCGCCACAGCTGCGCCGTCACCGCGCCGGCGGGCAGCGTGTAGGTGGCGCGCTCCTGACGGGTCCAGAAGTTGTTCCACGAGCCGATGATGCCCAGCGTGAGGCCCTTCTTCACGCCGACACGGGTGTCGATCTCCATGCCGTGCACGGTGGCGTTGGGGGTGACGGCGGCCAGGTTGCCGACGGGGAAGGACGGCAGCCACGAGAAGGCAAAGATGCCGCCGCGGTAGGCCTTGCGATCACTCCACTGGGCCCACTCGTCGATGTCCGCGGCTGGGGCGGCAGGAGCGGGCGCCGCGCCCGACGGGTTGTAGGCAGGCGGCGGCGTGACCGAAGGCGGCGTTGTCGGGGCGTCGGCCGGCGCGGGCGAGACGGGCTGAAGCTGCGCGGGCTCGACCTGCGCGAAGGCGGTAGCCGAGGCGAGCGCGACGGCGGCGATGAGGAGCGAGCGAGTCATGGTCAGTTCCCCGCCTTGACGTAGGGAGACTGTGCGAAGGCCTCGTCGATGCCCTGGAGGATGGCCGCGGCCTCGAACTGGTAGCTGGTCGAGATGACGCCGTAGAGCCAGTTGGACCAGATGATGCCCGCCGGCCCCGCGCCGCCGTCAGGCCTGGGGTTGGCGGCGGCCGACTTCGTGTCCACCAGGTCCATCACGAAGGTGCGCGCCTTGTAGCTGCTGACGTACGTGTACGAGGGGTAGCAGGGGTAGTACCAGTACCAGTAGGACCAGTAGTAGCAGTAGCCGCCGCCGTAGATCTCGATGGTGCTGGACACGGCCGTCAGGCCCACCGCGAGGTCGGGCTGCATGCCGCTGGCCTGCGTCACCTCGGTGTAGCCACGGGCGGTCAGCTTCTGCCGAACGGAGTTGAGGATTTCCGGGGCGTCGACGTACTCGACCTCGGTGCGCCCCAGGTCGTCTTCCTTCAGCACCGGGATCTTGTCCGGCATCGCGAACGTCTTGTACGCGCCGAAGTTCGCCCTGGTGTCGTAGTGCGACAGGACGATGTCCTGGTCGACGATGTCCGAGCTGGACGGGTACGGCACGCAGCTCAGCGACGTGGTCAACACCCCCGCCGCGAGCATTGCAGCAGCGATGAGACGCTTCACGATGAACGACCTCCTCCCGACCACGGCCCGAAACGTGAGCTAATGGCCGGGGCGGTGCCCGTCAAGCGCAACGAATGCGCGCGGGGGCGGGCCGGCGTGGCTACAGTCGCGGGCCTCATGCGCAAGGCACGAATCGTCTGCACCCTGGGGCCGTCGTCCTCGCAGCCGGAAGTGTTGGAGGCCATGGTGCGCGCCGGCCTCGACGTGGCGCGGCTCAACTTCTCGCACGGCACGCACGACGAGCACCGCAAGCGCGTGGACGTGCTGCGGGCGGCGGCGCAGCGGGCGGGCCGGACGGTGGCCATCCTCCAGGACGTGCAGGGGCCGAAGATCCGCCTCGGGCGCTTCGAGGGCGGGCTGGCGGAGGTGAAGGCGGGCACCCAGGTGACGGTGACGACGCGCAAGGTGCTGGGCACCGCCACCCTGCTGCCCACGCCCATCACCACGCTGCCCCACGACGTAAAGAAGGGCGATCCCATCCTCCTCGACGACGGGCGCGTGCGGCTCGAGGTGCGGAAGGTGAAGGGGCAGGACGTCACCTGCCAGGTGCTGGTGGGGGGCACGCTGAAGGACCACAAGGGCCTCAACCTCCCGGGGGCGCTGGTGTCCGTGCCCACGCTGACGCCCAAGGACAAGCAGGACATCGCCTTCGGACAGGAGCTCGGCGTCGACTTCCTGGCCCTGTCCTTCGTGCGCACGCCCGACGACGTGCTGCGCGCGAAGAAGCTGGTGCGAAACCGGGGCACGCCCGTCATCGCGAAGATCGAGAAGCCGCAGGCGGTGGACGCGCTCGACGCCATCTCCGAGGTGGCCGACGGCGTGATGGTGGCGCGCGGCGACCTCGGCGTGGAGATGCCGCTGGAGAAGCTGCCCGCCATCCAGAAGGCGATGGTGCGGAAGGTGAACCTGAAGGGCGGCATCGTCATCGTCGCCACCGAGATGTTGGAGAGCATGGTGCAGAACGTCCGCCCCACGCGGGCCGAGGTGTCGGACGTGGCCAACGCCATCTACGACGGGGCCGACGCGGTGATGTTGTCCGGCGAGACGGCGTCGGGTCGCTACCCGGTGGAAGCCGTGCGGACGATGGCGCGCATCGTGGAGGAAGCCGAGGCGGGCGGCGTCGTCCGGTCGCGCAGCTTCGAGTGGACGCGCGACATCAGCACCGGCGTGGCGGCGGCGGCGGTGGAGGCGGCCGATCGCCTGGGCAGCGCGCTCCTGGTGGCCCACACCGAGTCGGGCCGCACCGCGAGGCTCATCAGCGAGCTGCGGCCGAAGGCCACCATCCTCGGCATCACCCCCCGGCCCGAGGTGCTGCGGCGCATGGCCCTCTACTGGGGCGTCCAGTCGCACCTGGCCCCGCGGCTCAAGTCGACGGACGAGATGATCGCCTGGACCAAGGCGCTCGTGCGCCGCGAGCGGCTCGCGCCGAAGGGCAGCACCGTCGTGCTGGTGGCGGGACAGCCGCTCAACGAGGCGGGCCGCACCAACCTGCTCACCGTACGGAAGCTGTGACCCGGCGCTACTGCGGTGGAGGCGGCGCGCCCGCGGCGCGGAAGGGGTACTTGTCGAAGCTGTCCGACACCACCTGGAAGATGGTGCGCTCCGCGTCTTCCTTCATCTCGTCGGTGACGCGGCCCTCGGCGATGCCTTCCCACACGAGCTGCTTCGTCTTCGCGTCCACGAGGTCCACGTTCAACGTGCCGTCGGTGACGTCGCGGGTGGTGACGGTGGTGTAGCCCGGCCACGGCGCGTAGTAGCCCCCGCGGTAGCCGTAGTACGGCGCGTACGCGGGGCCCGTGGACGACGCCGTCACCTCCTGCTTCTTCGTCAGCTTGCCGGCGACGTTGACGAGGAGATCCGGCTCCGCCTCCACGAAGACGTAGCCCCGGCGCTCGAGCTGCATCCGCACCGCGTTCTTCATGCGCTGCTCGCTCAGCGTCGAGAAGCCGCCCTTCGCCGCGCCCAGCTCGTCGACCCAGGCGACCGTCTTGTATTTGCTGAAGTCGACGCCCTTGTCGTAGTCCGCCCGCACGGTGGCCAGCGTCGTGGCGCAGCCCGCGGACAACAGCACCGCGCAGAGAGCGAGCGCGCATCACTTCTCTCCGTAGCCCAGCCCGGGGATGGGCTCGGCGCTCCCCAGGCCCAGCTGCACCGCGGCCTCGGAGCGATCCGCGTACACCCACGCCCGCGTGATGACGCCGTTGTTCAGCTCGTAGACGTCCAGCGCGTGCCACCGCACCGGCCGGCCCGTCGCCGCCAGTGGGCCCAGCGGACCTGTGTTGCGGCCCGTCACCACCCGCTCCACCACCACGAAGGGCCCCGCCGCGAAGGCCTGCTCCGCCGTCACCTGGGCGTCGGGGAAGCCCACCTTGAGCCGCGCCATCGCTGCCTCCACCGCGCTCCGTCCCTTCGCGGCCTGCCCCGCGGTGACGTCCTCGATGACGGTGTCCTCGCTGAAGAGCGCCGCCAGGCTGCCCTTCTCGAAGGCGGTGCGCACCGCGTCGAGGTTCTGGCTCTCGGTGGACGACGCGGCAGCGGTGACGGAGCCCGCCTCCACCTGCAGCGGTGCGGTGCGGGCCGACACGTTCACCACGCCGGACTGCGCGGCGATGGACAGCGCGTCGACGTGGTGGCGCAGGCGCTTCACCCTGCCGTCGGGGCCCAGCACAAGAGAGACGCGCCGCTCACCTTGTAGGCCGACGGCGTCTGGTCGGTGCGCTCGCGGGAAACGACCCACTCCAGCAGCACGCGATCTCCCGCCACCACCCAGCGCACGGGCGTCAGCGTCACGCCCTCCAGCGCCTTCATCGCCTGCGGGGCGTTGGCCTTCACCGCGTCCTTGCCCACACGCTCCGGGCTGTTGGCCTGGAACAGCACGACGTCGTCGGCCAGCGCGGCCAGCAGCGCGTCGGTGTTCCGCGCCTGGTACGCGGCGAAGGCGTCGCGCGCGCCCCTGGCGGAGTCCGGCGCGGGGGTTGCCTTCACTCCAGTGGTGGCGCAGGCGCTGGTGAAGAGCAGTAGACCGACGGGAAGAGTGCGGTAGGGTCGCGTCGTCATCGCGCCGCGCGCTACCAGAAGGCCTCTCAGGCGCTATCGCTCTCTCTTCGTCGTCGCTGCGCTCCTTGCCCTGCCGGCTCTCGCCTTCCTCCCGGGCGCGCTGGTGTGGACGAAGCTGGGCGAGACGACGGTGCAGAAGGGCTCGTGCAGCAGCACCGGCGCCTGCAAGTGGTCGAAGGCCATCGACAAGCGGTACCACACCTTCGCCTTCTCCAACGACGGCGCGCAGGGCGTGAACTTGACCGGCCGCACGTGGATCGACTGCAAGAATGGCGTCCGCTACGAGTACTTCCTGTCCTCCGCGGCCGGCCCGGGCATCTTCCAGGGACTGGGCAACAGCTGCGAGAACTTCGACGTGGCCACGGTGAACATCGAGGTCACCGACGTGCAGATCCCCCAGGTGGACGAGGCGCGCGGCGTGACGTTGATGCTGTACGCCGCGGAGATGTGACGGCTACTCGTCGACCCGCACCAACTCCACGTTCATCACGCCGCCCCGCACGCTGACGCGCAGGAAGTGTCGCCCCACGCCGTCGAAGGCCTCGGGTGAAGCGCCGCCGCCTCCGGCGATGAAGGCGGGGATGCCGGCGATCTCATACGCGTCGAACGAGTGCACGTGCCCGAAGAGGAGCAGGTCCACTCCGGCTTCGGCGAAGAGCGACGCCGCGTGGCGCGCCTCCCTCCGGCTGGCCCACTGGCCGCCCCGCAGGCCATTCACCTCGGTGACGGGGATGTGGGTGAAGACGACGTGCGGCTGATTCTCCCCTGCGGCGAGCCAGCCGGGCAGCGCGTCCCACACCGTCGGCGCCAGCGTGCCGCTGCCCGAGTCCAGCGAGGTGAAGCGCACCCCGCGGTGCACGAAGGAGTAGGCGGTGCGGCCGAAGCGCCGCTGGTAGCCGTCGGACGTGTAGCAGTCGTGGTTGCCGGGCGTGGCGTAGACGGGCAGGCGCAGGCGGGCGAAGGCGGCCTCCACGTCGTCCAGCTCTTGCGTCGCGGTGCGGTTGGTGAGGTCGCCGAGGAGCAGCACGAAGTCGGCCGTCGGCTCGGCGTTCAGCCTGTCCACCACGGCGCCGAAGCCGCCGATGGCCTCCTGAATGTCGCCCAGCGCGAGGAAGGTGAAGTCGCCCGTCGGCGGCGGCACGCTCTTCACCTCGACCAGCTCGATGCCCGGCGGGAAGCGCACGTCGAAGCGCGCGCCCAGCGCCAGCGTGGGCTCCGGCGTGCCGGCGGTGGGGCTGCCGTCGCTGGTGAGGACGCCCGGCGCAGAGGTGAGAGTGAGGCCGGGCAGGAGGTTCCACACCCGCACGGTGACGACGTCCACGTCCGGACTGGTGCGCGTCAGCGTGAAGGAGAAGTCGGCAGACGAGGCGCGCAGGGTGAGGGAGGTGTCGGTGGCCTCGCGCACGTGCAGGAGGCCCGCCTCGTCGAGGAAGGTCCACGCCGGGGCCGACGCGCGGCCCAGCTCGAGGTTGCGCTGGGCGCGGGCCTCGGGCTCGGAGACGCAGGAAGAGAGGAGCAGCGCGAAGGCGAGGGCGCGTGACATTCAGAGTCTCCACTCGAGGGTGGTGAAGAAGCCGGCGGCAGGCGTTCCCGCCTGGGCGCGGAGGTCCAGCACGAGCTGGGCGGGCAGCGACAACTCCACGCCGGCGAAGAGGACGCCGAGGAAGCCGAGGTAGTTGCCGCCCACCAGCCCATCGCGCGCGTGCTCGTAGCCGGCGTAGGCGCGCAGCCAGTCGACCAGCGCCCAGCGCACCTCGAAGCCGCCCGAGAGGGGCAGTTCGAAGGTGGTAACGCCCGAGGCGCGGTAACGGACCCAGGTGGGGTCGAGGCCGAGCCGCAAGAGCGACGTCACCCTTCCCAGCCGCGCAGACAGGACGCCCAGCGGCAACACGCTCTGCAGCGACACGCGGACGCGGGTGGCGTCGAAGCCCAGGTGGCCCGCCCCGTCGTGGCGCACCGAGGCTTCGAGCCAGAGGCCGGCCGCGGAGGTGAGCTCTCCGTACTGCACGAGGCGGACGCCGGCGCCGCCGTGCAGCCACCACTCGTCGAGGCCGGGGAGGGTGCCGGCGTCGCCGAAGGCCGTGAAGCGGCTCCAGCGCCCACGCGCGAAAGCGCCCAGCGCGGGCCGGTCGGCGCCGGTGCCCGTGGACGGCGCCACCTGGAGCAAGAGCCCCGCGCGCACCCGTGCATTCCAGACGTCGCGCTGCACGCCCGCGGGGAAGGCCTCGGCGGAGTCGGTGAAGGTGCCGATGGCGTCGACGGCGCCCAGCGTGAAGAAGCCGCCGAGGCCGACGACGACGAGGGGGACGCCGACAGCCGCGGCGATGTCGGACGCGCCGCTGGCGCCGAGGAAGATGCCGCCCGCCATCGCGCCAGCGAGGAGGCCCGCGGCGGTGGTGATGATGCGGCGGCCGGCGGCGTTCTCCCCGCGCATGAGGTGCCCGGTGCCGGGCACGAGGAGGTTGCAGGGCAGCACCAGCGGCAGCCAGCCCGGGTGCAGCGGCTTCGTCAGCGTCACCTTCTCCGTTTCACCCATCGGGGGGCGAGGGCCGGAGTGAGGGAAAGTCCTGGCCGCATCGCCCGCGGTCGTGCCGGGCATCGTGGTGCCGGCCATTGTCGCGCCGGCCGTCGTTGTGTCGGCCGCTGTTGTGTCGGCCGTTGTTGTCGTGGCCGCTGTTGTCGTGGCCGCTGTCGTGCCGGG
>JBFMHF010000025.1:0-60497 GCA_040752975.1 Myxococcota bacterium
CGGCGGCAGCACCGGCGGCGGGACAGGCGGAGGCGGATCGGTGGGCAACTGCACCCCTCTCAACTGCGGCGGCTGCTGCGACTCGCAGGGCGTCTGTCAGGACGGCGATCAGCGCTCGGCGTGTGGCGCGCTCGGGTCGAGTTGCCAGAGCTGCACCATCGCCTGCCTCGCCGGCATCTGCATTTGACCTTCTGATCCGCGCTTTGCGGCACCCGGGGATCGCCTGGCCCCTCTCGGGTCAACGCTGCGCCCAGACGATCGTCGCCGCCAGCGAGGCGCTCACCTTCGGGCGCGTCCACTCGCGCGGGACGCTCACGTCCGAAGCCCGGCTGTCCGCCATGAAGAAGTACGTGAAGTTCGTGCTGGCCATGGCGCGCATGGTGCCTGCACCGATCGATCGCGCAACTTTCCGGATCGCCGTGATCCACCGCGATCAGCGCGCGTGAAAATCCCGATCGAATTCAGGCACTTTGCCGCGCGAGCCGCGTGCCGGCCGATCTGGCTACAGCGCGCAGAGCAGGCCGACCTGCACCTTCTGATCGTCCGCGCGGCGGCGGCACTGGTTGCCGAAGCGCAGCTTCGCGGGCGCGCCGTCGACCCCCTTCGTGTAGGAGACGATGCCCTGGTTGGCGATGGTGCACGGCTGGATCGTGCCGTCCTTGCGGGTGATGTTGAGCTGCAGCATCCGCTCGTCGGGCACGTTCTTCACCTCGAGGAACTGCGACACCGACGCGAGCTCGGCGATGGCGATGAGGGTCTCGCGGAACGACGACTTGCAGATCGAGTCGAGGTTGGCCAGCGTCGGGTCGAACATCTGCGCCAGAGCCTTGATGCGCTCGCCGGCCTGGTTCGAGGTCGGGCAGTCGATGTTCTTCACCCGGCCGTTGTCGACGATCTCCTGTACCGCCTTGGTGTCGATGCCCACGGGCGCGATGGCCGCGAAGATGCCTTCCTTCGACGAGCCGTCGGCGTTCTTCAGATCCTGCGTGAAGAAGCGGAAGTACTCGGAGACCGGCGTGAGGCTCATCGCCTGGCGGGTGCACTCATTCACACCCGGGTCATCGGACACCTTCACCACCGAGGGACGCGCGAGCTCGCTGCAGTCGTCCTCGTCGGTCAGCACGGTGACCAACAGCCGCGCCCCGTCACGCATGAAGCCCTCGTTGCCGCCGGCGTCGAGCGGCGTGGTGGCAAGCTGCGACATGAGCGCCAGACGGATCGCCTCGAACGGCGTCTCCTGCCCGGAGCCGTAGGTGCCCTGCTGCACCAGCTTCGCGAACTTCTCCACCACCTGCGGATCGTCGCCCACCAGGATCCGCTCGTTGTCCGTGTCGTAGCGGACGCCGCCGTCCTCGAGAAAGTCCGGCACCGGGCGCAGCCGCCCTGCGTTCGGGTACGGCAGCCACCAGTCCAGCCCGTTCTGGTTGGAGTGCTGGTACACCGAGGTGGTGATCACCCCGATGTGGAAGTCCTGGCGCACCCCGCCGGCCTGCTTGATCTGATCGACGAAGGCCGTGAGCTCGCGGGCCACGGCCTCCTGCTCCTCTTTCATCGACCCCGAGTTGTCGATGACGAAGAGGATGTCGAGCTTCTGCGGCTCGATGAGGGGCTGTTCCTGCTCGCAGGACGTGGGGAGCGTCGAGTTGGGGTTGTCGACGGGCGTCTGGCAGCCGAAGCAGCCCTGACAGTTGGACACCACGGCCAGAGCGGCGAGGGCCACGAAGAGTCGGCGGGGCATGGGAGGTCGTTCCTCGAGAGTCGTGCGGCCTGAGGAGGCATCATGCACCGGATGAACGGCGGGTGGAAAATCGCGTCATCCCCTCCCTTGCCGGTTGCCGATGCGTTTCTGGCTGCTACCCTGTGACCTGTAGCACCCGCGGGAGGGCGACCCCTCCCAACCCCCTGAAAGGACGTTTCAACCACATGTCCGACGACAAGAAGAAGGCCGCTGGCGCCCAGGCCCTGCCTGCGACGATGACGCCGCCCGGCGCGATCAACAAGGACGACATTCCGCAGGTCCTCCCCATCCTGCCGCTGCGCAACTCGGTCTTCTTCCCCGGTGGCGTGCTGCCCCTGGCGGTCGGCCGCCAGAAGACGATCGCGTTGATCAAGGACGCGGTGCGCGACGATCAGGTGATCGGCGTCGTCACCCAGCGCAAGGCCGAGGAAGAGGATCCCGGCGCCTCGGATCTCTACGGCATGGGCACCGTGGCCCGCATCGTCAAGCTGCTCAAGATGGGCGAGGACAACTACTCGCTCGTGGTGCAGGGCCTCGCGCGCTTCCGCGTGCTCGAGCTGGTGCAGGAATCACCCTACCTCAAGGCCCGCATCGAGCCGGTCGACGACAAGACGCCGGCAGATCACGTCGAGGTGGAGGCGCTCACCATCAACCTGAAGAAGCTGGCGCGCGAGGTCATCGAGATGATGCCCGAGCTGCCGGCCGCGGCCACCGAGCTGGTCGAGTCCATCACCCACCCGGGCCACCTCGCGGATCTGATCGCCGCCAACGTGGACGTGCCCATCGAGGAGAAGCAGGCCGTCCTCGAGACGGTGGACCTGAAGGCCCGGATGAAGCTGGTGCTCGAGCTGCTCAACCGCAAGCGCGAGATCCTGAAGCTGTCGAACAAGATCGACTCCGCCGTGAAGGGCGAGATGTCGAAGACCCAGCGTGAGTACTACCTGCGCCAGCAGCTCAAGGCGATCAAGGAAGAGCTGGGCGAGATGGGCGAGGACGAGGAGGAGCTCGACGATCTCCAGGAGCGGCTCAAGAAGGCGCAGCTGCCGCCCGACGTGGAGAAGGTCGCCAACAAGGAGCTCAACCGCCTCAAGACGATCCCCGCGGCGTCCAGCGAGTACACGGTCGCGCGCACCTACCTCGACTGGCTGGCCGATCTCCCGTGGGCCAAGCTGTCCGAGGACAACCTCGACATCGAGAACGCGCGGCGGCAGCTCGACAGCGACCACCACGGCATCCAGAAGGTGAAGAAGCGCATCCTCGAGTACCTGGCGGTGCGCAAGCTGAAGAACGACATGAAGGGCCCCATCCTCTGCCTGGTCGGACCTCCGGGCGTCGGCAAGACGTCGCTGGGCCAGTCGGTCGCCAAGGCGGTGGGCCGCAAGTTCGTGCGCCTGGCGCTCGGCGGCGTCCGCGACGAGGCGGAGATCCGCGGGCACCGTCGGACCTACGTGGGCGCCCTGCCCGGCCGCTTCATCCAGCAGATGAAGAAGGCGGGCACGCGGAACCCCGTCATGCTGCTCGACGAAATCGACAAGCTGGGCGCGGACTTCCGCGGCGATCCGTCGGCGGCGCTGCTCGAGGTGCTGGATCCCGAGCAGAACCACACCTTCAGCGATCACTACCTCGACGTGCCCTTCGACCTGTCGAAGGTGATGTTCATCGCCACGGCGAACCAGCTGGACCCGGTGCCCGGGCCGCTGCGGGACCGCATGGAGATCATCGAGCTGTCCGGCTACACGCTCGACGAGAAGACGGCGATCGCCAAGACGCACCTGATCCCCAAGCAGATCAAGGAGCACGGGATCAGCACCGAGCAGGTCGAGATCCTCGAGGACACGCTGACCGAGATCATCACCGCCTACACCCGGGAAGCCGGCGTGCGAAACCTCGAGCGGCGGATCGCCGACGTGTGCCGCTCGGTGGCCGTGCAGGTGGCGTCCGGCAAGACGGAGAAGCAGACGATCACGAAGGAGAAGCTGCACGATCTGCTCGGGCCCCAGCGCGTCGAGTCCGAGATGGCGGAGCGCACCGCGCAGACGGGCGTGGCGGCGGGCCTGGCCTGGACGCCGTACGGCGGCGATCTGCTCTTCATCGAGTGCACCAAGATGGTCGGCAAGGGCGGCATGACGCTCACCGGCAAGCTGGGTGACGTGATGAAGGAGTCGGCGCACGCGGCGATGAGCTACCTGCGCTCCAACGCCGATCGGCTGGGCGTGCAGCCCAACTTCCTGGACAAGACGGACATCCACATTCACGTGCCGGACGGGGCCATGCCCAAGGACGGCCCGTCGGCCGGCGTGACGATGCTGACAGCGCTCACCAGCCTGATGACCGGCATCCGCGTGCGCAACGACACGGCGATGACCGGCGAGGCCACGCTGCGCGGCCTGGTGCTTCCCGTGGGCGGGATCAAGGAGAAGGTGCTGGCCGCTCACCGCGCGGGCATCAAGCGGATCATCATGCCGGAGAAGAACAAGAAGGACATGGTGGACGTGCCCGAGCAGGTGAAGAAGGAGGTCGAGTTCTTCTTCGCCACCCGGATGGACGAGGTGCTGAACCTGGCGCTCGAGAAGTCCCCCTTCGTCGCCGCGCCGCCGCCGGGTGATGCGCCGGCCGCTGAAGTCCGGGCGTAGCCCGCGAAGCAAGGCCTTTCACCCGGGCCCGGTGCTCCCTGAGCGAGCGCCGGGCCCGTGGTGTTTTCCGTGCGGAACTCCCGCGGGATCGCCAACGCCCTCGCGCGGAGGACGTTCGCGGCCCGACCGCGACCTGGCCGGTCCGCCGAATTCCTCGCACGCGCAACCCGGACAGCAAGGCGCCAACCCTCAGGCGAGCGACGCGAAGACGGCGAGCGACACGGCCGCGCCCACCAGCATCGCCGCGTTCTCGGCGAAGGTGCCGCGGCGGTTGGGCCGCCCTCCGAGGGGCCAGAGGATCTTCGACAGCAGGAGCAGCCCCAGGAAGCCGAACACCACCAGGCCAGGCACCGCCTGCCACACCAGCTTCACCACCCAGACGCACGCCCACCATGCCGGCACGGCAAGCAGCCCGCCGACGAAGTGGAGCGCGATCCGCTTCGTGCCTTCATCGAGCGCGACGCCGTCGGACGCGGCAGCCTCGGCCACCGGAGACACGACGGCACGGCACGCCTCGCAGCGACGCTCCTCGGAGCGCTTGTCCCCCGGGAAGGGCTTGCCGCAGGTGTAACACTTGCGCTCGAGCGGCTCGGGAGGAGCCTGGACCTCCTGCAACGGCGCGCCGCAGAACTCGCAGTGCGTCGCGTTCTGGACCAGGCCCGAAGGCCGCCGCCCGCACTGGCCGCAGACGCGATCCATCGACCTCACACCCTCCGTCGGAAGTACTCGATGGTGCGCGCGAGGCCTTCCTCGAGGCTCACCTTCGGCGTCCAATCGAGGAGCGTCTTCGCCCGTGTGATGTCCGGCCTGCGGACTTTGGGATCGCCCGGAGGGAGCGGCTTCTCCACGATCTTCCCGCCTCCCCCCACCGCGCGACGCACCGCCTCGGCGAAGTCCCGGATGCTGCGCTCCTCCGGGTTGCCCAGGTTGACGGGACCACGCACGTCGGACAGGGCCAGCCGCACCAGCCCGTCGACCAGATCCGCCACGTAGCAGAAGCTGCGCGTCTGCTGGCCGTCGCCGAAGACGGTGAAGTCCTCCCCCTTCAGAGCCTGGGACACGAAGGCCGGCACCACCCGCCCGTCGTTGAGCCGCATGCGCGGGCCGTAGGTGTTGAAGATGCGCGCGATGCGCGTGGAGGCCCGACCGTGCCGCTCGAAGCCCATCACCAGCGCCTCGCCGTAGCGCTTGGCCTCGTCGTACACCGCGCGCGGGCCGGTGCAGTCCACGTTGCCGGTGTAGCTCTCCACCTGCGGGTGGACGATCGGATCCCCGTAGATCTCGCTCGTCGACGCCTGCACCATGACCGCGCCCTTCTCCTCGGCCAGCTCCAGCGCGTGCTGTGTGCCCAGGGCGCCGACGCGCAGCGTCTCCAGCCACAGCTTCGCGTAGTCGAAGGGCGACGCGGGTGAGGCCAGGTTGAACACCACGTCGAAGGGCTCTGCCACCTTCACCGGCTGCGTCACGTCGTGCTTCAGGAGTTCGAAGCGGGGCTCCTTCCCCCACTGGGCCAGGTTCGCCTCGGCCCCCGTGCACAGGTTGTCCACCGCCAGCACGCGCGCCGCGCCTTCGGCCAGGAGCCGATCGCAGAGGTGGCTGCCCACGAAGCCCGCTCCGCCGAAGACGACGACCCGCTTCCCCGCGAATGACCCCATGCCGCCGGTTTAGCGTAAAAAGACGCGCTAGATTCCCTCGAAGGTCTGCTGCCCCGGGAGCTCGTCCTTGTACTTCTCCAGCACGAGATCGATCCCCTGCCGGATGTACTCGGCCACGGGCACCTTCGTCTTCGCGTTCAGCAGCTTGAGCAGTTCGTTCTGCTCCGGCGTGATGTAGATCGTTGTGCTGATCTTCTTGCGCGCCATTGACGTATGTGACGCTATGTCGACCAGGTTGGAGGTCCAAAATAATGACCAGGACACAGTGGCAGGTGGCGGCGCTGGCGCTGGCTGTAGCGGGCTGTTCCACCTCGAAGTCCTCCGAGAAGGGCGAGACGGGTGAGAACGGCGAGGTGCTGGCTGAAGGCATCCGCCAGAAGCAGGCCGGCAACGAGACCGTCACCGAGTTCGACCTGAACGGCGACAAGAAACCCGACGTGTGGACCTACTCCATCATCGCCAAAGGCGAGGACGGCAAGGACGTCGAGCGCGTGTCCCGCAAGGAGCTGGACATCAACTGGGACGGCAAGGTGGACATCAGCCGCAACTACGACGAGCGCGAGCAGGTGGCGCGCGAGGCGCTCGATCTCGACTTCGACGGCAAGGTGGATCAGGTCAACTACTTCGAGAAGGGCGTGATCGTCCGCAAGGAGCTCGACCTGTCGGCCGCCGGCCGCCCGTCGGAGTTCAAGTACTACGAGAAGGGCAAGCTGGTGCGCAAAGAGCGCGACACCAACGGCGACGGCAAGGTGGACTACTGGGAGTACTGGGAAGGCGACCAGGTCGATCGCATCGGCGAGGATCTCGACGGCGACGGCAACGTCGACAAGTGGACGAAGAACCCCAACTCGGAGACGTGATTCAGTTCGCCAGCGTGACGATGGCGCTCATCTGCGTCTCGCGCCTGAAGTCCTCGAGGTAGCGCCCGGCCGCGTCCTTGGTGCCGAAGCGCCCCATGCGTACGCGGAACCACGTCCCCTTTCCGGGAATGGCCGCCTCCACGATGTACGGGGCGTAGCCCTTGTCCCGCAGGCCCGCGGCGAAGCGATCGGCCTCCGCGCGATCCTGGTACGCGGCCAGCTGAATCGACCAGGCGCCGTCAGCGGCCGTCTCCGGGGCCTTCTGCGCCTTGCCGAAGGCCTCCTTCAGCGCGCCGGCGTCGTGGGTGCGAGTGGGCACGGCTTCGGGCTTCGGCGTTTGAGGCAACTCGACGGCGGGGGCGGGATCGCCCGCGGCGACGACGGGATCGGCCATTGCCTCTTCAGGGGTCCTGGCCTCTTCGGGGGCCTTCGGTGGCTCGGCCGGCTTCGGCTCGGCTGGCATCGGCTTCACCACCGGCGCGCCAGCCACCAGCGTGGGCGACTTCTTCGTCAGCTCGTCCTGGAAGGTGAGCGACGCGTCCTGCTGCACGTCCTCCAGCGCCTTCGACTTCTCGTCCAGCTGCGTCAGGAGATCCGCGGCGGGCTTCTCTTCCACCGTCTGCACCGCCAGCTTCTTGCCCACCACCACGCCCAACAGGAAGACGCCGCCCAGGACGATCAACGACGCGACCGTGAGGCTGACGATCTGCCGGTTGTCCAGCGACAGCTCGACCTTCTCTTTCAACTTGTGGGTGTCTCGCATGTGTCCCTTGCGCCCACGTACACCGCTGTGGCGCTCGAGGCATGACGGTAGCGCGACGCGCCCGTCCGTCAATTTTGAGGGGCTACCCGATCAGTTGTTCGGCGCGCCCTGGAGGATCCAGGCGCGGAGGAGATCGATCTCGGCCTGGGGCAGCGGGGGCTGCATGAACGGCATGGGAGAGCCGCAAGCGGGCGCGCCGGCGACCTTCCCGTAGAGGCGGCTGTTGTCGAGGCTGTTGGGCGAGATGTACACGCTGCCCATGCCCCCGCAGGTGGTCGCCGCGTTGACGGTGGTCGCGTGGGTCCAGTTGTGACAGCCGTTGCAGCGGGCGTCGAAGATGGGCTGGATGTCGTTCATGAAGCTGACGGGCGTGCCCGCATCCATTCCGGCGTCCATTCCCGCATCCATGCCGCCAGCGTCGGGCATCCCCGCGTCGACTCCACCGCCATCGGTTCCGCCGTCGCGTCCGGCGTCCATGCCCCCCGCGTCCGGCTGTCCCGCGTCGGGGGTCCCGCCGTCCGGCCGCCCCGCGTCCATTCCCGCGTCGAACTGGCCGCTCGCGTCGTAGACGCCGGCGTCGTAGTTGATCGACGAGTCGGGGCGATCGGGGAAGTTGCCGTCGTAGTCGCCTCCGTCGATGAGGCCGCAGGCCCCGGAGAGGCACGCCTGGTTCGCCGCGCAGGCCACGCACTCGCCACCGCCGAGGCCGCAGGCCAGCAGACTCGAGCCCGCCAGGCACTCGCCGTTCTCGTCGCAGCACCCCATGCAGGTCGACGGGCCGCACGCTTTGGGCTCTGGACCACAGGAGGAGATCAACGACGCACCAACACCGAGGGTGAAGCCGAGGACGAGCGCGCGAGGGGCCTTCATGCGGGGGACGCGAGCATACCCGCAACGGGGCGCGGATCGTCGACCTTCCCGGGGCCCGGTTTCGTCAGGCTGGGCCAAGGCCGGCCGCAGCGATCAGCGCAGCCGGAGATCCATCGGCCCCTCCAGCTCGATCGTCTGGCCGTCGATGATCAACGCCGCCTCCGCGCCCTCGGGCAGCACCAGCCGCGCGGTGCGGCCCAGCTCGTAGCGCCTGCCTTCCAGCAGCGCCGCGGTGGCGAGATCGTCCGTCTCGGCGAAGACGACCTCGTCTTCCACTTCAAGCACCGCCCCACCCTGCCCCAGCTCACCGGCGTGAATGCGTGACACCTTCGGCCGCGCCGAGGGAGGCGCCAGCTTCGTCGGCCCGTCGGGGCGCGGTCCGGCCTGCATGTTCTCGATGCCATTGGGAGTGAAGAAGGCCCTGAAGTAGTCCGCCGAGGTCGGCTCATTCGAGGTGAGCGCGCTCTTCGGGGTGAAGCGGTTGTCGCTGTAGCGCGCCACCACCGCTGGAGCGGCGCCGCTCACCTCCACGGGCGCGCCCGCCTTCAGGACGAAGCGCGGAATGGTGGTGGCCTCCACCTTCGCCTCCATCAGCTCACCCACCACCACCGTCTCGTCGTCGAGCCGCTTGAGGGCGCCCTTGAAGCACTCCAGCAGCGCGACGCCCTCGGCGGTGATGCGATCGCCCGGCTTGAGGCGCGCGCCGACGGAGAGGGCCTGGTCCTTCGTGCCCTCCAGCACCACCGGCGCCGACGCCGAGTGCAACCCGCAGACGGGCTCGACCGGCGCCGGATCCCTGCAGCTCGAGAAGACGAGGACGCCCAGCAGCGCGAGGCGCCTCACGCGATCCATCCTCCGCCCAGCACGCGCTCGCCGTCGTACACCACCGCCGCCTGGCCCGGCGTCACCGCGCGCGCCGGCGCGTCCAGCAGCACCCGGTAGTGCCCGTTGGCCTCGAGCCGCACCGTCCCCGTCGCGCCCTGGTGCCGGTGGCGGATCTTCACCTGCACGGGTCGATCGACGGGCGCAGCGCCGTCTACCCAGTGCGGCCGCAGGAGGTGAAAGGCGGAGCGCTCGGCCTCCGTCGCCGGCCCCACCACCACCTGGCGCTTGTCCGCGTCGATGCGCTGCACGTACAGCGGCTGTCCGGTGGCGACCAGGCCCCGGCGCTGGCCGATGGTGTAGCGGTGAATGCCGTCGTGCGTCCCCAGCACCTCGCCGTCGGCCGTCACGATGTCCCCCTTCGGCTGGGGGCCGGCCACCTTCTCCACGAAGCGCGCGTAGTCGCCGTCAGGGACGAAGCAGATCTCCATGCTCTCCGGCTTGTGCGAGGTGACGAGGCCGTGGCGCTCGGCCACCGCCCGGACCTCGGCCTTGGTGAGGCCGCCGACGGGGAAGAGGAGATCCTTCAGCTCGTCCTGCCCCAGGGTGAAGAGGAAGTACGACTGGTCCTTCGCCGCGTCGACGGCCCGGCGCAGCGACAGCCGCCCGTCGAGCTCTTCGATCTGCGCGTAGTGCCCCGTGGCCAGCTTCGCCCCCAGCTGCCGCGCGCGCTTGAGGAGGAAGCCGAACTTCACGTCCTGGTTGCAGGCCACGCAGGGGATCGGCGTGCGTCCGCCGAGGTAGGACTGCACGAAGGGCGACACGACGCGCTCCTTGAACAGTTCCTCGACGTTCGCCACGTAGAAGGGAATGCCCAGTGTCTCCGCCACGCGCCGGGCGTCGTCGATGTCGTCGGGGCTGCAGCAACTTCCACACTGCGCCGCGCTCTCGTAGCTCCACACACGCAGGGTGATGCCGAGCACCTCGTGCCCCTGTTCCTTCAGCAGAGCCGCCGCCGCCGATGAGTCGACGCCGCCCGACATGGCCACCACCACGCGCATGGCCCCTTCGATGCCACAGCCGGTGCCGTCCTGAAAGCCCGGGCACTCCTGCCTGCGTCTTCCACACCTTTTCCACAGCCCTTCCGGCGGCGTCCCCTATCGATCCCTGTGAAGTCGCGGAGTTGTGACGCACCCCGGCATGACTGACAAGTCAATGAAATTACTATAGTTTCCGTGCAGGGTCCTCTGAGCACCCTGCGGAACCGCGCTCCGAGGGAGATGCCCCATTCGGGGGTGGGCAGAGGGTGTGGGAAAGGCTGTGGGAAAAGAGACGCGCTGACGCGGGTCAGCTCGACGGGCGCTTCCAGGCCTTCAGCGCAGCGCGCAGGCCGTCGGGGGTGTTGCGGGTGGGATCGTCCAGCACGACGTCCAACAGGTAGCGCGAGGCCTGCCCAACCAGCGGCGAAGGGCCTACGCCCAGCTCGTCCATCAGGGCCTTGCCGTCGAGGGCCAGGGCCTTCGTCGTCAGGGGTGGGCGGGTGCGGAGGAGCGCTTCGACGCGCGCGCGAAGGCCGGCCGGCTCCCTGCCCCGCGCAGCCGCCACCTCCAGCAGGGTCAGCGCATGGCGCTCATCGACGCGCGACAGCCAACGGCGCAGGCCTGCGTCGTCCGTCTCCTCGGGAGGCAGCTCCTGGTGCTTCACCAGGTGCCCCACCTCCTCGGCGACGCGGGTGGGAAACCGGAGCCGCAGGACCAGGTCGCGCGCGTCGACGCGGTGGCCCAGGAGGACCGCCAGCCGCGGCGCCTCCTCGGCCGGAGCGCGCCCCACGGCGGCGAAGTCCGAGCCCTCGGCCTCCGGCAGGAAGACGCCCAGCAGCCCGGTCCGCGAAAGCAGCGTGAGGCCGAAGGGAGCGTGCGGCGCGACCAACAGCTTCACGAACTCCTGGTGCACGCGCTCGGGCGCCACCTTGCGGAAGACCGGCAGCGTTGGGGGAATGGCCGCCTCCGTCGAGGGATCGACGGTGAAGTCCAGCACCGTGGCGAAGCGCACCGCGCGCAGCGGCCGCAAGCCGTCTTCGGAGAAGCGCTCCATCGGATCGCGCACGCACCGCACCACCCGGGCCTTCAGGTCGTCCTGGCCACCGAAGGGATCGACCAGGAGGCGCGACACCGGATCCCACGCCATCGCGTTCATCGTGAAGTCGCGGCGGGCGAGATCGGCGTCGATGTCGTCGTGGAAGTCGACGCGCGAGGGCCGCCGCCCGTCGACGTAGTCCGCCTCGGCGCGGAAGGTGGTGACCTCCACGTGGGCCCCGCGCACCACGACGGTGACGGTGCCGTGCTCGATGCCCGTGGGGATGACGCGGCGGAAGAGCTTCTGCACCACCGCCGGCCGGGCGCTGGTGGCGACGTCGAAGTCCTTGGGCTTCTGGCCGCGGAGGAGATCGCGCACGCACCCGCCCACGAGGAAGGCGCGGTGCCCGGCCTGCTGGAGGCCTTTGACTACCTCGAGCACCGCCTCGGGAATGTCGGCCTCGATGAGGCGAGTCGTCATGCGGGAAAGTGACCCCAGCAGGAATCGAACCTGCGACCTACAGTTTAGGAAACTGCCGCTCTATCCAACTGAGCTATGGGGCCGTGCATCGCGCCGGTGATTATCAGCGGCGCCAGTCCAGCGGAACTGCCTCGTTCGCGGCTCGCCGCTCGAGGTCCTTCAGGTCGTCCTTCGCGCGGACCAACGCCTTCCGGTTGCGCTCGAGGCGGTCGCGGACCCGCTCGTACTCGGGGTTGAAGCCGAAGTAGCACGGCGTCGTCACCACCGACGGCCAGTAGGAGTACCCGCTCGTCCAGACCGCCCCGCCAGCGACGTGCACTCCCGGCGCGACCTGACCGCCCACGCCCACCGCGGCCCCTCCGCCTGCGTACGGAGGCGGGCCCACCCCCGCGTACGGCACGCCCCACCCCGTCGGGCACGTCCACCCGGCGTTGACGGGCATGCCGTCGACCTCCTCCACCTTCTGCCGGTCGATCTCGATCTCGTCCTCGAGCTCGCGGATCGTCGCGCGCGCCTCCCGGAAGCGCCGGCGCCACGCGTCCTCCACCGTCTCCTTCGCCGTGGCCGACGCGGCGAGCTGGGCCTGTGCCGCTGCGGCCTGCGCCTGGGCTGCCGCGGCCTGGGCCTGCGCAGCGGCGGCCTGCGTCTCGGTCTGGCTCTGCGCTGCCCCGGAGTCGAGCTTCTCTTCCGGCTTCGACGCCATCACGTTGACGTGTGCGCCTTCGGTGGTGCGCGCCTTCGCCTTCTTCGGCACCGTGTTGGGATCGTCGGTGAAGTGCTGCACGCCCTGCTCATCCGTCCACGTGTAGACCTGCGCCGCGGCCGGCAGGGGCAGCAGCAGCCACAACACGACGAGGCGAAGCGGCACGAGGGAACTGTAGCCCCGGGGCATGAAAAAAGCCGGGGCCCCGCTGGGACACCCGGCTCTTTCTTCCTTGGGCGCACAAGGATTCGAACCTTGGACCCCTCCCGTGTGAAGGGAGTGCTCTACCACTGAGCTATGCACCCGAAAGTCGGAGGGGTAGTGCCACGCCCCTCCAGTGGTGTCAACGACGGTGTAGGCGCAGGCGCCTGACGTTCACAGCGCCGACAGCTTCTCGTCGAGCGCCTTCACCCGCTTGCGCAGCCCCGACAGCTGCCGCCCGAGCTCCTTGAAGTCGGCCTTGGTGGCGAAGTTGAGCTGGTTCAGCACCACGCGCTGCGTGCTGTCGAAGGCCTGCTTGCTGCGCTGCACCGTCCCGATCGCCTCGGCGATCTTCTGCGCGCGCTTCTCGTCGGCGAACAGCCGCTCCATCGCCTTCTGCGACAACCCCAGCGCCTGCTTCTTCAACGTGCTGCGAAAGCCCATCGCGCGTCCTCCCTCATCAAGACGTTCAGACCTCGATCCGGGCCAGCCACCGCAGCGCCAGCCCTCGATACGCCAGCCGCGCGATGATCGGCGTCAGATCCCCGCGGGCGACGAGACGCTTCTGCACGATGGCGCCGACGGGATCCAGCCCCCCCTGCATCAAGGCCCGCCAGTCCTCCACGTTGGCGCGGGCGAAGTACTTCGGGGCCCGGGCCTCCAACGCGTCCAGCGGGAGGAACTCGGGCGCGGGGAGCCGACCGTGGACGGGAGGGCCGATCCACACCGCCAGGGTGTGCTGCGCCGAGTCGAAGACGACGCCGAAGTCGCCGTCCCAGCCGCGCGCCGCGTCCGCCGCCTCGGGATCCTCGTTGAACAGCTCGATCGCCCGCCGGCACCAGGCCTCCGAGGGGAAGGCCGGGCCGCTGTCCGAGGCCATCACCCGCCCCCGAGCAGCCGCTTGATGCTGGAGAAGAGCCCGCCCTTCTCGGCCGCGGCGCGCTCGTCTTCCTGGGTCTTCTTCGCCAGCTGCTCCGCGATCATCTTCTTGAGCACCTCGGGCGTGTCGCGCGTGGCCAGCTTCACTTCCTTCGGCTCGCCGGCGCCCTCCACGTACACGTGGAGGAGGCACTCTTCGTCCAGCTTGAAGTCGATGCGACGCCCGGTGGCGGCGGCGGGCAGCTTCACGGTGCCCAGGTACTCGTTGTCGACGATGAACTCGCTGTCGCCCTGGTAGATGTCGATCTCCACGAAGGGCGCGCCGGGCTTCGCGGGAGGCGGCACGCGGAAGCTCTTGGTCGCCGGCACGCGGTGGTTCTTGTCGACGATCTTCCGGAAGCGGCCCGTGGGCAGGCCGTAGCCGATCGGCATCGACAGCGCGTCCAGCAGCGTCACCGAGTCGATGGAGTCGAGCGACTCGGCCAACAGCGCGGCCCCCAGCGCCACGCACTCGTCCGGGTGTACGCCCTTGCGCGGGGGCTTGCCGAAGTGCTGCTGGATCCGCTGCTGCACCAGCGGCATGCGGCTCTGCCCGCCCACCAGGATGATCTCGTCGATGGACGAGCGCGCGATGCCCTTCTCCGTCAGCACCTCGTCGCAGATCTGGAAGGTGCGGTCGACGAGATCGCCGGTGAGCGCGTTGAGCTGCTCGCGCGTGAGCGGCACCTTCAGATCCACCGGCTTGCCCTTGCGCTCCTCGACGAAGGGCAGCTCGATCACCACGTTCTGCATCAGGGAGAGATCGATCTTCGCCGCCTCGGCCGCGTTCTTCACCCGCTGCATGGCGATGGGGCTCTGGGTGAGATCGATCTTCGTCTCCTTCTTGAAGCTCTCGAGCACGAAGTCGACGATGCGGTTGTCGAAGTCGATGCCGCCCAGGAACGTGTCGCCGCCCGTGGCCGCGACCTCGAAGACGTTGCCCGTGAGCTGCAGCACCGAGACGTCGAAGGTGCCGCCGCCGAGGTCGTACACCAACACCTTTTGATCGAGACCGCGGTTGAAGCCGTACGCCAGCGCCGCCGCGGTGGGCTCGTTGACGATGCGCTTCACCTGGAGCCCGGCCAGCAGGCCCGCTTCCTTCACCGCCTGGCGCTGGTTGTCGTTGTAGTAGGCGGGGACGGTGATCACCGCCTCGGAGATGGGCCCGCCCAGGAACTGCTCGGCGATCGTCTTCACCTGCGAGAGCACCATCGCGGAGACCTCCGGGAGCCGGTACACGCGCCCGCCCAGGCTCACCGCCGCGTCGCCGTCGGCGCCTTCCACGATGTCGTAGGTGAAGTAGCTCTTGAGCTCCTGCACCACCTTCGAGTCGTACTTGCGGCCGATGAGGCGCTTGGCCCCGTAGATGGTGTTCTTCGGGTTGGTGAGGATCTGATCCTTCGCCACGCCGCCCACCACCAGGTCGCCCTTCGGCGAGAGCGCCACCACCGAGGGGAGGATGAGCGTGCCGCGATCGGTGGGGACGATGCGGGGCACACGATTCCTCACCGACGCGACGAGCGTATTCGTCGTGCCCAGGTCGATGCCTACGATTCGGCCCTTGTCCGCCGCCATGGCTACTCCGGGCCTTCGTACCACGAGCGGGGCTGTCGGACAGAAACTCGCGCCTCCCCGGGAAGGGGAGTCAACTCGCCCCTCCGATGAACTGGATCTTCGTGGGCCTGGTGGTGATCTCCGTGGTCGCCGCCGCCTTCACCGGGCGGATGCAGGCCCTCACCGACGCGTCCGTGACGTCCGCGAAGGCCGCCGTCGAGCTGTCCATCGGGCTCATCGGGCAGATGACGCTGTGGCTGGGCTTCGTGGGCGTGCTGCGCCAGGCCGGGCTGATGCAGGGCCTCGCGCGGCTCCTCAAGCCGGTGATGACGCGCCTGTTCCCCGACGTGCCCCCCGAGCACCCCGCGATGGGCGCGATGATCATGAACATCGCCAGCAACCTCCTGGGGCTGGGCAACGCCGCGACGCCTTTCGGCCTCAAGGCGATGCAGGAGCTCGACTCGCTGAACCAGAAGAAGGGCGTGGCGACCAACGCGATGGTCACCTTCCTCGCGATCAACACCGCCGGCCTGACGCTGCTGCCGCTCAACGTGATCGCGCTGCGGGCCAGCGCGGGCTCGAAGGACCCGGCGGGGATCATCGTGCCCACCATCCTCGCGACGCTCTTCACCACCTTCTGCGCCGTGGCGGCTGCGAAGCTGCTGCAAGGGCGTGGGCTGTTCGCCGTCGAGCGCTACGCCGAGGCTGCGCCGCTGGCGGCCATCAAGGCCCCCGACGCGGAGGCCCTCGCGAAGGCCGAGGCGACGGCGGCAATCGAGGCGAAGGCGCCCATCTGGAGGCAGTTGGTGGCGGCCGCGATCGGCGCGGCGATCGTCTTCGCCCTGGCCCGCTTCGTGCTGTCTCAACCCGCCGAGGCGAAGGGGCTCGAGGTCGCGCGCGGCGTCTTCTCGGGCTGGTTGTTGCCGCTGCTGATGCTGGCCATCGTGACGGTGGGCTTCGCGCGGCAGGTGAAGGTGTACGAAGCCTTCGTCGGCGCAGCGAAGGAAGGTTTCACCACCGCGGTGTCGATCATCCCCTTCCTGGTGGCGATGTTGGTGTGCATCGGCCTGTTCCGCGCCTCGGGCGCGATGGACGTGCTGCTCGGCGCCCTCACGCCGCTGCTGGCGCCGATCGGCTTCCCGTCGGAGGCGCTGCCGATGGCGCTGCTTCGGCCCCTCTCCGGCAGCGGCGCGATGGGCGTCCTGACGGACACGATGAACAAGTCCGGGCCCGACAGCTTCGTCGGTTACCTGGTGTCGGTGCTGTACGGCACGACGGAGACGACCTTCTACGTGCTGGCGCTGTACTTCGGCGTGGTGCAGGTGCGCGCGGTGCGCCACGCGCTCGCGGCGTGCGTGGTGGCCGACCTCCTGGGCCCTCTCGGCGCGCTGGTGATCTGCCGGGCCTTCTTCGCCGGCATCGCCTGAAGGCCGAGCGCCGTCGAGCCACCTCGGGGCGTGAGTCCTGAGGGGCGAACTGGCAGGGAGCGCCCGGTTCCCGGACACCGTCCGCTACTCGCCGGACCGTCACGTCTCGCCGGAACTCACCGACTGCGGAGCGGGTGACATCGGCATCACCCCGCAGGGCAGGTGTCCCCGGGGCACAGCTCTTTCGATGGCGCGGCACTCGTCCGCCCACACCAGCGGGACGAGAGAGCACGACGCAGCCCGCGCGGCGCCGATCCGAGGCGACCCGGACCCTCTGCTTCTCTCGTCGCTCAGGGCCGGCCAGAACGGGCGGCTTCGCGCACGGCGGGCTCGGGATCCCGCTCGGCGGCGACCTCCCGCACCAATGGCCACTCGCGCGTCGGCTTCGCTGCGAGCGCAGCGAGGGCCTCCAAGCGGGTCTTCTTGCCCTCCGCCATCCGATCCGCCACCTGGTGATCGCCGCACCGCCGGGCGCGCTCGTCGATCGCGAGAAGCTGCAGCTCGGCGTCTCGCACCTTCGCCTCGGCCAGCCGTCGCACCTCCCGCGCCCGCAAGAGGAACTGCTCGAGATCCTCCGGGAACTCGGTCTTCTCCTTCGAGGCCAGCTCGATCACCTCTTCGGCGCGCCTGGCCGCGGTGAGCGCTGAGCAGGCCTCCCGCGAGGCGGCGAGCGCGTTGGTCGGCCCGACAGGCCCCTGCCCGGCCAGCACGTCGCCCGCCCACAGCGCGAGCTGCCGCGCGGCCACGGCCGCCGAGAAGAACTGGCGCCGCTCGAGGCGGATGTCCGCCCACCGCTGCAGCACCACCGGATCGGGCGCGTTTGAGTCCCACGCCTTCTGGTACTCGGACGCGGCGCGATCGAGCTGACCGGTGAGGTCGAGCAGCGCGGCGATCGTCAGCACCAGCTGCGCATCGCTGGCCTGCTCCTTGAGCCGTGCCACGCGCACCGCCACCTCGTACTCGGCCACCGGCCGCGGGAGCGAGCGCAGCACCCGCCCGAGGCTCAAGAAGGCCTGGAGACGGATGAGGGGCAGGCGCGCGGTGCGGAACGCTTCCAGCAGCGGGTCGAGGACGTGCACGGACACGACGAAGCCCAGCTCCTCCGCCGCCTGCCAGCGATCCATGGGATCGGGCGACTGGAGCGACTTCACGAGATCGTCCCTGGAGCGCAGCATGTGCGACGGCAGCGCTCGCCTCACCCGCTCGTCCTTCGAGCGCTCCAGGGCCGCGATCGCCTCGGCTCGCTGAAACCGCGCTGGGAGATCCGCGAGCTCCTTCGCCAGCGGAGAGCGCGCCGCCAGGGCCCGCGCAGCCGGAAGATCCCCTGAGACCAGCAACCCGTCGAGCTCCAGCGAGAGCAGCCTCGCGCGCGCCCCGTCGCGATGACGCCCCGCGGGGAAGTCCGCGAGGTACGCCATCCACGCGCTGGCCGTCCTCGCCTCTGCGAAGGCCACGTCGTCGAGCTTCAAGGCGGCCGCCTCGGCGCGGGGATCTCCGGCCAGCCCGACGGACACCGCGGCGAGCGCCTTCACGTCGTCGCCCGCCAGCACCTCCTTGATCTCCAGCTCGGCCAGCTTCTTCTCCACCTCGGCGCGGTGCACGCCGTCCGGGTGATCGCGGAGGAACTGGCGGAGCGCCTGGGGCGTGCCCTTCCCCATCGCCGCGTTGAAGCGCAGCCCTTCGAGCAGCTTCTTCGCGGTCGGCGCCGAGTCGGTGTCGCCGAATTCCTCGAGGAAGCGCTTGTACGCCACCACCGAATGCACCTTCTGGGCCTCGATGAGCTCGAGCTCGGCCAGGCGATCGCGCGCGTCTTCGAGGTGCTCGTCCTTCGGATTCTGCAGGATGAATTCCCGCCAGGCGTCCACCGTGTCCCGTTTGGAGGCAATCGTGTACGCGGGATCGCGACAGCCAGACAGGCACAGCGCGAGGACGATGAGGACGCGGAGGCGCACGGAGGACCTGCCCTTTACCCCGGCCGGCTTTTTGACGGGAGCGCTGGTTGAAGGACGCTGGGCGTAAGATGCGCTCGCACCGGCCACGCCTCCTCGTCGCCCTGGGCCTGGGAGGTCTGCTCTCGGCCTGCGCGACCGGCGCGCCCACGGGCGCCCGCCCCTTCCTCACCGACGCCTACGAGCCCTTCACCAGGCCCGCCGCGCCGGTGGCGATCCCCACCTCCGACGCACCGCCCTCGCCCCTCGTGGTGGCCCCCGGCGCCCGCCAGAGCGCGCTCGGCGCAGCCCAGCACCTCGTCGGCAAGCGGAAGATCGTCGTCAACGGCCAGACCTTTGGCGACGACTGCACCGGGCTGGTCCGCGCGGCCTACTCCCAGGCGGGGATCGACCTCATGACGGCGGCGCAGCCCGGCGACAACGGCGTCACCGCGATCTACCGCTTCGCCGCGCGGCACGGCCGCATCTACACGGGGGGCCAGCCGGTGGCCGGCGATCTGGTCTTCTTCCGCGAGACGTACGATCTCAACCGCGACGGCCGCGACAACGACGGGCTGACGCACGTGGGCCTGGTGGAGGCCGTGGAGTCAGACGGGACGGTGATCGTCATCCACCGGGTTGCCCGGGGCGTGGTCCGCTACCGGATGAACCTGGGCTTTCGCGCGTCGGCCACGACGCCCTCGGGCCGGAAGGTCAACGACTGGCTCCGCGCCGCGGGACCGGGAAGCAAGCCGCGGCTGACCTCGGAGCTGTTCGCGGGCTACGCCACCCTACTCCCCGTCGAGTCCCGGTTCGCGGGCCGCTGAGGGAGGCGTGGGAGACGCGCTCGCCGCCGCTTTGAGTTCCACCACGTGATCGAGCAGCTCCGCGGCCAGCTGGTGGCGCGAGTTGAGGGTGGTCACCGTCTTCAGATCGTCCTCCGCGGCGGCGGCATCTCCCGCCTTGAGGTGCAGCCGCGCGGTCAGCACCAGCACGCGGAAGAAGGTGCTGTTCGTCTTCCGGTTGCGCACCTCGTTGAGCTGCTCGATGGCCTCGGGGATCGATGCGCCGGCGGCCACCTGGTACTCGGGCATGGCGAGATCAGCCCAGTCGTCGTCCCCGGTGCGCTGCTGCTTGTGCTGCACGGACAGCTCGATGGCCTTTGAGTCGCCGAGGACCCCGTAGGCCACAGCCAGGGCCCGGAGGACGGGGAGCGCGTCGGGCGCATTCGGTGGGAGCGCCGCGTAGGCCGCCTGGAGCTTGTCCAGCTCGGGCTTGAGCTCGCCGGTCGCCATCGTCTTGCGCTTCTTCGCCTCGGCCAGCTCCTTCGCCAGGCGCTTCCCCTGATGGCGAGCCCGGGCTTCCAACAGCGCGTGGTGGGCGTTCGCGTCGTCGTAGGCGAAGGCCAGCGCCAGGACGAGCCCGGCCCGGGCCTCGAGCAGCTCCGGCCTGGTGGCCAGGACGGAGTTGAGATCGGCGATCGAGCGCGCGCGGGTGTCCGCATCGTCCATGCGCAGGGCGGCGACGGCCTGCTCCGTCTTCGCGAGCGCCTCGCCGGTCGCGGCTCCTCCTCCCAGGAGCGAACGCCCGAAGAGGTGCCAGAGGACCGCGAGGCCCAGCCCGAGGGCGATGACGAGGAAGATCACGACCGCGATCGCCGTCCGCCGGTTCGAGCCCGCGCGGAGATCGGCCATCGCCTCGTCGTCGCCTGCGCTGGCGATGGGCTGGGGGAGCGCCGGGCTGGCGGGGAACGTGGGCTCGGGCGGAAGATCGACGCGCAGCGGCGGCAGCTCGTGACCGCGCTCGATGGGCGCGAGGTTGGGGAGCGTGGTGGCGATGGGCTCGGGGCTGGCCGCCGACGCCTCAGGGGGCGTCACCATGCCCGGCTCGAGCAACACGCGTACGCCGGGAGGATCGAGCCCGGGATCGGTGGTGACCTGCGCGCGCGGCCCGTGCGCACCGAAGACCAGCGTCGGGTGCCCGCCCGGAGGCACGACCGCTGGGGGCTGGGCGTCGGGCTCCAGCGTAGGCATCTCCGCGAAGCTCGGAGGCAGCGTCGTCTCCAGCCTGCCGCTCTGCGGCCCAGGCGGCGCGTTCGCGTCGGGCTTGGTCGTCTCCTGCTGCGAAGACATGGCGAACAGCTGGGTGCGGTTGTGGCGGGCCTCCACCGACTCGGCGCCCTCGGAAGGCGTCGTCGTGGACGCGTCCGTCATCGCGTAGCGCTGGGTGCGATCGTGGCGCGCCTGGGCCGCCTCGAAGTCCTCAGCGCCCTGTCCGCGCATCATCGCCTCGAGATCGACGCGCACCGTGCTCTCGGAGCGCTCCGAGCCGTGCTGGCCGGGCGTGTTGGGGGTGACCTTCGGCTGGCCGCCAGGGACCCGACCGAACATCATCGTCTGGTTGCGCGCAGGCTGCTGCGGCGCTGCGGTGGCCGGCTCTGGCGCGGCAGAGGGCGGGACGGCCCCGAAGACCATCGTCTGCTTGCCGACCGGCGGCGCAGGAGCCGCCACAGGCGCCGCGGCAGCGCCGAAGACCATCGTCTGCTTCGTCGACGGCTGGGGGGAGGACGCAGCAGGCGCGGCCGCGGGTGCACCGAAGACCATCGTCTGCTTCGCCGGCGCGGCTGCGGGCGGTGACGCCGCGGCGGGCGCCCCGAACACCATCGTCTGCTTGCCCGCAGGCGGAGCAGGGGCCGAGGTGACGGGCGCTCCGAAGACCATCGTCTGCTTCGACGGTGCGGGCGCAGCGGGAGGGGCCCCGGGAGCGCCGAACACCATCGTCTGCTTCCCAGGGGGAGGTGCGGGCGCGGCCGCGCCAGGTGCGCCGAACACCATCGTCTGCTTTCCGGGAGGCGGAGCGGGAGACGCCGCGCCGGGTGCGCCGAACACCATCGTCTGCTTGCCGGCCGGGGCCGGGGGAGGCGCCGCAGCGGGCGCCCCAAACATCGCGGTCTGCTTTGCGGGAGGAGCGGAGGCGCCGACAGCCCCGAAGGCGAGCGTCTGGCTGCCCGCGGGAGGTGCGGCGTTGGACTGCGCAGGCTGCCCAAAGGCGATGGTGCTGCTCCCGGGCTTCTTGCCCGCGTCCCAGTTCGGCGGGCCGGGCATCGTCGAAGCGAGATCCTTCGTCGGCAGCTTGGCGGTGAAGACGTGCCCGCAGCGGGTGCACTGAACCGGAGCGCCCTGCGGTGGGATCAGTGCGTCGTCAAGGACATACGTCGTCGAGCACTTCTCACACGAAATCAGCACCCGATTGTTCTAGCACAGGCCTCCGTCAGTGCGGCCCCAGCCGACAAGCCTGTTGCAGCGTGTTCAAACGCGCAGGGCCGACACCGGGCACGGCGTCCACCTGCTCCCAGGAAGAGAAGCCGCCCAGCCGCGCGCGCTCCTCGATCAGCGTCTTCGCCAGCTCGGGCCCCACGCCCGGCAGGAGGGAGAGATCGTCGGCGCTGACGGCGTTCAAGTCGAGCTTTTGTCCCACGGTGAGCGCCTGACCTGCCGGCAGGGGCGACCCGGGTCCGCAGCGCGCCACCCCCGCGTCATCGAGGGACACCTGCCCGTCCGGACAGTCGAGGCCCGGGGCTTCCGAGGGCCATCGCCACCAGGCGGCGACGGCGATCACCAGCCCCGCGAGCAACACGATCGCCAGCGCGCGCTGGGGCACGAGCTCAGGCCGCCTGATCGAGCCCGAACTCGGTGTGCAGCGCCCGCACGGCCAGCTCGGCGTACTTCGGCGGGATGAGGCACGACACGCGGATCTCCGAGGTCGAGATGGCCAGGATGTTGATGCCTTCCTTGAAGAGCGTCTGGAACATGCGCGCCGCCACGCCCGAGTGCGTGCGCATGCCGACGCCGACGATCGACACCTTGCAGCAGTCGTCGTCGATCTGCACCGCCCCCGCCTGGATCTCGGGGATCAGCCGGTCGATCACGTCCTTCGTCTTGACGAGATCGGCCTTGCCCACGGTGAAGGTGAGATCGGTCTTCCCGTCCACCGGGGGCGCCTGGACGATCACGTCCACGCTGATCGCCTTCTGATCGAGCGCGCCGAAGATGCGCGCCGCTACGCCCGGGGCGTCCGGCACGCGAGAGATCGACACCCGGGCCTCGTTGCGATCGAGCGCCACTCCGCTGACCAGCACGTCTTCCATCGCTGCGTCCTCCTCACAGACCAGAGTGCCGGGATCGTCGGTGAAGGACGACTTCACCCACAGCGGCACCTTGTACTTCATGGCGATCTCCACCGAGCGGATCTGCAGGACCTTCGCGCCCACCGACGCGAGCTCCAGCATCTCTTCGTAGCTGACCCGATCGAGCTTCTTCGCGGCGCGGCAGACGTTGGGATCCGTGGTGTAGACGCCGTCGACGTCCGTGTAGATCTCGCAGGCGTCCGCCTTGATCGCCGCGGCGATGGCCACGGCCGTGGTGTCCGAGCCGCCGCGCCCCAGGGTGGTGATGTTCCCGTCTTCGTCCACGCCCTGGAAGCCGGCGATCACCGCGATCTCCCCGCGATCGAGGGCCGCGTAGATCGCCTCGGCGTCGATGCGCTTGATCCGCGCCTTGGAGAAGGTCGAGTCGGTGACGATGCGGCACTGGTGCCCCATGAAGCTGCGGGCCCGGCCGCCCAGCGCGCCGATGGCGATGGCGGTGAGGCCGATCGTCACCTGCTCACCCGTCGCGACCACCACGTCCTGCTCGCGCTCGTTGGGCCGCTCGGTGATGTCGTTGACCAGCTTGAGCAGCCGATTCGTCTCGCCGCTCATCGCGGACACCACCACCACCACCCGATTGCCTTCACGCTGCGCCGCCAGCGCGCGCCGCGCCACGTTCTTGATCCGGCCGATGTCTCCGACCGAGGTGCCGCCGTATTTCTGGACGATCAACGCCATGCTGCGGCGGCAGATAGCGCAGGCCCGGCGCCCCCGTCGATGGCCTTGTCGCATCGCGTCACCGACGAGCGACTCGCGCTCGCGAGCGGCGTGGTAGGAGCGCGCGCATGAATGCGTTGGTCCTCGACGGCAACACCCTCACGCTGGAAGCGATTCGCGACGTGGCCGAGCGGAACCGGCCGGTGGAGCTGTCGGCCGAGGCGCGCAAGCGGGTGGACGCGGCGCGGGCGCTGGTGGACACGGTGGCCGCGGGCGACGAGCCGGCCTACGGGATCAACACCGGCTTCGGCACGCTGGCCGAGGTGCGGATCGACAAGAAGGACCTGCGCGATCTCCAGCGGAACCTGATCGTCAGCCACGCGGCGGGCGTGGGGCAGCCGCTGTCGCTGGTGGAGGCGCGGGCGCTGCTCCTCCTGCGCTGCAACGTGCTGGCGAAGGGCTTCTCGGGGGTGCGCTCTTCCACGCTCGACCTGGGCCTCAACATGCTCAACCGCGGCGTGACGCCGGTGGTGCCGGAGCGCGGCAGCGTGGGCGCGTCGGGGGATCTCGCGCCGCTGGCGCACCTGGCGCTCGTCTTCATCGGCGAGGGCGAGGCGTGGTTCGACGGGCAGCGGTTGCCGGGCCGCGAGGCGCTCAACCGGGCGGGCCTGGCGCCGGTGGTGCTGGAGGCGAAGGAGGGCCTCACCCTGGTGAATGGGACGCAGGCGATGTGCGCGGTGGGCGTACCGGCGCTGATCCAGGCCGAAGAGCTCGCGGCGCTCTTCGATCTCGCGGGCGCGATGACGGTGGAAGGCCTGCTGGGCAGCCACGTGCCCTTCCGCGCCGACGTCCACGCCGTGCGGCCCCACCCGGGCCACGGCGCGGTCAGCGCGCACCTCCGCGCGATCCTTGAGGACAGCGAGCTGGTGAAGACGCACGTGGACTGCAGCAAGGTGCAGGATCCCTACTCGCTGCGCTGCATGCCGCAGGTGCACGGCGCGGCGCGGGAAGGGCTGGCCTTCTGCCGGCGCATCCTCGAGACCGAAGTCAACGCCGGCACCGACAACCCCCTCGTCTTCGCCGAGCAGAAGGACATCGTCAGCGCGGGCAACTTCCACGGGCAGCCGGTGTCCCTGGCGCTGGACGTGCTGGCGATGGCGCTGACGCAGCTCGCGTCGATCTCCGAGCGCCGCGTGGAGCAGATGGTGAACCCGTCGCTGTCCGGGCTTCCGCCCTTCCTCGCGAAGCAGTCGGGCCTCAACTCGGGCTTCATGATCGCCCAGGTGACGGCGGCGGCGCTGGTGGCGGAGTCGCGCATCCTCTGTCACCCGGCGTCGGTCGACTCGATCCCGTCGTCGGCCGGCCGCGAGGATCACGTGTCGATGGGGATGACGGCCGCGCTCAAGGCCAGGCAGGTGGTGCAGCACGCGCGCCACGTGGCGGCGATCGAGATCCTCGTGGCGAGCCAGGCGCTGGACTTCCGCGCGCCGGTGAAGGCGGGGCGCGGCGCGCAGGCCGCGTACGAGCTGGTCCGCAGCCGCGTGCCACACATGGCGACCGATCGCGAGCTTCACAAGGACATCTCGGCCGTCACGGCGATGCTCGAGTCCGGGGAACTCCTCGCGACGGTGAGACGCGCGTGCTACGAAGCGCGTTCGTGAGCGATACGCGCGACTACCCTCGGACGCTGTCGACCGCCATCCCAGCCATTCCGGTTCCCGAGCCCTCGTCGCAGCCGGCGACCGCCTCGGAGGACGAGGCGAAGGCCCGCATCGCCGCCCTGGAGAAAGAGGCGCGCGCGCTCGGCGCCGTCACCGCGGCTGCGCTCCTCTTTCACGAGATCGGCCTGCTGTGGGAGTCGCCCCTCAAGCACCCCCGCAACGCCGCCGTCGCCTACCAGAGCGCCTTCAAGCTGGCCCCGCGCTTCCTCGCCAACATCCGCGCCGCCCGCCGGCTCTTCGGTGAGGTCGGCAACTGGGTGATGGTGGTGCAGCTCATCGACGCGGAGCTGGCCGCCACCGACGCCCGCCGCGCTCGCGCCGCGCTCCTCTTCGAGAAGGGCACCGTGCTGGAGCAGCGTCTGTCTCGCGAGGCCGACGCGCTGGCCGCCTGGAAGCAGTGCCTGGACCTCGAGCCCGAGGACGTGACGCTCCTGGTGCAGCTCGAGCAGGTCTACAGCGAGAAGGGCGACTTCGAGGCTCTGGTCAAGGTGTACCGGCTGCTGGCGCGCTCCGTGACGGAGGATCACGCGCGCGCGGTGTACCTCACCTCCGCCGGCCTCCTCCTCGAAGACCGCCTGAAGCGCCCCGAGGAGGCCAGCGGCCTCTTCCGCGAGGCCTTCGCCATCGAGCGGAGAGATCCCCAGCTGATCTCCGCCATCAAGCGCGTCGCCCAGCGCGAGGGCACCGTCGACGAAGAGCTCGCCGCGCTCGCCGCCCAGGCCGAGAGCCAGGGCTCGTCCGCCGCGCCCACCTTCCTGCAGATCAGCAAGACGTACGAGCGCCTCGGCCGCCCCGAAGACGCCCTGGCGGCGCTGCTCGCCGCCCGCCGAGTCAGCCCGAACGATCCCCTCGTCCTCTCCGAGCTCGCCCGCATCTACGAGGCCGAGGGCCGCCTCGAGGAGCTGGCAGAGGTGCTGCTGGCCTGGGTCAACGTCAACACCGAGGAGAGCGAGTTCGTCGCCATCAACCTGCGCCTCGCCGCCCTCTTCGAGCAGCTCAACCGCGACGCCGACGCCGCCGGCCGCTACCACGCGATCTTGAACCGCGTCTCCGGCCACAGCGGCGCGCTGGCCGGCCTGGGGCGCCTCCACTACCGCGCGCAGAACTGGCAGGGCCTCTACGAGACCTGCGAGGCCGAGGCCGCCGCCACCGATGATCCCAAGCAGAAGGCCGCCCGCCTCTACAAGGCCGCCGAGACGCTGGAAGAGCGGCTGAACAAGGTGGAGGAGGCGATCGCCCGCTACAACCAGTGCCTCCAGCTCTCGCCCGGCTTCCTCCCGGCACAGAAGGCCCTCACCCGCCTCTACGAGAAGCTCTCCCGCTGGAACGAGCTGGTCTCGATGTACGAGCAGGATCTGCTGCAGACGACGGACCTCGAGCAGCAGATCTCCACGCTGAACAAGATCGCCGCGCTGCACGAGGATCGCCTGGGCGACATCGCTTCGGCGATCGACTGCTTGAAGCGCGTGCTCGACCTCGCGCCCGATCACCTCGCCACCATGCGCAACCTCGGCCGGCTCTACGAGCGCGCCGGGAGCTGGCAGGAGCTGCTCGACTTGAACGAGCGCGAGACGCGGCTGGCCAGCGACACCAAGCAGATCGTCTCCCTCGCCCACCGCAGCGCGGAGATCATCGAAGAGCACCTGAAGGACCGCGCCGGCGCCATCCAGGCGTGGGAGCGCGTGCTGCAGCTGGCCCCCACCTACCTCCCAGCCCTGCGCGCGCTCGGCCGCCTGTACGGCCAGGACGGCCGCTGGGAGGCGTTGATCCGCATGTACCGCTCGGAGGCGGAGATCGCCCCCAGCACCGATCAGGCCGCCGCGCTGACCCAGAAGATCGGCGAGCTGTACGAGCAGAAGCTCAAGAACACCAACGAGGCGATCAGCGCGTACCGCGAGGTGCTGACGCTCGCGCCCAACTACTTCCCGGCCCTGCGCGCGCTGGCGCGGATGTACCGGGCCCTGGGCGACTGGGAGAACCTGATCGAGATCCTGCGCGCCGAGGCCGCCAATCGGTCGGATCCCACCGAGCGGGCCAACGCGATGTTCCAGGCCGCGGCGATCTGGGAGGACCAGCTCAAGAAGCCGCAGAACGCGATCGAGGGCTACCAGGAGGTCCTCCGGCTCGCGCCCAACCACACCACCGCGCTGCAGCAGCTCGAGCGGCTCTTGACCGCCAAGGACGACGTGAAGGAGCTGATCGTCCTGCTCGATCGCCAGGCGCAGGTGGGCACCGAGGCGGCGCGCGTGGCCGCGTGGATCCGCCTCGCCCGCCTGTACCTCGATCGCCTGAACGAGCCCAACCGCGCCGCGAGCTGCTGCGAGAGCGCCCTGGCGCTCGACCCCAACAACCTCCAGGCGCTGCGGCTGCTCGAGCGGGTGCGCGCCAACGACAAGGCGAAGCGCGCCGAGCTGCGCATGAAGGTGGCGGAGGCGATCGGCGACGCCAAGCTGTCCGCCGCGATCAAGCTGTCCAGCCTCGAGGCCGGCGATCCCAACGCAGCGCCGTCGGCCGAAGTCCTCGCGCAGCTCAAGGCCGCCTACCTCGCTGACCCGACTGACGAGGCGCTGGGCCTGGTGCTCGAGCGCGCGCTGCAGAAGGCGGGCGACGCGGTGGGCCTCATCGAGCTCTACGAGCGCCGGCGCGCCAGCACCACGGACGCGGCCGATCTCCTCCAGCTCCTGCTCCGGATCGGAGAGCTCCACGAGACCCGGCGGGGCGATCTCCAGGCGGCGCTGACGGCCTACGAGGCCGCGCTGCAGTCGGCGCCCGATCTCTTCCCTGCCCTGCAGGGGCTGGTGCGCTGCTACTCGAGGCTGGGCCGGCACGCGAAGGCCCGCGAGGCGCTGGACACGATCGCCAGGACGGCCCGTGACGCGACCCTCGCCACCCAGGCCCTGCTGGACGCGGCCCGCGTCGCCCGCGAGCTCGAGCGAGATGACGATCTCGCCGCGGGGCTGTTGCAGCGGATCCTCGAGCGGGACCCGCTCCACCCGGAAGCCGGGCCGATGCTGGAGGACATGCTGGCGCGGCGCGGCGGCGCGGGCGACCTCGTCTCGCTGCACGAGAAGCGCGGAGAGGCCAAGCTGGCGCAGAAGGACCCGGCCACCGCGGCCCGCGAGTTCTACGAAGGCGCCCGGCTGGCCGTCGAAGGGCTCAAGGACCGCGCCCGCGCCTCCGTCCTGCTCGACAAGGTGCTCCTCGCGCAGCCCACGCACCCCGAAGCCCTGGAGCTCAAGGGCACCCTCGCCCTCGAGGCGCAGAACTTCGCCGAGGCCGCGTCGGCGTGGGCGGTGCGCGTGCAGCAGGGCGGCGATCCCCGCCACCTGGCGCGCATCCACCTGAAGCTGGGGGCGCTCTACAACGATCAACTCGGCGACCAGACGCGCGCGGCGGCGCACCTTCAGACCGCGCTCGCCAGCGAGCCGTCCAGCGTGGAGGCGCTCGATCGCCTCGCGGTGATCCACATCGCCTCGCGCAACTGGACCGGTGCGGCGGACTGCCTCCGCAGGCTGCTCGAGGTGGACACCAGCCCCACGGCGCGGGCGAAGAACACGCTCACCCTGGCGCGGATCCTGGACGAGGGCTTCGGCGACGTCGCGCAGGCCACCGCGCTCTACCGGCGCGCACTGGAGCTGGTGCCGGGCGACTCGGCCACCCTCGATCGCCTCGCCGTCTTGTACGAGCGCACCGGCGCGCTCGGCGATCTCGTGGTGATGCTCGAGCAGCAGGCGCAGCAGGCCTCGGACATCAAGCGTGCGGTGGCGCTCAAGATGCGCATCGGCTCCCTGTACGCGCGCTCGCTGGGCGATCCGCAGCGCGCGGTGACGGCCTGGCGGCAGGTGCTGGATCTCGACCCGTCGCACGTCCCCGCGCTGGTCGCGCTGGCGGACATCTACAGCCGAGACACCGCCTCGATGGCGCTGGCGATCGAGACCCACCGCAACCTCCTCAAGCTGGAACCGACCCGCGTGGACAGCCTCCACGCGCTCTTCCGCATGTGGGAGTCGATGCGGCAGCTGGACAAGGCGTTCTGCGCGGCGGCCCTCCTCGCCTTCCTCAAGGGAGCCAATGACACCGAGACGGCCTTCTACGCCGAGGGACGCAACCGGCTGGGGAATGACTTCCGCGGCACGCTGGCGCCGGCCGATCTCACGTCGCTGCACCACCCCGCCGCGCGGCACCCGGTGGTGGACGTGCTGCGCGCCGTGGGCGATCAGTTCGTCAAGCTGAACCCGCCGCAGTTCGAGACCCTGGGCATCGATCGCAAGGCCGATCGGCTGAAGAACGATCACGCCGTCTACAAGGCGATCCAGGCGGTGGCGGTGCTCTTCGGCGTCGAGGAGTTCGACGCCTACCAGGCCAAGCGCGGCCTCGTCTTCCTCGAGACGACGGAGCCCCTGTCGGTGTGCGTGGGCCCCGACGTGGTGCGGCGCTTCAACATCCGCGAGCAGCGCTTCCTCTACGGCCGGGCGGCGCTGGGGCTGCTCGACAAGACAGCGCTCTTGCGCAAGCTGTCGCCGGGCGAGCTGGCGGACGTGATCGGCAACTCGGTGCGCATCCACCTCCCCGACTGGGAAGGGCTGGGGCGGCGCAGTGAAGAGCACACGAAGGCGCTGCGCAAGGCGTACAGCCGCAAGGCGATCAAGCTGCTCGAGGAGCCGGCGCACGCGGTGGCGGGGGCCAGCCGGGTCAACCTGGAGTCGGTGGTGCAGGGGCTGATGTTCTCGGCCGATCGCGCGGGCCTGGTGGTGTCGGCCGATCTCAACGCCGCGCTCAGCCTCATCGTCCGCGAAGAAGCCCAACCCAACCAGCCGCGCCCGGAGAACGCCGAGGCAGTCGCGGCCATCGTGCAGTCGCGGCCCGATCTCAAGGAGCTGATCGCCTTCGCGGTGAGCGACGACTTCTTCCGGCTGCGCCAGCGCCTGGGCATCGCGCTGGGCTGAAGCGCTACCCGCGCTTGACGATCGCGCCACCGGGGAGCTCGCCCTCGAGGCGCGCCACCGCGGCGTCCACCTCGGCCTGCTGCCGGTGCTCGACGGTGAGCTTCACCCGGTAGCCCGCGTCCTTCTCGAACTCGGGGTAGCTGCCGAAGGCGACGTGCGGCAGGGCGAGGGCGATGCGATCGAGCACGGGCGCCAGATCGGGCTCCGAGAGCGACAGGTAGAGGATCTTCAGCGTCACCGGCTGCGGAGGGATCTTCGGCAGCACCGCCTCGAGCTGCGCGCGGAAGTACTGCGGCACGCCGGGCAGCATGAAGACGCGGTCACAGCCCAGCACGGGGAAGCGCGTGTCCCCCATGGCGATCAGCTCGCTGCCTTCGGGCGCCTCGGCCATGCGGAGGGCCGCCTCGGGCACCGGCGCGTCGAGGTGATGACGGCGGATGATCTCCACCATCTCGGGGAGACGCACGACCTTCCGGCCCAGGGCCAGGGCCACTGCGCGCACCGTGACGTCGTCGTGCGTGGGGCCGACGCCGCCGCTGGTGATGACGTACCGCGCCCGCTTCCGCGCCAGGGTCAGCGCCTCGACGATCGCGTCCACCTCGTCCGGCACCACCTGGAGCGAGGTGAGGGACGCGCCGTGCTCGCGAAGCCGGGCGATCAGGTGCGGCCCGTTCTGATCGACCACCTTCGCGGTCAGCACCTCGTTGCCGATGATCAACGCAGCGGTGGCGCTCACGCCCGGCGCCTCCGCACCTCGCGGATCGCCGCGACACAGGCCCCGGTGACCGCCGCCGGCGAGGCGTTTCCGTCGATCACCAGCACTCGCTCTCCGGCCTTCCGGCGAAGGGCGATCGCCTTCCGGTAGGCTGCCGCGGTGCGCCGCTGCACGGCCGCCGCCTCGTACAGCTCGGGCCGGCCGCCACGCGACTCCCTGCGGTAGGCGGCGACCTCGGCGTCGACGTTCAGGAAGAGCGTGAGGTCGGGCTTGCGCGCGCGCGCGTTGAGCTGCGCCACCCACTCGGCCCCCACCTGCGCGCCCTGGTAGGCGAGAGAGGAGAGGAGGTAGCGATCGGAGAGGACCAGCGCGCCTTGCGCCAGCGCCGGCTCGATCTCCGCCGCGAGGTGGTCGACCCGATCCGCGGCAAAGAGGAGCGCCATCGTCTCGGGCGTCAGAGGGCCTTCGTTGGCCGGCAACCCGACCCGCCCCGTCAGCACCTGTCGGATGAAGGAGCCGATGGGGCCCGGAGACGGCTCCATGGTGACGTGCACCTCCACGCCTTCGGACCGGAAGACGCGGGCGATCGCTGCGCACTGGGTGGTGGTGCCGGCGCCGTCGAGGCCTTCCAGCACGATGAAGCGGCCGCGGCTCATCTGGGCAGCATGGCGGCGGGATCGTCGATGCCCAGCGCGCGGCGCAGCGCGGACAGACGCTGGAACTCGCGCTCCTCGCGACCGAGCGCCGACTTGCCGCGCACGTACTGCACCAGCCCGTAGACGATCAGCCCGACGCCGAGGACAGCCGCGCCGATGGACCACTCGAGGTACAGGTCGGGCTCGTCCCAGAACAGCTTGCCGGCCGCGCCGGCGAAGATCAGGCCGACGAAGGTGGTGATCGCCGCGTGGGCGAAGTGCCCGGTGCTGCGGCGGGTGGACAGCTTCGACATCAGCAGATCGTGCTCGGCGCGCAGGGAGGAGGGATCGGCGGCGTCCATCATGGATCGGCGCCTTAGCACGCACGGGCGACCCCGCGGCAAGCGTCAAGCGTCGGGGAAGGCCACCAGTTGGCCGCAGTCGCCGCAGCGCTCACCCGCCGTCGCCGGGGCCCCACAGGCACGACAGCGGGTGTGGACGGGCTCGGCGCTCTTCGCCGAGGCGGCCCCTGCCTGGGGCACGATGATCACCACGGGCAGCTTCATGCCGCAGCGCTCGCAGATGCTGCCCGCCGCCTGCACGTTTCGGCAGTAGCGACAGGTGATGGGGCCGCTGGGGAGCGCTACGCGCACGCCGTCATCGGGCGCGCGGTCGACGGTCAGCTCGATTCGCTCGACGGGCACCTCACCCACCGGCGCCGCCTGGTTCTGCTCGACGTCGGGGAGCTGCTGGACCGCGACGTCCACGTCGGCGGCGCGCGTCGACTCCAGCTCGCCGAGCCGCTCCACCACCACCTCGCCCACCCGGCCGGGAATGGTGACCTCGAGTCCTTCTACGGGGGCGACCGCGACAGGCGGAGGCCCCAGCGCCCCCAGCCCGCCCAGATCCTTCCCGCAGACGTCACACTCGAGACCGAAGGCCTGCTCGTGGTCGCAGACAGGACATTTCATGGCGCCAGGACTGTAGCAGCACGAGGCCCTACCCGACCTGCGCCAGCTTCAGGCGCCCTTCCCAGCGCTCTTCCAGGGCGCGCACCAGGCGCGCGTGCTCGGGAGCGGCGAGGCGTGGATCGCGATCGACGATGGCGCGGGCTTCCTGCTGCGCGCGGGCGAGGAGCGCCTGATCGCGCGCGAGGTTGGCCACCGCCAGCTCCGGCAGGCCGCTCTGCCGGGTGCCGAGGAACTCACCAGGCCCGCGGATCTCGAGATCGCGCTCGGCGATCACGAAGCCGTCGGTGCTCTGCTCCATCACCCGGAGCCGCTCCACCGCCTCGTCCGACAGGGCGTAGCCGGTCAAGAGCACGCAGTACGACTTCGCTGCGCCGCGCCCCACCCGCCCGCGCAGCTGGTGGAGCTGCGAGAGTCCAAAGCGCTCGGCGTGCTCGATCACCATCACCGAGGCGTTGGGCACGTCCACCCCCACCTCCACCACCGTGGTGGAGACGAGGAGATCCAGCTCGTGCCGGCGGAAGGCGCCCATCACCGCGTCCTTCTCGTCCTGCTTCATCCGGCCGTGGAGGAGCCCCACGCGCGCCTTCGGGAACTCGGCCTGCATGCGCTGCGCGCCCTGCGTGGCGTCAGCGAGGTCGACCTTCTCGGACTCCTCCACCAGCGGGAAGATCACGTAGGCTTGGTGGCCCTTGTCCAGCTCGCCGGCGATCAACTCCAGCGCCCGCGGGCGGGCCTTCTCCACGAAGACGCGCGTCTCGATGGGCGTGCGGCCGGGTGGGAGCTCGTCGATGACGGACACGTCGAGATCGCCGTACATCGTCATCGCCAGCGTGCGGGGGATGGGCGTGGCCGTCATCACCAGCACGTCGGGGCGCACGCCCTTGGACATCAGCGCGTGCCGCTGGATCACCCCGAAGCGGTGTTGCTCGTCGATGATCGCGAGGCCGAGGCGCTCGAAGTCGACGGATTCCTGGATCAACGCGTGCGTGCCGACCGCGACGCGCACGGCGCCCTCCGCCACCTGCCTGCGGGTGGTGGCCTTCTCTCGCGCGCCCCCGCTGCCGGTGACGAGCGCGACCGGCGCGCCCAGGGGCGCCAGCCACTTCGAGAAGGTGCGGAAGTGCTGCTCGGCGAGGATCTCGGTGGGGGCCATCACCGCCACCTGGTAGCCGTCCTCCACGGCCAGCGCCGCGGCGATCAGCGCGATGGCGGTCTTCCCGGATCCGACGTCGCCCTGCACCAGGCGGTTCATCGGCTCGGGCCGCGCCATGTCGGCGGCCACCTGCTGCACCACCCGCTGCTGGGCGCCCGTGAGAGCAAAGGGCAGCAGCTTCACCGCGGCCTCGACGCGCGCGGCGGAGGTGTCGAAGGCGATGCCGGGTTGCACCTTCACGCCCTGCCGCCGGAGCGCCATGCCGAGCTGGAGGAAGAAGAGCTCGTCGAAGGCGAGGCGCTGGTGGGCCCGCGACGTGTGCGCGTCCAGCTCGGAGACGGAGGCGTCACCCGGCGGGAAGTGGATGACCCGCAGGGCCTCCGCCAGCCCCGGAAGCCCCAGGCGCGCGCGCAGCGCGTCAGGCAGCGGCTCCTCCACCGCGTCCGCGTACTTCTCCGCCACCCGGAAGGCGAGCTCGCGCAGGGCCCGCTGCTCGTGTCGCTCGAAGCCCGGGTACACCGGGACGATCCGGTTGAAGTGGATCGGCGAGGAGTCCACGTCGTCCGCCGGCTCCACCTCGGGGTGCGGGATCTCCCAGCCGAAGTTGGACTGGCGCACCTCGCCTGAGACGACCAGCTTCTTGCCGAGCGGATAGCGCCCCTTGAGCCACGGGCCCGACTGGAAGTGCACCGCCGCGATGGAGCCGCTCGAGTCGGCCAGCACCGCGCGGAACTGCCGCTTGCCCCGGCCGTGCACGTCTTCGGCGCGGCGCACCTCGGCGATGATGGTCGCTCGCTCGCCCGCGCGGAGCTGGGCGATCTTCTTGAGCTGGCGGCGATCTTCGTAGACGCGCGGCAACAGGAAGAGGACGTCGCCCACCTTGCGCACGCCCTTCTTGTTGAGCTGCCCCACCAGGCGCGGGTTGAGCCGCCAGCCGACGTTCTTGAGCGGCGTCGCGAGCGGTCCCGAGGAGGGGGCGATGGAGAGGATCTTCGCCGGCGTGTCCGACTCGGAAGGCTCCGCGGGCCGGGCAGCCCTCTTCGGGCGGCGGGGTGCGGGCGGCGCTGGCCCGGGAGACGGTTCCGGCGCGGGCACCACGATCCGGGGGGTGCGCGCCTTCACCTCGACCGGCGCTGCTGCCGCGGGAGTGGCGGGTGGTTCTGGCCTCACGCTGCCTGCCGGTGCAGGAAGGTCGGCGCCGAGGCCTTCGTCGTGGAGGACAGCCAGCACATCGTGAATCGCGGCCTTCCGCACGCCTTCGTCCGGCGAGTCGATGCGCGGGAGCGTGGCGTCGAGGCGGGCCAGACGATCGGGGGGCAGCCTCCCCTTCGCGCGCTCGAGCGCTGCGGAGAGCGGCGTGCGCAGGTCCCTCACCGCGCGCAGGTTGGCGAAGTCCCGGGCGCACGCGTAGCGCAACGGCCCGATCAGCGCCTCGAGGGGATGGCCGCTAAGCGACATCCTCGAAGACGACGGAAAGGATCTCGTACTCCCGCTGCCCGCCGGGGCTCTGAATCATCGCCACCTCGCCGACCCGCTTCCCGATCAGCCCGCGCGCCACCGGCGACGTCACCGAGATCCACCGCTTCTTCAGGTCCGCTTCCGTCTCGCCGACGATGCGGTAGCTGACCTTCTTCTCGTTCTCCACGTCCATGAGCTCGACCGTGGCGCCGAAGAGCACGGTGTCCTGGCCCTTGAAGCGGGCGACGTCGATCACCTCGGCCTTCGCGATCCACCCGTTGAGGTCCATGATCCGGCCCTCGATGTGCCCCTGCTTCTCTTTGGCGGCGTGGTACTCGGCGTTTTCGCGCAGATCCCCGTGGGCGCGGGCGACCTCGATCTCAGCGGCGATCTTCGGGCGCTCGACGGTCTGCAGGTGTTTGAGCTCCTCCTGGAGGCGCTTGAGCCCCGCGGGGGTGATGGGGAACCGGTCGCTCATCGGTGACGAATCCTTCCTGCGAAAGCGGGGGACAGTAGCGAAAGGGGCCCGCTCGGGTCTACCTTTTGAGGGTGCTTTCCGTGATGGAGCTGCACCGCGTGGCCGCGACCATGCCCCTCGAGGCCTTCGAGCGGCAACTGGGGCCCTTCGTGCTGGTGCAGCGGCCTCCGGACGAGGTGACGCAGCAGCGCGCGCTGGCCCTGGGCGCGAAGCGAACGGTCGCAGTGAAGAAGGACGCGCCGCGCGACGATCTCGGGCTGCTCTTCGAGTTCGACGATCTCATGGTAGCGACGCTCCCGCCGGCCTCCACCTCGGAGTCGTTGATGGTGGGCCGCCTGCCGGACTGCGACGTGGTGGTGGACGATCCTTCCGTGTCCAAGCACCACGCGCGGCTGTCGTGGAACACGAAGGCCTGGGCGGTGGAAGATCTCGGCAGTTCCAATGGCACGCGCCTCAACGGCCAGCCGGTGGAGGGCATGGGCATGGTCCACGACGGCGACGAGCTGACCTTCGGTGACGCTCGCTTCTTGATGATGCGCACCTCCACGCTGCATCAGCGGTTGACGACGGGCCGCTTCAGGAGTCAGTAGCCACCATGCTGTCCGTGAAAGAACTCCGCACGCTGGCGAGCCGCCTGAAGGAGAAGGACTTCTTCAAGCAGCTCGGCCCCTTCGTCCTGGTGCAGCGGCCGCCGTCGGGCAGCGGGACCGACACGGACCAGATGGGCCTGCCGATGAACGTGCAGCGCACCGCGGTGGCCAAGCCCGAAGCGATGTCCTCTGGCGCGCTCAGCCTGCTCTTCCAGTTCGACGATCTGGTGGTGGCGTCGGTGCCGCCCCTGCAGGGCGTGGACGAGCTGTCGGTAGGCCGCCAGCCGGACTGTGATCTGGTGCTGGATGATCCGTCCGTCTCGAAGAAGCACGCTGTGCTCCGGTGGGACGCCAAGAGCCAGCGCTGCACCATTCAGGACGTGGGCTCCACCAACGGCACGTTCCTGAACGCGTCCATCCGCCTGAAGAAGGAGACGATCCTCAAGAACGGGGACATCCTGTCCTTCGGCGAGGTGCAGTACTGGTTCCTGCTCACGCCCACGCTCTGGGAGAAGCTGACCAACGTGCGCGCCCGCGACGTCAACGTGTGACTGATCAGGGCAGCGTCGCCAGCACCGTGCGCGCGTCGTCCTCGTTCACCACCTGGACACAGTCCGCGGCCGAATTGCACTGGAGACACCGCGCCACGACCATGTTCGGGAAGATGACGCGGCACCCGACGCACACGGAGAAAGGTCGCCCCTGAGCGCGGTGGGCGTGAAGCTCGACGCTCGTGAGGGCCGGGTACTTCGAGGTGCGGGACGGAGTGAGTCGATCGAGGCCAGGCTCGCTCGGTGGCGCGCCGAGAAGACGCAGGCGCTGCACGACCGCGCCGCCAAGCAGGACCGTCCCGACGACGGCCGCAAGGACCGCCGTGCCGAGCAGGTAGTTGTGCAGCACGCCCCGGCTGAGTTGGAGCCACATCAACCCGCCGGCCACCCCCACACACACCACCCCGAAGGCCATCAATCGCGAGGACCGGCCGCGAGCGTCGGCCAGGGATCGCGCTTCGTAGCGCTTGAGATCGCAGGCCACGCACAGGATTGGGTCCTTGTCGACCGCGCACTCTGCGCACAGGAAGGTCCCGCACCTCGCACACGGGCCGAGCGCGGGAAGCTCCTTGTGTCGCGCGCATGCGGAGTCCATCGGGCCCTTTCCGTCTTGCTCACGTAGGTGGCGGGGCGACTGGCTCATTCTGCGCAAGTCACAGCAGATCGAGCATGAACAGCCCGGGCTGCTCGATGTAGCGCAGCACCTCGTACGCGAAGTCCGCGCCGGTGGCCCCGTCGATCACCCGGTGATCGAAGCAGAACGAGAAGTTCATCACCGGACGGATGACGATCTGATCGTTCTCATTCACCAGCGGGCGCTTGCGCATGCGGTGCACGCCCATGATCGCCACCTCCGGGTGGTTGATGATCGGCGTGGCGAACAGGCCGCCCGTCTGGCCCAGCGAGGTGATGGTGAAGGTGCCACCGGACAGCTCTTCGAGCTTCAGCTTCTGATCGCGCGCCGCGTTGGCGAGCCGATTGATCTCGGCGCCCAGATCCTTGAGCCCTCGCTGGTCGGCGCGCTTGATCACCGGAACGGTCAGGCCCTGCTCCGTCATCGCCGCGATGCCGATGTTCTGCTCCCCACGGACGATCAACTCCTGCGCCGCCTCGTCCATGTTGGCGTTGACCTGCGGAAAGCGCCGGAAGGCCATGGACACGGCCTTCACGAAGAAGGGCAGGAAGGACAGCTTCACGCCGTCCGGCTTGAGCCGCTCGTTCATCACCTCACGCAGGCTCACCAGCGCGCTGACGTCGACCTCCTCGACGAAGGCGTAGTGCGGCGCGGTGAACTTCGACCTCACCATCTTCTCGGCGATCTTCTTGCGCAGCCCGCGGATGGGGATGCGCTGATCGACGGCGCTGGAGGAGAGCGGCACCCAGGGCTGCGCGGGGCGCGCGGTGGCGCCAGCGGCGTGGGACCTGGAGCCGCCCGTGGCGAGAAACGCTTCCACGTCGCTCTTGAGCACCCTGCCCTGCGGCCCGGTGCCTGACACCTGCGTGAGGTCGATGTTGTGCTCCCGCGCCATGCGCCGCGTGACGGGCGTGGCCAGCACCTTCTCCGAGGACGCCGCGGCGACGGGGCGCGAGGCAGCGGGTGCGGGGGCGCTCTTCACGGCCTCCGCGTGGCCATTGCCCGACTTCGCCGGGGCGTCCTTCGCGGCCGCCGCGCCACCCACCTCGAGATCGACCAGCGGCGCGTGCACCTTCGCCATCTCTCCCACGGCGCCATACGTCTTCAGCACCTTGCCGGCCTTCGGGCTGGGCACGGTGACGGTGGCCTTGTCGGTCATCAGCTCGACGAGGCCCTGGTCCTCCCTCACCGCGTCGCCGGCCTTCACCAGCCACGCGACGATCTCGCCCTCCAACACGCCTTCGCCGAGGTCCGGCAGCTTGAACTCGAAGGTCGACATGGTGCGTCCTCGTACCGCAGCCGCGCGGGCTCGTCGCGGGCAAACTACCCGGCCACCGCCGTGCGCTCGCGATCCATGAGGCCCTTCATGAAGAACTCGGCCGCGCGGTAGCTCGATCGTACCAACGGCCCGGAAGCCACGTAGAGGAAGCCCATCGACTCCGCGAGGCGCTGGTAGGCGGCGAACTCGTCGGGCGTGACGAAGCGCTCCACCCGCAGGTGGTACTGCGACGGCTGCAGGTACTGGCCCAGCGTCAGCACGTCGACGCCGGCGCTGCGCAAGTCACGGAAGCACTGCTCCAGCTCCGCGTCCGTCTCACCGAGGCCCACCATCACCGAGCTCTTCGTGTACAGCTTCTCGGGCCGCCCTTTCAGGTACTCGAGCACCCGGAGCGATTGGCGGTAGGTCGCGCGGCGATCCCGCACCGTGGGCGTCAGGCGCTCCACCGTCTCGATGTTGTGCGCCACGACATGCGGGTGGGCCTCGGCCACCGCCGCGAGTGACGCCTCCACGCCCTGGAAGTCGGGGATCAACACCTCGACGGTCGTCTTCGGCGACTCCCGCTTCAGCGCGCGGATCGCCTGCGCGAAGTGCGACGCGCCGCCGTCCGGGCGATCGTCCCGGTTCACGCTCGTCACCACGATGTACTCGAGCCCCAGCTCGCGCACGGCCTTCGCCAGGTGCTCCGGCTCCTGCGGATCCAGCGGCGGCGGCGCGCCCACCTTCACGTGGCAGAAGCGGCACGCGCGCGTGCACACCTCGCCCATCAGCATCACCGTGGCGGTGCCGCCGCCCCAACACTCGCCGATGTTCGGGCAGCGCGCCTCTTCGCACACCGTCGCCAGCTTCAGCTCCTTCACCAGGTGCTTCACGCGCTCGTACGTCTCGCCGTGCGGCATCCGCACCTTGAGCCACTGCGGCTTACCCGTGCTCGTCGTCACCGGCAGCGGCATTCGATTGGGCGTCGCCATGCGTGCCGTGCATGTATTGAGGCGAAACAGACGGGTCAACCGCCTACCCGGGCGCACGCGCACCCACACGAAATACCGTAATGACTCCGAAGACTTAGGGCTTGCACACGACGGGCTGGTCACGGGTTTCCCCGGCACCATGTACCGAGAGTTCTCCATCGTCCGCGTGAAGAAGCAGGTGCTCGCCAGCTGGGAATTCCCCCTCGCCATCGACGAGGTGGAGGAGTCACCGCTGGCCGGGCCCTTCGACGAGCTCACCGCCGATCGGCTCTTTCGCGCCACCGGCGCCTTCCCCTTCGCGGTGCGCGTGCGTGACGGGCGCAAGGCGTGGTCGATCGCGGCTCCGAAGCGCGGCCAACTGGACGCCTGGCTCACCAGCGACGGCTGCCTCTTCGTCGAAGGGGAGATGCAGCTCAACTTGATCTACGGCCTGTACGTCCACCTGATGCAGACCTTCCCGGACATCGTGGTGGAAGATCGAATCACCGGCGTGCTGCACAACCGCTCGTCGCTCCTCCGACTGGTGCGGCGGGAGGAAGAGCGGAACCTGCCCTTCGAGCTCGGAGACAACCCGGAGACGACGCCGCCCCTCGCGGCGTGACGGCGTCTCAAATGTGGATCGGGTGGCCGAGCGTCGCCTCGGCCGCCTCGTGCATCACCTCCGACAGCGTCGGGTGCGCGTGCACGGTGCGGGCGATCTCCTCGGTGGTGGCCTCGAGCTGCAGCGCCACGCAGGCCTCCGCCAGCAGCTCGGTGGCGTGGGGACCGCACAGGTGCACCCCCAGCACCTCGTCGTACTTCTTGTCCGAGACGATCTTCACCAGGCCCACGCCCTCGTTGGAGATCGACGCCTTGGTGATCGCGCTGAAGGGGAAGGTCCCCACCTTCACGTCGTAGCCCTTCTCCTTCGCCTTCTTCTCGGTGAGGCCCACCGACGCCACCTCGGGGTAGCAGTACGTCGCGTTGGGGATTCGATCGTAGTTGAGCGGCCGCGGGTTCTTCCCGGCGATGTGCTCGACCGCGACGAGGCCCTGCGCCGACGCACAGTGAGCCAGCATCGGGTACGGCGTGATGTCGCCGATCGCGTACACGTTCGGCTCGGTCGTCTTCATCATCGCGTCGATCTGGATGGTGCCCCTGGGCATCAGCTGGATGTTCGTCTTCTCCAGCCCCACGTCCTTCGTCACCGGCGCGCGGCCCACCGCCGAGAGGAAGTACTCGGCCTCGATCACCTGCTCCTTTCCGTCGGGAAGCGCCACCGTCACCTTCACCCCCGACGCCGTGGTCTCGACCTTCTGGAACTTCGTGTTGGTCATCACCTCGATCTTGCGGCGCTTGAGCTGCTTCTCCAGCTCCTTCGAGATGTCCACGTCCTCGATGGGCAGCACGTTGGGCATCAGCTCGATCAGCGTCACCTGGCTGCCCACCTGGTTGAAGATCGACGCGAACTCCGTGCCCACCGCGCCGGCGCCCAGCACCACCAGGCTCTTCGGCACCACCCCCAGCTCGAGGATCGAGTCGGAGTTGAGGATCCGCTGGTGATCGATCTTGATGCTCGGCAGCGTCGAGGGGACCGAGCCGGTCGCCAGGAGGATGTTCTTCGTCTCGAGGAGCTCCTTCTTCCCGCCCTCGTTCAGCGTCACCTCCACCTTCCCCTTGCCGGCGATCTTCCCCACGCCCTTGAAGACGGTGACCTTGTTCTTCTTCATCAGGAAGTCGATGCCGGCGGCGCCCTTGTCCACCACCTTCTGCTTGTGCTTCTGCGCCTGCGCCCAGTCGATCGACGGGTTGGACAGGTTGATGCCGAACGTCGCCGCGTGGGTGATGTGCGCGTAGAGCTCGGCCGTCCACAACAGCGCCTTGGTGGGGATGCAGCCGCGGTGCAGGCACGTGCCGCCGAGCTTCTTGTCCTTCTCGACGATCGCCGTCTTCAGCCCCAGCTGACCTGCCCGAATGGCCGCCACGTAGCCGCCAGGGCCCGAGCCGATGATCACCACGTCGAAGTTGTCCGCCACGGCTGTCTCCTTCAGGGGTTGAACTCGAGCCGCCTCTTACGACGCGACGGCCCCAAGGCAATGAACTTCGTCTTAACGGAGGCTTCGGACCGTCTCACTTCCATGTGCCGGGGCGCGGACGTACAAGCCGGCGCGTGCCTCGCTTTCCCCGGCGCACCCTCGTCTTGATGGTGCTCGCGCTGCTCGCCTTCGTCTGGATGTGGATCCAGACGCACCGGCCGCGTCCGGAGATGCGGGCCCCGCCGCCGTCGCTCCAGGCGACGCCAGTGGAGATCATTCCTGCCCACGCGGGAGGTGACCAATGAACGTGCTGATCGTCGGCGGCGGCATCATGGGGCTGTCCGTCGCAGTGGACCTCGCGAAGTCGGGCGTGAAGGTGACGGTGCTGGAGCGCTCCATTCCGGGCGCGGAGGCGTCGAGCGCCGCCGCGGGCATGCTGGCGCCTCAGCTCGAGATGTCCGGCCCCGGGCCCTACCTCGACCTCTGCCTGCGCAGCCGCGGCCTCTACCCGGCCTGGGCGAAGGAGCTCGAGGAGCGCTCGGGCGTCGACGTGGAGTACGTGGAGTCGGGCAGCCTCTCGGTGGGCTTCACCGAGGCGGAGGCGCACGAGCTGGACGGGCAGGTGGCCTGGCAGCGCGCCGCGGGCCTGCGCGCGGACTTCCTCACCGGCGCGGAACTCAAGCGCCTCGAGCCGAAGCTGTCCGACAAGGCGGTCGCTGGCGCTCACCACCCGGACGATCACCAGGTCGATCCGATGAAGCTGCTCAAGGCGCTGTCGATCGCCGCGGCGCGGGTCGGCGCGCTGTTCCGCACCGGGTACGTGCGATCCCTCGTCGAGGAGAAGGGGCAGATCATCGGCGCCGACGTGGACGGCGAGCGTCTCACGGCCGATCTCGTGGTGCTGGCGGCGGGCTCCTGGTCCGGGCTGGTGGCCGGCGCGCACGTCGACCCCCGCGTGGTGAAGCCGGCGCGCGGGCAGATGGTGGGCCTCGAGCTGCGGCAACCGCCCACGCGCTGCTTCCTGAAGAGTCACAACGGCTACGTCGTGCCCCGCAAGGACGGGCGGGTGATCTGCGGCAGCACGATGGAGCTGGTCGGCTACGACAAGGGCGTCACCGCGAAGGGTGTCTCGAAGATCCTCTCGGCCGCGCTGGAGCTGGTGCCCGAGCTGGGCGACGCGACGCTCACCTCCACCTGGGCGGGCTTGCGGCCCTGGAGCCAGGACGGGCTGCCGCTGCTGGGCGACTCCGGCGTCCCCGGGCTTTTGCTCGCCACCGGGCACTTCCGCAACGGCATCCTCCTGGCGCCCATCACCGCGAAGGTGATTGGTCAACTGGTTCGCGGCGAGAAGGTGACGGTCGATCTCAAGCCCTTCCGCGGCCCGCGACTTCCCTCGTAGGATGGCTCCCACTCACCGCGTGCGTTAGGACTCGATACCCGTGGAAGCGATTCCCCCGCCCCCGCCCCGCATCTTGATCGTCGACGACGACGAGTCGGTGCGCGACGTCATCTCCGTGCTGCTCCGCGAGGAAGGCTACAACTGCGTCACCGCCAGCGGCGCCGAGGCCGCGCTCGACGTGGCGAAGGGCGACGACACGCCGCTCGTCATCTCGGACATGAAGATGCCCGGGAAGGACGGCCTGTGGCTGCTCGAGGCCTTCCGCGATCAGCACCCGGACACCTCGGTGATCATGCTCACCGGCTACGGCGACACCGAATCCGCCGTCGATTGCCTGCGCCGCGGCGCGGTCGACTACCTGCTCAAGCCGCCCAAGCTGACCGATCTGATCCGCTCCATCGAGCGCGCGCTGGCCAAGCGGCGCGTCGAGCTGGCCCGCAAGCGTTACCAGAAGAAGCTGGAGCGCAAGGTGCGCGACCGCACCACCGAGCTGCGGAACGCGCTGAAAGACGTCTCCACCACGTACCAGAACACGCTGCTCGCTCTCGTCTCCGCGCTGGACGCCCGCGAGCACGAGACGAGCGATCACTCGCAGCGCGTCGTCGAGTACACGGTGGCCATCGCCCAGCGCATGTCGATCAAGGGTCAGGAGCTCGACGAGATCGGCCGCGGGGCGCTGTTGCACGACATCGGGAAGATTGGCGTGCCCGACGCGGTCCTGCTCAAGCCGGGGAAGCTGACCCCCGACGAGTGGATCGAGATGCGCAAGCACCCGGACATCGGCTTCAACATGATCGCGCCGATTCCCTTCTTGAACACGCCGGCACAGATCGTCCTCTCGCACCAGGAGCGCTTCGACGGGGAGGGCTACCCCCGAAAGCTGCGAAAGGAAGAGATCCACATCGGCGCGCGGATCTTCGCGGTCGCCGACACGCTCGACGCGATGACCAGCGATCGCCCCTACCGGAAGGGCACCTCGTTCGCCAACGCCATCGCGGAGATCGCCCGCTGCGCCGGCACCCAGTTCGATCCAGAGGTGGTGAAGGCCTTCCTCGACATCGGCGAGGCGGGCCTCGTGCAGATCAAGGAGAACATGATCGCGCGGAAGAAGGCCGCCGAGCAGCCGAAGGAGCAGCCCCCGAGCGGCCACAAGCCCGCCGGTGGCTGAGAACGCCGTGACTTCGCGCGACGCCCTCGACGCCCTGCACCGCCCGCTGCGGAACCTGCGGCTGTCGGTGACCGATCGCTGCAACCTCCGCTGCAGCTACTGCATGCCGGAAGAGAACTACACCTGGCTGCCCACGCCGGAGATCCTGGCCTTCGAGGAACTCGCCTCACTGGTCGATCGCTTCATCGCGGTGGGCGTACGCAAGGTGAGGCTGACGGGCGGAGAGCCGCTGGTGCGGAAGGACCTGGCCACGCTGATCCGCCTGCTCGCCTGCAAGCCCCTCGACGAGCTCGCGCTCACCACCAACGGCGTGTTGCTGGAGGAACTCTGCGGGGAGCTCAAGGCCGCGGGCCTGACCCGCGTGACGGTGAGCCTCGACACCCTGTCCCGCACCCGCTTCCTCAAGCTGTCGCGCCGCGATCTCCACGCGCAGGTGCTGGCGGGGATCGCCGCAGCGCGCCGGGTGGGCCTGCCCGTGAAGCTGGACACGGTGCTGATCCACGGCGTCAACGAGGACGAGATCGTCTCGCTGCTGGACTTCGCCGCCGAGCAAGACGCCGAGGTGCGCTTCATCGAGTACATGGACGTCGGCGGCGCGACCCAGTGGTCGATGAGCCAGGTCGTCTCGCGGAAGGAGATCCTCGCCAGGGTGTCCGTGAAGCTGGGCCCGGTGGAACCGTTGCCCGGCCGTGGGAGCGCCCCAGCCGAGCGCTTCCGGCTCTCCGACGGCCGCACCTTCGGGATCATCGCCTCCACCACCCAGCCCTTCTGCGCCACCTGCGATCGTGCACGCCTGACGGCCGACGGCCAGTTGCTCACCTGCCTCTACGCAACAACCGGGTTGGACCTCAAGACAGCGCTGCGCCGGGGCGACTCCCCCGAGGCGATCGAAGCGCTCTTGCGCGACGTCTGGACCCGGCGCGTCGATCGCGGCGCCGAGGAACGCCTCGCCCTGCGGGAGTCCCGCGGACCGCTCGCCACGCACTCCGAGCTCCGCCGCGAGCCGCACCTCGAGATGCACACGCGCGGCGGCTGAGATCCTGAAGGGCTTCGCGCTCGGGCCCGTCCTCGGGCCGTCAACGCCGGGGCGAGGTGCGCACCCCTCGCCTGCGCAAGAAGCCCGGCTTGGTCGCCGAGGTCCCGCTCGCGAGGCAGACGAGGGAGTCCTCGGCCCTCCTGGCGGCGTAGCGGGTGATGGACGGCCTCGCGTACGCGGCGCTACGCCCGGAGGCTGGTCGAACCGGCGGGCCTCGGCGCGTGGCCGAAGAAGCCAGAGGCGGACCAGGTGTCGACGAGCGAGGAGCGGGCCCCCCAGGAAATCAGCGCCCCATCTCGTCGATGATCGCCTTCGCCGCCAACGCCGGATCCGCCGCCTCGTAGATCGGCCGCCCCACCACGAGCAGATCCGCGCCCGCCCGAATCGCGTCGCCGGGCGTCTCCACCCGCGCCTGGTCCCCCGCCGAGGATCCCGCAGGCCGGATCCCCGGCGTGCACAGGACCAGTTTGGGCCCCACGGCGCCTCGCACGCGCGCGACCTCCCTCGCCGAGCACACCAGCCCTCCCACGCCAGAGGCCTTCGCCAGGGCCGCGAGCCGCTCCACCTGGGCGTCTGCCTTCGTGGGGACTCCCACCTCGCTCAGCGCCGAGTCATCCATCGAGGTCAGCACCGTCACCGCGAGGATCACCGGGGGCGCATGCCCTGCCTTCGCCGCACCGTCCCTCGCCCCCCGCACCGCGGCCTCGAGCATCGCCCGCCCACCCGAGGCGTGGACCGTCAGATACGAGATGCCCAACGCCCCGGCGCGCTCGGCCGCGAGTCCCACCGTGTTGGGGATGTCGTGCAGCTTGAGATCGAGGAAGACGCGGGCGCCCCTCGCGAGGAAAGCCTCCACCGCCTTCGGGCCGTGCTCGACGAAGAGCGACAGCCCCACCTTGGCCACGCCGACGTGCGCCGCGACGCGCTCGTACAGGGACAACGCGTCGGGGAGAGGGAGATCGGCCGCCAGCGCCAGGCGATTCCGCATCGTGCTCTCTCCCCGGCCGGGAGTTCGGTTACTTCGCCAGCTCCGCGTCGATGATCTTCTGGAACTCCGCGACCGGCAGCGCACCCGAGAGCAGCTTGCCGTTGATGAAGAAGGCCGGAGTGCCCGTCACGCCCGCCTCGGTGCCCGCCTTCTGATCCGCGTCGACGATCGACTTCTTGCCGCCGCCGTCCAGGCACGCCGCGAACTTCGCCGCGTCCAGGCCGACCGTGGCTGCGTGGGCCTTCAGATCGTCCACGCCCAGCTTCTGCTGGTTGGCGAAGAGCACCTTGTGCATCTCCCAGAACTTGCCCTGCTCGTCGGCGCAGGCGGACGCCTCGGCGGCCTTGGCGGCATGCGAGTGGAAGGGCAGCGGGTAGTGGCGGAACACCAGCTTCACCTTGCCGGCGTACTGCTCCATCACCTTGCTCACCGAGTCTTCGGCCTTGCTGCAGAAGGGGCACTCGAAGTCGCTGAACTCGACGATGGTGACCTTGGCGTCGGCAGGTCCGCGCGACGGGCCCTTGGCCTCGACCACCACGCGGGGCTCTTCGAGCAGCAGCTGGAACTTGTTCTTCGCCTTGAGCTCATCGAAGGCCTTCAGGGTGACGTCGCGCTTCTGATCGTTCTGCAGGAAGCCGATGATCTGCTCACGCATCGAGTCGATGGTCGCGCCCGGGGGCATCCGCGCCTGGTTCTCGTCGAAGACCTTCTTGATCTGCTCTTCGGAGGGCGGGGGCAGCTTGGCGTCGACGTTGGCCTTGAACCACTGCTCCTCGGTCTGGCCCACCTTGGCGGCCTCGGCCTTCACCATTTCCTGCAGGGCCATCTGCTCGGCGGCGCGCTGGCGCAGCTCGAGCTTCTGCTTCTCCATCTGCTTGAGCTGGGGCGCGATGGTGGCGTCGACCTCCTTCAAGGTGAGCGTCTTGTCGCCGTACTTCGCGACGACCATCGACGGGTTCTCGCCCGACACCGCGGCGGTGGTGGAGCCGGAGCCAGCGCCGCCGCTGGTGGTGGCGTCCTGCTTGCAGCCGATGAGGGCCAGGACGGCCGACAGCGCGACGACGGAGATCTTGAAGGAGTTGGTCATGGGGCGCCCGCATAGGCCACCGGTGCCCCGTCCGCAAGCGCGGCCCGGCCATTCTTCCGAAGCGTTGCTTTCCGGGACACTTCGCCGTAGCGAGGCGGGCATGGCGACGTCCTTCCACGATGAGCTCATCTGGCGGCGGATGCTGCACGACATGATGCCCGGCACCGACGCGCTGCTCCGCAACGAGCGGGTCATCGGGTACATCGGCTTCGATCCCACCGCGGACTCGCTGGGCGTCGGGAACCTCGTGCAGGTGATGACGCTCCTGCACTTCCAGCACGCCGGGCACAAGCCGATCGCTCTGGTGGGCGGCGCCACGGGCATGGTGGGAGATCCGTCGGGCAAGTCGGAGGAGCGCAACCTCCTGTCGGAGGACACCCTGCAGAAGAACCTCGCCGCACAGCGCAAGCAGCTCGAGCGCTTCCTCGACTTCTCCCCCGGCCCCTCCCAGGCGGAGATCGTCAACAACTACGACTGGTTCAAGTCGATGTCGTTCCTCGACTTCATCCGCGACGTCGGCAAGCACATCACCGTCAACTACATGATGGCGAAGGACTCGGTGAAGAAGCGCATCGCCGGCGAGGATCGCGAGGGCATGAGCTTCACGGAGTTCAGCTACCAGCTCGTGCAGGGCTACGACTTCTGGTGGCTGTGGAAGCACAAGGGCGTGAAGCTGCAGATGGGCGGCAGCGATCAGTGGGGGAACATCGTCACCGGCACCGAGCTCATCCGGCGCAAGGACGGTGGCGAGGCCTTCGCGCTCACCACCCCGCTGATCAAGAAGGCCGACGGCACCAAGTTCGGCAAGACGGAGAAGGGCAATGTGTGGCTCGATCCCGCGCGCACCAGCCCGTACGAGTTCTACCAGTTCTGGCTCAACGCCTCGGACGCGGACGCGAAGACGTACGTGCGGATCTTCACCCTGCTCGATCGCCCCACCATCGAGGGCCTCGAGGCGGATCACGACCGGGCCCCGGAGCAGCGCGCCCTGCAGAAGACGCTGGCGAAGGACATCACCACCCGCGTCCACGGGAAGGATGAGCTCGAGGTCGCGCTCGCCGCCACCGAGGTGCTGTTCGGCAAGGGCACCATCGATCAGCTCAAGGCGCTCACCGACGAGCGCTTCGAGTCCGTCTTCAAGGGCGCGGGCGTGCCGGTGGCCGACGTACCCCGCGACGCCCTGGCCGGCGGCGTGTCCGTCATCGACCTGTTCACCGAGAAGTCCCACTTCCTCCCGTCGAAGGGCGAGGTGCACCGGCTGCTCAAGGGCAACGCCCTGTCCGTCAACAAGGAGAAGGTGACGGATCCGAAGGCGTCCTTCGGCGCAGAGGCGCTGATCAACGGGCGCTACCTCCTGCTGCAGAAGGGGAAGAAGGACTACTGCCTGGTGCGCTTCGTCGGGTGACTTCAGGGCACGGGATCTTCCCGGTGATCATGGCCCACGCCACCGTTGACCGCCGGCCAACGCCCCTCGCCCGGCAACAGCCCAGGCAGCGGGTAGGTGCGGAAGGTGAGCCGCGTGCGCGCGTAGCGTGGATCGCAGCGCTCGCAGGTGCCCGTGCCGGAGAGCGGCCGCGGATCCGACGCCACCAGCAGCCCTCCCGCCGTGGGGCTCAGCACCACGGGCGCCTCCGGCAACTGAAGCGGGCAGCGGAAGAGCTCAGCGGTCGTCTCCACGTCCGTCGCCTCGAGGGAGTAGCTGAGGCCGTCGAAGTCGAACGCCAGCACGACCGGCCGCGGGCCCCGCGCCGTCGAGAGCCGAGCCAGCGCGAGCGGCGCCCCCACGTACCAGGGCACGCCCGGAGTCTGTCGCTGCCACTTCGACGAGAGGCTTGCGCCGTCGAAGGCCTCCAGCCGCGTGGTGAAGGGCGCCGGCGCGGGGAAGAGGAGCTCGCGCGAGGCCACCCCCTGCCCGAAGGGCACTGGCAGCGCCCCGCCGGGAGCCCCGGTGGCGGTGGAGAAGGCGATGGCCGAGCGCTCATGGAAGAGCCACCCGCCGGCGACGGACAGCTCTCCGCCCGGCAGCCCCGACGCGCGATGCACCCACCGCGGCGTCAGCACCGAAGACCAGCTCATCAAGAGCGTGTCCTGCAGCGCCGTCGCCGGGTTGTCCTGCCCGCTGGGCGTGAAGGCCAGGTAGAGGTTGCCCGCCACGTCCACCGCCGCGCCGTAGGGGTGCGGGTGATCGCAGCTCTCGAAGGCCGGGTGCTCCACGCGGCGCGCGGCGACCGCCCTGCCCTGCGCGTCCAGCACCACCAGCGCGAAGCGCCGGCAGCGCGGATCCGAGCCGTCGGGATTCAGGGTGCGCGACTCGAAGAGCGCCACCATCTGTTGCTCGGAGATCGCCATGAGGCGCGCGAGGAAGACCTGCGTGGTGGGGCCTGCGTACTCCGGGAGATCCGCCGCGATGGAGCCGTACGTCCAGAGGACGGCCCCCGTGGCCTCGTCGATGGCGCTCACCCCCGCGTTGACGCTGGGCGGGTAGTCCGCACACAGCAACTGCCCGCGCCAGTGGATGCACCGCCGCGCCACGCCCGGCAGCGACACGGGCATGAAGGACGTCGCGCCCAGCAGCTGCGGCGACAGGAAGTAGCTCGACAGCGTCACCCCTCCGTCCTGCTCCAGCAGCACGTCGCTCCACGCCTCGTTGGGCCCGCCATCGGCCTCCGTCTCCCCGCGCTGCCACGTCGGCGCGATCGCCACCGCCGGCGGACGCACGCACACGTCGCCCTGGCAGCGCCCCTCGCCCTGGCACGGGCTCTCGTCGGCGCAGATGAACTGATCCGGTGGATCGCGCAGCACGCACGCGCCCGCGATGCACACGTCGGCGGCGTTGCAGTCTCTGCGCGGCCCGCACGGCGTCCCGTCCTCCGCCGGCGCCAGGCCACACCCCGCGTCGGGATCGCACACGCCCACCAGGCAGGGCCCCGCCCCGGGGCACTGCACGAGCGCCTGGTGCTCGCAGCCGCGCTCGGGGTGACAGCTGTCCACCGTGCAGGCGTTGCCGTCCTCGCAGTCCTCCGGAGTTCCGACACAGCGCCCCGCCGCGCACCTGCCCCCGGTGAGGCACTCCGCTTCACACGGCGTCCCGTCCGGAGCGGGGGCCTCCACGCAGCGGCCCGCCTCCGCGCTCCAGGCGCTCACCCGGCACGCCTCGGTGGGGCGACACTCCGGAATGGGCGCCCCCTCGCCGGACAACGGCACGAGGATGGGCGCGACGCCTCCAGGGGAGATCGTGCAGGACCCCGCGTAGGTCCCTTCCGCGTCGGGCCGGAAGCGCACCCGCAGCTCGAAGTTCCCCACTGGCAGGCGCTCCGGGGCGTCGAGGATCGAGAAGGCGCGCCCGTCCACGGAGACGGTCACCTCCACGGGCCCGCGGCTCAAGTTGCCGATCTCCAGCGTGCGCTCGGCGGCCTGCCCTTCGATCACCTGGCCGAAGTCCAGCGCCCTGGGCTGCACCCGCACCTCCCCCTCCACCGCGCGCAAGGCCTCGGGCGAACACCCGGCGAGGACGAGGCAGACGGCGCTGAGGAACGGGGCGCGCATGAGGGGCCGCGGGAGGCCAGCAAGTCTCGTACGAGGCCCGCGCGCAGTCATCCCCCGGAAAGGACGGGAGGCCCTCGCCTACGTCGCGACGGATTTTCGTGAGTCAGGCGGCGGTGGGCGCCAGCACGCCTTCCGATTCGACCAGCTCGAGCTCGTCCGATCTCGCATCGAGCCGCGCTCGCACCACCCGGTAGTTCGCCGGATCGGCCAGCACCTGCGCCACCAGCTTCTGGTTGAGGGCGTGGCCCGTCTTGAAGGCCGTCAGCGCGCCGATCACCGGCAGGCCCAGCAGCGCCACGTCTCCCAGCGCGTCCAGGAGCTTGTGGCGGACGAACTCGTCGGGGAAGCGCAGCCCTTCCGGGTTGAGGATCGAGAAGTCGTCCACCACCACGGCATTGTCCAGCGAGCCGCCCCGGGCCAGGCCCATCGAGCGCAGCTTGTCCACGTCGCGCAGGAAGCCGAAGGTGCGGGCCGGCGCCACGTCGCGCTGGAAGGCGCGCTCGTTGAACTCGAGGGTGAACTGCTGATCGCTGATCAACGGGTGCTTGAAGTCGATGGTGCAGTCGATGCGCAGGCGCTTCGCCGGGGAGAAGGTCGCGTACTTGTCCCCGTCCGTCACCGTCACCGTCCGGCGAATCACCAGGAACTTCTTGGCCGCGTCCTGCAGCCGGAAGCCGGCCTCGGCCATGCGCTGGGCGAAGGGCGCAGCGCTGCCGTCCATGATCGGCACCTCGGGCCCGTCGATCTCCATGCGGAGGTTGTCCAGCCCCAGGCCCTGCAGCGCCGCCAGCAGGTGCTCCACGGTGCTGACCTTCGCGCCGTCCTTGCCCAGCGTGGTGGCCAGCGCCGTGTCTGTCACGTACCGCGCCTGCACGGGGATGATCGGCTGGTGTGGCAGATCGACGCGAACGAAGAAGAGGCCCGTGTTGGGCGCCGAGGGCATCAGCCTCAGCTTCACCTTCGCCCCGCTGTGCAGGCCCACCCCTTCGATGGTGACCGCCCGCTTCAACGTCCGCTGCTGCAATCCCTCTCCGGCCATGTCCCGTCCCGCGTCGGTGTCGTTGCTGCGGCGCGTTGTTGAGGCAACGGGTATGCCACGAAACTGGCGGATCGTCTCGAAAAACCACGCGAAATCACTGTGTGGAGCGTCGATGCTCCAATCAGGAATTCTGGAAGCCTGACAGAAACGCCAGAATTTTCACGGGTTAGCTGCTCTGACGTGGGGATCAGACGCGCTAGAAGAGATCGCCCTGGGTGGTGGATCGGGGAGGAATCTTCCCAAAGTACTCCCAGGCCCGGCCGGTGGCGATGCGACCGCGCGGCGTCCGGGTGAGGAGGCCCTCCTGGAGGAGGTAGGGCTCGTAGACGTCCTCGATGGTGTCGCGCTCTTCGCCCACCGCGGCGGCGATCGTCTCCACGCCCACCGGCCCGCCGGAGAACTTCTCGATGATGGTGAGGAGGATGCGGCGATCCATCTGATCCAGCCCCGAGGGATCGATGTCCAGTCGACGCAGCGCGGTATCGGCCAGGGAGCGGGTGATGACGCCGGTGCCTTCCACCTCGGCGAAGTCGCGCAGGCGGCGGAGCAGTCGGTTGGCGATGCGGGGGGTGCCCCGGCTGCGGCGGGCGATCTCCCGGGCGCCGTCCTCGTCCAGCTTCACGTGGAGGATGTTGGCGCTGCGCTTGAGGATCCGCTCGAGATCGGCCGGCGTGTAGTAGTCGAGCCGCTCCTGGATCTGAAAGCGGTCGCGCAACGGCGAGGTGAGCAGACCCGTGCGGGTGGTGGCGCCGATCAGCGTGAAGGGCGGGAGATCGATCTTCATCGCGCGGGCGGCGGGCCCGGAGTCGATGGTGATGTCCAGCCGGTAGTCCTCCATCGCGGGGTAGAGGTACTCCTCGACGGCGGCGGAGAGGCGGTGGATCTCGTCGATGAAGAGGACGTCTCGGGGAGCGAGGTTGGTGAGGAAACCGGCGAGGTCGCCCTTCTTCTCGAGGGCAGGGCCGCTGGTGACGTGCAGCGCGACGCCGAGCTCCGCGGTGATGATGTGGGCGAGCGACGTCTTGCCGAGGCCGGGTGGGCCGGAGAAGAGGCAGTGATCGAGCGCCTCGCTGCGCGCCCTGGCGGCCTTCACGTACACCTTCAGCTTCTCGACGACCTTCCCCTGCCCCACGTACTCCTCGAAGGTGCGCGGGCGGAGGCTGGCTTCGAGGCGCTGCTCGTCGTTGGCGAGCGCGGGATCGAGCGCGTGCGAGTCGTCGCTGCTGCCGGTTCTCCGTGCCATTCGCGGCGTAGCTTGTAGCATGCGCGCCGGACTTTTCTTCCCGGGAGAGACGATGCGATCCTGGCTGGTGCTGGCGGTGTGCGCGGGAGCGATGGGCTGCGTCATGCCGCGCTCGATGACGCTGGGGCAGATGGCCGCGCCCGTGGGCCGGGGCGCGATGGAGGTGGGCGTCTTCACGGGCGTGCAGTACGGCGGCCAGAGCGACCCTCCCTTCACCACCACCACCGTGGGCGGGGAGACGCAGACCAACCAGAAGAGCAGCAACACCTTCGCGCTCCCCGGGGCCGAGGCGAACCTGCAGTACGGCTTCACCGATCAGGTCGCGCTCAACGTGCACGCCAGCGCCGCGGGGCTGCAGCCGGGCGTGAAGTGGACCTTGAACAAGTCGAAGGTGGCCCACGTGGCGCTCCTGCCGGCGGTGGCCTTCGGGTACGGCAGCACGCGCAGCGCGATCTACGTGGCGGGCGCCAACGGCGTGCAGAGCGAGACGGCGCCGGCGTCCACCAACGCCTTCAGCTTTCTCGGGGGCCTCAAGTTCCTGGTGTCGCACCGCAGCGGCTTCTTCGCCGGGGTGGGCTACGACTTCCAGCTGCTGCGCAGCCGCAGCACCTTCGTCCAGGGCTCGGGCAACGTGAGCGACAACGCGGAAGCCGTCACCGTGAGCATCGGGCACCAGGTCGCCGCATCCGTCGGCATGGACATCGCGTTCGGCATGGTGCACCTGCGGCCGGAGATCGCCTTCGCGATCCAGCCGGGCATCGCCACGACGCAGACGACGAGGGTGATGGGCAACCCCGACAACGTGCTGAGTGGCGGCGGCGGCCTGGGTTGGGCCATCTTCCCGGGCTTCACCATCGCCGTCGCGTCGCCGCGCCGCGAGAAGACGGCCGCGGAGGAGGAGGAGGAAGAAGCCGCCGCGAAGAAGAAACGCCGGGGCGACGACGACGAGGACGACGACGAGACGGAAGAGGAGCCTCCTGCAAAGAAGCGACGCGGCGGGGGAGACGACGAAGAAGAAGACGACAGCGGCTCCAGGAAGCGCCGCTCCAGCGAAGACGACGAGTAGGAGGCAGCCATGTCCCATCCCTTCGTGCCACTCCCCGGCGGCCTGCGCGAGGCGTGGGGGGAGTCGGGCGCCGCCGAGCGGCTGCGGAAGCTGCGCCGGGCAGCCCTGGCGACGAGGGAGGCGTTGCTCGCGGACGGCCCGGTGCTGGCGTGCAGCACGCACCGCCTCGTCACCTTCCCCTACCCGACCACCTACGCGTTCTCGAGCGGGGCCCTGTCTCCGGCGCCCTTCGTGATGATGACCAACCGGATGCAGATCGTGCAGTTCGAGCACGAGGGCCGGCGCAAGACGTTGCTCTTCAACCCCACCGACGTGGAGCGGTCGCGCGCGGCCGTGTTCTACGCGGATCTGACGAAGAAGTTCGGCGACTTCCTCTCGAAGAAGGTGATCCCCACGTACTTCGGCACGGTGGAGGAGCACCTGGCGAAGGCGGGGCTGACCCCGGCGGACGTGGACTTCATCGCGTACGATCACCTCCACGTGCAGGACCTGAGGCATTGGCTGGGCGGCGGCGGGCCGGCGTACTTTCCGAACGCGAAGCTGTTGGTGATGAAGGCCGAGTGGGACGAGGTGAACGACCTGCACCCGATGAGCCTGGTCTGGTACGTGCCTGACGGGTGGAAGGTGCCGGCCGAGCGCGTGGTGCTGCTGGACGGCGACGTGAAGCTGGGGCGCGGCGTCGCGATCCTCGACACGCGCGGCCACACGTTGGGGAACATGTCGCTCTGCGTGGTGACGCCCGACGGCCCCTTCGTGGTGAGCGAGAACGGCGTGGCGCCCGAGAGCTACGCGCCGATGCAGTCGAAGATCCCTGGCGTGCGCGCCTACGCCGAGCAGATGGGCTTCGAGGTGGTGATGAACGGGAACACGCGCGAGTCCTCGCTCGATCAGTACTCGTCGATGATCGTCGAGAAGACGGTGGCCGGGCCGTCGAAGGTCGACCCCACCTTCCCGGCCTTCGCGCCCTCGAGCGAGCTGACCGCCTCGTTGATGGCGCCCGGCCTGTCCCCCACCTTCAGCTTCACCCCTCCCGACGTCGGCAGCATCCTCCCTGGAGCACGCCCATGAAGATCGAAGTGACCGCCCGCATCGCCTTTCCCCGTGAGCAGGTCTTCGCCGCCTACCGCGATCACCTGCCGGAGCTGGTGCCGTACCTGGAGAACGTGCGGGCGATCACCGTGAGCCAGCGCACCCAGGAAGGCGACGTGACGAAGCTCGTCAACCGCTGGAAGGGCGGCGGTGAGATCCCCAGCGTGGTGCGGAAGTTCCTGTCGGAGGATCTGCTGGAGTGGGATGACCACGCCACCTGGAAGCCGGCGGAGTGGCGCTGCGAGTGGATGACGGTGGTGCCGGCCTTCAAGGAGGCGGTCGACGCGCGCGGGCACAACGAGTACCGCGACGTGAACGGGCACACGGAGCTGCGGATCTTGGGCGAGCTCAAGGTGGACGCGGCGAAGGTGAAGGGCGTGCCGCGGCTCCTGGCGGGCACGGTGGGCCCGGCGGTCGAGAGCTTCCTGGTCGGGCGCATCCGCCCCAACTTCGTCACCGTGGCGCAGGGCGTGGAGAAGTTCCTGGCCGCGAAGAAGTAGGCGAGCTTCTCCTTTTTCTGTTGACAGGAGAAGTGTGCGTGGACCTACGGTTTGCTCCTCGCTATTGGTCCTTTTGAGCACTTTTTCCGTCTGCTATGACGCGGAGGCTGGAGTAGCCGAGTGCATCCCCTTTGGACTGGCGGAGCGGACCACTGTGTCGGCCGGTTCCCACACCATCAAAGTCCAGATGGCGCGCGCCGCCATCCCCGGTAAACCTGTCGCCTCGCCCTTCACGACGACCTTGCTCCGGGCGCGCCTCTTGGACTGGTGGGGACCGACATGAATCCAGCGCAGGAGCCCAGTTCCGGCCCGCTTGGGACTACGCGTCTGGTGTGGGTGTCGGTCGGCCTCGCAATCGCATGGGTCGTGCTCGGCGCCTACGACTCGATCCAGAGCATTCAGCTCTTCCTTCACAGTGACCTCCAGTATCTCCCTGCGCTGTTCGACGATCTGGCCAGCGGTGGGCGACTGGACCAATGGGCGTTGACCCACTCGGGCTACTTGTTTCCCGACCTTCTCATCTATTCCGCCGCGCGGGTGGTGAGCAGCAGCGCTCACTGGACCTTCATTGCTGTCGCCATCGCCCTACCCATTGCCACGGCAGCCCTACTGCGCGTGCTAGCGAGCCGGCTGGTCGCTCCTAATGCCGGCGTACAGACGGTGGCGCTCTTTTCTTTGCTCCTCATCGGAATGAGACCTGGCGGCCTGGATTTTCCGACGCCGCTGGTGGCCCTCTCCGATCATGGGGGGCAGGCGCTCGTCGCGGTCGCCTGCATGTGCCTCCTACTCCAGGCCAGCCCTCGCCGCATCGCTGTCGCCTCGCTCTTGAGCCTCCTCACGAGCGCGTCCAACCCACTGTTCGTTATCACCTCACTTCCCGCGCTGCTGTGGTTGACGTTTCGGACCCACCAAGGCCGCACTCGGGTTCTCGGCCTCATAGGGCTGGTGTCGGCATGCGGGCTGGGGATCTACCTTCACGGTCTTCTGCCCATTCCACCCCAGCAGCCCCTCATCGTCCCCGGGCGGTCGTCAGACGCACTTCGTATTTTCCTGTCGCGCGCGACCGTGGCCGAGAGCGCTCCTGTTGTGGTTTCGCTGCTCGTGGGGTTGCTCGCTCTCTTCGTTGCCCGTGAACGGAATGGACGCACGCTGGTCGTCACAGCCTGGCTCACGGTCCTCAGCTCCCTCTTCGGTCTGTGGTTGATCGGAGCCGAGGTCGGAATCTGGAAGAGTCGATACTTCGTCTCCTTTTGGTTGGCGCTGACTCTCCTGGTTCCTTGCGGTCTACAAGTGATCAAGTGGCAACGGGCCGTGACCACCCTGGCCGTGGTCGCAACGATTCTCCTGGGGCTGTGGCGCGTGATTCCACTCCTGCCCAACGTCAGGAAAATCGGTCAGCTCAAGCCAGAACCGGTCACCTGTTTTGAGCGCGCCGCGAAGAGAGCGCCGCTGGCTCGGTGCGTCGCGACCTATTGGAACGCGAAACCCGTGGCAGTGATGGCCGACTCCAAGCCGGTCGTTCTCCAGATCCGAGCGGACGGCGTTCCTGACTGGTGGATCAACACCCGCAGACATGACCGGGAGGGCCTCCCCATCGACTGTGCGATTCTCGACCAGGGGAGGCCGACCACTTCATCGGACGCTTCGGGCAGCCGAACGACAGGGAGTCTTGTGGGGTGATGACCGTCCTCGTCTACCAGGGTGAGAACCGCGACAGGATGAACGCGGCCCTTCAACCGCTCCTCCACTTGGAGGTTCCGCGCCGGAGGTAGTGCTCACCCACGATCGTTGACGAGATCGTCCGCGGTCAGCTCCGGGGCGGCCTTGCCGTGCTCGTACTGCGCCAGCCCGAGTTCCTCGTACTTTGGACGGATCCGCTCGCTGAACAGGCCGATGCGCTTCAAGTTGGGGATCACCCGCTTGAACATCGTCTGCCGGAAGACGCGCATCATCTCGGACTCGAGCACCAGCTTGTCCCACTGGGCGCGGCTCATCAGGTGGCCGTAGTACTCGTCGTAGAACTCGTGGGCGAGGAAGCGGTTCCGCAGGAACAACGAGACCTCGAAGGCCCAGTCCTCGCGCTCGCAGCGCTCCTTCTCGGACAGCTCGGCCAGGAACTCCTGGAGCGCCAGCACGCCGTAGTGCACGTGCCGCGCCTCGTCGGTGATCACGTAGGTGAGCATCTGCTTGAGCAGGGGCTCGCGCGTCTTCTGCTGGATCATCCCGAAGGCGCCCAGGGCCAGGCCCTCGATCATGATCTGCATGCCGAGGAACTTCATGTCCCACCGGCTGTCGCTCATCAGCGCGTCGATGACGACGTAGAGGTTGTCGTTGATCTCGTACTTCTTCTCGAGCTTCGTCGTCAGGTACGAGTGGAAGACCTCGACGTGGCGGCCCTCGTCGACCACCTGCGTGGAGCCGTACAGCTTCCCGTCCAGCCACGGCACGGCCTCGGTCACCTGGCAGGCGGCGAACAGGGCGCCCTGCTCTCCATGGAGGAACTGCGAGAGGAGCCACGCGGTGATGCCCCGGCGCTCCTCGGCGCGTTGCTTCGCGTCCGCCGACTTGAAGCGCTCGAGGTGGGCCACCGGCAGGAAGTCCCAGGGCAACAGCGGCGCCTCGTCGGAGAGCGGATCGACGCTCTGCGTCCAGTCGAGATCGCGCTGCGGGTGCCACTGGGCGGACTTGGCGGCGTCGAAGAGGCGCGCCAGCTGCGGGCGGTTGCGCAGGTAGTTCCAGTCGAAGTGGGCCTGGTAATGCACCGGCATCTGCGTCGTGGGCTCGGCCTTGCCGCGCTGCTGCACCATGCCCCGCCAGGCAGGCCCGAGCAGCGACTGGAAGACTCTCAAGTTCCCCGACGCGGTGGCGTCCTTCACCAGCGGCAGCGTGTTGACGACGTGGGCGAACGTGTCGGTGAGCGCCATGGTCATTTCTCCCCGGGAGGCGTGAGCAGCTTCTGAAAGAGGCCTTCCACGTCGGAGGGCCGCGCCGCCTCGGCCATCAGTCCAAAGGCGAGGTAGGTCCAGAACGTGTCTGCGATCTGCGCGGGCGTGCGGCCAGCGTCGGGGCGGTACCAGGTCGCCACCCAGTTGATCGCGCCCATGCCGAACTGGCGGACCAACTCCAGATCGAGCGCCGAACGGGAGCGGCCAGTGCCCCACGCCTCGTACAGCATGCCGTCCCAGAAGGCCTCGTAGCGGCCGCGCGAACGTTCCACGCCTTCGCGCGCGCCTTCGGGGAGCGATCGAAAGTCGTACAGCAGCACGTACAGCGAGTCGTCGCCCTGGCACAGCAGCTCGAGGTGCGCGCGCAGGCCCAGCTTGAGCCGCTCCACCGGATCGCGCGTGGCGGCGATCGCCTTCGTCACCGCGGAGATCGCCCGCTTCACCCCCCGCTCCATCAACGCCACCAGCACGTCGTCCTTCGACGCGTAGCGGTAGTGCAGGCTGCCCGGCAGCATCCCCGCCCCCTGCGCGATCTCCCGCACCGTCGTCGCCGCGAAGCCCTTCTCGCGAAACAGCCGGCCCGCCGCGAGCAGGATCCGCTCGTCCGACGGGTCTGCCGCGCCTTCCGGAGTGCCGCCCGCTGAACTCTGAGTGTTGGTCACGCGACCAAGGACTCTCCTTCAACTGAAGGACCTCGGTCAAGCGGCCTCTTGGTCTTCCGGCCAAATCACGTTGTTTCGCGAAGATGTGACGGCCCGCGAAGTACTGTGCCCGCGGTGAACCCCCAGGGAAAGCCGGACGGGATCCTCGGGCGGCTGCTGGCCGCGCCCGCCGCTTCCACGCTGCTGCTCGTGTGCATCCTCGCCTTCATCGCGGCGGAAGGCTCCGGCAGCACGAAGGACACCGCGACGCTGCTGCGCTTCGGAGCGGTCTGGCGCGGCCTGGTGTGGCAAGGCGAGTGGTGGCGCCTCTTCACCTCGATGTTCCTGCACATCGGGATCGTCCACCTGGTGTGGAACTGCTGGGCCGGGTTCCAGTGGGCAGCCCCGGTGGAGAAGGCTCTTGGAGCGCCCCGCTTCCTCGTCCTGTACGTCCTCAGTGGGCTGGCCGGGTCGGCGACGAGCGTGATCGGCCACGACGCGGTGGCGGCCGGCGCCTCGGGTGCGCTCTTCGGAGTGGTGGGCGCGACCTTCGCACTCCTGCGCTTCAAGGTGGGTTCGTGGAAGGCGCTCTGGCAGCACCCCGCCCATCAGAGAAACCTGAGCATGGCTGCGCTGTGGTTCGTCGTGGGCGCCTTCGCCGGGTTCGACAACTTCGCGCACGCGGGTGGGCTCGCGGCTGGTCTCTCGCTCACCTGGACGCTCCGGCCCGACCTCGAAGGCGACGTGGCACTGCGCCGCTTCGCCCTCGCCGGCGGGGCGATCGCGGCGCTGGTGGTGGCCTCGCTGCATCCCCTGCCGGTGGTGCACGAGCGTTCGCGGATCCTCGCGCAGGTGCACGCGGCCGACGCCCGCGGAGACTTCGACACCGTCATCTCGTTGACGGAGGGCTGGCGGGAGACAGGGGCCAGTGAAGACGGGCCCGTGCTCTCGCTCCGGGCGCGCGCCCTTTCGGAGAAGTCGCGCTGGGCAGACACCGAGCTCGCTGCCTCCCGAGCGATCTCCCTCCAGCCGGACTTCGGCTACCTCTTCCAGGTCCGCGCGCTGGCCCGCAGTCACCTCGGCAAGGATGAGGACGCGATCGCCGACTGCCGCGAGGCGGAGCGGCTCACGCCGGGCCAAC
>JBFMHF010000026.1:0-59507 GCA_040752975.1 Myxococcota bacterium
CGGACGCGAGCGGACATGGCAGGCGACCTCGGGAGCTTCAGTGGCACTCGAGCGCGCCGACGTCCGGCCCTGCACCCAGTGGCCTGGGGGCACCCCGGAGGTCGCTCGTGACGGCCGGGCCCGCGTCGGCGGCGTCGACCGCCGTGGACGTGGGGCTCGGGCAGAAGTCCGGGCCCAGGCCCGCTGCGCCCGCGCTGGGGAATTGCAGGTTCCCCGCCACCGTCCACCCATACCGCGCGTCGGTGCGGCGCAACCAACTCGACGTGGGGAAGACGATGAGGTTGTTCGAGATGACGTTGTCGACGACGGTGACGTCGCCGACCGCCGCGGCATTGACGTCGACGAGGGCGTTGGTGGCGCCGGCGCCGGACACGAGCGTGTCGAAGGAGACGGTGAAGCCCCCGCGGTAGCCCGTCGGCACGATGTCCGTCGCGAGCGGCGTCGGGCGCGGATTGATGACGACGCCCACCGACCGGAAGTCGGTGACGAGGTTGTTGCGTACCACCACGTCGCCGATGCCCAGCACGTTGATGCCGGTCGGCCCGCGCGTCACTGTGTTCCGCTCGACGATGCACGACGAGCCTTCGCCCACCTGAATGCCGTTCTGCTGGCTCGCCACCGCCAGCTCGCCATAGTCCTCGATGCGGTTGTCCGACAGGACACAGTCGTCCACCGCCGAGCCCACCTGCAGCCCGTCCCACCCGGTGTGCTGGATGAGGTTGTGGTGCACGCGCACGCGCCGGAGTTCGTGCGGGAACTGCTCGGTGGCGCCGGGGCACGCCGAGCGATCGCACGTGGTGTTGCCCGACGCGTAGCAGTACCGCGCGCCCGCTCCCGAGTAGAAGCTGTTGCCGAGGTACATGCCTTCGCCGTTCGGCAGGTCATGCACCCAGTTGTGGTGGATGTGCACGCCTGACATGACGAACGAGTCGTAGCGGCGATCGCCCACCCCGCACGAGGTGCTGCTGGGGTCCACCTTTGCGGTGATTCCGGCGAAGGACGACTGGGTCAGCTCGAGGTGGTCGAGCTCGAACTCGCTCGCGCGGCCTACCGAGACGAGGAAGGACGCCGACGGCCCGGTGAACTTGAGCCCGTAGGTGACGCCGGGCGCGCCCCCGCCGCTCACGCGGAAGCCGCGGCCGCTGAGTGTCAATGGGGCCCCGGTGGTGCTGGACGACACCGTCACCTGCCCATCGCAGTTGCGGATGAGGACGGGCGACGCCGCGGTGCCGTTGAGCCCGGTAATGGTCAGCCGCCCGCGCGTGGCGGCGGTGGTGGCGCGCAGGCAGACGACCGACCCTGCGTCCAGGGAGGACAGGTCGACGGTGCTTTCCCCTGTGAGGATCTCCCGCGTGCACGGGCACACCGATGGGTCGAACCCCAGCTCGTCACCGCCATCCCCGGGGCCGCCGTCCGCAGCGCCCGCATCGCCGCGGCCGCCGTCAGCCCGGCCAGCGTCCGTTCCCCCCGCGTCGAACGAACCACCGTCGAACGAACCACCGTCGGGGGCACCCGGCCCGGCGTCGTCGTCACCCGCGTCAGCGATTTCGCCGGCGTCCCACGCGCCGCCGTCTCCGCGCCCGCCTGCGTCAGGTGTCGCCAGGGTCGCTCCACAGCCGAGGCCGAACAGACACCCAACCACCCAGACGCGGCGCATCCCCTCAATCTGCCAGAGGACGCCCACGGAGAGCTCCCCACGCGCAGGCTTTGTGGAGGCACGGCTGATGGCGAAGTTGCTGCAGCAGCGTAGCGGTCAACGGCGCGGGATGCGGGGCGAAGCTGCGCAGCGGGGCTTGCAGCTCGTGAGCAATCCGTCTCCCGGCCCGCCTCTGCGCCTTCGCCGAGAGCCTTCGCGCTGTGAGACAGCCCCGCGGCCCGACGCAAGGTCCTCAGGTGCTGCAAGAAAATCGGCGATCTGGGCGTGAAAAGTGTCGTCGGAACAGCACAAGTCACGCCCAGAATCAGCGGCCACTCGCGCCCGACGCTTTCACCGACGCCGGCGGCCGCGCAGCGCCAACACGATCAGCCCCAGCACCCACGGCGCCCCCGCGGTGGCGCCACAGCCGCACCCCTGGGGCATCGGCGTCGGCTCGACTCCCCCGTCCGTCTCGCTCATCCCCGCGTCCACCCCGCCATCGGTGGTGAGCCCCGCGTCCTCGACTCCCGCGTCCGGCATCGGCACGCCGGCGTCGAGGGTGGGGTTGTACGAGAGCCGGCACACGTTTACCTCGTCCAGCGTGCCCGCGCACAGGCTCGGCCGCTTGCTCAGGACTGCGCCGTTGCCTTCCCGCGCCGTGTTGATCACCGCGACGATCAGCTCCGCGCCGCCGCTGGTGTCCACCACCTCCGTGGCCGTCGGCGTCTGCACGTCCAATGGCGCCGCGAAGCCCACGTTCCGGCCGCCCCGGCGGCTCACCACGGCCAGCGCCATCCCTTCGAGCTCCGAGTCCGGCGTCGACGGATCATCCACCAGCGCCGCGGTCATCGCCGCCCGCCCGTTGGAGGCCACCCGGAAGTACTGCGTCGACGCGTAGTACACCCGCAGCGCCGGCCGGTACGTCGGCACCGGCACGTCGGTGATCGCCGGCTGCGGGTACGCGGACCCGTTGGCGTAGGATCTCTGCGGATCCGCCGCCGTGCCCAGGTACAGGTTCCACGTCGCGAACTCCCGGAAGGCCTGCGCGAAGCTCGACTGGTAGTCTCGCTTGAGCAGCGCATCGAGCTGGATGATCCACGTCGGATCAGCCCGGTCGGCGGGCTCGGAGGGATCGCCCTGCCCATTCTCCAGGCGCTCCCACAGCTTCCGGATGATCGCGTCGTCGTACTTCTCCGAAAGGAACTTGAAGAAGATCGCCGAGCCGTAGGCAAACGACGGCACCGGACCGGGCGGAGGCGAGTCCAGCGAGCGATCGGGCCGGTCGAGGTAGCCGTCGATGAAGGCCTCGAAGTCGCCGCTGGAAGGATCGTACGTCTCCGTGCCCCACACCGCGGTGCCCTCGGAAACCACCACGTCCTGCCCGTTGTCGTACGCCGCCTGAATCCCGTGGAAGTACTCGTGGCTGCCGAGGATCCGCGTGGCCTCCGTCAGGCTGGGGTAGCCGTAGCCCGCGAAGTCGTTCTCCTGCACCACGTACCCGATGCACGTCTGTCCCGTCGGGCACGCGTCGATGCGGAACGCGCCGTCGGCGGTGAGGTTGAAGTCGAGCAGGTAGACGTCGAAGCGCGCGTCTCCACCGTTGGGCGTCACCGTCGCGTCGGACAGCGGGCGCCGGAAGCCCAACGTCTGGTGGTAGGTCGCCCCCACCGACTCGTACACGCCGCTCACCTGTTCCACGAAGTCCGGCACGCCGCTGTCGTTCACGTCCGCCAGGGGCACCGAGTTGACGCCCGCCCGCGTGAAGTGCACGCGAAAGTCGCCCCCGTCGACGGCGTAGGACTCCACCACGTCCGTCGGGAGGTACCGGTACATCAACGGGCTGGTGGTGTCCGTCGGCCGCAGCTCATCGGCGCGGCTGGCCAGCGCATGCGGAGGACGCACCGCCGCCAGATCTCCGCACGCGGCGAAAAACAGCAGGAAGCAGAGCGCGCGCCGCACGGCCGTCAGTCCAGGTACTGCCAGCGCAGCCGGACTGTGCCCCCGGGCGTCATGTTCGAGTTGCCTGTGGTGTTGCACGAGGTCTGCGCGGCGGTCGTCGCGTAGTACGTCGTCACCGTCAGCTTGATGTGGCGGCCGTCGCGCGTCTGCACGACGAAGACCCGGCCCGTCATCCGCACGCAGGTGGTGTACTCGTAGAAGGCGTCCAGCGCCGTGTTGGGAGACGTCGTCAGGCCGGAGCCGTCGTCGATGAAGGTGCAGGCGGTCGGCCGGTCGAGGAAGTTGTCGACCTCATAGACGAGCCCCGCCGGCGGCGACGTCACCGTGTCGTACATCGTGCCCGGAGGCATGACTCCCGCGCTGACGCACGACGGCCCGGAGTCTCCGCCGTTCAAGCGGATCACGAAGCGCCGGAAGGCGATGTCCCAGTCCATGCTGTCCAGCGCGGCCTCGTCACCCAACTCCACCTTCACCAGCCCCGTCGCGGTGAACTTCGCGTAGACGTAGCTCTGCGTCGGCGTCAGCCCTCCCGCGCGCGCGTCGATGGTGCTGAGCCAGCCCGTCCCGTCGGCCACGTTGGACGTCACGCCGTCGGGGGACACCGGCGTCTTGAGATCGAGCTCGATGATCGCCGCATCGCTGCACGCCACCGTGGTGGCCATGCACATCCCCGAACCGCCGCCGGTGCCCGCGTCATCGCCCCCGCCGCCCGTACCCCCGCCGGCGCCCGCGTCGTCACCTCCACCTCCCGTCCCTCCGCCCATTCCTCCGCCAGCGCCGCCGCCCATGCCTCCGCCTGCGCCTCCGCCGACCGGCAGCACGCACTGCTTCGCCGCACACGTCTGGCCGCCGCTGCACACGTTGCAGTTGTTGCCACCGAGGCCGCAGGCGTCGACCTGATCGCCCGTGCGGCACTTGCCCGTCGAGTCGCAGCAGCCCTCACAGGACGAAGGCCCGCACGTGCTCTGCCCGGTGGGCCCACAGGCGACGAAGACGAGCGCGGCGGCCAGCGGGGCCAGGACAGCAAGGGAGACAGTTCGAAACATCACGGACTCCTGGAACGAGGAAGGGCTGCCCTTAGCCCAGAGCCCCCGGGCCGAAAAGGGGTGCCCAAGGCTGTGGCGTTTTGGCCCGGTTCGGTGAATCCTCCGGCGGCCACGTCGTCCAGCCGTCACCTTCCCGAGGAGCCCCCATGTCCAGAGCCTTCGCAGCCTGCCTCGTGTTGCTCGCCGTGCCCGCTCTCGCCCAGGACGACTCCGAAGCGAAGAAGGTGGCCGAGACGTACTTGAACGCCCTCACCGGCGCTGGCGACGAGGCCGGGAAGGATCTGCTGCTGGGCGGCGTGACGATGAACGCGCAGCTCTTCTCGCTGGAGAACTGGAAGTTCAAGAACAAGGACCCGGTGAAGAAGGAAGACGGCGATCTCGCCCACGCCGTCCAGATGATGAACGCCCTCGACAAGGCCGGCCGCAGCGCCCTCACCAAGCTGATGGGCGTCGAGCAGGTGGGCGACGATCTCAAGATGACCGAGGTGAGCCAGGAAGAAGCCACCAAGCTGCTCGCTCCCACGCGGGAGAAGGCCGCCGCCTTCCAGAAGTTCCACGGGGTGCTGTCCTACGTGCTGCGCGTCGGCAAGGAAGTCTACTGGCACCCGAAGAACCCGATGCGCGCGGTGCTGTCGAAGGCCGGCACTACGGGCAAGTACTCCATCGAGGTGCACCGGTGGACGGTGCTGAGCACCGAAGGGCCCGCCAAGACACCGCGCGAGTGGCCCCTGCGCGTGCTGCGCTTCAAGTCGGCGAAGGTGGACACGGGCTGGAAGGTGCTGCCCGCCTCCGACTGGAACGCCGAGTAGCCCTCAGGCCTGCTGCGACAAGAGCGCCCAGCCGATCTGCTTGTAGAGCAGCCGCGCGCCGACATTCGCGTCCCACTCGTCGTCCGGGCCCGGCGCCACCTCGTTGAGATCGAAGCCGACGATCTGCTTGCCCGCCCGGTGGATCCCCTCGAGCAGCCCCTGCGCCTGGGCGAAGGACAGCCCTCCGGGGACGGGGGTGCCGGTGTGCGGGCACAGCGTGGGATCGAGCCCGTCGATGTCCCAGGACAGGTACACGCGCTGCGGCAGCTCCGACACGATGGCCTCCACGGCCTCGCGCCACGGCATGCCATCGAGCCGCGCCCGCTGCAGCTTCGCATCGAAGAAGGTGTGGATGCGGCCGCCCGATTCCCGGATCACTCCGAGCTCGGCCTCTCCGAAGTCCCGGATCCCCACCTGCACCAGCCGCTTCACGCCCGGCAGGCGCTGCACCACGTTGAACATGATCGACGCGTGGGACCAGGTGAAGCCCTCATAGGCGTCCCGCAGGTCCGCGTGCGCGTCGAGGTGGAGGATGCCCAGGTCCGGGTAGCGCTCGGCGTGCGCCTGGATGCAGCCGTACGGCGTGGAGTGATCGCCGCCCACCACGCCCACCAGCTTGCCCTTGCCCAGCCAGTGCTTCGTCGTCTCGTACACCCAGGCGTTCATCTTCTCGCAGAGCGCGTCGACGGGGCCGAGGCGGGGGTCTCCCTTCTTCGCGCCGCCCTCCGCGATGATCGGCGCTGCCAGCCGTTTGGCTTCGTCGTTCCACGCGCGGACCTGCGCCGGCACCTCCAGCATGGCGATGCCGCCCTCGTACGGCTTGCCGGTGTCGAGATCGAAGAGATCGACCTGCTTTGACGCCTCGAGGATCGCAGCCGGGCCGTCCGCCGTGCCGCCGCCGTAGCTGGTGGTGGCCTCGAAGGGCACGGGGATCAGCACCACCTTCGCTTCCTCGGGCGAGTGGGGCAGTCCGAAGATGCCGGAGTCAGGCTGGGCGGCGGCGTTGGGATCGAAGGCCATGGGAGTCTTTCACCAGGTGAGGACCAGCTTGCCGAAGGTGTCGTTGGACGCGAGGCGGGCGAGGGCGCTCTTGAGCTCCGACATGGGCAGCACCGCGTCCACCACCGGCTTGAGCTGCCCCGTGGAGAACAGCGGCACGACGCGCTGCTCGAACTGGCGCGCGACGGAGATCTTCTCCTCCACCGCGCGTGCGCGCAGCGTGGTGCCCTGGATTCGCAGCCGCTTGCCCAGCACCGTGCGCAGCGGCACGTCGGCCGAGGCCCCCGCCACCAGCCCGACCAGCATCAAGGTGCCTCCCGGCTTCAGCGCGTCCAGCGTCTCCGGCACCCAGTCGCCGCCGACGAGATCGAGCGCCACGTCGACGCCGCCGGCCGACAGCGCCTTCACCTCGTCCGCGAAGGGAGGGCCCTTCACCAGCAGCGCCCGCGGCAAGCCCAGCGCCTTCGCGCGCTCCAGCTTCCGCTCGCTGCGCCCCGTGCCGATCGCGTGCGCGCCGTACGCCCGGCAGAGCTGGAGCGCCGCCGTGCCGACGCCGCTGGCCACGGCGTGGATCAGCACCTGGCTGCCGACGGACATCTTCCCCTGCAGGACCAGCGCGTCCCAGGCGGTGGTGAAGGCCTCGGGGATCGCGGCCGCGTCGGAGAAGGACAGGCCGGCTGGGATCGGCAGCGCTTCCCGCTCGTGGGTGGTGAGCTCCTCGGCCCACGCGCCGCCGCCGACGAGCCCCATGACGCGATCGCCCACCTTCCAGCGCGTCACCCGCGCGCCCACCTCGGCGACCTCACCGGCGTACTCGAGGCCGGGGATGTCGGCGGGCACGCCCGGAGGCGCGGGGTAGAGCCCCATCGTCTGCAGGAGATCGGCGCGGTTGAGCGCCGTCGCCTTCACCTTCACCCTGATCTCGTCGGGTCCTGGCGCGGGCGGCGGCACGTCCTCGACGCGCAGCCCCTCGGGGCCGGACAGCTCGAAGGTGCGCGCGGTTCTCATGCCCCAACGCGAGTAGCACAGGGGCCGCACCCCGTCATCGTCGGCTTCGGCTAGGGTGCCGGGCGTCATGAACTTCGCCCAACGCCGCGCCGCTCTCCTGAAGCGCCTCGATCGCCCGCTGGTGCTGTTCGCCGGCGGTCTCGTCTCGCGCAACTACCCGGCCAATGTCTTCCCCTTCCGCGCCGACAGCTCCTTCCTCTACTTCTTCGAGCGCCCCGAGCCGGGCAGCGCGGCCCTCTTCGATCCCGACGCCGGGACGGTGATCCTCTTCCTCCCGGAGCGGACGGTGGCCGACGCGCTGTGGCACGGGGAGGTGGAGTCCTTCGAGGCGGCGAAGAGCCGCCACGGTGTCGACGGCGTCATGAACGTCGAGGCGCTCGAGTCCCACGTGGCGATGCTGGCGAAGGGCCGCCAGGTGGACGCGCTCGCGGTGGCCGATCGCAAGACGACGCAGCGGGCGAGGGATCTCACCGGAGAGGACCTCGACTTCGATGACCCGGTGAAGGTGGGGAGAGGGGAGGTGCTGGACGCGATCGCCGCGATGCGGCTCTCCAAGTCCACCGACGAGCTCGCCGAGATCCGCCGCCTGGTCGCCATCACCCGGGAGGCGCACGTCCTGGCGATGAAGCACTCGAAGCCGGGCGCAAGCGAGCAGCTCCTCACCGGGCACGTGGAAGGCGCCTTCTCGAAGGGCGGCTGCGTGCCCGCCTACAACACGATCTGCAGCGTGCGCGGGGAGGTGCTGCACACCAACGCACACGAGAACGTCCTGGCGGCCGGCGACATCGTGCTGTTGGACGCGGGGCCCGAGGCCAGCCTCACGGGCTACTGCAACGACGTGACGCGCTGCTGGCCGGTGGGAGGCGCCTTCTCTGCCGAAGGCCGCGACGTGTACGAGCTGGTGCTGAAGAGCCAGTTGGCGGCGATCGCCGCGGTGAAGCCCGGGGCCCGCTTCCGCGATCTCCACCTGCTCGCCTCCCGGGTGCTGGCGGAAGGGCTGGTGGCGATGGGGCTGATGAGCGGGAGCCCCGACACGCTGGTGGAGACGGGCGCCCACGCGATGTTCTTCCCGCACGGTCTCGGGCACCAGCTGGGGCTCGACGTGCACGATCTGGAGGCCTTCGGCGACCGCGTCCACTACCCGGCAGGCCGCAAGCGCAGCACGCAGTTCGGCACCCAGTACCTGCGCATGGACATGGACCTTCAGCCGGGCATGACCTTCACCATCGAGCCGGGGATCTACTTCGTGCCGGCGATCCTCAAGTCGAAGGAGTTCCGCGAGCAATTCAAGGGGCAGGTGCACTTCGACAAGGCCGAGCGCTTCCTCGCGATGAATGGCGGGCGGGGCTTCGGGGGCATCCGGATCGAAGACGACATCCTCTGCACCGAGACGGGCGCGGAGGTGCTGACGGCTTCGATCCCCAAGGCGCGCGCCGAGGTCGAGGCGATCGCGGGGAGCGCCTGAAGGTCAGGGCCCGAGCGCGAAGGCCACCTCGCCGCCGCCGCGCGGGAAGAGTCGGCTGGTCCCGTCGGGGAGGCGCACCTCGATGCTCCCCGTCCCCATCCCTTTCGGTCGCCAGATCCCCTCGAGGCGGCTCCCGTCCCACTTCAGGTCCAGCAGCTCGCTCTTCAGCTCATACGCGGCGCCCGCCGGGCGGATCGTCAGCCCGTCCTTCGAGGTGTCGACGCCCGCGGCCTTGAGCGCGGCGAAGAGGGCCAGCGCGTGCAGGTTGTTGTTCTGCGCGGGGAAGTCGCGCATGGGCGTCGCGGGGCTCGACCACGTCTCACCGGTGGCGCTGGAGACGCCGTCGGGCCCGGTCCAGATGCCGTACCAGACGTGAGGGAAGGCGCGGGCGCGCTCGTGCAGCGAGTTCTTCGCGAGGTGCGACCAGGCGCCGGCTCCGTCTCCAGTCCGGGCCAGGCCCCAGGTCCACAGCACGCTGATCGCGGGCCACACCTCGCCGCCGGGCGTGAGGGCGACGCCGATGGGCGACTCGAGCTGGGTGCGGACGGCGTGCAGGAGGGCGTCCTGCTGGGCGAGCGCAGGGAACGCGTCGGTGGCGATCAACGGCCACACCTGGGCCTCGAGATCGACGCGATCCCGTCCGAACAGCACTCCGTCGCCGAAGTAGGCGCGACCGAAGAAGTCCCCGGCCCACCCGCTCGTCTGCAGGGCGGTGGTGAGGGCGGCCACCTTCTGGCGGAGCTCCATCGCCAGCACGGGATCTCTGTCCTCCACCAGCTCGGCGACGCGCGGCAGCACGTACAGCGCCATCTGCGTGTTGGGGACGCTCTCGCCGTCGCGGATCGCCCTGGCGCGATCGGGCGCCCAGGTGGCGACGATGCCGTCACTCCAGTCGCCGGTGCCGACGCGGATCAGCCCGTGCGGCCCCACGCCCACCACGTCGAGGAGGTGGCGGATCGCGTCGTGGAGGTGATCTCTCACCGTCGCGCCCGGCCGGGACTCTTTCGGCCAGAACGGCGCCGGGCGATCCAGGAAGGCGAAGTCGCGGGTGGCGAAGACGTACTCCGTCAGCGCCCAGAGGAAGAAGAGGTCGAGATCCGACGGCGCGTTGTGGATCCCCAGCGCGTCGTCCAGCATCCCGTGCCCCTGAAAGGCGTAGCTGAAGCGCGGATTCACGCCGAACTGGAGCTGCATGTTCAGCTCCAGCATCTCGCGCGCCAGCGAGGCGTGGGTGAAGACCAGGGGCAGGACGAACAGGCCGACGTCGCGCGCCGCGCCGTCCGCGCCGTGCAGGTAGAGGTATGAGGAGCCCTGCGGCACCACGTGCAGGCCCTGGTACTCCCGGCGGCCCACCGACGCCTCCACCTGCGCCGAGTGCCACGCCAGCTCGCGCGTGAGGAACGGCGTGTCCTGCCTGACGAGGCGGAGGAGGTGCGGCTCGAGCGCACCCTGCGCGTCGTCGACGGTGACGGCGCTCCACGCCTCGCGCAGCTCCAGGGGGGCGCCGTGCGGAACGGCGCCATACGCGAAGCGGAGCGTCTTCACCTCCCCAGGGGCCAGCGTGAGCTCGCTCTTCACCACGAAGAGCCGGCTCTGGCCGTTGCCCGAGGTGCTGCGCCCGATGACTCCAGCGGCGGCCGGGGAGGGCGGGGCGCGGGTCACCACCGCCGCCGGCGCTTCGGGGCCGGCCTCTCCGAAGAAGGTCGCCTGTTCGGTGAAGACCCCGCTCACCTCGCCCTCGAGGACCGCGAGGAAGGGATCGTTCGGGTACCAGTCCCTGGGATCGGGAGCGCCGGCGTCGGGGCGGCTCATTCCTTCCATCAAGGAGCGCCGCAGGATCAGCGCCCGGTGGCCCTCGTCCCAGGAGACGGCCTCCCGGAAATCGGCGTTGCGGGCGTCGCGCTCGCTGCGCACCTGCTGGGGAATGTCCTTCGAGAGATCGCCCGAGACGATCCAGTTGATCTCGATGTTCCGCCGCGCCACGTCCCAGTACTCGTAGTGCGCCACGCGTCGCTCGCGCTGCGAGGTGTTGGTGAGGGTCACCTCGGAGATCACCACCGCGTCGTCCCCCGGCGGCGCGAACACCTCGCGAGAGCTCCTGAGGCCGCGGTGCTCCACGACGTACCTGGCCGACACCATGCCGAACTCACGCTCGGTGCGGCTGGGCTGGGGCCTCCACTTCCACGCGGTGCTCCAGGTCGCCTCGCCGTCGTCCAGCCAGCCGAAGCCGCCCGAGAAGTTCCGCCGCGCCTCGTCGTACGCGTTCCAGTGCGTCACGCCGCGATCCTGATCCACCACCTCCACGTGCCCGTCGTTGAACGCCAGCACGTTCACCCGGTGGTTGCCGATGGCCGCCCAGTGATCCCGCCGATCTCGTCCCTCCGAGTTGGCGAAGCGCGCGCGCTCGTCGCCGAGTTGATCGAAGCGGTAGCGGTACGCGGGCCGGCCCCGCGCGTCGAGGATCCACTCTCCGAAGAGCCCCGAGCCCGTGGAGCAGGGCGCGAACGTCGTCGCCGTGCTTGCTTCGCACGTGCCCTCGCTGGCCTGCCACGACTCGTCGGACACCTCGGGGAGCGGCGCGGAGGTGCAGCCCAGCAGCAGAAGACAGGCGAATGGAGTGAAGCGCACGGTGGGGACTGTGGCGCGAGGCCGCCGCTGGGGAAAGCGCTCTCACGCACCCCTGTCGCGCCGCGTCATCGGCAATCCTTGGATTCGGCGAGCAATGTCGGTACGAGGCCCGCCATGTCCCAGCCGTGGTTCCAGAAGAAGCCGCGCATCGCCACCACTCCGGAAGCGGCCCAGGACGCCCAGGGCGCGAGCCGCATGGAAGGCCTGTGGTTCAAGTGCGACTCCTGCGACGAGATCCTGCTGCGCGAGGAACTCGAGAAGAACTGGAACGTGTGCCCCGCCTGCGGCCACCACATGCCCTGGCCGGCCCGCGCGCGCCTGGAGAACCTCTTCGATCAAGGCACCTTCGAGGAGTTCGACGCGCAGCTCGAGCCGACCGATCCGCTCGGCTTCGTCGACTCCAAGAAGTACAAGGACCGGCTCAAGTCGACGCGCAAGGCGCTCGGTGAGAACGACGCCTTCATCAGCGGCGTGGGCAACATCGAAGGGCACAAGGTCTCGGTGGGCTGCTTCCTCTTCGAGTTCATGGGCGGCTCGATGGGCAGCGTGGTGGGCGAGAAGGTGACGCGCGTCTTCGAGCGCGCCCGCGACCTGGAGATCCCGGCGCTCGTCTTCTCCTCCTCGGGCGGCGCGAGGATGCAGGAAGGGATCTTCTCGCTGATGCAGATGGCGAAGACCTGCGCGGCCATCAACAAGTTCCGCGAGGTGCGGCAGCCGTACATCTCGGTGCTGCTGCATCCCACCACCGGCGGCGTGGCGGCGTCCTTCTCCTGGCTGGGCGACGTGATGCTGGCCGAGCCGCGCGCCCTCATCGGCTTTGCAGGCCCGCGCGTCATCGAGCAGACGATCCGCCAGAAGCTCCCCGAGGGCTTCCAGCGCAGCGAGTTCCTCCTCGAGCACGGGATGATCGACGCCATCGTCCAGCGGAAGGACCTGCGCGCGAAGATCGTGCAGATCCTCGGCCTGTTGGCCTCCTGAGGCGGCGTCGTGGGGCGACTGTCCCCAGAGGCGGCGCTCGCGCACCTGGCCGGACGTTCGCCCTCCTCCATCAAGATGGGCCTCGAGCGGGTGCAGCGCGCCCTCGAGCGCCTCGGCCACCCGGAGCGCCGCGTCCCCGCGCTGCACGTCGCCGGCACCAACGGCAAGGGCTCCACCTGCGCCATCGCCGCGGCGTGCCTGTCCACCACCTACCGCGTCGGGCTCTACACCTCGCCGCACCTGGTCCGGGTGAACGAGCGCTTCCGCGTGGGCGACCGCGACATCGACGATCGCACGCTGGGGACGCGCATCGCCGACGTCGTCGAGGTGCTGGGCGAGGAGCATGAGCTCACGTACTTCGAGCTCGGGACGCTGGTGGCCTTCCACCACTTCGCCGAGGAGCGCGTGGACCTCGCCGTACTGGAAACCGGCCTCGGCGGTCGCCTCGACGCCACCACCTCCTGCGCGCCGCGCGTCACCTGCGTGACGCCCGTGTCCTTCGATCACCAGGAGTACCTCGGGCACACCCTGGCGGCCATCGCGCGCGAGAAGGCGGGGATCATCAAGCGCGGCGTGCCCGTCATCTCCAGCCGTCAGGAGCCTGAGGCGATGGAGGTGATCCAGCGGATCGCCGAACAGCAGGGCGCCGAGCTGTGCGTCGAAGGGCGCGACTTCTCGGCGGAGAAGGCGGCGGACGGCCTCCGCTTCCGCGGGAGGTGGCTCGCCGTGAGCGGGCTCGCGCTGCCGCTGGCCGGGGCGCACCAGACGCAGAACGCAGCCACGGCGCTGGCGTGCCTGGAGGCGCTGGGACAGGCGGGATTTCCCCTCACCACCGAGGCCCTCGCTCGCGGGCTGAGCGCCACCCGCTGGCCCGGACGGCTGGAGCGGATCGAAGGGACGCCCCCCGTCGTGCTGGACGGCGCCCACAACCCGGCGGGCGTCGAGGTGCTGGTCGCCGCGCTCGACGAACTCGCCCAGGGCCGGCCCGTGCACCTCGTCTTCGGCGTCCTCGCCGACAAGGACAGCACCCCGATGATGGAGCGGCTCTTCCCTCGCTGCGCGTCCGTCGCCCTGACGCCGCTGCCCAGCCCGCGCTCGAAGGACCCGTCGACGTACGAGGCCTGGGCGCGCTCGCTGGGCCCGCTGATCTCCCTCCACTCGTCGCCCCGGCAAGCGCTCGAGGCCGCCCAGCGCCGCGCCTCCCCGGACGGACTGGTGCTGGTCGCGGGCTCGCTCGTGCTCGTCGGCGAAATCCGCAGGCTTTTCGAGCCCCTGCGTTGACAGGTGGAACCTCACGGTTAGGTTGCCGCAGCCATGAGCAACGCCGCAGATCCACAGGTTCACGAGGGGGTCGAGCCCGTCTCCATCCCCGTCAATGATCGACGCCGTTTCAACGAGGATGGCTCTCCGAAGGAGGCGCCTCCCGAGACCCCGCCGGAGAACTCCGAGGTGCTCCGGCTCCAGCAGGAGCTCGAGGCCGCGCGCAAGCGCATCGACGAGCTCGCGCGGGGGCTCCAGGCGAGCGAGCGCGACCGCGAGGACTTCAAGCGCCGCGTCACCCGTGAGCGCGAGAACATGCTCGACATCGAGCGCGGGAACGTGGCCGTCACGCTCCTGGAGGCCATCGATCAGCTCGATCTCGCCCTCTCGACGGCCGAGGAGTCTCCCCTGAAGCAGGGCGTCCGGCTGATCCGCGAGAACCTGCTCAAGAAGGCCGAGTCCACCGGCATCGAAGTGGTGCCGCTCGAGGGCCACGAGTTCGACCCCAACCTGGCCGAGGCGACGGACATGGAGGTGACGGCGAACGAGGCGGCGGACAATCGCGTCGTCGCCGTGACGCGGTCCTGCTACGCCCTCAAGGGCAGGGTGATCCGCCCGGGGCAGGTGAAGGTCGCGCGCTACGTGAAGCCCGCCCAGGCCTGATCCGCAACGCTCGAGCCCACGCGCGCACCTTCGGCCTGCGCGCGACGGGCCGCTCCATGGCGCGGCCGGGCGACGCGACGCAGGACGGGAAGAGGGCAGCTCGCAAGGGAGTCGCCACTGGCTGGCGTCCAGGAGTCGCGGCCTGGCGACGCCGGTGACAGACTCTCCGAGGGAAGGTCGCCAATCGCCTCCCACGGCAATGAACTTCTGTCGCCACGCGCTCCTCGCTCTCGGTCTTCCTCGCCTGGCCTGGGCGTGCAGCGGCCCGGGCGCCGCCGAGGCCATCGGAACCGCGACGCTGATCGGCCTTCTCGGCCTGGTCCTCTCCGTCGTGCTGGCCATCGTCGGTGGTGTCCGGCGCCGCCGTCGGGGTGTGCGCTGGGTCCGCGCCCTCCTGGGTGGCTTGACCGTCCTCCTCCACCCGTTCGTCTGGCTGAGCGCCCGCAGCGGTGACTGCGGGCAGACGCTGACCGCCGCCTCCGTGGCCGTCCTGGTCATCTCCCTCTGCTGGGCGGTGTGGCCGGTGAAAGCGCCCGCCCCGCAGGTAGGATGAGCGCGGATGGTGCGCCTTCCACTCCTCATCGCGATGGTCGCGACGGCCGCGAGCGCAGATCCGCTCGAAGACTGGGTGCGCGACAAGGTGGCGGCACAGCGCGCAGGGCAGGGGGCCGCGGCTCCGTCACCGTCCGGCGCCCTCTGGCAGGAGCGCCCCACCCACGCGCCTTCGCCGATCCCCGACTTCCGCCCCCCCACGTCCCTCGCCCCGCTCGTCCGGGCCGTCCGCCCCGGGGTGGTGAACATCAGCACCCGCAACGAGGGCACCTCTCGTTCGCTCGGGTCCGGCTTCGTCATCAACCCCGACGGCTACGTCGTCACCAACAACCACGTCGTCGAACGAGCACAGCGCATCCTCGTACGCCTCGCCGATGGCCGGGAGTTCGCCGCGCGCGTCGTGGGCCGCGACCCCTCCACCGATCTCGCGTTGCTCCAGCTCGAGGGCGCGAAGGGGCTGCCGACCATCACGCTGGGCGACTCCGATCAGCTCGAGATCGGCGACTGGGTGGTGGCCATCGGCAACCCCTTCGGCCTCGACACCTCGGTGACGCACGGGCTGATCAGCGCCCGCGAGCGCGTCATCGGCATGGGGCCCTTCGACGACTTCATCCAGACGAACGCGCTCATCAACCCCGGCAACTCCGGGGGCCCCCTCTTCGACATGAACGGCGACGTGGTGGGCGTCACGACGGCCATCATGAGCCAGGGGCAGGGCATCGGCTTCGCGGTGCCGATCAACCTGGTGAAGGACCTCCTCCCGAACCTCATGGACAACGGCCGGCTCGTCCGTGGCTGGCTGGGGCTCAACGTGCAGGAGGCCGGCGACGGCGAGGGACGCGTGCCGGTGGTGGTGGACGTCTTCGTGAAGAGCCCGGCGGAGCAGGCCGGCGTGCGCCCGGGCGATCGCGTCGTCCGCATCAACGACAAGCCGGTGAAGCGCTACCAGCAGTTGTTGCGGAAGATCGCCCTCCTCGCGCCCGGCTCGTCCGTGAAGCTGGAGCTGCTCCGCGAGGGCAAGCCCGTCACCGTGACGGCGACGTTGATCACCCGGCCCTCGGTCGAGGCGCTCCAGGCGATGCACAGCGGCGGGCGCATCGACGCGCTGGGCCTGGTGGTGAAGCCCCTCGATCCCGACGCGGCGAAGGGCCTCGGCGTGGAGCCGGGTCTGCGCGTCGAAGTCGTCCTCCCCGGAGGCGCCGCGGAGCTGGCTGGCGTGATGACCGGCGATCTCGTCCTCGAGGTGAACCGCGTGCGCGTCTCCACCCTCGCCGAGCTGGACAACGCCCTGGCCGACTACGAAGCGACCGAGCCCGTGCTGATCAAGTTCCGCCGAGGGACGAGCCTGCGCTACGTGGCGCTCAAGCCGCGCACGTGACGCGCATCACTTGTTGACCCACAGGCCGACCTGGTCGCCGGTGCGGCCCACCGTCACCAGCACCGCTTCCAGCTTCGCTTTCACGCCCTTGATCGTCCCGCCCCCCTTCTTCTGCAGCGTCCACACGCCCTGCGGGGTGAAGACGATCTGCAGCCGCAGCGCCTTCGACTGGACCTGGCGCGCCATCATCCCCGGGTTCCACCCCTCGGGCAGCTCGCTGGGGATCCGGATGAAGGGCAGCACCGGGTTGCCGCTCGAGTCCGTCCGCGTCGGCGCACCATGGGTGATCGCCGAGTTCGAGCCCGCGAAGAAGGGTGTCAGGTTGAGGGTCAAGGTGCCCTGGCCCACGTTCACCTCGCCCATCTGCAGCACGCCCGCCGAGTCCTCGGTGATGATCATGTAGAACTTCTTGTTGGTCGCGCCCCGTCGGAAGATCTCCGCGTTCTTCTCGCACTCCGCCCCGCCCAACAGCGGCGACGCACAGTCCCCCACGTACTTCTCCACGAAGCTCGCCACCGACGTCAGCGGCTCGGCTTGATCCCTCAGCTTCGCGAAGCGCGGGTCCGCGTCTGCCCACACCACCGCGGGGATCGACACCACCAGGATCATCAGCCAACGCACGGATCTTCCTCCAGTCATATGTCAGATTGGGTGGAGAATTTGCCTACATCATCCCACTCTGTACGCTTCCCGAGGTCAGCACACCTCGGGAGCCTCATGAACGATCGCCGCCAGAGTCTTCGGTTCGACAAGGTCTTCACGGTCTACCTCACCACGGCGGACGGTATGACGAGGGGGATCGCGAGAAACATCAGTGTGGCGGGCCTCTTTGTCGAGACACGCGAGCCGCTGCCGCTGGGGGGCCGGATCAAGGTGACGTTCACGTCGGAGGACGGGACGGAGATGACGGCGCTGTGTGAGGTGCGCTACCAGGTGGCGCTCAATTACGGAGACGGTGAAGACGCTTCGGGCACCCGCGGCGCGGGCCTGCGAATCATCGCCTACGAGACGAAGGAGGACCACCCGCTTCTCCTCGTCGATCGCGAGCGGGTGCTGCACTGACGCACATGGGCCTCCATGCGCGCCGTCGTGCGCGGGGGCCAAAGCACGACGGCCCAGCCGCCTCCTCGAGCGACCGGGCCGCCATTCCTGAGCGCAGGGCCCGCGCTACTGCGAGAACCCTTCCAGCATGTAGTGCGCCTCGATCCGCTTGAGCGCGAGCACCATCGCAGCGCAGCGCGTGTCGACGGTCTTCCCGATGCAGTAGTTCCGGCTGTCGTGCATGTCGGTGCGCCGGGGCTGATTCCGCGCGATGTCGCGGATGATCCGGTAGTTCTTCTTCAGCGCGTGCTCGAGGCGGGTGTCGACTTCCTTCTCGGTCCAGATCTCCATGCGCTTGTTCTGGATCCACTCGTAGTACGACACGGTCACGCCGCCGGCGTTGCAGATGATGTCGGGGATGATGTCGATCTTCCGCTTCTCCAGCACGCGGTCGGCGTCGGGAGTCGTCGGGCCGTTGGCGCCTTCGGCGACCAGCTTCACCTTCAACTTCTCGGCGATGTCGGCGGTGATCTCTCCGCCGAGGGCGGCGGGCACGGCGATGTCGGCCTGCACCTCCCAGAAGTCCGACTTGCTGATCGCCTGAGCGCCGGGGAACCCGAACACCGAGCGCTTCAGGTTCTTCGGGTTCTCGTTGGCGTACTTCATCAACTCCATCGCGTCGATGCCGTTGGGGTTGTAGATGGTCCCGTCGACGTCATTCACGGCGAGCAACTTCGCGCCCATGCTCTGCAGGATCACGGCGCCCCAGGAGCCCACGTTTCCGAAGCCCTGGACGATGAAGGTCTTGCCCTTCAGGGTCTCGCCCTTCTCGGCGTAGTAGTCCTCGATGGTGTAGGCGACCCCCTGGCCGGTGGCCTTGGTGCGGCCCTCGGAGCCGCCGATGCGGACGTCCTTCCCGGTGATCACCCCGCGCTGGTTGTGGCGCTCCCGCTCGCCGTCGGAGAACTGGCGGAGGAAGAGGGCCATGATCTCGCTGTTGGTGCCCACGTCCGGCGCGGGGATGTCGATGTTCGGGCCGATGAGGGACTTCAGCTTGTACATGAAGCGGAGGCTGATGGCCTGGATCTCCTCCTTGCCGTACTGGCGCGGGTCGATCTGAATGCCGCCCTTGCCGCCGCCGAAGGGGACTTCGGCGATGGCGGTCTTCCACGTCATCTCCGCGGCGAGGGCCTTGAACAGGTCGAGGGACACTTCCCGGTGGTAGCGAATTCCGCCCTTGTACGGGCCGCGGGCCTGGTTGTGCTGCACGCGGTAGGCCTTGAAGCGGGCGGACTGGCCGCGGACCAGCTCGTACAGCTGGCCGTTGGCGAGCCTGAGGTGGCCGCTCTTGATGAAGACGTCGGAGCCGAGGAGCGCCTTGCCGTTCAGGATGATCGTCCCGTCGGCGAGGTGCTCGAGGCCGTGCGGGTCACGCACGGTGGTGACCTGGAGGTCCTTGTACTGGCTGGCCTTGTCGGCGGGGACGGGGACGAGGCGGTCCTTCAGCTTGGTGGTGACGTAGAAGATGTGCTCGTAGTCCGGCTCCTCGAGCTCGAGGCGGACGCGGGGATCGAGGCCCATCGCGTCGGCGGCGCGCTCGAAGATCTCCATCGCCTCCGTGTAGATGGTCTTCCTCGGCTGCGGCGCGGGGGCCCGCATGAAGGTCTCTTCAGCCATGATGTCGTTCTCCTGAGGTGGCGCGCCGAACTGCCTGCCCGGCGCGAGCGCGCGGACCATACGCACGACGGAATCGGCGCGCGGAAAAAAGCGACGGCACGCTGCGTCAAGAGCGGGCCGTGTCGTGCGCGTTACTGGTGGCTCCGAGTAGCGGGGAGGGGAGGATGGCGCGCGGGAATGAAGCGGCCTCCCGGTCTTTCGACGGGGAGGCCGGTTGTTGCGGTTGATCCTGATTGAGCCGACGCCCGGGATTGAACCGGGGACCTACTGATTACGAATCAGTTGCTCTGCCGCTGAGCTACGTCGGCGAAGGCGCGCGCGAAGTACCAACAACGGCACATGACGTCAAAGGGGAACTCGACTGACGGCGCGAGGGTGGCGGCTCGTTCCGCCGGGATGGACGCGCTCAGCGGACGCGGTTGATCGTCACCCAGGTGCGCGTCGCGTCCCCTCCCAGCGTCACCGTGGCCGCGAAGTCGGGATCACCGTCGCCGTCCACGTCACCCACGTCGAAAGACAGCCTGGTCCCGGCCCCCAGGCGCGCCCGGAACTCGCTGAAGAGGAAGCTGCCCCGGTTGCGGCGGACGATCACCTCCTCGCCCTGCGGCCAGAGCACGTCGGGGCGCCCGTCCAGATCGACGTCGACGATCGACGGCGCACCCGCGCCGGCGGCGGGGAAGGACGGCTTCGGCGCGAAGCCCAGGCCCGTGTTCTCCAGAAGGCGAACCTCGTCCGCCACCAGCGCGGCGAGATCCGCATCACCGTCGCCGTCGAGGTCGCCGGCGGCGATGGCCGAAGGGCTCGAGGGGAGCGCGACGCCTCCATCGCCATCGAACAGGGGAGCGCGCAGCACCGAGAGCACGGCGCCCGCGTCGCCCACCCAGAGCAGCTCGGCCAGCCCATCCCCGTCCATGTCCGCGATGGTCGCGGCCGTCGCGCCCGGCGTCGCGATGGCGTTGAAGGAGCGGTCGGCCAGGACGAACAGCGCCTCGCACCCGAAGGCCACCGCCTGCGCGCCGGCGTCCGCGGTGAAGCGCCCCGAGCCGAGGAGCTCTGCGCCCAGGCAGCCTCCGTCGAGCTCCCGCAGCGCGAAGCCCGCGCCGGTGAAGACGTAGTGATCGAACGTGCCGTCGTCGTTGATCGTCGCGACGTCCTGGTTTCCATCGGAGTCGACGTCGCAGACCTCGGCGCGTACCGGCGTCTTCAAGAAGGACAGCTTGCGTCCGCCTGCGCCGTCGAAGCCCTGGGGCGTCACCCAGGGGAAGGCCTCCACACGGCCGAAGGAAGGCACTGCCATCACGAGGTCCCCCGGCCCCCGGGGCGAGAGATCGCCGACCACCGCGGGTCCACCCTTCGTCAGCTCGAGCATCGGGCCGTCCTGGAAGGCGGTGGTGAGGCAGTGCCGTGCGTCGACGGTGCAGGTGTCGGTGCAGGCGAGGTAGCCGAACTGCGCGCAGGGCTCGAGGCCCGCGTCGCCGTCGCAGGCCTCGGCCACGTCCTTCACGCCGTTGCCGCAGCGCTTGACGCACAACGAGGTGCTGAACTGGCAGGTCGAGTCGCAGACGAGCTGCCCGGTGTCGAAGCCCAGGGACTGGCACGTCGCGCCGGAGAGGTTGGACAGATCGCACGCCTCTCCCGTGTCCACGTTCCCGTCGCCACACTTCGGCGGCGGGGGCGGGGGAGGGATGTCGACGGGGGTGATCCCCGAGCCCTTGCAGGAGAGGACGGCGAGGATCACCAGCAGCGGCGTGGGACGCACGCGGGACACCATAGGGCCGGGGCCGCCCGCCGCGCGAGTGTGCTAGTCACCTGCGCCGTATGACGACGAAGGCTCCGATGTGTCCGTCGTGTCGGCGCGCGGTGCTGGCGCGGGCGGCTAACCCCTGTTTCCCCTTCTGCAGCGAGCGGTGCCGGGCCATCGATCTCGGCAGGTGGCTGGGCGGGGAGTATCGGATCGTCACGCGCTCGGTGGATGAGGACGAAGACGGCGACAGCACCCAGGCGCCGGCGCGGGCGCCCCACGACGCATGAGCCTGCTCCTCACCGGCGGAGTGGCGCTGGCCTACGCCGCTGGGGTGGTGGGGCTGCACCGCTACACCGTCCACCGGCGAAGGGTGAACGCCCAGCACTTCGCCACCTTGAGGTGGTTGGACTGGGACACGCTGCTGGCCGGGCTGTTACCTCCCGCGCCTCGCGCGGACGCACGCGCGCCCGCTCCGGCCGAAGGTGGGCCGCCTCCGGTGATCCTCCAGCGCGCGGTGTCGGACGCCGAGCGGCCCGTCCACGAGCTGTTGACCGCGGTGGTGGCGGGCGCGCCGGTGACGAAGGAGGCGCTCGAGGCCGCGCACTTCTCGGGGGGAGAGCTGCGGTGGCTCGAGGTGCTGACCTCCTTCCGCGCGCAGCCGGCGGCGACGCTGGAGCGCCTCGAGGGGACCGCCCCCAACTCGGTGGGGGAGGCCTACCTGCGGGAATGGCTCGCGCTCACCCACACCGCCACACCGCTCAACCTGGAGCTGCTGGTGTTCGCCTCCAAGCGGCGGGTCAACCAGGCGCTGGGGCGCTTCGGCGATCACCCGGCGCTCTACTTCGTGCGGGCGCAGGCCTCGGGCGTGCTGGGCTTTACCGGCGCCGTCCTCGACGATCTCGCGCGGGCCGTCTACTTCAGCCGGGAAGCGCCCTTCTACCTGCAGGCGGTGCTCGAGCTGCCGTTCATCGAGGAGGCGCGGCCGGCGCTGGTGCGTGCATGTCGGGAAGGGCGCGCGCGCTGAGACTGGCTTCCTCGCGCTTTCCACGGTCAAATCGCGCTGTGCCGGAGTCGCTGCTCGTCTGGTTCAACCTCTTCACCGATGATCCCGCGGGGGCGCGCAAGAAGCTCGACGGGCGACCGGTGCTGCTCTACGAGCCCCCGCTGGAAGACGAGCCGGAAGGAGACGACGCCGACGAAGACTTCCGGCTGCGCACCCAGTCAGGGATCATCATGCCGGCGATCGGCGGCGGCGAGCCCTTGGCGGTGGTCGTGCAGAAGAGCAAGGAGAACGCCTTTCAGCGCCGGATCACCGTGGGGCGGACCGCCAACAACGACATCGTGCTCGATGATCAGTCCGTCTCGCGCTTCCACGCGTTCCTGCAGCAGGACGATCGGCAGGACTGGACGTTGACGGACGCGGGCTCGCGCAACGGCTCCTTCGTCTCGGGGCGGCGGATCACCGCGCGGACGCCCGTGGCGCTGTCCAACGCGGTGGTGCTGCGGATCGGCGCGGTGCAGCTCACCTTCTACTCGTCGACCGGCTTTCTGGAGATGCTCAAGAAGCGGGCCCACGGCTGACCTGCTTTCCCTTGCCCCCCTGTCGGCCCAGACCCTACAGTCATCGGCGCTTTTTTCTTCGCAAGGGACCTTCGTGCTCACCACCCAAGCGCACGGCAAAACCGACGTCGGCCGAAAGCGACAGCACAACGAAGACGCGATGCTGGTGGACCCCGCGCTGGGCCTCTACATCGTCGCCGATGGCATGGGCGGGCATGCGGCCGGTGAGGTGGCGAGCGCGCGCGCGGTGGAGGTGGTGCGTCAGCATCTGATCACCAACAAGAGCATCCTTCAGGATCTCGCGAAGGACGCGAACCAGGCCGCCCGGGCCGCCGCGGCCAGCCTCGTCGAGGTCGCGGTGCAGCGGGCCTGCGCCGACATCTACAAGCTGGCCACCACCGACGCGTCCAAGCGTGGCATGGGCACCACCTTCGTGTGCCTGGCGATCTCCGGCACCAAGGGCGTGATCGGCCACGTGGGAGACAGCCGGGTGTACCTGGTGCGCAACGGCCAGTGTCACCGGCTGACGGAAGATCACACGCTGATCTCGGCCCAGCTCAAGGCGGGGACGATCACCAAGGAGCAGGCGGCCACCAGCCAGTACCGCAACGTGATCACCCGCGCGGTGGGCATTCAGGAGTCGGTGCAGGTCGACACGCTGATCGTCGACTGCCTGCCGGGCGACGTCTTCATGCTCTGCAGCGACGGCCTCCACGGGTACCTGTCGGACGACGAGGTGAGTGCGCTCGTCGCGTCCACCCGCCTGGAGGAGCAGCCCGAGCGCTTCGTGGCGCTGGCCAACGAGCGCGGCGGGAAGGACAACATCACCGTGGTGGTGGTGGCCTGCGCCGGCGATCCCGCGACGGCCACCGAGGAGGTCGCCGAGGCCGCCTCCCGGATGGAGGCGCTCAAGAAGATCCCCCTGTTCCGGCACCTCACCTACAAGGAACAGACGGCGGTGCTCTCCGTCGCGTCCACCCGCACCTTCCCCGCGGGCCGGGAGATCGTCACGGAGAACCAGCCCGGCGAAGAGCTCTTCGTGGTGATCCGCGGGCGGGTGTCGGTGGAGAAGGGCGGGGTGGAGATCGCCGAGCTCCGCGCGGGCGGGCACTTCGGCGAGATGGGCCTCATCGACAACGCCCCCCGCTCGGCGACGGTGCGATCGGTCGAGCCGACCCGGGTGATGGTGATCGCCCGCGGCGATCTGATGAACCTGATGAAGCGCGAGTCGATCCTCGCGGTGAAGCTCCTCTGGAGCTTCGTGCAGGTGCTCTCGGATCGGCTGCGTGAGACGAACTCGGAGCTGTCCGAGGCCCGCCAGGAGCTCGCCGCAGCGCAGGCGATTCAGCCGTTCGCGGAAGAGTGACGCAAGCGCGGTTTCGTCGGGGAGGGTTTCATGCAGCGAGTCGTGTCCCGTGGGGCGCCGGCCCTGGTGGTGGCGTTGATCGCCGTTCCGGCGCTGGCCGACAACTTCAACCTCTTCGGCTACGGCCCGCGGGCGGCGGCGATGGGCGGCGCCATGACGGCCGAGGCCACCGACTACACCAGCGTCTTCTACAACCCGGCCCTCACCGTCGAGCGGAAGGACGTCAACTTCGGCTTCTCCTTCCAGTGGTACCGCATGGTGGCCGACGTGCAGCCGAAGGATCTCGCGCAGGACCTCGACTGTCGGAACTGCACCGCGCCCGACTCGGTCGGCTACTCGCTGGGGCTCGTCTTCCCCCTGGGCGGCAAGGTGAAGAACCGCGTGGCGATCGGGCTGGGGCTCTACCTGCCGAGCGCGGTGATGCTCCGGGTGAACGCGCCCGATCCTTCGACGCCGTACTGGTACCGCTACCACTCCAACCCCGAGCGGATCGTCATCCACACCGGCGTAGGCATCAAGATCGTCGAGTGGCTGAACATCGGCCTGGGGATCCAGGCGCTCGCCGACCTCCTCGGGGACGGCGCGAACGTGCGGGTCGATCTCTTCTCGAAGGAAGTGCAGCTGCGCGAGCTGAACAGCTACCTCGGCACGCGCGTCGCGCCGGTGTTCGGCCTGCACCTCTCGCCGCTCAACAAGCGCCTGCGCCTCGGCGTCACGTTCCGCTGGGAAATGAAGCTGGTCTACGAGATCCCCGCCACGGTGGACCTGGCCACGGTGGGCACGCTGGCCTTCGCCGTCACCGGCGTCGCGCACTACACGCCGCACACGCTGTCCTTCGGGGCCGCCTTCGACATTCTCCCCGAGCTCACGGTGTCGCTGGACGGCGAGTGGCAGAACTGGGCCTCGGCGCCCTCGCCCTACGCCAACCTGCTGATCGATCTCTCGGGCCCGCTGCTGGACGGCCTGGGCCTGGGCACGGCGCTCGACGTGACGTCGCCAGTACAGCGGCCCGGCTTCGCGGACACCTTCGGCGGGCGGCTGGGCGTGGAGTACCGGCTCTCTCCGCGCTTCCAGGCGCGCCTGGGAGGCTTCATTCGCCCGACGCCGGTGCCGAGGCAAAACGTGGCGGGCACCAACCTGCTGGACAACACCACCATCGGCGTCGCCGGCGGCATCGGCTTCAACTTCGATGATCCGCTGGAGATCATGGCCCACCCGATCCAGATCGACATCGCCGCCCAGGGGCACTTCCTCCTCGGGCGCGAGGCCGACAAGGAGCCGACGGACGTGGTGCCGTCCTACACCTACTCTGCGCGGGTGGCGGGCCTCACGGCGTCCATCCGCTACGACTTCTGACCGCTCGGGGGAACGCCCATGGCAGCCCTGGTGTCGGAGGGTTAGCGTCAGACTCCGATGCGCCGGTGGATCCTCCTCGCTCTGGGTGTGGTGGCCGTCGCCGGTGGGCTGGCGGTATGGCTGTGGCCTGAAGATGCCGAGGCGCCTCCGCCCGTCGCCGACGTGGCGCCGTTGCCGGACTTCGCGCCGGTGGACGTGCGGGCGACGGGGGCGCAGCAGGGGCTTTCGCTGACGGGCACCGTGCGCGATCCACAGGGCGCGCCCATCCCCAACGCCGAGGTGTCTCTCGCGTCGTCGTCTCAGCAGAGCCTCACGGCAGCGCGCTGCGGGATCTGCTCCGAGCTGCTCCTGGCCTGCCGGGCGCACGAGACGACGCGCACGGTGGCGACCCTCTTCGACGCGCACCGGGGCGAGCAGGTGGCCGCGCTCACCACCACCTCCGACGCGCAGGGGCGCTTCCGCTTCGAGCAGCTCGCCGGCACCAGCTTCACGGTGTGGGCGCGCGCCCCCGGCTTCGGTGAGGGGGTGAAGGAGCGCGCGGCCCCCGGCGATCCGGTGGAGCTGTTCCTCCCCGCGCCGCGCAGCATCGCCGGCAAGCTGAGGGACGAGGCGGGCCAGCCGGTGCAGGGACGGGTGCGGGTGGTGTCGCACCGCCTGGCGCGCCCGGTGGAGGTGGACAGCGCGCCCGATGGCTCCTTCGAGGTACGCGGCCTGGGAGAGGGGCCCTTCTACGTGCTCGCCACGGCGCCGGCGAAGTTGCCCGTCCATCGCGCGCAGGTGGAGGCAGGCCCCGAGCCCGTCACCCTGACGCTCCAGGCGCCCCGCCGGCTCGAGGTGCGGCTGCTGAGCCAGGGCAAGGCCATCGACGGCGTGGTGTTGCTCAACGGCGATCATGTCGTGCGCGAGCTGGCGGCGAAGGGTGGTTTCCTCGGGGTGGACGCGCTGTACCCCGACGAGCTGCTCGTCTCCGCCGTGTCGGGAGAGCTCTCCGCGCCGGCCCAGCGGGTGGCGCTGACCGGCGCGGTGACGCAGGTGACGCTCAACCTGGAGCGGGGTGGGCGCCTCGCGGTGAGCGTGGTCGACGAGTCCGAGCAGCCCGTCACCGAGCCGACGCTGGAGCTCGTCACCCGCGGCGGCGAGCTGATCCACAAGCGCACGCTGAAGACAGGTGAGCTGGCGCTGTTGGGTCCGCTGGCGGTGGGCGACTACGTCTTGCGCACCGACGCCGACGGCTACGAGCCGGGCCGCCTGCCGGTGACGGTGAAGCCGGGCGAGACGCCGGTGGTGGTGACGATGCCGAAGGGGACGCTGATCTCCGGGCGGGTCATCGACGAGTACGGACGCCCTGCGCCGGGGGTGTCGGTGCTGATCACCCCCACGGGGGACAGCGTGCTGGCCGACGCGGAGGGGCGCTTCAAGGCCTCGGTCCCGTCTCCCGGCCTCTACGTGCTGCACGCGCACCACAGCGACTGGGGCGGCGGCGAGGTGAACGTGACGGCGCCGAAGACCGGAGTGGAGCTGCAGCTCGAGCCGAAGGCGGGCGCCGAGGTGACGGTGACGGTGGACGGGCGGCGGGTGGAAGGCGCGCACGTGGTGCTGCTGCACTCCGAGGGCAACTACCGAAGCGATCGCCCGTCGGGCGCGGACGGCGTGGTGCTGATGCGGGGGCTCCCGCCCGACACCTACACGCTGGTGGCCACGCACCCGGACTTCCTCCCGTCGGCGCGGCAGACCTTCACCCTGCAGGACGGCCAGCTGCTCAAGGTGTCGGCGGCGCTGCAGGCGGGCGCCGCCATCGAGGGCCAGGTGGTGGACACGCTCGGCGCGCCGGTGCCCAACGTCTCGGTGACGATGACGCCGCGCGGCGCCGAGCCCGGCGTGACGGACTCGAGCGGGAAGTTCTCGCTCAAGCCCCTGCGGCCCAGGGCGATGTACTCCCTGCGCGTCTCCGAGCGCGGGTACGATCAAACCGATCGCGTGCTGGCCGCCGCGGGCGGAGAGCCGGTGCGGATCGTCGTGAAGCGGCAGCCCGTCTTCCGCGGCCGCGTGTTGGCCGACGGGCAGCCCCTCAAGTCCTTCCGCGTCGACGAGCACGAGGTGAGCAGCGCGGACGGCCGCTTCGAGCTGCCGCTGCCCGCCACGGAGGATCGGGTGATCGTCACCATCGAGGCGCCGGGCTTCGAGCCGTTGATGACCGATCGCCCCAACACCCCCGATCTCGGCGACTTCTCCCTGACGCGCGCGCCGCTGGTGACGGGCGTGGTGCGCGACGAGGGCGGGGGCCCGGTGGTGGACGCGGTCGTCACCTGCGACAGCTGCGAGCAGTCCGTGCTGTCCGGGGCGGACGGCCGGTTTGCGCTCGGCAAGCCACCCTTCCAGCGCGAGTTCAACCTCGTCGCGAAGAAGGGCCGTCGCACCGCGATCAAGACGGTCACCGAGGGAGCGACGCAGGGCGTGGAGCTGACGCTGAAGGCCGGCGTGCAGCTGACGGGCACGGCCTGGCTCCCCGATGGGCGGCCGGCGGCGGGCGTGGAGATCGCCGGCGTCAACGTCGATCGCTCCGAGCCGGTGTCCGTCGTCACCAACGCCGACGGCAGCTTCTCGATGGAGGTCTCTCCAGGTACCTACCGGTTGATGCTGGCCGTGCCGGGCTTCCAGCGGCTTTCGGAGGATCCGCCGGCGGTGATCACCGAGGTGACGGGCCCCTCGACGCGACTCGACCTGGGGCCGGCGCCGACGCTGGGGAGGCTGACGGTGCGCGTGGCGCCGCAGCCCGGCTTCGCGCTGTGGCTGGTGCGGGGCGAGCTCCCGGCGCTGGGAGATCCTCCCATGGAGCTGTTGCGCGCGAGCTACGCGCAGCTCGTCTACCAGCCGCGGGTGGACACGGTGACCTTCGGCGGGCTCCAGCCCGGTCGCTACACGCTGGTCTGGGCCAGCTTCCACGCGCAGTCGGCGGGCGGGCCGGTGAAGGTGCCGGTGGACGTGCCCGCGCAGGCCGAGGTCAGCCTGGTGAGGTGAAGCATGCGCGCGCGCCGCGTGGGAGTCGCCCTGATCGCGCTGGCCCTCGCGTCGCTGGGCGCGTGGTGGGTGTGGCCGGAGGTCGAGGCAGCCGGCGCTCCGGACGGCGGGGCAGAGCGCCACGACATGCTGGGCCATGCCGGCCCGTCGGCTCCGGGGCGCGAAGCCCCGAGGGCGCTCGGGGGATCCGACGGCGGCCGGTGGAAGCTCACGGGCGTGGTGCTGGACGAGCAGGGCGCGCCGGTGCAGGGGGCTACGGTGAAGGCCTTCATCGCCGCCGAGCTCCTGCTGGGCGACCGCGCGTGCGGCGCCTGTGGGCGCAGAGTCGTGTGGTGCGGCGCGCCGGCCAGCGTGCGCGAAGTGCTGTCCACTCTTCGAAGTGGCGCCGTGGCGGTCGCGCCCACGGCCGAGGCGACGACTGACGCGGAAGGGCGCTTCTCCTTCGACGGGCTCGAGCCGGCCGCGCTCCGCCTCACCGCCCTGGAAGGTGGGCGCGCGGGATCGATCGACGTCGACGAGGTGCCAGCAGAGGGCGCGCAGGCAGAGATCACGCTTCGGGCCAGCCGCACGCGGACGCTGGAGCTCCAGGCCGAAGATCGCTCCCCCGTCGGCGCCGTCGACGTGGTCCTGTTCGGTCTGTCCACGGGCGAGTTGCGCCTGGTGCGGACGGACGGCTCGGGCCGCGCGTCCTGGGCGTTGCCGGACGAGCAGGTCTGGGTGGGGGTCGATGTGCCGGGTTGGCTCCCGGTGGGACAGGTGGTTTCGGACGACGCGGTCGTCATGCTGCTCCGGCCGAAGACCCTCGTGGTCCGCACGGTGATGAGCGGGCGCCCCATCGACGTGGACGTGGAAGTCGACCTGCACGGAGTGGAGCGCCGCCGCAGCCAGGCGGGCGAGGCGCGCTTCGACGATCTCGGGGAGTTCGAGGGCTACGTCCGCGCCTTCAATGGAGAGCTCTCCTCTGAGCGTGTCTACGTCCTGCTGGAGAACGCGCGCACCGAGCTGACCCTCGAGCTGCGCCGCGCAGCCATTCTGGAGGTAACGGTCGTCGACCCCTCGGGGAAGGAGATCGAGGATCCCTGGCTGGACCTCGCCGGCCCGTCCACCTTGACGGGCCTCTTGCCCGACGAGGACAGCGCGCGGCCGCGGTTCTCCGGTGTCCCGGAAGGCGAGTACACGCTGGAGGCCCAGGCTGAGGGCTTTCAGCAGGTGCGTCAGCAGATCGATCTCGCGCCAGGACTGAATCGGGTGACGGTGGTGCTCCAGCCCTCCGGGATGATCCGCGGCGTGGTGGTGGACGAGCACGACCAGCCCGTCGGTGGCGCAGTCGTGGAGCTCGATGCCGACGCGACGGGGGAGCTCAACGAGGCCCAGAGTGACGGCGAGGGCCGCTTCGAGCTGGAGGTGGTCGACTTCAGCGGCACGAGGCTCAGGGCATGGAGTCCGGAGGCGGGGAGCGGTACGGCTGTGGGGCGCCCGGGCGAGGAGGTGCGGCTCAAGCTGCGGCCAGGCGCGACCCTGGAGATCGAGATCATCGACGTCGACGGCAGGCACGAGTCGGAGAACGTCATGCTCGAACACGTGGAGTCCGGCGTGCGGCGCTTCGTCATGGCGGCCGCTCCCTTCGGCCGCTGCGCAGGGCTGGCGCCCGGGACCTGGAACCTGACGCTGGATCGGGCGGAGCGTCTCCCCATCGCTCAGAAGGTGACGCTGGCGCCCGAGCAGGTGCAGCGCGTCACCTTGCACCTCCGCATGGGGGAGGAGATCGAGGGGAGGGTGCTGGAAGCCGACGGCCGGCCCACCGAAGGCGCGCAGCTGGTCAGCGGCGGCCCAGGCAGCGTGAGGACGGACGCCCAGGGCCGCTTCCTGTTGAGGGGTGTCCCTCCTGGGCCCGTGAACGTCCTCGTCGTCTCGCCCGATGGGGAGCGCACCTTCTCGGCGGAGGTGACGGCGCCGGCGCGCGGCGTCGAGCTGCGCTTCGAGCAGTTGGTGCGGATCTCCGGCCAGGTGGTCGACGAGTCCGGCAGCCCCGTGCCCGAGTTCCGGATCGAGCGAAAGGACGTCTCGCACCCGCAAGGCCGCTTCGAGGTGGCGCTGCCGACGGGGTCCGCGTACCTCTTCGCCGACGGCTTCTTTCCGAGGTCGATCAAGATCGAGCGTGAAGGCGATCTCGGCGCGTTGACGATGCGAAGGCTGCCCACCCTGACCGGAGAAGTGGTCGCGGACGGACGGCCCGTACCCGGCGCGCAGGTGACGGTGGTGGAGACGCTGGAGGAGACCACCACCGACGCAGAGGGCCGCTTCACCCTTTCCCTGGGGACGGAGCTCACCGACTCGGATGACGAGGTGCACCTCATCGCCTCGCGCGGCTCGAACTCGGCGCGAGTGGCGGCGCGCCCTGGGCTTCCGGTGCGGATCACCCTCGCGCGGGGAACCCGGGTGTCGGGTCGCGTCGTCGACGGGACAGGCGCCCCGGTGAGGACCCAGGTCGAGCTGTCCCTGCAGGACGAGGTGCGAGCGCTGTCCGTCTCCACCGACGCTTTGGGCCGCTTCGAGGTCACGTTGCCACCCGGTAGCTGGACGATGACTCCACGAGGCGGGGCGCCCAGGGTCTTCCCGATCTTCGGCGAGCGCCAGGAGATCACCATCGTGGATCCTCGCACCTGTCAGGTCGTGCTCGAGGCTCCAGAGGCCGACGCGGCGTGGCTCGCGCAGCCCGGCGCGCCCGAGCAGGGGGACTGGCTGACCGGCGAGGGAGTCCCGTCGGGGACCATCTCCCTGCCCCTCGACCTGCCGGGTGGAACGTGGGCCCCGTGCGGTCGCTTCGAGCTGCTCACGATGGAGAACGGGCACGTGCGCCGGCAGGCGGTGAACCTGGAGCCCGGGCGAACCGTCCTGCGCGCGGCGCGGGCGGCTGTGCCGGAGTGATGCTCGTGCTAGTCCTTTGCCCGTGAGCACCAACTATCTCCAGGGCCGGCGGATCGCGATCGGCGTCGGCGGCGGCATCGCGGCCTACAAGGTGGGCGATCTGATCCGCGAGCTGCGCCGGCAGGGCGCCACGGTGCGGGTGGCGATGACGAAGGCCGCGCAGGAGTTCATCACCCCGCTCACGCTGCAGAGCCTGTCGGGCCAGCCGGTGCTGACGGACTACTTCGACGTGGCGCAAGAAGAGCAGTTCGGCCACCTCCACCTCGCGCGCTGGGCCGACGCCTTCGTGATCGCTCCGGCGACGGCGGATCTGATCGCCCGCATCCGGCTGGGCATGGCGAACGACGCGGTGACGACCTCGCTCCTGGCCTTTCGGGGCCCGGTGCTCCTGGCCCCCGCGATGAACACCGCGATGTGGGAAAACGCCGCGACGCAGGAGAACGTGCGTTCGCTCCTCGCGCAGCCGCGCTTCCGCCTGGTGGGGCCCGGCGTGGGGCCGCTGGCGGACGGCGACGTGGGGGCGGGCCGGCTGGCCGAGTTGCCCGAGCTGATCGCCGCCGCGAACGCGCTCTCTTCCGCGGGCGCGCTCGCCGGGAAGAAGGTGCTGGTGACCGCTGGCCCGACGCAGGAGCCGATCGATCCCGTGCGCTTCGTCTCCAACCCCTCGACGGGGAAGATGGGGCTGGCGGTGGCCGAGGTGGCGAGGGCGCGCGGGGCGTCGGTGACGGTGGTGCTGGGGCCGGTGGGCGACGTCGCACGGGACGGGCTGGACGTCGTGCCGGTGCGGACCGCCGAGGAGATGCTGGCCGCGGTGATGGCGCGCGTGGAGGACGCGGACGTCTTCGTCGCCGCCGCCGCCGTGAGTGACTGGAAGCCGGCCGCGCCGTCGGACAGGAAGACGAAGAAGGGTGACGGCCCGGAGGCGCTGCAGTTGGTGCGCACGCCCGACGTGCTGGCCACCGCCTCGAAGAAGGTGCACGGCAACCCGAAGCGCCCGGTGCTGGTGGGCTTCGCCGCCGAGACGCACGACGTCGTCGACTACGCGAAGGAGAAGCTCCAGAAGAAGCGCCTCGACTTCATCGTGGCCAACGACGTCACGAAGGCCGGCGCGGGCTTCGGCGCCGACAGCAACCACGTGACGATCCTCGGCCTCGATGGGAGCCGGGAAGACGTCTCCGGCGAGAAGCGCGAGGTGGCCGGCCGCCTCTGGGACATCGTAGCGGCGCACGGCTTCGCCCGGTAAGGTCCGCCCGCGATGTCTTCAGGAGAGCTGTCTGAGATTGCGCTCGAGCTGCGCCGCCACCTCGCGTGGCAGGAGCAGGACGGCACCCGTACGATCCTCAAGGATCCGAAGGCGCCTCCTGTCTTCGCCCAGCCCCAGCCCGCGGCCCAGGCACGGCCCCAGGCGGCGCCGGCGCCGCGGCCAGCCACGGAGCTCCGCCTGTACCAGCAAGCCCAGCCGTCCCCCGAGGTGCAGCGACCCGCCCGCACCCTCGACGAGGTCCGCAGGGACCTGGGGGACTGCAAGCGCTGCAAGCTGTCCGGCGGCCGCAAGACGATCGTCTTCGGCGTGGGCAACCCGAAGGCCGAGCTGGTCTTCGTCGGCGAGGGCCCCGGCGCGGAAGAGGACACCCAGGGCATTCCCTTCGTGGGCGCGGCGGGTCAGCTGCTCACCAGGATGATCGAGGCGATGAAGTTCAAGCGCGACGAGGTCTACATCTGCAACGTCGTGAAGTGCCGCCCGCCCGGCAACCGCAACCCCGAGCCGGACGAGATCGAGGCCTGTGAGCCCTTCTTGAAGGCGCAGCTCGCGTCGATCCGCCCGAAGGTGATCGTCGCGCTGGGCAAGTTCGCCGCGCAGACGCTGCTGCGTGACTCCACGGCCATCACGCGGCTCCGCGGTCAGTGGCGTACGTACGAGGGCGTGCCGCTGATGCCCACCTTCCACCCGGCCTACCTGTTGCGGCAGCCCGGCGAGAAGAAGCTGGCGTGGCTGGACCTGCAGGAAGTCATGAAGCGCTTTGGAAAGACGCCATGAAGGGGATGCTCCAGATCTTCCAGGTGTTCGCGGGCTCGCTGGAAGGCAACCCGCTGAACGACTCCTCGACGCGCTCGGTGCCGGTGTACGTGCCGCCGGGTTACCAGGACGACCAGAGCGTGCGTTACCCGGTGGTGTACCTGCTGCACGGCTTCACCGGCTCCGGGCTGCAGTGGCTCAACACCTCGCCCTTCACGCGGAACGTGCCGCAGCGGCTCGACTGGCTCATCGAGAACGGCAAGGTGCCGCCGGTGATCGCGGTCTTCGCCGATGGGTGGACGAGCCTGGGCGGAAGCCAGTGGATCAACTCCGACGGGATCGGCCGGTACCGCGACTACGTGGCGCGCGATCTCGTCTCCTGGGTCGACCGCACCTTCCGCACCATCCCCAAAGGCAGCGCCCGGGCGCTGATCGGCAAGTCGTCGGGCGGCTACGGCGCGCTGGTCATCAGCCGCTTCCATCCGGAGATCTTCCAGCACATCGGCGTCCACTCCGGCGACTCGGCCTTCGAGTACTCGATGCTGCACGAGCTGCCGCAGGCGGCCGGGCCGATCCTCAAGGCGGGCGGGGTGGACGCGTGGTACCGGGACTTCGTGCAGCGCGCCGACGCGACGAAGATGAAGGGGGAGGATCACGCCGTCATCAACATGCTGTGCATGGCGGCGGCGTACTCGCCCAGGCGGGGTGAGCCGCTCAACGCGGAGCTGCCGATCGAGCTGCCGTCAGGGCGATTGCGGGTGGACGTGTGGAACCGGTGGCTGGTGCACGATCCCGTGCGCTTCGTGCCCAAGCACCTCGATGTGTACCGGAAGCTGCGCAGCATCTTCATCGACTGTGGAACGCGCGACGAGTTCAACCTGCGCTGGGGCGCGCGGCTCATCAGCGAGGAGCTCAAGGCGGGCAACATCGAGCACGTCCACGAGGAGTTCGAGGACGGGCACATGGGCGTCAACTACCGCTTCGAGCGTTCGTTCTCGTGGCTGTTGCCGAGACTCGATCGCCAGTGAACGAAAATTCCCTCTCTTCCCTGGGGAGAGGGGCAGGGGAGAGGGGTTCCGCCCGTCATGAAGTCTCAAGTCCGCGCCGTCATCAACGCCACGCTCGACGCCCTGAAAGCGAAGGGGCTCATCGCCTTCGATCAGGTGCCGAACTACTCGGTGGAGGTCCCGAAGCAGGCGGAGCACGGCGACTGGTCGTGCAACGTGGCGATGGTGATGTCGAAGGCGGTGGGAAAGAAGCCGCCGGAGCTCGCGGATCTGATCATCGCCAACCTGGCGGACGCGGGCGGGCTCATCACGTCGATCTCGAAGGCGGGCCCCGGTTTTCTCAACCTGAAGCTCAAGGACTCCGCCTTCCAGCAGGTCGCGCTCGACGTGCTGAAGGCAGGCGAGGCGTACGGCCGGGCGAAGCCGAGGTCGACGGGCAAGAAGGTGATGGTGGAGTTCGTGTCCGCGAACCCGACCGGTCCGGTGCACCTCGGCCACGCGCGGGGCTCCTTCATGGGCGACGCGATCGCGCGGCTGATGGACGCGGCCGGCCACGACGTGACGCGCGAGTTCTACATCAACGACTTCGGCAACCAGGTCGACACGCTGGGCAGGACGGTCTTCAAGCGCTACCAGCAGCTCTTCGGAAAGCACGTGGAGCTCGCACCAGGCGAGTATCCGGCCGAGTACGTGGTGGACATCGCGAAGGCCTGGAAGGCCGAGGTGGGCGACGCGTACCTGAACCGGCCGGAGAGCGAGTGGCTGCCGAAGGCGAGGGCCTTCGCCATTCAGCAGAACCTGAACGCGATCAAGGCCACGCTGGCGAAGGCGAACATCACGCACGACGTCTTCTTCAGCGAGGCGTCCCTGCACGAGTCCGGCAAGGTGCGGGCGATCGTCGACGTCTACAAGGCGCGGGGCGTGACGTACGAGGCGGCGGAAGGGAAGCGGCGGGAGAAGGGCGACAAGGTGCGGGACGCGGAGTCGAAGGCCGCGAAGTACGCCGACCGGCAGATGGGCGGCACCTTCCTGATGACGGCGACGTACCAGGAGAACGGGAAGTACGTGCTGAAGGACGAGGAGGATCGGGTGATCCTCCGGCACGACGGCACGCCGGTGTACCTGACGGCCGATCTCGCGTACCACAAGGAGAAGTTCGACCGCGGCTTCGACCTGGCGGTGGACGTCTTCGGGGCCGATCACGCGGGCCACGTGCCGCGGATCCAGTCGGGCATGAAGCTGCTCGGCTACGACGAGACGCGGCTCAAGTTCGTGTTGGTGCAGATGGTGCGGATCCTCCAGGGCGGGGTCGAGGTGAAGCTGTCCAAGCGCAGCGGCAACGTCTACGAGCTCGCGGATCTGATCGAGGACGCGGGGCCCGACGTGTGCCGCTTCATTTTCCTGATGAAGACGGCGAACGCGCAGTTCGACTTCGATCTCGACGACGTGAAGAAGCAGTCGAAGGACAACCCGGTCTTCTATTTCCAGTACGGGCACGCGCGGTGCGCGTCGATCCTCAAGAAGGCGGAGGAGAAGGGGCAGGCCTTCGTCGGCGCGCAGGCCCTGACGCAAGCGCAGCTCGCCCGGCTGGTGCTGCCGGAAGAGAAGGCGATGCTGAAGAAGATGAGCCTGTTGGGCGACGTGGTGGCGAGCGCGGCGGAGAAGTTGGAGCCGCACCACGTCCTCTACTACTGCCAGGAGCTGATCGCGGACTTCCACAGCTACTACACGCAGTACAAGTCGGACCCGATCATCAGCGCCGATGCGGAGAAGACCCAGGGGCGCCTCGCGCTCGTCGCCGCGCTCAAGCAGACGCTCAAGTGCGCGTTCGCCATTCTGGGCATCGCCGCGCCGGAGTACATGGAGGCGCCCGCGGAGGAGTGACGAACTCGCCTCCTCGGAGTGTGGCGCAGGGAGATCGCGATGGACGCCTTGCTCTCGCAGCTCCTCGAGCGCCCGTCGCCGGCGAGCACCTTCACGGACTTCTGGTCGACGACCCGCCCCCTGCGCGCGAACTTCCCCAACTCCGTCCAGCGTGCGGCCGTCCTGGGCTTCCATGCCGATCGCCTCGGCTTCGCCTTCCTGGGCGGCTACACCGCGGCGATGACGCGCCTCGATCCCACGCTCGGCCCGGACGAGATCGGGGCGCTCTGCGCGACGGAGGACGAGGGCGCGCACCCGCGAGCGATCAAGACGGCGCTGTCCAACTCACGCATCACGGGGACCAAACGCTTCGTCTCGGGCGGGACGCTCGCGACACGCCTGTTGGTCATCGCGACGGAAGGGACGACTGCCGACGGCCGCAACCGCCTGCGACTGGTGCGGGTCGATCCAAAGGCTCCGGGCGTCCACCTGGAGCCGATGCCGGAGTTGCCTTTCATCCCGGAGATCCCCCATGCCTCGGCCACCTTCACCGACGCGGCCTGCACGCCGCTGCCCGGCGACGGGTACGAGGACGCGCTGAAGCCGTTTCGGACCATCGAGGATCTCCACGTCCACGCTTCGGTGCTCGGCTACCTGCTCTCTGTGGCGCGCCGGAATTCCCGGGAGCAGTCGGTGCAAGAGCGGCTCCTCGCGGCGATCGTCTCCGCGGTCGGACTCGGCGAGGCCAATCCCAGGGCGGCGGCCACCCACCTCGCGCTGGCGGGACTGCTCACCCACGGCCAACAGCTCCTCGGTGACGTCGAGGCGCTCTGGACTCCGTGCGAGGAGCGCGCCCGCTTCGTCCGCGACCGCCCGCTCCTCAACGTCGCCGCGAAGGCCCGCGAGGCACGCCGAGCGAAGGCGTGGAAGTCGCAGTCCTGACGCATCCGGAAGCGGGGGCCTGGGGGAGCTGGCCGCGCGGGGGAAAAACCTGCTAGGGCCACGCTCCCATGAGCACCCAGTACAAGACAGCCCTCATCACCGGCGCCTCCTCCGGCATCGGTAAGGAAATGGCCCTCTGGTGGGCGAAGCGCGGCACGAAGGTGTACGCCGCGGCCCGGCGCACTTCGAAGCTGGAGGAGCTTGCGAAGCAGGGCGAAGGGAACATCGAGCCCATCGCGCTTGACGTCGCGCGGGAAGCGGAGACGGTGCAGAAGATCCAGGAGCTCGATGCGCGCGTGGGCGGGCTCGAGCTCGTCATCGCGAACGCCGGCGTGGGCGATCCGACGCCCGCCGACACCTCGACGTGGGAGATGGTGGAGGCGGTGCTGCGCGTCAACGTGCTCGGCGCCGCGGCGACGCTGACGGCGGTGCTGCCGCGCATGGTCCAGCGCGGGAAGGGCCACGTGGTGGGCGTCTCGTCGGTGGCGGGCTATGTGGGCCTCGGCGCGTACAGCGGCTACTCCGGCTCGAAGGCCTTCCTCTCCACCTTCCTCCAGTCCCTGCGCGTCGACCTCGTCGGCACCGGCGTCAAGGTGACCACCATCGAGCCCGGCTTCGTGAAGAGCGAGATGACCGCGCGGATCGAAGGGCGGGCGCCGATGCCCTTCATCGCCGACACGCACGTCGCCGCCGACAAGTACTGCCGGGCCATCGCGCGGGGGGCGCGCAGCATCGCGTACCCCAGGGTCCATGCGATCTCCTCGCGCTTCATCAGCATCGTGCCGGCGCCGATCTACGAGCCGCTGGCGCGCAAGGCGTCGGAGCCGCAGCGGCAGCTCCTCGTCGCGGAGAACGGCCAGAAGGCCTGACGAGGCGCAGCCGGGACTGCAGCCGCAGCGACGGCAGCCCCACAGGTGCGCACGGGTGCACGCGGGGCGTGCGCTTCGACGTGCGCTTCCCGCCGAGGCCGACGCCACGCGCGCCAACTGACGACGACCGGCGCGACGACGGCCGGCACCACGAGCGGTCGTGGTCGAGTCCCAGGGTGTGCGCCGTGCGCTGTCGTCACTGGCAAGGCGACCCGCGCAGGGTGTCTTTCCGGAGGCGCGGAGCGTTTCCGGGAGCTGGATCCGCGGCGCCAGGCCTCGCGCTGCGGCGAGCGGCGCCATCGATCGATCGCGCCACGTGCCCGCGATCTTTCCCCGTCGGCCGAGTCGTGCTTCTTTGCCTGCCCCCATCGGCTGCACGACGGCGTCAGCCCTCCGGGCCCCTCGAGTCGGTGGCGGACGTGGCGCGCCGTCGTCGTCGGTCGGCAGCGCTACACGCCCGCGACTTTCGCTGCCGCCGACAGCTCCCACGAGAACACCGCGGTCTTCGTGCCGTTCGGCGGCAGCTCCAGCTCGATCCGCGCGATGCCTTCCTTCGTCACCGTCGAGGGCGGAGGACTGCACTCCTTCGTCAGCACCTGCACCTCGACCTCCTTCACCTCGGAGACGGGTACGCGCTCTTCGATCACCAGCTTCGCGGGCTCGGGCCTGGCGTTGGAGACGTGGAGGCGCACCTTCTTCGTCGTGGTGCGGCGCCCGGTGAGGCGGGCCTCTTCCACCTTGTCGTGCACCTCGCGCACCACCGACACGCCGTCCTCGCTGCCGAAGGCCAGCTTCACCGTCTCGCCCGGCGCGGCGAACTTGAGCTGCGAGCGGCCGACGAAGCCGGCCTGGCGGATCAGATCCACCGGGCCCGCCAGCAGCACCTGGCCGCTCGAGTTGGGGAAGCGGGACAGCACCGTCACCAGGCCGGACAGCTCGGAAGGGCACACCCGTTCCAGCTGCGCCTTCGCTTCGAACTGGAAGAGCGGAACGCGGTGGGGCTGCCCGTCGCTGGGGATCGTCGCGCTCCCTGGCGCCGAGAGGAGCCGCGCCTCACCGCCGTCGTCGAGGCCCGGCATCTCCGCTTCTCCGCCCGACTCGCCCGCGGACTGGATCACCTCTTCGCGGATCGCCACGTCGACGACGCGCTTCTCGATCTCCTGCTTGGGGCGCAGCGACAACCGATCCTCCGTCAGCGAGGGCGGGGTGGTGCCCAACGTCGGCCGCGCGGTGGAGAGCTGGAGCTGCACGTCCTTCCAGGCCTCACCGGTGCGCTGCCACACCACCGCCTCCGCCTCGAGCAGCACCGTGTCGCCTTTGAGGCTCGCCCGGTACGCCGGCCGCCACACCGCGCAGGGCACCAGGTACGACGCCCGCACGGTCGCCGTCCCCTGGCCTTCCAGCGTCAACGCCAGCGCACAGTCGAGATCCCGCTCCTTCTCCTCCGCGCTGGAGAGCGCCGCCTGGGCCTCTTGCCGCCGGCGCTCGAGCTCGTTCGCCTCGCGTCGGCCGCGGCGCAGCGCCTCATCCACCTCGGCCTGGCGCTTCGACAACTGCTCGAGCTGCTCCGTCCACTTCGGCAGATCGCTCCGGCCCGCGCCGGCGCCCTCCGCGATGCCGCGCAACAGATCGCCGCGCGTCGCGCCGAGCAGTTCGGTGCGCGCCTCCAGCTTCGACACCTCATCGGTCTTCTTCTCGATCTCCAGCCGCAGCGCCTCCACGCGCTTGCGCAGCTCGCTCGCGTCAGCGGGCAGGCCGCCCTTCGGCTTTTCCCTCCAGCGGCGCACGAGCTTCGCGTCCACCAGCGTCGCGCCCTGCACCTCCACCCTGAGGGAGCGATCGACGGCCACCAGCGGCAGGCCGGACACCTCGACCCGCGTGACGCCTGCGTCCAGCGCCACCGAGCCTCTGCGCTCGACCTGGGCGCGATCCTCCATCACCACCACGCGCGTCACGGGGATGTTCGCGGTCGCCATGGCTTCAGGCCCTCCGGTTTCCGCCGACGAGCATCTTGTCGCCGGGCATGCGAATGACGAACTGCGCCGTCAGCTTCATCGACTGGCCGGGCGCCACCTTCACCCGCCACCGGCGGGCGCCGCGCACCACCTGTCCGTCGATCGGCTTGTCCACCACCTCCCACTTCGGGGTCGACTCGGCGTCCTCCACCTTGAGGTCCTTCTCGTCACCGCTGGCGTAGGGCACCCGCTCGCGGACCTCGATCAGCGCCTCGCTGCCCAGCCGGTTGTTGAGCTCGATCTCGATGTCGTGCGGAAGCACCGAGGAGCCGCCGAGGAAACCGCCCGTCGTCTCTTTGTACTGCGTCTTGCGCGCCACCTTGATCGCCTCCTCCACGCCGAGGCCGAGGCGATGGGTGGAGTCGGCGCCCGGGGGGATGGGCGGCAGCATGGTGGTGAGGAGGAACTCGTCACCCTGGGTCACGTCGACCGGGCCGGCCGGCAGGGCGTGGACGCTGCGGTTGGCCACCTGCAGCGTGCGGTACACCTTCGCCTCGACCGATGGCACGCAGACGTACTCAGGCGTGAGGCCGACGTTGCACGTCATCACCGGCACGGTGGTCCACTTCCCCGTGGAGGGCACGTCGACGGGCGCGGCGCAGTCGTAGCGGTAGTCGAAGGAGTTGATCGCCTGCACGTCGCGGCAGTTGGAGGGGAGCGGGAGCCCGCGCACCGAGTTCGCGCTGGAGATCGCCCGAGACACCGCCGCCATCACCACGTCGATCTGCACGGAGATCCCCGCGACGAAGGCGAAGTCCCACGGCGATCCCGGCGAGAGGCGCCCCCGGTTGCTCCCGCTGACACCCAACATGACCAGGCGGCTGTAGTCCATCAACGCCCCCTCGAGGCCGGCGGCGGGCATGGGCCCGGGGGCGTCTGACAGGCCGCCCAGGTCGGCGAAGTCGCCGCCATAGCCGCCCTCTTCCGGCGCGGCAGGCTCCTCTGCCAGCTCGACGGCGGTCTCCTCCTCGTACTCGTCCCGGCGCTCCTGGGCCCTGGCCCGACGCGCCATCGGCGGCGCCGCCACCGACTTGGCCATCGGGGCCATGGGCGCAGCCATCGAGGCCGCGGGCATCGCCATCGGGGCAGGAGGGGGAGGGGGCGGTGCACCGGCCATAGGCGCCCCACCCGGAGCGGCGAAGCCCACGGCAGCTCCAGAGCGGGCCCCGCCTCCGCCCCGCGCGGCGCCTTTCTTCGCCGTCTCGGCGCGCGCGGAAGGCTTCGGCTGCGGCCTCATCGGCGCCTGGGCAACGACGGAGGGACGGGGCGGCTGGGGCAGGCCGCTCATCGCGTTGTCGTACGCCTCGAAGAGCTCGTCGAGGCCGGGCGGAGGCTCGCGCCACCCGGAGCGCGGCGGGGGCTCCTGCCGGCGGCCGATCTTCAACGCCCGCAGCTCGGGGAGATCGGCCCGGCGGGACAACGAGGCGGTGGACAGCGCGAGCGACACGCCTGTCCAATCTTCTCCGGTGGCCTGCGCGACGGAGGCCCGCAGCTGCAGCGTGCCGCCCGTCATCCCCTTCTCCAGCCGCAGGGCGTAGTTCGGCGCCCAGCGCGCGCCGGGCACCAGGTACTCGAGCGAGAGCTCGGCGGGCGCTTCCACCGGGCCGGACAGCGTCACCACCGCCACGCGCGACAGGCGAGCGCGCTCGGTGCGCCGCGCGGTGGAGGCCTCGTGCAGCCTGCGCTGCCGCAGCTCGAGCTCGCGCTGGGCGTCTTCGAGCTGGCGATCGAGGCTTCGTCGCTCCTCGATCCTCCCGGCGAGCCGGGCCTCAGTGAAGTCGCCCAGCGCCAGCATCGCTTCCACCGGCGCCTCGCGGGGCGGCTCGCCGCGCCTGGGCTCGAGGAAGCGGGGCCGCAGGTTCTCCAGCTCGGAGATCTCCGTGTCCACGCGATCGCGGCGGACCCGCAGCCGCTCCAGCGCCTCCTCTGCCGCCTCCAGCGCCTTCTGCTCTTCGGGGACGTTCACCTCGTCGGCGAGCTCGACGTCGAACTGCGGCCGCACGTCCAGCACCCGCAGGCCGTCCCCCTTCGTCACCTTCGCGCGCAGGGAGCCCGGCTCCAGCGACAAGGGCAGCCCCCCGAGGCGCACGCTGCGCTCGCTGCCGGGCGAGAGCGTCACCGTGCGCGTACACAGCGCGCCTTCCCGGTAGATCACGACGGCCTTCAGGCTGGAGGGCAGCGAGCTCATCTGGGGCGTCTCCTTCATGGCGGACAACGCGAGGGCGGATTTTTCTGTGACAGCGGCTTGCGCGTTCAACACTCCGGAGCGCAGCGAAGGGTCCTGTCTTCCTGCGGAACGCAGCGATTCGACAGGCATTGGCCGGCTTCGGTGCACTCCTGGCCGACGACGCGGGACGGCGCGCGGCAGGTGAGGGTGGACTCCGTGTCGCAGTAGCCGGTGCTGCACGGGATCCCCACGGTGCGGTTGACGTCGATCTGAAAGGCGCAGGTGTCGCTGATGCCGGCCGGTCCAGTGCAGACGCCCACGTCACCCGCGCCCGACGGCTTGCAGTGGACGTCGAAGCCCTCGCAGTTCTGGATCGACGGCGTGCAGGCCTGGCCCAGCGTGGGCAGCGTGTCGCACTTGCCCGTGTCCTGCCGGCAGGTGGTGCCCGGCTGGCATTGATCGCCCACGTAGCGCAGGTACTGGGAACGCGAGCAGTTGAAGTCCAGCCCGTCGGGTTGGCGGCACGAGCCTTCCGTGGGCGCGCTGTTGGGGAAGCCGGTCCAGTCGATGTCCGCGCAGATGAGCCCGGGCTGGCAGCTCCAGTGGAAGCGGCAGGGCTCGTTGGCCGCCTTCGGGCGCACGCAGGTGCCCATCGCGCCGTCGACGAAGGGGACGACGTCGCAGGCGAGACCGGGCTCGCACGGCGAGAGCCGATCGGGATCGAAGGCGCACGTCTCGCCCAGCTTGCGGCGCGGGCGGCATGTGCCGAGACAGATGAGCGACTCCTCGCACTCCGCCGAGGACATGCACGCCTCGTCCTGCAGGGCGAGCGGCACGCAGGTGTCCGTGGTGCTGTCGCAGCGCAGCCCCGGCGCGCAGCCGAAGGCGCAGGGCTCGGACTCACGAGGCCACGACGAGCACGTGCCGCGGCACACGCCGCCAGGCTTGATGCACACGACGCCGGGCTGGCACTCCACGGCGCGCTCGCACGTCTGGCCCGAGGGCACCTTGCCGATGAGGAGCCCTGTCTGCAGGCCGCAGTCGTCGAAGGGCCGGGCCACGGCGAGTGGATAGTCCGGCGGGAAGGAGGGCGGGCAGGCGCTCGTCTTCATGCGCAGCTCGCACGAGGACAGCTTCGCCGGGTCGATCTCCACCTTGTCGTCCTCGAAGGACGGGCGGAGCGACTCGTACTCCGCGAGGCAGGCGCTGTTCTCCTGCGTCACGCAGGCGGTGCTGCTCGGCCGGGTGAAGGCCGGGTAGCAGCGCAGCTTGAGCTCGCAGCGCGCTCGGGCCAGGCGATCGCAGAGCTCGACGGGCGTGACGGTGACGCCCGCGTCGACTCCGCCATCCTCCACCGGCTTCGGCGCCGGGCACGCGGCCAGCGCGAGGGCGGAGAAGAGGAGGGCGCTCCGTCGAAGCATAGGGCGCGGACTCTACCTACAATGCGCTGGCGTGACGGTGTTTTGTGGGCACACCATCGCCTCGACGCAGACACCCGCCGCACGTTTGGACTCCCGTGAGTCCGCGCCCAACTCGCTCAAGCTGACTTTTCTGATGCCCCGCCTCGAGCTTCTCGCACACGGTAGGGAAAACGCGCCTGTTGCCGGGGGCTTGAACGAGCAGATCGCGCCGAAGTCGGCTACCATTTCACCTGTAGATGGGACTGAGAAACCTCGCTCTGGCTGTAACCGTCGTCCTCAGCGCGGGGGTGGCGGAGGCCGTTCCCTTCACCATCACCATCACCAACACGGGCACCAACACCGCGTACCCGTGGAGCGTCGGAATTTTGACGCTGTCGCCGGTGATCTCCCTCGGCCTGTCGCCGCAACCTGCCTCGCCCCAGTACGCCTCGTACGTCTATGCGAACTCGCACTGCAAGCTGACGGACGGGATCTGCGGCAGCAGCTGCAACGACGACGGCAACGCGGCGGTGCTGGCCGAGCGCCTGGGGCTGACGCTGGGCGTCGACGCGTGGCTGGTGCCGGCGCTCCCGGCGGGGAGCAACGCCACCGCCACCGTCACCATCGACGCACCCGTGGGCAGCCGCCTCTCCTTCATGGCCTGGGTGAACAACACGAGCGTCTTCGACGACTTCGTGTCCATTCACCCGCCGGGGATGAACACCACCCTCTCCGTGCCGCTCTTCGACGCGGGCGGAAACCCGCTGCCCAACATCACCTTCAGCCTCTCCGGCTATGACGTGAACTCGACCAGCCCCACCAACGGCAGCGGGACGACGTGCTCGCAGGAGTGCCCCACCCAGACGTCCGGCTGCTACGTCGCGCCCGGCAACGCATCCATCGGCGGCGCCGGCTTGTACCCCCCGCAGCCGTCGACGACTCCGGCCCTCACGCTCTCCGCCTCGGGGCCGACCAGCACCGCGACTCCGCAGGTCACCTACACCTTCTCGTACACCAACCAGTCCGCCTCGACGGTGAACAACCCCTCGCTCAGCTACACGTTGCCGGCGGGCGTCACCTTCGTCTCCGCGTCCAATGGAGGTACCCTGTCCGGCTCCACCGTCACCTGGAACCTGGGCAACCTGGCAGCCGGCGCCAGCGGCACCCGCACGGTGACCGTCAACCTGGGCACCCTGGGCGGCACCACCGCGCACTCGGCCCAGGTGACCTGGCTCTCGGGAACTCGCCGCTTCACGGTGGTCTCCAACGTGATCCGCACCACGCTCAGCGCTCCCCAGATGACGCCGGTCTGGGTCTACACCGAGCCCACCTTGCACACGACCGATGGCCTGGCGGTGGCGAACTTCACCAACGCGTCGGGCAGCGAGGTGCTGGTGCTGGCGCCCACCCGCGGCACGTCGGGCCCGGGGAGGGCCATCGTCCTCAACAGCGGTTCGGGCGCCGAGATCAACTCCTTCAGCCCCGGCACCGGCCGCAACGTGATGGGCTTCCCGCTGGCCGCCCAGATGAGCGGCTCCACCCAGACCGTCGAGTACGTCTTCGGTGAGCCGCTCCCCGTCACCTCCGACGCCGGCGTCTACGCGCGCATGGGCTCCTCCAGCGGGCTGTGGACCTCGATCCCCTGGGGCTACTCCGCCTACTGGAACATGGGGCCCGCCTCGGCCAACGTCACCGGCGCGCCCAACGACGAGCTCGTCATCGCCGACTGGGACGGGAACGTGAAGCTGCTCCGCAGCGACAACGGCGTCGCGCTGGCGTCGTACAACACGTGGACGTCGGATCAGGATCACGCCTTCGGGCATCCGGCCCTCGCCGACGTGGACAACAACGGGGCACTGGACGTGGTGCTGGGAGGTTACTCGCAGGGCACGGTCATCGCCCTGCAGGCCTCGACCATGGCCCTGCGCTGGAAGAGCGCCTCGCTGTCCGCCCTCTACGGCGACGTCCTCTATGGCAGCGGCCCGGCGCTCGGCGATCTCGACGGAGACGGCCGCCCGGAGATCGTCGTCGCCACCCGCGGCGCCACCAGCGACGTCTATGCCTTCGACGCCACGCAGCCCTCGGGTTCGACCTGCAAGTACCGCTTCGATCCGGGCGGAGCCTTCTCCTACACATCCCCCGTCATCGGCGACGTGGACGGATCGGGCCGCAGGTCGGTGGTGGTGATCTCCTCCACCACAGCGACGCTGACGGTCATGAAGGCCGGCGCCACGGGCTGCGCCGCCGGGGGCGGCACGATCGTCTGGCAGCACGTGATCAAGGCTGGCGACAAGTCGTCCTTCACCCCGGTCCTCTACGACGTCACCGGGGACGGGGTGCTTGACGTGATCGCCGCCTCCAACACGAGGCTCGAGGTGCTCGACGTGCGGCGTCGCGCCGTCCTGTTGGCCTACGACGACGCCACCGCGGTCTTCGCGCCGTCGGCGGTGATCGCCAACGCGGCCACGGCCAGCTCGGCGCGCGAGCTGTACGTTTCTGGCTGGCGCAACTCGAAGGTGTACCGTTTCGACCTGCCGACGACCGCGACATCCACGAACGACTGGCCGACCTTCATGGGCGGCAACACCCGCACGGGAGCGAGGTGACCGATGCGCCGAGCCCTCACCCTGTCCATCGCCCTCCTCGCCGGCCTGCAGCTGTCCTGCGGGGGCGAGGACGTGCCCCTCGACGAGGCCCCGCCGGACGTGGAGGCCCTGCCCCCCGACTTCCTCTCCCCCCCGTCGACGTGGCCGGACGCGGCTGATCTCGGAGTGGTGGTGTCGTCGGGCGTCGATCCGCTGGCTCCCCGGCCGCCTCCGCCCCCGATCCACGATCGCTAAGGACCCGATGGTGAACAGGCTGGGCCCCAGGAGCAGGGAAGACGTCATGGTGACGCCGTTCCTCGACTCGTGTGTGGTGGTGGACCCCCTGACGGACGAGGCCCACATGCTGAACGCGGCGGCGGCCTTCGTCTTGAGCTGCTGTGACGGCGCGACGGACGAGGGGACGATCGCTCGAGACCTGGCCGAGAGCGCGAAGGTGCCGCTGGAGGACGCGCTCATCGACGTGCGCGCCTGCCTCGCTGAGCTGCGGCAGAAGAAGCTGATCCATGACTGAAGCGCTCGCCGACACCAGCGCGTCCCGGGTGGTGCAGGTGGGATCGATCACGTTTCGGCTGGAGGGAGATCCGGCCCTCGTCGAGCGAAGCCGCACCTTCATCTACCCCCTGGAGCCCCAGCGGGCGGGGGAAGGCCTACCGGTGCGCCTCGTGCGCGGAGAGGGCCGGCTGCGCGCGGAAGGCCCCACCTTCGCCGTCGAGGGAGCGACCGAGGAGGAGCTGCTCGAGCAGCTCGACTACCGGCTCACCTGCGAAGCGCTGGCTCGCGACGCAGGCCACACCGCGCTCCACGCTGCGTGCGTTGGGCTCGAGGCCGGGCCGGTGCTGCTCCTCGGCGCCCACTTGAGCGGGAAGTCGACCCTCGCGGCAGCGCTGGGACGGCTCGGCGCAAGCGTGTGGAGCGACGACATCACGCTCCTGCGGGGCGAGCCCCTGGGGATCCTCCCGGTGTCGAGGGCGCTGCGCGTGCGCGGTGACTCGGCGCGGCTGTTGGGAGTCGACACCTCCGGTCCCACCCACCGCGTTTCGCCCTCGCCACCCGAGACGGACTGGCGCGTACCCGTGGCGTGCGTGCGCGTGAAGTACACTGCGGGCGCCGCGATGGAGTGGACCCGGCCAGCCTCGTCCGACGCGATGCTGGCGTTGATGGAGAGCACCTTCGGCCTCGCGCGCGAGCCCGCCCGGCGGCTCCCGCACCTGGCGGCGTTGATCGACCGCGTGCCCGTCTTCCGCTTCGAGTACGGCGCCGGGCCGCTCGAGGGAGCCCGTGCGCTGCGAGAGTTCCTGGAGGCCGGCACGTGAGCGAGGCCTCCCCCCCGCAGGCGCCACCGGTCGAGGATCGCCAGTCGCGGCGGGAGTTCTTCCGCAAGCTGCTCGTCCTCCGCTACGCCGCGCCGCTGGTGGCGACCTACTCGATGAAGGCCTTCGCCCAGACCGGGCCCTCACCGCCGCCCGATCGCTGCTGCGACGGTGATCCGCCCCCGTGCGGTCCTGGCAACGAGCCCGGAATCGACTGTCCGTGAAGGCCGAGGACGTCAGGACGCGCCGCGCTTCTTCACCACGCCCGACTTGTCCACGTACGTCCCTTCGGGCAGGCGCGCCTCCACCTTCTCGCGGAAGCCCTGCACCGGGAAGCCCGTGTCCACCAGCGCCATCACGCACGCGGTCTGCACGCGTTTGGCGGTTTCCTCGTTGACCAGCAGGTTGAGCAACTCCTCGCGCGCGGGCTCGAACTTCACCGACGCCAGCGTCTTCAGCGCGCACAGCTTCACGTCGTCGGACATGTCGTGCAGGAAGGGCAGGGCGACGGGGCCGATCCGCTCGTCCGACTTCCCCTCGAGGAAGTGCAGGAGCACCTCCTTCTTCTCGGGATCGCGTGTGTACTCCGCGCCGAGGCGCTTGAGCTCGTCGGTGACGATGCCGATCACCTGCTCCGGGGGGAGGATGGCCTCGAGGATCTTCAGCGCCCAGCTCGACGCCACGTCGCTGGACTTGAGGAAGTCCCTCACCGGCGGCACGGCCTCCTCGTCGAGGGCGCAGATGAACTCGAAGACGGCCTGCTTCTCCTCGGCGTCCGTCGTCTGTGGATCGACGGCGAAGGTGAAGCGCTGCATCAGCACCGGCACCGCGTCGGGCGACTTGAGCCTGCCCAGCTCGTCGATGGCCTTCTGCCGGGTCGCCGCGTCCCCGTACTTCTGGGTCACCTTGGGCTTGAGCTTTTTCGCCTTGTCCGCCGGGGTGCCACCACCGAAGAGATCGAAGAGTCCCATGAGGTGCGTGCGCTCTATCAGAGCTTGAGGTCGGCCCGCACGTCCGACGCGTAGTGCTTCTCCAGCGTCTCGGCGGCCTTGCGGGTGGCTTCGTCGACCTTCTCGGGCAGCTTCACCTGCACCACGAGGTAGAGATCTCCGGGAGGCCCGCCCTTGAGCGCCGGCACGCCCTTGCCCTTGAGCCGCAGCCGGGTGCCCGACTGGGTGCCGGGGCGCACCGTGACGGTCCCCGAGCCTCCGAAGATGGGCACGCGGATCTCGGCGCCGAGCAGCGCCTCCTTCACCGTCACGGGGAGGTCCAGGTAGAGGTCATTCCCCTCACGGCGCACGCGGGGGTGCTGCTGCACCGAGATGTCCACGAAGAGATCGCCGGGAGGCCCTCCGCGCTCGCCGGGCTCCCCCTGGCCAGCCAGCCGAATGCGCGAGCCGGTCTCCACGCCGGGGGGGATCTTCACCTCGAGCCGCCGCCCGTTGACGAAGAGCGTCCGGCTGCCACCCAGCACGGCCTCCTGGAGCGACACCTCCATCTCTGCCATGAGATCGCCGCCCGCGCGTGGGCCCGCCCGCCGCCCCGCGCGCCCGCCCATGCCGAACATCTCTCCGAGGATCGACTCGAAGTCGACGTCGCCCCCGTTGCCCCCGAAGTCCACGCGGAAGCCGCCGAAGCCCCCCGGCCCGCCGAAGCCGCCGGGCGCGCCCCGGAAGGCGCCGCTCTTGTACGCGCGGAACTGCTCGGCCTTCTTCTCGTCCCAGCCCAGCTTCGCCGCGTCGTCGCCGAACTCGTCGTACAGCTTGCGCTTGCCAGCGTCGGACAGGACCTCGAAGGCCTCGTTCACCTGTTTGAACTTCTCTTCCGCGGCCTTGTCTCCCGGGTTGTGATCAGGGTGGTACTGTCGGGCCAGCTTGCGGTAGGCCTTCTTGATCTCTTCCGGGCTCGCCTGTCGCGCGACGCCGAGCCGTTGGTAGTAGTCCTGCACCATGACCGAGACGCAGCGTAACCAGCCGTTTCGCCTGCGCCACTGGGCGCTGCTTGCGTGTTTCTGGTCGGTTGTGGCCGCGGGGCAGACCCCTCCGAAGGGGCAGGTCATCGATCGAGCCGTGGCGTCGATCGAGGGCCAGGTGATCACGCTGTCTCAGTTGGAGTTCGAGGCGCGGATCCTCCTCGTCAACGCGGGCGGCGTCGGGGCCGCCTTTGCGCCGCTCGATCACGAGGCGCTGAAGGCCAGCCTCAACGCGATCATCGACGAGCGGCTGGCGACGCTGGAGGCGGACAAGCTGGAGGCCTACCCGGTGGAGGCGGAGGAGGTGGAGAAGGCGATCGCCGACTTCCGCGCGCGCTTCCCGAGCGAGGCGAAGTTCAAGGAGTTCCTGGCGCGCAACGAGGCCGATCTCCAGGACGTGGGGCGGGTGCTGGAGCGCTCCCTGCGGGCGCGGCGGGCGCTGGAAGGCAAGCTGCGGCTGCGCGTGCAGGTGACGGCGGACGACGTGGCGGCGGCGAAGGCGGCGACGCCGGAGCTCAGGGACGTGTCGGACGCGGCGGTCAAGCAACGGCTGGCGAACGAGCGGTTCCAGAAGCTGGTGAAGCAGGAGTTGGAGGCGGCGCGGCGGGACGTGGACGTGCGGCTGTTGGGGCCCTTCTCTCCGAAGTCGGGGGCCGGCCCGTGAGGGAGCTCGCGCCGCAACTCCGGATCCGGAAGATGGCCCTGGCCGATCTCCCCGCGGTGATGGAGATCGAGAACCAGGCCTTCTCCAACCCGTGGTCGGTCGACATGGTGAAGAAGGAGCTCACCCAGGACTGGTCCACGGTGCTGCTGGCGGAGACGTGGACGCCGCGCGGCTGGGTGCTGCGCGGGTTCGCCATCTTCTGGCTGGTGCACGACGAGATCCACGTGCTGAACGTCGCCACGCACCGCGACGTGCGCCGCCAGGGCATCGGGCGGCAGGTGATGGACGCGGTGATCGCCTTCGGCAGAGATCACAAGTGCCGCATCGCCACGCTGGAGGTCCGGCGGAGCAACGGCGCGGCGCTCGGCCTCTACCAGTCGCTCGGCTTTCGCACCGTGGGCCTGCGCCCCAATTACTACCAGGACGACCACGAGGACGCGGTGGTCATGATCCTGGACCTCTGACCCCGTCAGACGCGGCCGAACTCGACGAAGTCGCCCGCCGCAGCACACGACCTCCTGAAGTCGGCCGGGCGGACGTCAACACTTCGTCTCCGTCTTCGACCAGCTTCGCGAGGGCGGCGTCGATGCCGTCGGCCCTCCTCGCGCGTTTCGCCCGAGGGTCGGCCAAGGCGTGATCGACGGGGCCCACCTCCGTCGACGCGATGAGCCGCGCCACCTTCCTCCGCGCCAGACCGGACGCTGGCGTGGGTCCGGGAAGTCCGGCGCGCGAGCAGCTCCCGCTCGAGCAGCGCCATCACCCAGCGGTCGCCGCGCTCCACCGCGAGGAAGGCGCCAACGCGAGGACAGTGCCCAGCGAGCGAGCGCACCCGCGAGGGCATCACCCAGATCCTCGGCAGCGCCCCAGCGTCGACTGCACCGTGCGCGCCACGGCGTCGTGCTTTGCGCCCACCACCAGCGGATCGAGCATGCGCGAGGTCGAGTCGATCCGGTCGACGGCCGGGTAGATGCCGAACTTCCGTCAGCGCGTCGAGGATGAGCGTCACGCAGGCCGTCTCCTCCGCAGCGGCCCTCGGACTGCTCCCTCACCTGACGACTTCGTGCGCCCGTTCGACTCGAAACTACGGCTCGTGGAGCGAGTTGACGCTGGCCTGCCGCAGCTCCCCGAAGGCGCCCACGCCGTTGATGGTGAGGAAGAAGCCGCCCACCCGCGCCGACTTCGTGCGGCCGCTCTCGGGGTCGGTGCTCTCTCTCCGTGCTCGGCCGCGTAGGCGCGATCCACTCGTCGAGGGCCTCGAGCGCCAATCGTGCTCGAGCTTGAGGCGAAGGGCGTCGTCCACCGGCACTCAGGGGCCTGCCGCGAGGAACGGCGCGCTCCACCGCGAGGAGGAGCGGGCGACCGACGGAAGCAGAGAGGCGTGGACGACCCGCCACACTTCGGTGCTGCGGACCTGCCACGAGCATCGCAAGCCAGGCCTCACCGGAAGAAGTTGCCGCCGGTGCAGCAGTAGTAGCCCGAGGCCGTGCTGAGCGGATCCGCCGAGGCGTCGAAGTTGTCGCCCGTGGTGGCGTTGGTGATCGCCGCCTGGTCGTCGGCGAGGCGGTCGCCCAGCCAGTAGCCGGAGTTCAAGACCTGCTGGGGGCTGCTCGGGGTGGTGGGGCTGCGCGCGATGGTGAGCTCCTGGATGGTGCAGAGCCGGCCAGAGCCGTGATTGAGGGCGCACGAGCGCACCGCCGCCGGCCAGGTGACGTTCCCCGCGACGGCCTTGGTGCACAGGGTGTGCGTGCCCTCGGGCGTCGGGCCCGGGAACCAGTGGCGGAGGTAGCCCGCAGGGCAGTTGTAGACGTGACCGTGGTCGGACCTCGCCGCGGTGGTGGCGGCGCCGAGGCCGGCGAAGGCGACCGAGAACTGCGTGCCGGAGAGGGCGAGCCCCGCGCCTGCGGTGTAAGCCGTCTCGGCGCTGCAGACGACGGAGCCGGTGCTGGCGTTGAGGCCGCTCACCTTCTGCGTCCCCGTGCAGGAGAGCTGCGCGCCCACCGGGAGGTAGACGCCGGAGTGGTTGTGATCCGATCGCGCTGCGGTATTCGCTGCGCCGGAGCCCCCGAAGCTGACGCTGAGCTGCGTCCCGCTCTGGGTGAGGCCAGCGCCAGCGGTGACGCCGGCTCCGGTGTCGTCAGGTCCGCAGACCACTGAGCCGTTCGCGCCCAGGCCGGTGACCTTCTGCGTGCCGGTGCAGGCCAGCTGCGCGCCGAGGGGGAGGTAGAGGCCCTGGTGCGTGTGGGAGGCGAGGGCGACATCCGTGGGCGAGAGGTTGCCCAGCGTCGCGCTCGTCGCCGCGATGGAGGCGCGCACGGCGTACGGGACGCTCACGACGGGCAGCCGCGGAGAGAGGACCTGCCCGTCCACCGCGACCTCCACGAAGAGGGGCCTCCCGTCGAGGATCGCCGGCGTCAGCGGGGTCTGAGCGCCCAGCGTCAACGAGACGAGCCCGCTCTCGGCCGAGGCGAGGGCGGACTCACTCCACAGCTCGGAGCCCGCGCTCGGCGTGTCGAACAGCTTGAGCAGCAGCGTGTGGCTGCCGGTGAGAGGCTGGCCCGCCTGGGACAGCCGCGCGGTGAGGGCGAGCTGCTGCGGGACGTTCTGCGCGAGCGCGACCGAAGAGAAGACAGCGACGGCGAGGACGAGGCGTTTCATGGCGGTTTCCTTCTTTCAGGGGGAGAGGACTGCGGAGCCTTCGAGGACGAAGGGGCCTCCCGCGGCGCGGCGGCTCGCGGGGACGACCCCGAGCTGAACGTCAGCGGTGAGGCCGCCAGTGCTGGTGACGCGGCCCGAGGCCGAGGAGAACTCGATCACGTCCGGTCCAGGCCCTCCCCCCACCGAGCCGCCGCCGCCTCCTCCTCCTCCGCCTCCTCCCGAGCCGCCCCCGGCGTCCATGGTTCCGCCGCCCGCTCCTCCTCCCAGTCCTCCGTCCTCCGCGCCCGGTGGGGCGCCGCAGTTGCAGCCGCCCCCGAGGGCGAGCAGCAGAGAGAGCGTCAGGTACGGCAGGGTTCGTGCGCGGTTCATGTGGCCTCCACTCCCGAACGCGCAGGGCGCGGGAAAAGAGGCTCAAGCGCAGTCGATCAGCGGCCTTGCGCCGGTGCGGAACCGCTGTGGGAGCGCGATCGAGTGCTGCACCCGCCACCTGTCAGGTGGTTCCTGCAGCACTCGATCGGGGGCTCATTGGCTGAGCGCCAGCTTGAGCTCCTGGAGCAACCGCTCGGGTTCCTCGTGCAGCGCGGTCCAGGTCCACGGTCGTGATCATCACGTCCGCCCGTGGACGGAACGGCGCCCCTGGCCGCGGGATCTCGGCTGGGCATTCTGGGCCAGTCGTGCCCGAGCGCCCTCGAAGTCGTGCGCGATCAACATCACGCTCGCCCACATGCGGAACGGCGTCCACCGGCGAGACAGCGCTTTCAGCTCGGCGTCGGTGGGCAGGCGCTCAAGTTGGTACGCGAGCGCCACTGCGCCGTGCAGCGTCTTCTCGCTCAGCGGCAGCGCGTCCATGGGCCCGCATCCCCGCATCAGGATCGCGTCGGCCGTCCACGGACCGATGCCGCGGATCTCCATCAACTGCGCGCGGGCCTCGGAGTAGGGCAGGGCGCGCAGTCGGGAGACCTCCAGGCGCCCATCCAGCGCCGCCGCCGCCACGGCCTGGAGCCGTGACAGCTTCTCGTCACTCACCCCCGGGAACGAGCTCAGCTTCAGGATGCTCTGCGGCCGGGGGAAGGACGCCACCTGCTCGCCCTCGATCGTGACGACGTCTCCGGCCTCCACCGCCATGCGCACCTGGATCGCCGCCGCCTGGGTCATCCTCAGGCGCTGCGACAGCACCGACCAGCCGGCCATCACATATGGGGAGTACGCCACCACGGGACGGAACCCCCCGGGCGTCGCCTCGGAGATCCGCTTCAGTACCGGATCGCCGCTCAGCACCTGCTGCCACCCTGACGCGTCGTGATCGAGCGCGAGGATCCGTTTCACCTGGTTCCGGAGGACCGCCTCGTTCTTCGTCCCTACCGCGAGGACTCGCACGGTGTCTCCTTCCGCGCCCAGCTTCACCCCCACCACCTCGAAGCTCCCGTCGAGGGGAAAGCCCAGCTTGACCTCGTTCAGCCCACAGCTCCGACTGCCGCGCAGGAAGCCGCACGCCAGCTTTCGCACGGGCTCGAGAGAAAATGGCGGTGTGGCGAGAAGGGTGAAGGTCGAGTCAGCGCTCATGGAGCTTCTCCAGTCGGGTCAGCGTGTTTGCGTCGAGTCCTGCAAAGAAGGCCCGGTCGACTTCCCGCACCAGCGCCGCGCACTCCTTCACCAGCGCCCGCCCGGTCGGCGTCACCCCCAGCCGCCAGCTCCGGGAGTCGTGGGGATCATCCGTCCGCACCAACAGCCCCCGCTTCTCCAGCGCCCGCACCACCTGCGACGTCGTCATCGGATCCGTCGCCGAGAAGTCCGCCACCTGGGCCTGAGTGGGCGCACCGCTCGTCTTCCCCAGCCAGGCGATCGCTCCCAGCACGAAGAACTGGGTGGCGGTGAGCCGATCGCCGAGCGCGTCCTGCACCGCCGATCGCCAGCGCAACGCCGCGTGCCAGAGGTGAAACCCGGGACTTCGCTGGGGGCCGGAGGAATTCATATGTGTGTTTATACTCTGCACACATATTATCAGCCACCCTCGGCCCGAGTTGCGCGTCGTCAGGGGGAGCCGTCGCGAGACCAGGCTGAAGCCCCGGGAAAGCGGCCGCGGAAGTGAGGCATCCGGTCCTGTGTGTCTTCTGTACCCGGAGGCATGCGGGGCGGCGGCACAGGCCCCAGACCACGTTGAACCCCAGGGGCGAATCTCCGCTACAACCACCGGCCCCAATTTTCCGGAATGAACCGGCCGTCTTTTCCGGAACCCACAGCGCGGCCGAAAACCAGGGGTTTGCGCTGGTGGAGACCGGCGCAGGAGTCGGGTTCGCCAGATCGAGTGCTGCACCAGCCACCTGTCAGGTGGTTCCTGCAGCAATCGATTGCGAACGTGGAGCTCGCCTGCCGACAGGGCCAGAACTCGCTGTGCAGGCGACGGCCGGCCCGCTTGACAGGGTTGGTGCGCCCCTGTATGCGGGCTACCCTTTTTCGAGGTCTTGAAGGACTTTCATGCCGACGATCAACCAGCTCATCCGCAAGGGCCGCGAGCAGCTCCGCTACAAGTCGAAGAGCCCGGCCCTCAAGGCGAACCCGCAGAAGCGCGGCGTCTGCACCCGCGTCTACACCACCACGCCCAAGAAGCCGAACTCCGCGCTCCGCAAGGTGGCCCGCGTTCGCCTCACCAACGGCATCGAGGTGACGTCCTACATCCCGGGCGTCGGCCACAACCTCCAGGAGCACTCGGTGGTGCTCATCCGCGGCGGCCGCGTGAAAGATCTCCCGGGCGTTCGCTACCACATCATCCGCGGCACGCTGGACTCCGTCGGCGTGCAGGGTCGCAAGCAGGGGCGCTCCAAGTACGGCGCCAAGCGGCCTCAGTAACCACTTTCACAAGGAACTCCCATGCCGCGCCGTCGCGTACCCAATAAGCGGAAGATCAACCCGGACCCGAAGTTCCAGGACCGGCTCGTCGCCAAGTTCATCAACAACCTGATGCGCAAGGGCAAGATGTCCACCGCCGAGGGCATCACCTACGGCGCCTTCTCGCTGATCGAGGAGCGCTCCAAGGAAGAGCCCCTCAAGGTGTTCAAGCGCGCCCTCGACAACGTCAAGCCGGTGCTCGAGGTGAAGAGCCGCCGCGTCGGTGGCGCCACCTACCAGGTGCCCGTCGAGGTCCGCCAGGATCGCCGCGTCGCCCTCGCCATGCGGTGGATCATCTCCTACGGGAAGACCCGCGGTGAGAAGACGATGATGGAGAAGCTCGCCGGTGAGATCATGGACGCGTCCAACAACCGCGGCAACGCGGTGAAGAAGCGCGAGGACACGCACAAGATGGCCGAGGCCAACAAGGCCTTCTCGCACTACCGCTGGTAATCCACGGCGCGTGCGTCACGAACGGGGTGCTGGCTCGAGGCCGGCGCCCCGTTTTCGTTTGTCTCGACTCGCCGCCACCCCGTAGAAGGCGTCACCGTCATGGCCCGCGAATACCCGCTCGATCGCTACCGCAACATCGGCATCATGGCGCACATCGACGCCGGGAAGACGACCACCACCGAGCGGGTCCTCTTCTACGCCGGCGCCATCCACAAGATGGGCGAGGTGCACGAGGGCACCACCACCACCGACTGGATGCCCCAGGAGCGCGAGCGCGGCATCACCATCACCTCCGCCGCCATCACCTGCTTCTGGACGCGCAACGACACGAAGTACCGCATCAACATCATCGACACGCCCGGCCACGTGGACTTCACCATCGAGGTCGAGCGCAGCTTGCGCGTGCTGGACGGGGCGATCGCGGTCTTCGACGGCGTCAACGGCGTCGAGCCCCAGTCCGAGACGGTGTGGCGCCAGGCCGACAAGTACAAGGTGCCCCGCATCTGCTTCATCAACAAGATGGATCGGGTGGGCGCCGACTTCGACATGTCGGTGGCCTCGATCAAGGAGCGGCTGGGCGCGCGGCCGCTGGTGGTGCAGCTCCCGCTGGGAAAAGAGGAGCACCACCGGGGCGTCATCGATCTCGTCCGGATGAAGGCGCTCGTCTTTCACGACGAGGACGAGGGCAGCCGCTACGACGTCGAGGAGATCCCCACTGAGTTCGCCGACGCCGCGAAGGAGGCCCGCAAGCACCTGGTGGAGACGGTGGCGGAGCTCGACGACGCGCTGATGGAGAAGTACCTCGCCGACGAGGGCGCTTCGCTGACCGAGAGTGAGATCCGCGCGGCGATCCGCAAGGGCTGCGTGGGCCTCAAGGTGTTCCCCGTCTTCTGCGGCTCCGCGTACCGGCACAAGGGCGTGCAGCCGCTGATCGACGGGGTGGTGGACTACCTCCCGTCGCCGCTCGACGTCCCGCCGATCCACGGAAAGGACAACAAGGGCAACGACGCCGTCCGCGAGACGAAGGACGACGCGCCCTTCGCCGCCCTGGCCTTCAAGATCGCCAACGACGCCTTCGGGACGCTCACCTTCATCCGCGTCTACTCAGGCCGACTCGAGTCGGGCACGGCGGTGTGGAACACGGGGAAGAAGAAGCGCGAGCGGGTGGGGCGGCTGGTGCAGATGCGCGCGGACAAGCGCGATGAGATCGACGAGTGCCTGGCTGGCGACATCTGCGCGATCGTGGGGCTCAAGAACGTCACCACCGGCGACACGCTGTGCGTGGAGAGCCACCCGATCCTGCTGGAGAAGATCGACTTCCCCGAGCCGGTGATCCAACTGGCGCTGGAGCCCAAGTCCACCGAGGACCAGGACAAGCTGGCCGCGGCGCTGCAGAAGCTGGCGGTGGAGGATCCCTCCTTCCGCGTGCGGACGGACGAGGAGACGGGGCAGATGATCATCGCCGGCATGGGCGAGCTGCACCTGGAGATCATCGTCGACCGGCTCAAGCGCGAGCACAAAGTCGAGGCGAACGTCGGCAAGCCGCAGGTGGCGTACCGGGAGTCGATCACGAAGACGGCGGAGGGCGAGGGCAAGTACATCAAGCAAACGGGCGGGAAGGGCCAGTACGGCCACGTCAAGCTGCGGGTGTCGCCCAACGAGCGGGGCAAGGGCTTCACCTTCGTGGACTCGCTGAAGGGCGGGGTGATCCCGAAGGAGTTCATCCCCGCGGTGAAGGCCGGCGTGGAGGGCGCGCTGTCTCGCGGGGTGGTGGCCAGCTACGCGCTCATCGACGTGAACGCGGAGTTGATCGACGGCAGCTTCCACGAGGTGGACTCGGACGAGATCAGCTTTCAGATCGCGGCGTCGATGGCGTTCCAGGACGCGTGCAAGAACGCGGATCCGGTGTTGCTCGAGCCGGTGATGGCGGTGGAGATCGTCGTGCCCATCGAGAACATGGGCGCGGTGATCGGCGACGTCAACGCCCGGCGCGGGAACATCAAGGGCATGCACCAGCGGGGCAACGTGCAGGTGATCGAGGCCGACGTGCCGCTGGCGGAGATGTTCGGCTACGTGGACTCGTTGCGCACGCTGACGCAGGGGCGCGGGAACTACACGATGCAGTTCGGCAGCTACGCGGCGATCCCGCAGAACATCCTGGGGCCGCTGCTGGTGCGGCTGCGCGGGTATTGAAATGCCGTCTCCCTCTCCCCCATCGGGGGAGAGGGTCGGGGTGAGGGGAAGTGAGGGGTGCTGCAAGTCGCGACAAGCGCAGCTGGCGGAAGGCGACGTTCTCGGCGGGCGAGCACGTGACGCCGGCGCTCACCGTGGACGTTGACGCGATCTACGCGGTCCTCGCCGGGCTGTGAGTCGATCAGCGCAAATCTCCGAAATTGATTCAGACTTCTCCGCTTGGTAAGTCGCCTCGTCGCTCCATCCGCGCAGGTCCCGACGGGGGTTTCGCACGTGACGCACGCACTGAGGTGGGCGCTGTTGGCGCTGGTGGTCTCCTCGTCTGTTGGGGCCCAGGAGCCACAGCCGTCTTTGACGCCCTTCCCGCTGGAGCTCAAGCGCAAGCCGAGCGGTTTCTCACAGAAGGACGGCGAGGACTTGCAGCGTGAGTTCATCCGGCTGGTGCGGAAGAGCGGGGTGCTGGTGCCCGACTCCGGCAGCCTGGACCTCGCGATGAAGGAGCTCAAGCGGCAGGACTGCGAGCGCGAGGACGAGTGCCTCAAGGCGCTCGCGCTGCAGGGGCAGACGCTCTACGCGCTGTACGCGAGCGTCGACTACACGCTGGAGGGTGCGGTGGTGGCGACGGGCCGGGTGGTGCGGGACGACGGGAAGGTGGCGAGCCCGGTGCAGACGGTGACGTTGCCGAAGGGGAAGGACGCCTTCAAGGACGTGGCGAAGGTGGCGCTGGTGCAGTTGTTGGCGGCGCTGGAGTTGGCGAAGCTGCCGCCGTCGCGGCCGGTGGAGAAGCCACCGGAGGTGGTGTCGAAGCCGGACGAGCCGAAGAATGGAGGCCAGCCTCCTCCGGGAGAGAAGCCGCCGGAGACGCCTCCGGTGGTGAAGAAGACGGGCTCCTCGGGGATGAAGATCGCCGGCTGGACGATGGTGGGCGTGGGCGGGGCCGCGGCCGTGGCGGGGGTGGTGGTGTTCGCGACGACCTCCCTGCCGCGCACCGACGGGAACGGGAACGTGGTGGCAGAGGACAAGGGCAAGGTCGCCCCGGCGCAGGCACAGCAGACGGCTGGCGTGGCGGTGTTGGCCGCGGGCCTGGGAGTGGCGGCGGCGGGCGCGGTGGTGTTGATGCTCGCGCCGGCGAGTGTCCCTGAGCCGGTGAAGCAGGTGTCGATTGTTCCGGTCAGCGGCGGGGCCGTCGCCGTCTTCGGAGGGAGTTTCTAAAATGAGGCGCGCACTGGTGGGAGTCGTCGCGTTGGCCGCGACGGGGTGTTTTCAGCCGACGAAGTGCACCTCCAACTCGGACTGTATGGCCGGTGGCGTCTGCGACACGACACTGCAGGTATGCATCACGAGCGACGGCGGCGGCGGCGGAACGGGCGGCGGCGTCGGAGGAGGAAATGGCGGAGGCGCGGGCGGTGGAGGCATG
>JBFMHF010000027.1:0-59040 GCA_040752975.1 Myxococcota bacterium
ACGCGACGGCGCTCGCCTTGAACTCGTCGGTGAACGTCCGCCGCGTCCTCCGCATCGGTTTGTTTTCCGGCTCCATGGACTACCTCTACTTGCTTCGAAAGGTGTCCACCAAACTGGATCAAGCCCAAGATCGAGCGCCAACGGCGCGGACTCGAACCGCTTCCTGAGTCAACGCCGCAGACGTTTGGGCAGCTCCTGGACTGGTGGAAGATCGAATACGGCGAGAGGTTGAGATCGTCGACCGTGCTGTTGATGGCCGAGAAGCACCTTCGTGAACCACTCGGTGCGCTGCCCCTCGAACTGGTGACCGCACCTCGGCTCGAAGGGTTGCTCAAGTCCAAGGAAGGTGCGCTTTCGCCTGCGACCCTGAATCACCTGAGGGCTCTGGTTCATCGCATCTTCAGGCGAGCGCTGCTCCGGGAGCGCTGGTCGGGGCAGAACCCTGCCGCAGCCGTTGCAAGGCGAAAGGTGCCCAAGGGCATTCCCAACTTCCTTCGGCACGAGGAAGTGGCGTTGATGCTTGCTGCGGTCCCGAGCGACTGGGCGTCGTTCTTCGCGACGGCGGTCTACCTCGGGCTGCGGCGTGGCGAACTCGTGGCGCTGCGCAGGAACGATGTCGACCTCGATGCCGGCGTGGTCACGGTTCGGCGCAGCGGTGAATCAGACACCACCAAGGGTGGTCACGCGGATCTCCTGCCGATCCCGGATGGGCTGAAGCCGTACCTGGTGAACGCGATGGGGAAGTCGACGAGCGAGTTCGTGTTCCCGCGCGACGACGGGAGGATGCTCTCCCCAGAGGTGGCGGTTCACAAGATCCTCCGACGCGCTCTCGGCCGCGCTGGTCTTGTGAACGGCTACGAACACAGGTGCCGGCGTCGTGGATGCGGCTTCAAAGAAGTTCGTCGCGAGATGGCCGAGTCACGGTGTCCCCGCTGCAACATGAAGCTGTGGATGAAGTCGCTTCCCCGCTGGCTTCGGTTTCACGACCTCCGACATACGACGGCAACGCTCCTCCTCAAGCAGGGCGTGCCTCTCGTCTACGTCCAGAAGATCCTTCGGCACCGTGATCCGGCGCTCACCACCGAGGTCTATGCCCACCTTGAGCTGAGCGATCTCCGCGCTGCCGCGAACAAGCTCGACTTCAGAACTGACGCGGAACGCGACCAGGCGAAGCCCGAGGCGGCGCCGTTGGTGGCAATGGGGGCCATCGGCGCCCCGATTCCTCTGCTGGATTGTGCGCCCGTTGTGCGAGCCCTCATCGACCCAAAAGATGAAGGGCCTGACCGCCTTGGGTTTCCCCTCGGAAGTCAGGCCCTTCAATGGTCGGGGCGACTGGATTTGAACCAGCGACCACTTGCACCCCAAGCAAGTGCGCTACCAGGCTGCGCTACGCCCCGGAAACGGCAGGGTTGAGACGCCGGGCCTTATGCCTGCCTGACGCTGTGGGGTCAAGGCGCGTGAGCGATCGATCACTCGTCGTCGTCGCCGTCGTCCTTCGACTCGTGGCCCGCGTCCTCGTCCTCGGCGGACAGCTCGTCTTCAGCGACGTAGCCGTCGTTCAAGTCCGCCTTCAGCACCTGGCTGGGGACAAATTTCACCACCCGCCGCGCCGTGATCTCGATGGGCTGGCCGCTCTGCGGATTCCGCCCCGGCCGCGCGCGCTTGTACCGCGGCTGGAAGTTGCCGAAGCCGGAGATCTTCACCTTGTCCCCGCGCTCCAGCGTCTCCTTGAGCGTGTCGAAGACCAGCTCAACGAGCTCCGCTGACTCCTTCTTCGAGAAGCCCACCTTCTCGTAGACGCTCTCGATGATGTCCGCCTTGGTCATGGCTCAAAAGCCTACCCCCGCGCGCGCCCATGTCAACATGGCGACATTCTTATGTTTTTTCGACCTCCCGCAGGCTTGGGGTCCGAGCGATTTCCAGCCCGGAAAATCGGCGCTTACGTGCGGAGCGCGCCGCCCAGCCGCCTGGTGACTTCGGCGACGATCCTCGCGTGGGCTTCGCTCACCTCCGTGTCGGTCAAGGTGCGCTCCGGCGAGCGGTAGCGCAGGGCGAAGGCGAGGTTCTTCTTCCCCTCTCCCACCTGCGGGCCCGCGTACACGTCGAACACCTGCGCGTCTTCCACCAGCGGCTTGCCGACTTCGAGGATGACGCCCCGCACCTGCGCGCTGGCCATGGGCTGCGGCACCACCACCGCGAGATCGCGGAACACCGAGGGGAAGCGCGAGAGGGCCTTCGCCTGCGGAACCACCTGCGCGGCTTCGATCAGCGCCTCCACGTCCAGCTGGAAGAGGAACACGCCGGCCGGCGCGTCGAGCCGCTTCTGCGCTCGCGGGTGCAGCTCGCCCACGGTGCCCAGCACCGCCTGTCCCTTCTTCACCGCGGCGGCCGCCCGCGGGTGGTACCAGGGCGACTCGATTGGCTCGAAGGTGACGCCGTCGATGTGCAGCGCCTCGAGGATCGCCTCCACCGCCGCCCGCGCGTCATAGAAGTCCACCGGGGCGTCCTTCGCCGTCCAGCTCTTCGCGCCGTCGCGCAGGCCCCACAGCACGCCCGCCACCTCCAGCGTCTCCACCGCCACGGGCACGCCGTTCTGCCCGCCGTTGGCCCTTGGCCGATACGTGCGCGCCCACTCGTAGAAGCGCACGCCCGCCGCCTGGTGCCGCGCGCTGCGCACCACGTTGGGGACCAGGCCCGCGTACAGCGTCGTCCGCATCACGGACTGCTCGACCGAGAGGGGGTTGGAGAGCGCGATCGCCGCGGCCTCGGCCTGGAAGGCCGCCAGCTCGGCCGGCGCCACGAAGGAGTAGTTCACCACCTCGTCCAGCCCCTCCCCCGCGAGCGCCGAACGGATCCGCCGCTCGACGATCGCCTCGGGCCGCTCCGGCTCCAGCTCGGCCAGGCCGCGGGGCAGCGCCAGGGGGATCTGCTCGTACCCACGGATGCGGGCGATCTCTTCGATCAGATCCTCCTCGATCGCCACATCCACCCGCCCCAGCGGCACGCGCCAGGTCGTCGCCGCGTCGTCACCCCCCAGCTTCTCGAAGCCCAGCGCGGTGAGGATGCGCACGCACTCGTCCGCCGGCACCTGCACACCCAGCAGGTCCGCGACCTTCCCGGTCCGCAGCGTCACCTCGCGCGGCTTCTTCACCTCGGGGTAGGCGTCCACGACGCCCGAGAGCACCGTGCCCCCGCCCAGCTCGGCGATCAGCGCCGCCGCGCGATCGATCACCTCCGGCACCACCGACACGTCCGTGCCGCGCTCGAAGCGGTGCGAAGACTCGGTCTTGAGCGCGTGGCGCTTCGACGATCTCCGCACCGTCGTCGGCTGGAACGTCGCGCACTCCAGCAGCACCCGCGTCGTCTTCTCCGTGACCTCGCTCGACGCCCCACCCATCACCCCCGCCAGCACCAACGGATCCTTCGCGTCGCAGATGAGGAGATCCTCCGCGTGGAGCTCGCGCACCTTCTCGTCCAGGGTCTTGAGCTTCTCGCCGCCCTTCGCCGTGCGGACGATGATCTGCGCCCCGCCGATGCGATCGAGATCGAACGCGTGCAGGGGCTGGCCGTACTCGAGCATCACGTAGTTCGTCACGTCGACCAGGTTGTTGATCGCGCGCACCCCCGCCGCCTTGAGGCGCTCCTGCATCCACCGCGGAGAGGGCTGGACCTTGACGCCCTCGATGACCCGCCCCGCGTAGCGCCAGCACCGGTTGGTGTCGTCGATGCGGATCTGGATCTTCGAGGACGCGGGCGTGGAGGACTCCGTCAGCGCGATCGACGGCTTCTTGAGCGGCGCCTGCGTCAGCGTCGCGATCTCCCGCGCCACGCCCAGCATCGACAGCGCGTCTGCCCGGTTGGGCGTGACGTTCAGCTCCAGGATCACGTCGTCGAGGCCCAGCGCCTTGGCGATGGGGGTCCCCGGCTCGAGCGACGGGTCGAGGATCAAGAGGCCCGAGGCGTCCTCCGAGAGCCCCAGCTCCCGCGCGCTGCACAGCATGCCCGAGCTGTCCACGCCGCGCAGGGCCGCCTGCTTGATCTCCACACCGTTGGGCAGCTTCGTCCCCACCGTCGCCAGCGGGACCTTGTCCCCCACCTTGTAGTTCTTCGCCCCGCAGACGATCTGGAGCGGCTCGGCCCCGCCCATCGCCACCTTCGTCACCGACAGCTTGTCCGCGTTCGGGTGCTTGTCGGACGAGAGGATCTGCGCGACGACGACGCCGGTGAGCGCCGCGCCAGGACGGTGGATGGCTTCCACTTCGAGCCCCGCCATCGTGAGGCGACGCGCCACCTCGTCCGCCGACGGGAGGGCGACGTAGTCCTTGAGCCAGTTGAGTGAGATCTTCATGGGCGGGGTTTCCCCAATCCCTGGCCCTCTCCCCACGGGGAGAGGAGGGGTTGATCAGAATTGAGACACAAACCGGTAGTCGTTCTCGAACATGGTGCGCAGGTCGTCGATGCCGTACCGGAGCATCGCCAGCCGCTCGACGCCCATGCCGAAGGCGAAGCCCGTCACCTGCGACGGATCGTAGCCTGCGTGCCGGAAGACGTTGGGGTGCACCATGCCGCTGCCCAGCACCTCGAGCCACCCGGTCTGCTTGCACACCCGGCAGCCCGCGCCGGAGCAGAAAACGCAGCTGACGTCCACCTCCGCCGAGGGCTCGGTGAAGGGGAAGAAGGACGGCCGCGCGCGCGTCTTCACCTTCGCGCCGAAGAAGGCCTTGGCGAAGGCGTCCAGCGTTCCTTTGAGCTCGGCCAGCGTCACCTTCGTGTCGACGAGCAGCCCTTCCACCTGGTGGAACATCGGCGTGTGCGTCTGATCGCTGTCCTTGCGGTACACGCGCCCCGGCATCACGGCCCGCACCGGCGGCTTCTGCTTGAGCATCGTGCGGATCTGCACCGGCGAGGTGTGCGTGCGGAGGACGACGGGCTGGTGCGAGAAGCCCGCGTGCAGCGTGCCCCCGTCCACGTAGAACGTGTCCTGCATGTCGCGCGCGGGGTGATCGGCCGCCACGTTGAGCGCCTCGAAGTTGTACCAGTCGAGCTCGATCTCCGGCCCCGACTCCACCGAGAAGCCCAGCCGGGAGAAGACCGAGACGATGTCTTCCAGCGTCTGCGCCACCGGGTGCCGCCGCCCCGGCCGACGCCCACGTCCAGGCAGCGTCACGTCCAGCTTCGGGCCCTTGAGCTCCGCCTCCAGCTTGAGCTCCTCGACCTTCGCGACGGCCTTCTCGAGCAGCGCCTCCAGCTCGGCCTTCACGGCGTTGGCGGCCTCTCCCAGCGCGCGCCGCTCCTCGGGCGCCAGCTTGCCCATGCCGCCCAGCACCGCCGACAGCTCGCCTTTCTTGCCCAGGTACTTCACCCGCAGGGCTTCCACCGCCTCGGGAGTCGCGGCCCCGGTCAGCTCCTTGCGGGCCGTGTCAGCGAGGGCGTTGAGTTTCTCTTTCATGACGTGGAGGGGATGACACGGGACAGAGGGGTTGAGAATCGAAAACCTGAAAACGAAAACGGGGCCGCCCCAGCGTGGAGGCGACCCCGGTCGACTGCGGAAGCTGTTCGACTGTTCTCAGGCCGCCTTGGCGATCTGGGCGACCGCGCCAAAGCCCGCCGGGTCGTGGACGGCGAGGTCCGCGAGGATCTTCCGGTCGATGGCCACCTTCGCCTTCGCCAGGCCGGCGATGAGGCGCGAGTAGGACAGGCCCACCGCGCGGGCGGCGGCGTTGATGCGGACGATCCACAGCGAGCGGAAGTTGCGCTTCTTCGCGGCGCGATCGCGCGACGCGTAGTCCAGCGCGCGCTCGACGGCCTGGTTCGCGCGCTTGTAGCAGTTCTTCCGGCGGCCACGGAAACCCTTGGCCAGCTTGAGGATGGAGTTACGACGACGACGAGCCTTGACACCCTTCTTGACGCGCATGACTTGGCTTGCCTCTCTCGAAAATCAGTTCGCCCCGTAGGGGAACATCTCCTTGATGACCTTCTTCGCGTCCATGGGGGCCAGGTGGCCAGTCCCCCGGTTGCGGCGACGACGGTCCATGCTCTTGGCATGAGTGAACAGGTGCTTGCCGAAGGCCTTGGCGTGCTTCACCTGGCCGTTCTTCTTCACCTGGAGGCGCTTCTTGGCGCCGCTTCGGGTCTTGAGCTTGGGCATGACGGATACCTGCGGGAAAGACGTGAAAGGACGGCGCACGTACCCCGTCGGTGAAGGCCTGTCAACCCGAGGTGAAGGGCCCGGTGGCCTGCTGTCAGGGCTTCGGCGCAGCGGCGAGCTGAGGGGAGGCGACAGGGGCTGGAGCGGCTGCCACGGGCGGGCTCGAGTTGGGGCGGGGAGCAGAGGGGGACGCGCCCTTCTCGGCGGCCTTGCGGTCCTGCTTTTCCTTCTCGGCGCTGGCGAGCGCCTGCCGCTGGAGATCGCGCGCGCGCTGGGCCACCTTGGGGTTGGGCCCGATGATCATGAAGAGGGAGCGGCCTTCCATGCGGGGCGGCTGCTCGACGACGGCGATGTCCTTGGTGTCCTTCACCACGTCGTCGAGGATCGCCTGGCCGAGGTTGCGGTGGGTGATCTCGCGGCCTCGGAACATGATGGTGATCTTCGCCTTGTTCCCTTCCTCGAGGAACTCCTTCACGTGGCGGACCTTGGTCTCGTAGTCGTGCTCTTCCGTCTTGGGGCGGAGCTTCACTTCCTTGAGCTTCACCACGACCTGCTTCTTCTTGGCCTCGTTGGCGCGCTTCTTCTCTTCGTACTTGAAGCGGCCGTAGTCCATGATCTTGCAGACCGGCGGCTTCGACATCGGGTTGACCTCGACGAGGTTGAGCCCGAATTCCTGTGCCCTGGCGAGGGCCTGGTCGATGGAGAGGACGCCCAGCTGTTCCCCGGCGGGGCCGACGACGCGGACTTCGCGCGCCTTGATGCGGCGGTCCGTTCTCTGATCACGTGCGAGTGCGATGACACAACTCCTTGAAGAAGAAGCCCTGCAGTAAAGCGGCGGCGCACCTTAGCGATCCGCCCCCTCGTGTCAAGGCGCTCGGGCCACTGATGTTCAGGTGGAGAAATGAAGGGGGGGCTCCTTGCATTGACTACCCGGCCGGGAGGATTCTGCGCGTGGATTTCGAGCGCACGCATCGCGACTGAGGATGCTTCGGGGGCGCCATGGACATCACCGACGTCAAGATCTTCCCGGTGGATGAGGACAAGCTGCGCGCCTACGTCACCATCACGCTCGACAACTGCTTCGTGGTGCGGGACCTCAAGGTGATCCACGGCACCAGCGGACTGTTCGTGGCGATGCCGGCGAAGAAGCGCAAGGACGGGACCTACAAGGACATCGCGCACCCGCTCAACGCGGAGATGCGGGAGAAGCTCGAGAAGATCGTCCTCGCGGAGTACGAGAAGGTGACGCAAGCGGGGCGCGGCAAAGAAGCGCCCGAGTCGTATCCCGACCCGGATTGAAGCCCTTGGCGCTCATTGAACGGGTGGCGGCGTTGGTGTACCTGAAGCGCCATGTCCGTCAGCCACGACTTCAAGGTCTTCGCCGGAAATTCCAACCGCGCGCTGTCGGAGCGCATCTGCGATTACCTGAAGCGGCCGCTGTCGAAGGCCGACGTGGGGCGCTTCTCCGACGGTGAGATCCAGGTGGAGATCGGCGAGAACGTCCGCGGCTTCGACGTCTTCGTGATCCAGTCCACCTGCCCGCCGGGGAACGACCACCTGATGGAGCTCTTGATCATGTGCGACGCGCTCAAGCGGGCGAGCGCGGCGTCGATCACCGCGGTGATCCCCTACTACGGGTACTCGCGGCAGGACCGGAAGGTGGCGGCGCGCACGCCAATCACCGCGAAGCTGGTGGCGGATCTGCTGGCCACGGCCGGCACGTCGCGCGTGGTGTCGATGGACATGCACGCCGGGCAGATCCAGGGGTTCTTCAACATCCCCACCGATCACCTCTACGCGTCGCCGGTGTTCCTCGAGGATCTGCGCAAGAAGTTCCCGTCGACCGAGGAGCTGGTGATCGTCTCGCCGGACGCGGGCGGCGTGGAGCGCGCACGCGCCTACTCCAAGCGCCTCAACTGCCCGCTGGCGATCATCGACAAGCGGCGCCCGCGCGCCAACGCGTCGGAGGTGATGAACCTGATCGGCGACGTGAAGGGCAAGTCGGCGATCATCGTGGACGACATCGTCGACACCGGGGGCACGCTGGCGCAGGGCGCGGCGGCCCTGAAGGAGAAGGGGGCGAAGGAGGTGTTCGCGTACATCGTGCACCCGATCCTCTCCGGTCCGGCGATCACCCGCATCACCGAGTCGGCGCTGACCGAGCTCGTCGTCTCTGACACGGTCCCGCTCTCCAAGAGCGCGCAGGAGTGCAAGAAGATCCGCCAGATCGGCACGGAGCGACTGTTCGGCGAGGCGATCGCGCGCATCTACCGCGCGGAGTCGCTGTCCTCGCTGTTCGTGTGACCAGACAGCTCGCTCGAGTCCGGCGCGACGACTGCGCCACTCGCCCCCGCCTCCCGCTGGATGACCGTGCGGCGCGTGGAACGCAGCAGCGATGCCGGCATGACTGCGCTCGACGCCTGGCCCACCCTGCGCGGCACGGGAGGCTGCCTCACCGTGGAGGACGCCTGGCGTTTGTCCCGCCGCGGCGAAGGCGTTCCTGCGTCCGCGCGCGACTCGATTTGCCCCGTGTGACGTGGCGACGCGTCGCTCTTCGTCCGACCTCCGCACTCACAACTTCTCTTCCGGCATCTCGAGCAGCTTCCGGTCGGCGTTCGACAGCTCGAGCTTCTCGAAGAGATCGGGGCGGCGCTCGCGCGTCAACCTCAGCGCGTGCCACCTTCGCCAGCGGGCGATGCGCGCGTGATCGCCGCTCTGCAGCACCTCGGGTACGGCCAGGCCGCGGAACTCCGCGGGCCGCGTGTACTGCGGGTGCTCGAGCAGCCCTGACTCGAAGCTCTCGGTCGCCAACGACTCGGCGTTGCCGAGGACGCCGGGCACCAGCCGCGCCACCGCGTCCAGCACGCACAGGGCGCCCAGCTCGCCGCCGGTGAGGATGAAGTCGCCCACCGAAAGCTCTTCGTCGATCACGAGGAGCGCGCGCTCGTCGACGCCCTCGTAGCGGCCGCACACGAGGATCAGCTCGCCTGCTTGCGCGAGCGCCCGGGCCTTGCCCTGGGTGAAGGTGGGCCCGCGGGGACTGAGGAGGATCACCTTCGCGTTCGGCAGGCGCCTCTTCGCCGCCTCCACCGCCCCCACCAGGGGCTCCACCTTCATCACCATGCCCGCGCCGCCGCCGTACGGCGTGTCGTCGGTGTTCCGGTGCTTGCCCGGCGCAAAGTCGCGGATGTCGGTAACCGTGACGGTGAGGAGCCCCTTCTCCACCGCCTTGCCGAGGATCGACTCGCTCGCGTAGCCGCGGATCATCGCCGGGAAGAGCGTCAGGATCTCCGCGCGCAGGGCCATCACTCCTCCCCGAGATCAATCGGCGTCACCACGACCCGGCCGGCCGAGAGATCGATCTCCTTCACGAAGTCGTCCACCAGCGGCACCATCCACTCGCGCTCGCCCTCGCGGATCACCAGGTTCGGCGCGGCCCCGGCGTCGAACAGCCCCTCCACCTTGCCCAGCCGCACACCGTCCGGGGTGAAGGCATCGAGCCCCACCAGATCGCCCTGGAACACCTCGTCGTGTCCGGGCGCCTCGAGATCCTCGCGGAAGGCGAACACGGCGCTCCCGGTGAGCGGCTCCGCGTCCTCCCGGCGGCGAACCCCCTTGAACGTCACCAGGAGGTCGCCCTTCGGGCCCTCGCGGACGCCGGAGATCCTGAACTCCCGCTCTTCACCTCCGCGCGTGCGCACAAAGACACGCTCGATCTCCTCCAGCACCGTGGAGGAGGGATCGAAGGTGCGCACCACCACCTCGCCGTCGAGGCCGTGCGCGCGAGAGACGTAGCCGAACTGCAGGTGGGGCTTCACGGCGCCGGAGGCGACACAGGTTGACCACCCTGCGCCGCGCCGTTGCGCCGATCGTCGACGATCTCCAGCCGGGCCTTCTCACCCTTCTTCAGGGCCGCGTGCTGGAGCACCGTTCGCAGAGCGTTGACCGTCCGCCCGTCGCGCCCGATCACCTTGCCGATGTCGTCGGGAGCGACCTTGAGCTCATAGAGCGCGCCGCCTTCCTGCGGCGTCACCTTGAGCTCGACCGCGTCGGGCTTGTCCACCAGGGCCCGCGCGATGGTCTCGACCAGCTGCTTCACGAGGGCTTACGCCTTCGGAGCGGACTTCTTGGCGCGCTTGTACAGGTTGGACAGCGTGTCGGAGGGCTTCGCGCCCACCTTCATCCAGTGCGCCCAGCGCTCCTCGTTCACCTGGAAGCGGACCGGCTCGTAGTTGGGATCGTACGTGCCGATGTTCTCGATGAAGCGGCCGTCGCGGGGCATCCGCGAGTCGGCAGCAACCACGTGGTAAAACGGGCGCTTGGTGGCGCCAGCGCGAGCAAGACGAAGGACGACGGCCATGACTTGAGACCTCGGTTGAAGAAAGGTGAGGCGCGGCCCTTACCGCCGAAGGCCTTGAAATGTCAAGGCGCCGCCGGAGGCTGCGGTTTTGAGGGCCTTCCCGCGTCGACGTTGGCCAGCTGCCCGCACGCTGCCGCGATGTCCCGCCCCCGGTTGGCGCGGATGAAGGCCGGCACGTCCTGCGCTTCCAGGATCCGCTGAAAGGCCGCCGCGCGGTTGTCCCGCGTCGTGGAGAAGCCCAGTCCCGGGTTCTCGTTGTACTGGATCAGGTTGACCTTCACCGGCAGGCCCCGCAGCAGCGCCGCCAATTCGCGCGCGTTCTCGTCGGAGTCGTTGACGCCTTCCATCAGCACGTACTCGAAGGTGACGCGGCGCCCCTGCTTCACCGGGAAGCGCTTCACCGCCTCCATCAGCTCGGCGATCTTCCAGCGCTTGTTGACCGGCATGATCCGCTCGCGCGTCTCGTCGTTGGACGCGTTCAACGAGATGGCCAGCTTCACGTCGGTCTCGGTGGCGAAGCGCTCGATCATCGGCACCAGGCCCACCGTCGACACGGTGATGTGGCGGCTGGAGAAGTTCGGCCCCTCCTCTGACTGAAGGAGGCCCAGCGCCGTCTTCACGTTCTCGAAGTTGTGGAGCGGCTCGCCCATGCCCATGAAGACCAGGTTGGTGAGCGGCCGCAGCGTCTCGAGTCCCTCGTTCCGGCGCACCTCGCGGTTGACGGCGTGCACCTGGGCGACGATCTCCGAGGGCTTCAGGTGCCGCACCAGGCCCAGCGTCGCGGTGGCGCAGAAGCGGCAGCCCATGGCGCAGCCCACCTGCGTGGACACGCACAGCGTCTTGCGATCCGGCGAGGGCATGTAGACGGACTCGATCAACTTCCCGTCGGCCGTCTTGAAGCGGTACTTGATGGTGCCGTCGACGCTCCGCTGCTCGAGATCCTTCGTCACGGTGGTGAGGACGGCCACCTCGGCCAGCTTCGCGCGCAGGGCCTTCGACAAGTCGGTCATCTCGTCGAAGGACGTGGCGCCGCGCTGGTGGATCCAGTGGAAGAGCTGCTTCGCACGGAAGGGCTTCTCGCCCAGCGTCTGGGTGACGAAGCGGGTGAGCTCGTCGAGCGGCAGGCTGGCGAGATCGACGGGGGCGTCCATGCGGCGGACTCTCCCCTACCCCTTCCGCGCGCTGGAAGACAACCTGACCGGTCAGGGCGTGAAGACGAAGGCGGCGCCGCTCTCCAGCGCGTCGTTGTTGGCCTGATCGCCGTCCACCATCGTCGCGTTGCTGTCCTCGCCCGGCGCGGCCACCAGCATCGTGTCGGTGCCCGCGGCCAGCTTCGCGCCGAACGCATCGCCGGTCCCCGTGTTGGACGCCTTCACCGTCACGCCGCGCGTCCACGTGCCGCCGCTGTACACGAAGAGGAAGACGGCGCCCGAGTCCTGCGCGTCCTCGTTGGTGAGGTTGCTCTCCACGCCGGTGGCGTCCGAGTCCTCGCCCGGCGCGCCGATGGCGATCAACGCCCCGTCGCCGCGCAGCGCCACGGACGTCCCCGCGGCGTCGCCCACGCCGCTGTTGGTCGTCTTGAGGTACGCGTCGAAGGCCCAGGCCGTCGCCTTCCTGAAGACGTAGACCGCGCCGCTGGTGGCTACCCCGTTGTTGTCTGGGAGCGTCGACACGCCCACGCCTTCTCCGCTCTCGCCCGGCGCCCCCACCGCGAGCACCGCGCCGTCGTCGGAGAGGGCCAGCGCCGCGCCAAAGCGATCGGCGTCGCCGGAGTTGGGCGCCTTCAGGTAGCCGTCGAAGCTCACCGTGCCCGCGGCGATCCGGTAGGCGTACACCGCGCCGCGCGCCGAGCCGCGGTTGTTGGCGCCGTCGCCGTTGATGGTGGTGGCGTCGCTGTCCTCGTTCTCCGCGCCCACCGCCAGCACCTGCCCGCTGCGGGACAGCGCCAGCGTCTTGCCGAAGTTGTCGCCGGCGCCGGTGTTGTTCGCCTTCACGTAGGCGACGTGCGTCCAGGCGCCTCCGCCGAAGGTGTAGACGTGCGCAGCGCCGCTGGACTGGTGCGTGGTGGTGCTGCCGACGGCCCCGTTGATGCCGGTGGCGTCGGTGTCGTCGAAGGGTGCGCCCAGCACGGCTGTCGCCCCGTCTCCCGACAGGCTCGCAGACCACCCCACGCTGTCGCCGGGACGCGGGACGCGGGCGCGGAGGATCGCCTCCTCGGTCCACGTCGTCCCCGTGCGGCGGAAGACGTAGCCGGCCCCCGTCTCGGGCTCCATGTCCATCGCGCCGTCCTCTCCCGGCGCCCCCACCAGCAACGTGTTGCCGTCCGTGGACAGCGCCACGGCCGTCCCGAAGCCGTCGTACTGCGCGGCGTTGGAGGCGCTCAGCACCGCTTCCTGCGCCCACGCCGTCGCGCCCTTCTTGAAGACGTAGACCCGGCCGCTGCGCAGGCCCACACCCTCGTCATTCTGCGCACCCACGGCGATCGTCTGTCCGTCGCCCGACACGGCGATGGCCTTGGCGAAGCCCATGCCCGCCCTCGTGCCCGTCGGCTTGAGGTAGCCGCGCTGCTGCAGCGTGGTGGACGCCGTCTGCAGCTGCACCCTCACCGTCCAGGAGCGCTGCGTCAGCGTGGCCGTCACCCGCACCACCACCTCCTGCGCCGAGGCGGTGATGGGGACGGTGCGCATGGGCCCCTGCACGCCGTCGATCTCGAAGAAGACGGGCATGGCCTGGCTCCCTGCCGTCAGCGTCACCTCCAGCGTGCCGGCGGGCAGCACCGCGATGTAGGAACTGCGCTCGGGGCTGAAGACGGGGCTCAGGTAGCCCTCGGAGAGGTAGAGGCTGGAGAGCCTCGGCGTACAGGTGAAGCCGTCGCCCACGAAGCCCGGCCCGCACGTGCACATCACCCGCACGCCGATCTGGCTGCAGGTGGCGTTGGCGTCGCACCCGCCGTTCTGCGCGCCGCACGCGTCGGTGGGCTGGCAGCCCGCTTCCGTGCACTGGGCGTTGGGGCCGCAGCTGCTGCACTCCACGCCCGCCGTCCCGCAGAAGCCGGCGTTCTGATCGACGAAGGGGACGCACTCGTCCTGGTAACAGCAGCCGGCGCACGTCATCTGGCAGGTCGGGGCCTCCGTCGTGCCACCGCAGCCCCACAGGACGACGACCAGCCCCACTCCCAAGGCGAATCGCACCATGCGCAGGAACATACCCCTTCAGACGGCGACGCCCACGCCCCTCGTGCGAGGGAGCGCGGGCGCCGGGACGAACCGCCGGTTGCGGACGGCTACCGCTTCCACTCGTAGGCGGCGAGCTCGGTGGTGCGGAAGAAGTACGCCACCTCCACCTTCGCGTTCTCGAGGCTGTCCGAGCCGTGCACGGTGTTGGCGTCGATGCTCTTCGCGAAGTCGGCGCGGATGGTGCCCTTCTCGGCCTTCTTCGGATCCGTCGCGCCCATCAGCTCGCGGTTCTTCGCCACCGCGTTCTCGCCCTCGAGGCACATCACCACCACCGGGCCGCTGGTCATGAAGGACACCAGGTCCTTGAAGAAGGGGCGCTCCTTGTGCACGGCGTAGAAGCCCTCGGCCTCCTGCTTCGACAGGTGCTGGAGGCGGATCGCGATGGGCTTGAGGCCGTTGGTCTCGAAGCGGGAGATGATCTTGCCGATGATGCCCTTCTCCAGGGCGTCGGGCTTGAGGATGGACAGGGTGCGCTCGATGGCCACGTGAAAGCTCCTTGTAGTTGGTGTCAGCCGGCGCGCGGCTTAACCCAAGCTCCAGCGAAGGCAAAAGGAATCGCGCGCGGAGACTTGTGCTAGGTGCCCGCGCATGAACGCCAGGTTCCTCTCCTCCCTCCAGGCGCAGCTCGACGACATCCAGGCGCAGGGGCTGTTCAAGAAGGAACGGGTGCTGACCAGCCCGCAGAGCGCGGTGATCCGCGTCGAGGGCGGCGCCGAGGTCCTGAACTTCTGCGCCAACAACTACCTCGGGCTGGCCAACGCGCCCGAGCTGATCGCCGCGGCGAAGGAAGGCCTCGATCGCTACGGCTTCGGCATGGCGTCGGTGCGCTTCATCTGCGGGACGCAGACGCCCCACCGCGCGCTGGAAGAGCGCCTGTCGTCCTTCCTCGGCACCGACGACACCATCCTCTTCTCCTCGTGCTGGGACGCGAACGGCGGCGTCTTCGAGCAGGTGCTGGGCGAGGAGGACGCGGTGATCTCCGACGCGCTCAACCACGCGTCGATCATCGACGGCGTGCGGCTGTGCAAGGCGAAGCGCTACCGCTACGCCAACAACGACCTCGGAGAGCTGGAGGCGCGGCTCAAGGAAGCCGACGAGGCGAAGTGCCGCTTCAAGTTGATCGTCACCGACGGCGTCTTCTCCATGGACGGGGTGATCGCCAACCTGAAGGGCATCTGCGATCTGGCCGACAAGTACCAGGCGCTGGTGATGGTCGACGACTCGCACGCGGTGGGCTTCACCGGCGAGAAGGGGCGCGGCAGCCACGAGCTGCGGGGCGTGATGGGGCGGATCGACATCCTCACCGGCACGCTGGGCAAGGCGCTCGGTGGGGCGTCGGGGGGCTACCTGTCGGGACGGAAGGAAGTGGTGCAGCTGTTGAGGCAGCGCGCCCGGCCGTACCTCTTCTCGAACTCCCTGATGCCGGCCATCGCCCACGCGTCGCTCAAGTGCCTCGAGCTGCTCGAGCAGTCGGACGGCCTGCGGGTGAAGCTCAAAGACAACGCCGCGCACTTCCGCGCGCAGATGACGAAGGCCGGCTTCACGCTGGCGGGCGAAGGGCACCCGATCATCCCGGTGATGCTGGGCGACGCGAAGCTGGCCAGCACCTTCGCCGACGAGATGCTCAAGGAAGGCATCTACGTGATCGGCTTCTCCTTCCCCGTGGTGCCGAAGGGCCAGGCCCGCATTCGCACGCAGATGTCGGCGGCGCACTCCCGCGAGCAGCTCGATCGCGCGGTCGCCGCGTTCACCAGGGTCGGCAGGAAGCTGGGAGTCATCTCATGAGAGCGCTCGTCAAGTCGAAGAAGGAGCCCGGGCTGTGGCTGGAGGACGTGCCGAAGCCGGCCGTCGGCCACAACGACGTGCTGATCAAGGTGAAGAAGACCGGGATCTGCGGCACGGACATCCACATCTACAACTGGGATGCGTGGAGCCAGCGCACCATCAACGTGCCGATGCACATCGGCCACGAGTTCATGGGCGAGGTGGTGGAGCTGGGCAGCGAGGTGACCGGCTTCAAGCCCGGCGATCGCGTGTCGGGTGAAGGGCACATCACCTGCGGCTCGTGCCGCAACTGCCGCGCGGGGAAACGCCACCTCTGCCGGAACACGGTGGGCCTCGGCGTCAACCGCGTCGGCTGCTTCGCCGAGTACGTGGTGCTGCCGGCCTTCAACGTCTTCAAGCTCCCGAAGGAGATCCCCGACGAGATCGCCGCCTTCTTCGATCCGCTGGGGAACGCGGTGCACACCGCCCTGTCCTTCGACCTGGTGGGCGAGGACGTGCTGATCACCGGCGCCGGCCCCATCGGCATCATGGCCGCGGCAGTGGCAAAGCACGTCGGCGCGCGACACATCGTCGTCACCGACGTCAACGAGTACCGCCTGGACCTGGCGAAGAAGCTGGGCGCCACCCGCGTGGTGAACGTGGCGAAGGAGGAGCTCGAGCAGGTGATGACGTCCCTCGGCATGACCGAGGGCTTCGACGTGGGCCTGGAGATGAGCGGCAACGAAGCCGCCTTCCGCCAGATGATGAAGACGATGCACCACGGCGGCCGCGTGGCGCTGCTGGGGATCCCCACGAAGGAGATCGCCATCGACTGGAACCAGGTGATCTTCAAGGGCCTGGTCCTCAAGGGCATCTACGGCCGGGAGATGTTCGAGACCTGGTACAAGATGACCGCGATGCTGCAGAGCGGGCTCGACGTGTCGGCCGCCGTCACCCACCGCTTCCCCGCGGCCGAGTTCAAGCAGGCCTTCGAGGTGATGCGCACCGGTATGAGCGGGAAGGTGGTGCTGGATTGGGGCGCGTGAAGAAGAAGCTCGCCGTCGCCCCGCCACCGATGACCGTGGAGGAGGCCGAGGTGGTGGCCGCCGCGGCCGCGTCGACGGGGAAGCGCCCGAGAGCGGTGAAGGCGCCGAAGAAGAAGCTCTTCGTGGCCATGGCCGGGAACATCGGCGCGGGGAAGACGACCGCCGCGAAGATGGTGAGCCAGAAGTTCGGCTTCGAGCTCTTCGACGAGCCGGTGATCGATAACCGGTTCCTCAAGGACTACTACCGCGACATGAAGCGGTGGAGCTTCACGCTGCAGCTCGAGTTCCTGATCCGCCGCGTCGAGCACCACGAGCTGATCCACAAGGTGCCCAAGAGCTGCATCCAGGATCGCACGCTGTACGAAGACCCGGAGATCTTCGCCAAGTACCTCCACGGCCTGGGCAACATGACGGACCAGGAGCTGGATCTGTACTTCGAGTACTTCCAGCGGCTGACGAAGACGATCGCCCACCCGCAGAAGGTGATCTGCTTCGACGTGCCCTCGGTCGAGGTCCTGCTCTCGCGGATCCGCACCCGCGGCCGTGAGGAGGAGAAGGGCATTCAGCAGGCCTTCCTGCGCGGGTTGAACGGCTACTACGCCACCTTCCCGATGGTGCTGTCCGGCAAGTACGGCATCGACGTGCTGACGTTGGACGTGACGACGCTGGACATCCGCACCGGCAAGGGCCGCGAGCACTTCCTCGATCAGGTGTCGGACTTCCTCCACCGGTGAGGTGACATGGACGCGTTACCCGCGAAGAGGCCGTCGGAGTCGGCGACGGAGATGGTGCAGATCGTGCTGCCGTCGGACGCGAACGCCCTCGGCGCGGCCTTCGGCGGCAGCGTGATGGGGTGGATCGACATCTGCGCGGCGGTGGCAGCGCAGCGGCACTCCCGGCAGATCGTCGTCACCGCGTCGATGGACGATCTGCACTTCCACGCGCCGATCAAGGTGGGCTGGACGGTGACGCTGCGGGCCCGGGTGATCGCCGCCTTCAAGTCGTCGATGGAGGTCGGTGTCACCGTGCACGCCGAGAACATCCAGACGGGCGAGCGCACGCTGACCACCAGCGCGCTCCTCACCTTCGTGGCGCTGGACAAGGACGGGAAGAGGCTGCCGGTGCCGCCGCTCGCGCCCGACACGGATGAAGAGCGGGCCTGCGCCGCCGAGGCCCAGGCCCGCCGCGGCGATCGCCTGGCCAGAAAGGACCTGGGCCGCGCCTGGGTCGGGCTGCTCGCGAAGACCTGAGGCCGCTGACGCCGGCGCCACCGCGCGCTTGCGCCCCTGCCGGCCCGGGAGCGACGCGGTGCGGGCAGATCGCTACGGGCAGGCGTCGACGGCGAAGCGCTGGAACGGCGTCGGATCCCCCCGCGTGTCCACGTGCGAGTCCGGGGCGATCACGATGTTCCCACTCTGCCGCTGGCCGCAGGTGAAGCGCGCGCTCGACGGGCTGCCCGCGACGTCGTTGCCGAAGAGGCCCACCGGCGCGTCCGGCGTCCCGCCACCCGACACGACGATGCCCATCTTCGCGTTGCGCACCACGTTCCCGGTGACGGTGCCGCCCCGGGTGTTGGCGGACGGGTACCAGGCGTGCGGGCCGATGACGATCCCGTAGTCGCACTGCTGGCTCGTGCATTGGATCTGGTTGCCGCGCACCACCGCGCCCTCGAAGTCGCCGTGGCTGTTCCCGTTGAAGTTGTCCAGCATCAGGCCTCCGAAGGCCAGCTGCCGCTGTTGGTGGATGACGTTGTCGATGAAGACGCCGCCCCGCGCCCCGCCGCAGATGAAGCCGATGTCGGAGTTGTCGACGAATTCGTTGTTCCGCACCACCGAGCCATCGCTTCGGATGAGCGTCAGCCCGTCGGCCCACATCATGTGGCGGGCGTTGTCGCCGTTGTCCTTGAAGCTGGAGCCGATGATCTCCGCGCCGTCGCCGATCCACTCGAAGCCCGTGCCGCACAGCGCGTTGATCGAGGCCGACAGGTAGAAGGCGCAGCTCGTACACTCCTGCGCCGTGGCGTTGAAGCCGACGCGGTTGTGACCTCCGTTGCAGACCGCCGCCGCGCGCGACGACAGCCGCGCCTGCCGGTTCCCGTCGAGGACGATGTGCTCGAAGCGCACGCCCTGTCCGGCGATCGCCACGAAGCCGTTCTCCACGTAGAGATCGGGCGCCGCCTGCAGCACCGCGCAGCGCACGCCGTTCAAGCAGCTCCCGCCCTGCCCCGCCGTCCCCGCGGTGCGGAGGGTGATCGGCTGGTTGATCCACAGCTGGCGATCGATCCGGTAGGTGCCGGCGGGCAGCTCCAGCTCGCCGCCTTCCTCCGTGCGCTCGACACAGGCCTGGATCGCCGCCGCGGCCGGGCGCTGACCCGACGTGTCCGCCACCACGCCGTCGCACAGCTCCACCTCTCCGCCCGATGGAGGCGGCAGCCCTCCCCCGCCACCGCCTCCGCCCCCGCCGCACTGCACGTCGATGCGACGCTTCGCCACCGCGCCGAACCACTGCACGTGCTCCAGCACCATCTGCCAGTCGGTGTCGCGCGCGCCCGGGCTGTCCGGCGCGACCAGCTCGATGTGGAAGACCGCTTCGCCGCCGGGCGGGACCTCCACGCCGTCGTCCAGGTAGACGCGCGTGTCCCGGGTGTAGAAGTCGTCGGAGTCGCCCACCGCGCCCAGCTTGAAGCCCGCTTCGCCCGTCCACGTCTCGAGGCCGCTGTTGCGCATCACCACCTTCGCCGTCCCGCCGCCCCCGCACGGCAGCACAGCGGGGAAGTCGGCGCTCACCACGTCCGCGCTCAGCGCTGACAGGGCCCGGCCGCGCTCGCCCCGCTCGTCGTCGCCGGAACGGCCCGTCCCCAGGCCGCACGCGAGAAACAGACAGCTCCCCAGGATCGTCACCCGTCGAGTTCTCATGCCCGCGACGCCGTGCAGCGCGTGTGCCTCCACACGCGCCGACGTTTCGCGGCTCTACGCGGGGTCGCCGCCGGCTCCGCAGACGACTGTTGCCTGCCTCACCACACCCGAGAATGTCAGGAGCCTTGCTTCACGGCGCGCAGGCCACGCTGCCCCACTCCGGCGTCAGCAGCACCGAGCACCGCTTGAGGATGTTCATGCCGATCAGCGCCGCGGTGTTGCACTCCACCAGCGGCAGCTTCATCACCGCCACGTGCCCACGCCAGGGGATGCCCGCGAACACCACCTCGGCGGGCGCGGCGCGGGCCAAAAGCGGCGCGTTGGAGGCGCCTCGCCCGCTCTCGAGCGGCACCGAGCGCGGCAGCAGGTGCTGACCTGACGCGTGGGCCGACGACACCGCCGTCACCGGGCTGCCCGTATCCATCATCGCCCACACCGGCTCCCCGTCGACGGCCGTGGCCCACGAGAAGATCGGCGCGCCGTCGGTGCTGGCCGTGCAGCGCAGGAGCGTGAAGTCCTCCACCGAGTAGAACGCGCCGTGCCTCCGTGGGTGCGCCCACCAGCGGAGCGTCTTCCCGAGGAAATCGAGCTCGAGGCCCTCTCCGCGCCCGAGCAGCCGCTGAGGAGAGATCACCCCCGCCAGCCCGTCCGCGTCGCCCACGCGGGAGAACGGCCCCACCGACATCGTCAGCGCCTGCCGCAGGCCGTCCGCCCACGTCACTTCGACATCGCGGACCACGGTGGTGGGAATGGGCACGCCCGCGAAGTCCACCGCGAAGCCGCGCCCGCCTTCCAGCTTCCTTCCGGGGAAGGCCGCCTGGAAGAACCAGTCGCTCATCACGTTGCCCGCGGCGCCGGTGTCGAGGAGGAACCAGCCCACCGACTCACCCACGCGCAGCTCGACGAAGGGCCGGTGCGGCTGCGCCTCGAGGAAGACGATCGGCACGGCGCGGCTCGTCGTCGGAGGCGGCGCTTCGGGTGTCGTGGCGCAGGCCCCGCCCAGGGCGCCCAGCACGATGAGGAAGGCCCTTGCCAGCCGCGTCATCGGCTCAACGTCAGCGTGTGGCCGTCCTCGCCCAGATCCGCGGTGCTGGAGATCGTCAGCGGCTTGTAGCCCTCGGCCACCACGTCCACCGGCTGCCCCGCGAAGGGCTGCCGCTGGGTGAAGAAGACGTTCGCGAGGCTGTTGGTGCGCAGCTGGGCGATGACGTCGTCGCCTTGCTTGAAGGTGAGGCTGACGTCCGGGAGGAAGTTGCCTTCCGCGTCGAGCACCTTGAGCCAGAAGCCCTCGGCGGGGACGAGCTCGAGCTCGATCACGGCGCCGGGCTTCACCGTGGCGTTGGGGAGCGACGAGGGCCCGTAGCCGTCCGCCGCCGCGACCAGCCGCTGCTTCTCCACCGGGCCAGTCAGCTTCACCAGCCCCTGCGGCCCGGACAGGCCCTTGAAGACGACGTCGCTCGTGCACTCGGCGCCCTCGCTGCACGTCATCGGCTCGCGCGTCAACGTCACCACCTGGCACGTGACAGGCCCGCCCGTGCGCGCGTCGAGCAACACCACGTCACCCACGCCGTCCGGGCCGCACTCCCGGCCCTTCCTGCCCGCGGCGGCCTCCTTCCCGCCCGTGTCTTCGAGGCGCGCGTCGTCGCTGACGCCGCCGGAGGTGGTGGCGCACGCGCCGAGAAGGAGCGCGCAGAGTCCCACCAACCCCCTCCCGAGGTCAGCCATCGATCTGGTTCAGGCGGAGAAGGACGAGCCGCACCCGCACGACGACTTCGCGTTCGGGTTGTGGAACTTGAAGCCCGAGGCCGTGTCGCTGGTGACGTAGTCCATCTCGGTGCCGGTGAGGTACTTGCTGGAGATCGCGTCGGTGACGATGGTGATCCCGTCCTGCTGCCAGGAGAGGTCGCCGGGCTTGCCTTCCTTCACCAGGTTCAAGTCGTAGCCGAGGCCGCTGCAGCCGGCCGGCACCACCCGCACCGCGACGACGTGATCGGCGAAGCCCTGGGTGGCCATGACTTCTTTCAGCTGCTTCACCGCCGCGGCCGTCAGCGTGAGGACAGGCCGCTTCGTGGTGTCGGCTCTCGAGGTGTCGGCAGAGGTCGGCTGGGCGGGGGAAGCGGTCGCGGTCTGGTCCATAGACACCTCATATAACGGCGCCAAAGCGGGAGGCAAAGCTCAGCCGCCAGCCAGGTGGCGTCCCCCGTCCACGGCGATGATCTGCCCGGTGATGAAGCGCGGCCCCGTCACGAGGAACTGCACGGCCCCCACCACGTCGGAAGGGGCCCCGAAGGTCCTGGCGGGGATCTTCGCCCGGAGCTCCTCGCGCGTCTCAAAGGAGAGGTTCTCGGGCGGGAGCACGGTGCCGGGCGCCACGCCGTTGACGCGGATCTGCGGGGCCAGCTCCAGCGCCAGCGACCGGGTGAGGCTGGTCAGCGCCGCCTTCGTCATCGTGTACGCGGAGTAGTGCCGCCAGACGTTGAGGGCCCCGCCGATGTCCAGCACGTTCACCACGTCGCCCACGCCGCGCGCGCGCATGCCGCGGGCCACCGCCTGGGTGAGGAGGAACGGGGCGCGCACGTTGACGGCCCACTGGCGATCGAGCGCGTCGAGGGGCGTGTCGAGGAAGTCGTGGCGCTCATACAGCGCCGAGGAGTTCACCAGCACCGCGATCGGCCCCAGGGCCTTCTCCACCGCGGCCACCAGCGGCGCGTGCGCCTCCGCCCTGGACAGATCGGCCTGAAAGAGCTCGGCCCGGTTGCCGTCCACGCGGATCCGTTCCGCCGCGGCCTCCGCGCCTTCGCGAGAGGCGTGGAAGTGCACCGCCACGTCGGCCCCCAGCGCCGCCAGGCCTTCTGCGATCGCCCGGCCGAGCCGCTGCCCGGCCCCGGTCACCAACGCCACCTTTTCGGCGAGCGGCCTCACTGCTTCTTCTCGAGGGCCGCGCTGACGTCGACTTCCTGTTCCACGACGCGCTGGCCGGGGGTGAAGCGGAGCTCGAAGGGCACTGGATCGATCAGCTGGTCCGAGCGGATCTCCAGCGAGTGCACGCCCGGGACGAGCCCGAAGGCGAGATTCACCTGGCCCAGCCTCGTGGTCCCACGCCACACCCAGGCGCTCTTCAGGGCCGGCCGGGTGCGGATCTTCACGGTGCTCTCCTTGAACTCGTGCTCGATCAACTTGTGCTCGTTGGGCTGGCCGTACTCCAGCACCTCCTCGAAGTGGATGCCGCGATCCTCGTTGGTCAGCAGGATCGTGTCGCCCACGAAGGCTCCGGACTGCTCATTGATCGGCGTGCGGCCCAGCTCCAGAGGCTGGCGGCTCTTCACGCCCCGCGGAGGCACCACCGTCACCATGGTGGGCGGGTTGGTGATCACCGACAGCCGCAGCGGAACGCCGTCCTCCGACAGGCCGTCCTTCCTCAGCACCGCCAACACGTTGTCCTTGAACACCACCCCGAGGATCACCACGCCCACCAGCGCCAGCACCGCCACCAGCGCCTTGAGCCGCGTCTGCTGCTGCGCGCGCATCCCCTTCACGTCGACCAGCTTGGAGATGTTCTCGTTGGAGTGTGCCGACTCGTCCTCAGCCCGGGACACCGGCACGCTGGGCCTGGAGCGCCGCGGGGGGGCCTCGGGCATCGCGGTCCCAGACGACGTGCGGCGCTTGAACTGCCCAGTGCTCTTACGGCGGGGCATCGACGCCGGCTCGCCCTCGCGCTCGTGGGTGGGCACGGCGCCCGTCTTCCGCTTCACCTTCGAGGGGCGCGGCTCGTCCACGTCCACCTGGGCACGGGTGACGTCGACGCGAGACGAGGCGCGCGCGGCCACCGTGGCGTCCGGCTTCACGTAGCGGCGGCTGGGCACCACCGTCCCCGCAGGGATGGAGAACTCTTCGTCGTCGTTCTGGTCGGCGTCCTGCTCGTCCCCCGGGCCGATCGTCTCCTCTCCGGCGTCGGCGTCTTCGTCCATCGTCATCGCGGCCGAGTTGGACGGCCGAGGAGGAGGAGGAGGAGGCGGCGGCGGCTCGCGAGGCGGCGGCGACCTTTCCTTCGGCGGGGGCTGGGTGACGGACTGCTGCGAGTTGTACGACGGAGGGATCGGGTTGGCGGTCGACGACTCCGTCGAAGGGTTGGGCGCTCCGAGGCGACGCTCCTCGGCGAGGCGATCGGCGAAGAGCATCTCCATCAGCTCGCTCACCTCGACGCTCGTGGCGAGCTCCTTGGTGGAGAGGAGGTACTGCTCGAGGGCCTTCTGAAACTCGCGGGCGTCCCGGTAGCGATCGTCCGGCGCTTTGGTGAGCGCCCGCATCACCACCTCGTCGAGATCGGGCGGCACCTCCGCGACGTTGGACGGCAGCTCGATCTTGCACTCCAGCGCCGCCTGCAGCGTCGCCAGCTCGCTGTCGCGCTTGAGCGGGCGCACGCCGGTGATCAGCTCGTACAGCACCAACCCCAGCGCGAAGATGTCCGTGCGGCCGTCCAGCGGCTTGCCCGCCGCCTGCTCGGGCGCCATGTAGGCGAACTTCCCCTTGATCGCGCCGGACTTCGTCATCGACACCTGGTCCGCCGCCTTGGCGATGCCGAAGTCCACCAGCTTCACCGCGCCGTCGAAGCTGATCAGGATGTTCTGCGGAGAGATGTCGCGGTGCACCACGCGCAGCGGCTGACCCTGCTCGTCGTTGCGGGTGTGCGCGTAGTGCAGCCCTCCGCAGGTGTCGGCGATCACGCGCAGCGCGATGTGTCGGGCGACCCACTGCCCGGTGCTCCACGCGCGGCGCATCACCCGCCCGAGATCCTCCCCGTGGATGAACTCCATCGCGATGAAGTACGTGCCGCCCTGCTCACCCAGATCGTAGATCTGCGCGATGTTCGGGTGGTTGAAGCGCGAGGCGATCTTCGCCTCGTTGAGGAACATCTGGACGAACTCCGGATCCTCCGCGAGGTGCGGGAGGATCCGCTTGATCACCACGTGTCGCTGAAAGCCCTCGATGCCCGTCTGCTTCGCCAGCCACACCTCGGCCATGCCGCCGGTGGCCAGCTTCTTCTCGAGTTGGTACTTGCCGAACGTCTGAGACATCAAAGGTTTCCGGCGAGGGGCGCTTCATCCTAAGAACCCTGTGCGGCTGAAACAATGATCGTCTACGCCACTGTCACCCTCCTGTTCTCCGGCCTGCCCGTCGACATGCACGCCGGGGAAAACCCGCTGACACGGCTGAAGGTCCAGGAGCGGCAGGGCCACGCAGAGTTCCACTGGGCCGACGCCGAGGACGTGGTGCGCGGAACCCTCACCCCCTTCCCCATTCGGGCGGGTGTCCCCTTCACGGTGTCCCTGGTGGTGGGCACGGTGCAGGGCGACGACTTCACCGGGCCGGTGACGATCGCGATCCGTCCGCTGGCGGAGATGGGGGGCGGAGACGCGGTGACGATCTCCCGGCGCGCTGGCGAAAAGGCCTGGGTGCATACCTTCACCCCCACCTCGCACGGCGAGCATCGGCTCGAGGTGTCCTTCCGCACCACGCACCTCAAGGTGACGCGTGGGATCCTCCCGGTCGCCGAGGCCAGGCTGCCGCGGTGGCTCCTCTGGGCGATCGGCGGAGGGCTGATCGCGGCCTCGGTGTCGGTTGGCGTGTGGCTCACCTTCCGGCGGAAGGACGGCCAGACGACGTCATGAAGAGCCGGGCCCTGCGGGAGGACTTGATCACCCAGGCCTGCCTGGAAGCCTACGGGGCCGTCCGCCACGAGGGCCGCCTGGCCGACCGCTCGCTCGACTTCGTGCTGCGCCGCGCGAAGCACCTCTACAGCCAGGAGCGCCGGGCGGTGGCCGAGCGGGTGTACGCGCTCTTGCGGCGCCAGCGCCTCGCCGACTTCCTCGCGGGGCAGGCCGTGAAGGACTTCGAGCGGCTGTCCGCGAGCCGGCAGGATCTGCTGCGCCTGGCCATCTCCCGCGTCCTGGACGGGGACGAGCCCAGCGTGGTGGTGCAGGGGCTGGGGCTGGAAGGCCGGGACGCGATGTGGCTCAAGCGGTTGGACGAGCACCGGGAGAAGCTGGGGCGCCTCCCCAGGGCCGCGCGCTTCGCGATCGAGGCGTCGGTGCCGGACTTCCTGGCGAAGAAGCTGCTGGACGAGGTCGGTGACGAGGCCGACGCCTTCGCCGCGGCGATGAATACGCGCGCCCCGCTGACGGTGCGGGCCAACGTGCTGCAGGTGACGCGGGAGGAGCTGGCCGCGCAGCTCGCGAAGGAAGACGTGCAGGCGACGCCCACCCCGCTGTCGCCCTTCGGCCTCACGCTGGAGACGCGCGTCAACGTCTTCTCGCTCCAGGCCTTCAAGGCGGGGCTCTTCGAGGTGCAGGACGAGGGCAGCCAGCTCTTGGGCATGCTGGTGGACGCGCCTCCCCGCAAGGTGGTGGACGCGTGCGCCGGCGCCGGCGGCAAGACGCTGCAGTTGGCCGCGCAGATGAAGAACCGCGGCGAGATCTTCGCCCTCGACGTGGACGAGCGCCGGCTGGAAGAGCTCAGGCAGCGCGCCCGGCGCGCGGGCGTACACAACGTGCGGGTGCAGGCCATCCCACCGGGCGCCGAGGCCGAGGCGACGCTCGCGAAGCTCATGGGCGCCGCCGAGCGCGTGCTGGTGGACGCGCCGTGCAGCGGGACGGGCACCTTCCGCCGGAAGCCCGACGGGCGCTACCGCCTCACCGAGGCGCTGCTGGCCGAGCACGTCGAGCGCCAGAAGACGCTGCTGGTCCGCTTCTCGAAGCTGGTGAAGCCGGGAGGGCGCCTCGTCTACGGCACCTGCAGCCTGCTGACCGAGGAGAACGAGGGCGTGGTGCGGGACTTCCTCGCCTCACACCCGGACTTCGAGGTGACTCCCGCCACGCCGTGGCTGGGCGAGGCGCTCGCGGCCAGGACGACTCGCGACGGCATGCTGCGGTTGTACCCGCACCGCCACGGCACCGACGGCTTCTTCGGCGCGGTGCTCAAGCGCAAGAGCGCCTGACTTCTCCAACCCCGGGCGGCGGACTCGATGGGGTCGCAGGGCCTACGTACCGTCAGCTCGCCCGCTCAGGGTCGCGCGTACTCCACGGTGGCGAACGACGACATGAACTTCTCGAGCGGCATCGAGAAGACGCCGTCGTCCTTCCCTCCATAGTCAGGCTCGCGCTCACCCCAGGGGTTGCGCAGCAGCACGTACTTCTTTCCGCCCCGCGCCTCGACGCCCAGGAGGGTGTAGGCGTGATCCGCGACGATGCCCTTCTCCGAGGGATCCCAGGGCTTGCTCAAGGCCACCACGCAGCCCTTGCTCGCGCAGGCCTCCTCGAGGCGGGCGAACAGCGCCGCGGGCTTCAGCTCCGACGTCACGGCGAAGAAGTCGGGCTTCGCGCCGGTGAGCGCTTCGAGGGCCGTCGCCGCCATGCCGCTCTCGATCGCGTCGAAGCCGCCCTTCCAGGCCGCGTACGCCTTCTCGAAGATGAGCGGCCAGAGCTCCCTGGTCTCGCGCGCCGAGGCGTACTCGAGCCGCCCCTTGCGGTTGGCAAACGAGCCGTCGATGGTGATCTCCACCGGCTTCGGCTTCGACGCGCCCGGCTTCTTCTCGAAGAAGGTGACCGTGTAGGTGCCGTCGCGGTTGGTCTTCACCGCCCTCGCCAGAAGATCGGGCCGGTTCTTCGCCACCGCCGCGAGCGAGGCGATGAAGTAGCAGTCGCCCAGTTGGCCCTGCAGCGGATCGTCGAAACCGTAGCCGTCGACGGTCAACGTGCCGGGGCGAGCGTCGAAGGTGACCTTCCCGGTCTTCTCGGACTCCTCGGTCAGCTTCGGCTGGCGGCGGGGCCGCTCGAGGCCCGTGTCCCCCGCGATGGTGGCGAGCGTCTCCATTTCTCCATGGACGAAGGCCAGCAGCTTCTCCCGCGCCGCGGGGTCGAAGCTGCGCTTGCGGCGATCGACGAAGCCCGACAGGTAGTGGGCCTGGAGCTCGGTGAAGTGGCCGTCCTTCGCGTCGCGGATCAGCGCGTCGGCCTCGCGCTTCGTCACCTTCCCGTCGGCCAGGGTCTTGTCGATGCGGGCCTTGTAGCGGTCGACGGCGCGTTCGATCTTCGAGGGCATGGAGAGGATCGATGCTGCCCAAAACCACCGCGGGGCGCCAGCGCCCTCACGGAGGACCGGGGCGATCGAACCAGTCCAGCGGGTGCTCGATGATGGCCCGCTCGGTCAGGGTGATGGCGCGGCCCTTCGCGGCCTTCTTCGGATCGAGGAGCCGCACTGCGCCGGAGGACTCCACCTGGGCCACCACCCACCGCCAACGGTAGCGCTTCGCTTCCCCTTCCATTCGCTGCCACGCAGCCTTCGCGAAGCGCAGCGGCAGGGGCATGCGCTTGACCTGCACGGCCAGCATTCGCGCGGCGCGGCTCGCGAGGAGATCGAACGGGCCGCGCGACCCGCGCGAGAGGTAGAGGAATTCGAAGCCCAGCTGCGCCAGCCGCGTGGCCACCGCCAGCTCGGCTTCGTCTCCCACCAGGCGCATGGGCACGACCGCGCCGCCCGGCTGCCGCCATTCCAGCCAGGTGGCGAACGTGGCGTCGGTGATCCGCCAGCGGCCGTCTGCGGTGCGCGAGACGGCGTCGCCCAACCGCTCGAGGTAGCCCAGCGTGGCGCCGGTGGGGCTGCCGATGGCTCCGGCGATCTGCGTCAGCGTGCGGGGGCCCGTCGCCAGCGCGTTCAGCGTCGCCGCAAGAGTCGTGGCGCGGCCCACCAGCCGCTGGAACTCGTTGACGAAGTAGAGCGACAGCCGCCCGGTGTCCGAGAACAACACCCGCTGCAGCGCAGAGCGCAGCCGCGCCTCGGCCTTGCCCCCTTCCTGTGAGACGGCCTCGCCCAGCACCTGCAGGTAGAACGGGCTGCCGCCGATGCCCTTGAAGATCCGCCGGGCCAGCGCCGGCGCGATGGGGTGCGGCGCGTCACGGCTGGCCTCCACCAGCAGCTCGACGGCGTGCGCCTCGTCGAACTCGCCGATCTCCATCACCTCGAAGTGCTGGAAGAAGGGCGAGTGCTGCGAAGTGGCCAGCTCGAGCAGCGTGCTCCGCGCCGAGCCCGACACGACGTAGGACGTGCGGCGGTGCTTCTGCCAGGTGCTGCGCAACAGGCCCATCACGTCGTGCGCGCCGCGGCCGGTGCCCAGCTCCTGGAACTCGTCGATCGCCACCACCACCCACTCGCCCAGCGCCTCGGCCAGCCGCTCAGGCACCGAGAGGAGCGCCGGCAAGGAAGCTGGCTCGGCCGGGGTGGAGGGCAGCTCGAGGATCAGCACCTTGAGCGCGTCGGGCAGCTTGAGGAAGCGCGAGCTGGTCACCAGCGCCGCCCGCCAGGCGTCCGCGCTCTGGGCGAGCGGCGCGAGCGCCTGGCCCACCTCGCGCGACAGCAGCGCGTCGACGGACTGCACCGCGAGCGAGTGCAGCACCTGCGGCGAGGGCGGCAGCGCCTCGAGCACGTCCACCACCACGAAGCTGGGGCGCACCTTCCCGCGGGCGGTGATGCGGCGCTCCACCTCGCGCAGCAGGCTCGTCTTGCCCACCTTGCGGGGCCCCACCAGGCACAACCACTTCGGAGCGCCTCGCACGAGCGCCGCCACCGCGTCCTCGATGCGGGCGACCTCAGAGGCCCGGTCGAAGAAGCCGTCGGCCGTGGCGGGCGTGCTGGTGGCGAACACCCGCGCGTCATACCACGACTAGCAACTTTGAAAGCTAGCAAGTTTGCTAGTCAGCAAAGCTGCAAGCAGCGAAGCGTGGCCCGGGGGCTCGGGTACGCTGACGGCGTGAGCCAGAGCACCCTGGACGTCGCCACCCCCGAGCGCGTCGCCGTCGAACTGCCGCTCGCCGGGGTCGGGTCCCGCGCCATGGCGTGGCTCATCGACGTCGGCTTGCTCTTCGTCGTGGCGCTGGCCGCGTACTTCGGCGTCACCTTCCTCGTACCGGATCCGGTCAACGCGGTGCTCGAGCTGTCTCGCGTCGCGCGCGCCCTGGGGGCCGGGGCCGTGTTCGTCGGCCTCTGGGTGTACTGGACCGCCTTCGAAGTGCTTTGGCAGGGCCAGACGATCGGCAAGCGGCTGATGAAGATCCGCGTGGTGCGCGCCGACGGCTCGCCCGTCACCGCCGCGGACAGCGCGATCCGCAACCTGCTGCGCTTCGTCGACTTCCTCCCCGCCTGCTACCCCGTGGGGCTGGTGACCATGCTGTTCGATCCCAGACACCGCCGCCTGGGCGACCTGGTCGCAGGCACCGTGCTGATCCGCGAGGAAGCGATAGACCTCTCCCGCTTCGTCACCCGCGCCGGCAGCGCCGCCCCGCTCACCACCACCGAGCTGGACGTTGTCACCGACTACCTCGGCCGCTTCGATGCGCTCGAGCCGACGGCCCGCCAGGTCCTCGGGCGCGCCCTCCTCGCCCGCCTCGGCAGCCCGGTGGACGACGCGGCGCCGCCCGACGACGCCGACCTGCGGGCCCGCCTCGAGGCCCTGGCCGGGGGCAGCCCCGACGTGTCCGAGGGCCTCGCCGACTTCGTCACCCGCCGCCGCCCAGACTGGCTGCACCTCGAGGACCTCCTCGAGCGCCTGCACGCGAAGGAGCTCGAGCTCGCCGGGCTCACCACGCTCGACCGCCTCTACCGCCGCGCCTCGGCCGATCTCGCACACGCCCAGGCCGCCTTCGGGCGCACCGACGTCGCCCGTTACCTCAACCAACTCTGTGGCCGCGCGTACGGCGCCGTCTACCGCGCGAGGCCGGTGAGCCTCGGCTCGATCCGCCGCTTCTTCACGCGCGCCTTCCCCGCCGCGGCCCAGCAGACGTTGGGCTACACCCTCACCTCGGCTGGCGTGCTGCTCCTCGGCGTGCTGCTCGGCGCCACCACCGTCGCGCTCGAACCCGGAGGGGCGGAGCGGCTGGTGGATCCCGAGCTCCTCGCGTTCATCGAACGGCGCGAGCTGTGGACAGACGTGGCCCTCACCACCCATGCGCCCTCGGAGCTGGCCTCCGGGATCTTCTTCAACAACCTCCGCGTGTCCTTCTCCGCGTTCGCCATGGGCATCACCGCGGGGATCGGCACCCTCCTTCTCCTGCTCTACAACGGGCTGTTCCTCGGAGCCGTCAGCGCCGCCTGCGTGCAGCACGACGTGGGCGCGGGCATCTTCAGCTTCATCGCCGCTCACGGCCCGGTGGAGCTCTCGATCATCGCCCTCACGGGGGCCGCGGGGCTGGTGATCGGCCACGCAATCATCGAGCCGGGCGAGCGCCGCCGGGGTGCGCACCTGCGGGAGCGAGCGCGCCTCGCCGTGACCTTGGTGCTGGGCTGTGCCCCCTTCCTTGTGGCCATCGGCGTCGTCGAGGGCTTCGTCAGTCCGGGCACGTTCTTCCCCTGGCCGATCAAGCTGGCGGTGGGCCTGGTCAGCTTCGTCGGCTTCTGGCGTTACCTCCTCGGCACCCGCCAGGGACCTGGCCCTTGACCGCACGCTCCGCTTCGGGTCGGCTCCCTGCCTCTCTCACCACGAGGTCCGCATGCCGCGCATCGCCAAGGTCGACGTGAACAAGGCCCTGTCCCTCGCCGCGAAGTCGATCATCGACGCCGGCGGGCCCGACGGCCGCACCAGCCGCGCCGAGATGAAGGCCGCGCTCACCCGCCTTCCCAAAGAGCAGAAGGCGCTCGCGGACATCTTCTTCAAGTTCATCGACAACCGGGACTTCCGCGCCGGCGCGCAGGTGACCGCCAGGGACGTCAAGCGGGCGGTCGAGTACGCGAAGACGCACATGATCGCGAAGTACGATCTCAACAGCAATGGCCTGTCGAAGAGCGAGATCTCGAAGATGTCGCTGACCGGCAGGCGCGCGGTCGATCTCGCCAGGGCCCTCAAGGCCGCGGGCGCCGACGGCGCGACGACGCTCGACTCGTCGAAGCTGGGCGCCGAGGTGAAGAAGTTCTCCAACGACGCCTGGTTCATCTCGGAGAGCGACTACCACCCCCAGTACTTCGCGAAGGCCTTCCCTGCGGGGCATGACCTCAACGCGCACAACGTGATGATGGCGCTGCGGCCGGAGCTGTCGCGGCACTTCGAAGACTCCACCGGCCTCCTGGGCGACTTCACCGCCGAGGTCTACAGCGCGCGCGAGGCGAAGAGCTTCATCAACAGGCTGTCCGAGAACCCGGATGATCCCAGCGATCCGAGCGCGAAGGCCTTCGGGGAGATCACCCGGCTGCTCAACGCGAACCTGAAGGATCTCCACGTGGTGAAGGTGGGCCCGAAAGACACCGACGGCAGCCTGGCCACGGACAACGGGCTGTACTCCTACGTGGTGATCGGGCGCGCCGCTGACGGCAAGGTGGCCGGCATCATGATGGGGGCGGTCGAGACCTGATCACGCCGCAGCCTGGGGCTCCAGGCCGCGCACCAGGGCGAGCGCCTCGGCCACGTGCTTCTTCACCCGCAGCTGCGAGTCGAAGCGGTGGCGGATCATCCCCGCCCGGTCGATCACGAAGGTGACTCGCCCGGGCAACAGCCCCAGCGTCTTCTTCACCCCGAAGGCCCTCGCTGCCGCGCACCAGGGATCGGTCAGCAGCCTGAAGGGGAGCTTGTGCTTCGCCTTGAAGGCCTCGTGCGAAGCCGTGTCGTCGGTGGACACGCCGATCACCTCGGCGCCGGCGGTGAGGAAGTCCTCGTAGTGGTCGCGGAAGGTGCACGCCTCGGCCGTGCAGCCGGGTGTCTCGTCCTTCGGGTAGAAGTACAGGACGACCGTCTTCTGGCCGAGCAGGCTGGCGAGCGCGACCGTCTGGCCGCGGTCATCGACGAAGGTGGCGGCGGGTGCCGGAATCATCGTCCGACACCAGCTAACGGGTGGGTGTGGCGCCTGCAACGTCACGCCGCGGGGGCGTCAGCGGGGAGGCTGGGCGACCTCACGGCTTCCCGTTCACCGAGCGCGCGCTCATAGGCCCGGTTGAGCTGCTTCATCTTCTCCAGCGAGCCGCCTGCGTCCGGGTGGTGCCGTCGGGCCAGGGCGAGGTACCGCTCGCGGATGCGGTCTTCCGGGTCGGTCGGCGAGCAGCCCAGGACACGGAAGGGGTCCTCACCCGCGGCGAGGTCAGCCAGCCAGCGGGAGAGCCGCTCCTTCACCGAGCCGAAGGCAGCCCGCGGGGCCTCGGCGCGCGGCTTGCGAGTGCGGAGCTTGGTGTCGGCACGGAAGACCTCGGGGTAGACGCTCGTCGACCACCGCTGGCAGCCGGGACAATGGAAGTAGCGGATCTGCCCTCCGGAGCCCACGTGGCTGGTCATGCGCACCCCGCAGTGGGTGCACTCGACGTCGACGCCATCGAGGGTGGTGCAGGCCGCTTCGGTCGTTCGCATCGGGATCGCAGGTCGACGGGTGTGCTACAGCCGTGTCTCGACTTGTACCTGCGCGGTGGATCGACGCAAAAAATTGGCCGCCTTTTCCCTTCGGGCATCATGACGCACATGACCTTCCGTGCAGTCCTCCTCGCGCTGGGGTTGGCTTCGGTCGCCCTGGCCGCCACGCCGAAGAAGGGCATCGGCAGCGCGAAGGAAGACGACGAGGCCTCTGCTGCGCCGAGCGCCTGCCCGCCGGGGGCCGATCTCGCGCTCTTCCGGGCGATGCTGTGGGCCTTCGAGCCCGCGCCGATGGAGATCCGCATTCTGGCGGTGGAGGATCTGGGTCTGTTGGGCGACCCCCGGGGCCTCAACGCCGCGGCGCAGTTCGCGCTCGATCCCAACCCGCTCCTGGCGAAGGCCGCGATTCGCGCCATCGCCACCATCCGGCACCCGAGGGCCGAAGAGATCCTCTCCAACATCGTGCGGCACCCCACCATCCCCGACGCGACGAAGGTACAGGCGCTGGAGGCGTTGCCCTTCCAGAACACCTGGTCGGCCCTGCGCTTCGTGCAGTCCAGCGCGCGGAATACCGCCCTGCCCTACGCGGTCCTCACTGCAGCGCGGCGCATCGCCCTGACGTTGCCCGCTCAACCGGCCGCCCCGCCTCCGGCCGCTGTCTCCCCGCCTGGAGGGTCGCAGTGATCGACAAGAGCATCACCTTCCTCGGCGGCGGCAACATGGCGTCGGCGATCATCCGGGGGCTGTTGAGGGCCGGCACGCCGCCTGAGCGCATCACCGCCACCGTCCGTCGCGGCGAGAAGAAGACGGAGTTGGAGCAGGCCTTCGGGATCCGCGTCCTCACCGACAACCTCGCCGCCGCGCGCGACGCGGAGATCGTCGTCCTCTCGGTGAAGCCCCAGGCCTTCGACAAGCTGCTCACCGCGATCGCGCCGGCGATCGACGCCCGGAAGTTGATCCTCTCGGTGGCGGCGGGCGTTCCCATCGCCGCGCTGGAGCGACGGCTGGGCGCCGGGGCCCGGATCGTCCGCGCCATGCCCAACACGCCGTGCCTGGTCGGGCTGGGGGCGACGGCGCTGTCCGGGGGAGAACACGCCACGGGTGACGATCTCAAGCTGGCGCAGGCGATCTTCGACTCGGTGGGCATCACCACCGTGGTGGACGAGTCGCTGCTGGACGCGGTGACGGGCCTGTCGGGCAGCGGTCCGGCGTACATCTTCCTGATCATCGAGGCCCTGTCCGACGCGGGCGTGAAGGTGGGGCTGTCACGCCACGTGGCGCTCAAGCTGGCCGCGCAGACGGTGCTGGGGAGCGCCAAGCTCCTTCTGGAGACCGGCCAGCACCCCGGACACCTGAAAGACCAGGTGACCAGCCCCGGCGGCACCGCCATCGCCGGCCTGCACACGCTGGAGGCCGGAGGGCTGCGCACCACCCTGATCGACGCGGTCGAGGCCGCGACCCGCCGGGCGAAGGAGCTCGGCGACGCCTTCCTCGAGGCGAAACCCTGAAGTCCCCAACCGGAGAGCCGCCATGAAGATGACCCCCCTCGACATCCGCCAGAAGCGCTTCGAGCTCACCCTGCGCGGCTACTCGAAGAAGGAGGTGGAGGCCTTCCTCGAGCTCACCGCCGGCGAGTTCGAGGAGGTGGTGCGGGAGAACATCTCCATCAAGGAAGAGCTCAAGCGCACCCTCACCCGCCTCGAGCAGCACCTCGAGCGCGAGAAGACGCTGCAGGAGACGATGGTGACGGCCCAGCGGATCAGCGAGGAGGTCAAGGCGCAGGCCCGCAAGGAGTCGGAGGTCATCCTCGCGGACGCCGAGCTCCAGGCGGAGAAGATCGTCGCCGGCGCCAACGCGCGGCTGGTCGAGCTGGTGAAGGATCTGAACGAGCTCAAGCGGCAGAAGGTGCAGTTCGAGTCGCAGCTGGCCACGTTGATCGACTCGCACAAGAAGCTCCTCGAGACGTTCCGCACCCCGGAGCGCGGCGACGTGGCGTTCCTGGTGAAGAAGTCGGGCGAGTGAGCGCCTGGTGCAAGGCCGTCCCTGGCGGCGTCGAGGTGCTGGTGCTGGTGCAGCCGCGCGCCTCCCGGACGAAGGTGGTGGGCGAGCACGACGGGCGGCTGAAGATCGCGCTCGCCGCCCCGCCCGTCGACGGTGAGGCCAACGCGGCGTTGATCGACTTCCTGGCCGACGAGCTCGAGGTGCGGAAGGCCGACGTCCGACTGCTGGATGGCGAGACGTCGCGCCGCAAGCGGCTGCTCGTTCAGGGGGTGGCGCTCGACCGGGTGATGGTTATCTGCTCGGGCACGTGAGCCTGGCCACCCTCCTCGCCCTCCTTCTGACAGTGGCGCCACCGCCGTCGGGGGACGAGCCTTCGTTCACCTCGCCGCCTCCGCGTACGTCGCAGCCGGCGCGGGCGCTGCCGACCCAGGAGATCTCCACGCCGCGCTTCCGGATCGTCCACACCGAGAAGGCGAAGGGCGCCGCGGAGTACCTGGCCGGGCGGATCGAAGGAATCCGCGACGAGGTGGCCGCCGCCATCGGCCGCGACTGGCCGGGGGTGACGGAGGTGCGGCTGGGCTTCGGCCGGGAGGAGTACGAGGCGCTCGCGCTGGAGGGCGGCGCGCCCCCGTCGTGGGCCGTGGCGCTCGCCTACCCGGGCAAGAACATCGTCCTCGTCGAGGCGCACTCGTTGATCCAGGGCGATGGACAGGTGACGCTGCGGCACGAGCTGGTGCACGCGGGCCTCGGGCAGATGGGCAAGGACTGGCCGCGCTGGTTCCAGGAGGGCCTCGCGCAGGAGCTGACCGGCGAGCGTCGCTACCGGGTGGAGCAGTACACGACGCTGGCCCGCGCCGTGGCCATCGATCGGATCTTCCGCTTCCAGGATCTCACCGACGGCTTCCCCTCGCGTCCCGACGACGTGGAGATCGCCTACGCCCAGAGCGCGGCTTTCCTGCGCTTCCTCCACGAGCGCTACGGCGCGGAGGGCTTCGGGACGTTGATCGACCGGGTGCGGGCGGGGGATGCGTTCGAGAAGGCCTTCGGCGTCGCGTTCCGCTCGCCCTTGTCGGTGGAAGAGAAGGCGTTTCGCGAGGAGCTGCCACGGCGCTACCCCTGGTGGCCGTTGCTGTTGTCGGGCGGCACGGCCCTGTGGGGCCTCACCTCGTTGCTGGTGGTGGTGGCGTGGGTGAAGCGCCGGCACCAGCGCGCCGTGCGCCGGGCCGAGTTGCTGCGCGTCGAGCACGTGGAGGAGCTCGCGCGGACGATCGCCGCCCGGACCGCCACCCCAGACAACGACGAGCGATCGCTCGAGGAGTGGCTCCTGCCCCCCTCGGCGCACTGGAACGCGACCAGCATCACGGGGCTGCGGGTGAGCACAGGCGACGCCGCTGCAGCACCGGCAACCGACTCGGCCGGCGCCGGGCCGCAGTGAGAGCGTCTGGACCGGGGCCCGCGCGCGCGGAGGGGCGACGCGTGTACAGGCGTACGTTCCAGGCCCTGCGCGTGGCGACGGTCATCGCGCTGGTGCGACGCCGCGCCACTCCACCCGCTGTCTGCGTGTCACTCGTCACGAGAGCCGCAGCGCCACGCACTTGAGCGATGCGGGCTGGCGAAAGTCGACGTCGCTCGCGCCAAGGCGATCGATCCACTCGAAACGTCGCGCGCCCAGTCCGCGCCGCACGTGGGAGTCCACGTCGGCGACGGTCATCCGCTCGACGTTGCACATCGCGAGCAGCACCCCGCCCTCTCTCGTCACGGCGGACGCCGCCGCCACCAGCCGGTGGTAGTCGCGCTGCGCGGAGAAGCGGCTCGCCTTCGTGGTGGCGAAGCCCGGGGGATCGACGATCACCAGATCGAAGCGCTGCGCCTTCCTGGACAGCCGCCCCAGCCAATCGAAGGCATCGCCCGAGAGGAAGTCGCGTCGATCAGCCTCGAGGCCGTTGAGCGCCAGGTTCCGCTCGCCCCAGTCCAGCACCTTCCGCGACGCGTCCACGTTCACCGCTCTCGCCGCCCCGCCCCGGCGGGCCGCCACCCCAAAGCCACAGGTGTACGCGAAGGTGTTCAACACCTCGCGCCCCGCGGCGTGGCGCCGCACCCAGTCCCTCGCATCGCGCGCATCGAGGTACAGCCCGACGGACAGGCCGTTGCCCGGGCGGATCTCGAAAATGGCCCCCAGCTCGCGGCAACGAAGCGCGTCCACGGCCTCGCCCCACAGCGGCCTCTCGGGCGCCACCTCGCTCGTCGCCCGGCCAGACTGCCTCGCTTCGCGGGGGCGGCGCTTGAGGTACACCGCACGCAGCGCCCGCGCCCCGGTCAGGGCCCTGGCCAGCTCCCGCTCTTCCTCGCTCGACGCAGACCGGTACAGGCTCAGGACCGCGACGTCCTCGAAGAGATCGACGGTGACGCCCGGCAGCTCCTCGTCCAACCAGCGGAAGCAGGTCGTCTCGGGGGGCAGGCGATCGAGCCGGCGCGCCAGCGCTTCGCGCACCACCTTCACGGCTCGGGGATCTCCCCCGCCGCCTCCTGGGCCCCGGCGCGCGCCCACACCGACGACAAGGCCAGCGCGGCCTCCCGCTGCAGCTCGACGTGATCCACGCCCACCAACTGCCCTTCGCGCACCACCACCCGTCCGTTGACGATGGTCCACGCCACGGGCGCGTTGAGCGCCTGCATCAGCATGTGCGGCGCGGCGCTCCCCGCGTCGGGAGGCGGCACGCAGTCGCTCACCACCAGATCCGCGATGGCGCCTGGATCGACCGAGCCGCTCGGTACGCCGAAGAGCATGGTGTTGAGCTCGGCTGGCCCGCCGATGAGGAAGTTGGACATGAGGTTGTCCGGATCGAGCATGCGCCCGACTCGAGACAGGGCCATCACCCCGGTGAAGCTGGCGAACAGCTCGCTGGTGAGCGAGCCCGTCCCCCCGGTGCCCAGCCCGACGAGGTTCTGACTGACCAGCACGGCCTCCATGCCCAGCGCCGACCCGCCCTCCACCGCCAATGCGCCTCGGGGCGTGAGCGCCACCAGGGTGCGCGACTTCGCCAGCCGCGCCGCCTCCGAGCGATCGATGGAGCGCGCGTGCGCCGCCACCGACGCCCCGCCCAGGAGCCCGAAGCGCTCGAAGCGCGTCACCACCCGTGAGCCATAGCGAGACCAGGTGAAGGCGAGATCGTCGTCGCTCTCCGCCAGCGCGAAGTGGGCGCCCACGGGCAGCGCCTCCTTCACCTTCCCCGCGGTCCGCAGCACGTCATCGTCGGCGCAGAAGGACGCGCGGACGCCGATCGCGCCGCGCACCAGGTCGTCCGTCACGCGGCCCTCGAGGTAGCGGGCGTTGGCCTCGACCTGCTCCACCCCCGGGCTGCCTCCGATCATGCTGTTGCTGGCGTGGCTGTTGATCAACCGGGCGCCGAGCGCCTTCGCCACCCGCGCCTGGGCGGTGAGGGCCGCCTCCACGCACCGCGGCGCGTGGAGGTGCTCGACGAACATCGTCACGCCCTGCTTGAGGCCGCGGGCCAGCGAGCAGGCGGTGATGGCCTCCACTTCGCCTTCGGTCAGCTCGGTCTCCAGCCGCTGCTCACGCGAGAAGCGCTGGTGAAAGGAGCGCAGCAGGAGATCGCCGGACCACGGCGTCAACATGCCGCCCACGAGGCGGGTGTGACAGTCCATCAGGCCCGGAGTCACGAGCCGGCCCCGGCACTTCACCTCCCAATCCCCGGGGAGCGCAGGGAAGTCCCCGTCGGGGCCGATGGCGGAGATGGTGCGCCCTTCGATCAACACCGCCATGCCGGATCGCACGCGGCCGTCCGCGCGAAACAGGCTGCAGTCCTTGAGGAGAAGGCGCCCCTCCATGGCCGGCCCAGCCTAGCCCTGCCCCGGGGCCAACGCCGCTTTCGAGCCTCGCCGGGCGAGTCCGCGCGCGAAGAGGAGCCCCAGCGTGCCGAGCAGCGCCGCCAGGGTGATGATCGCCCCCACCGTCACAGAGGCTGGCCGGTACCGCCACACCACCTCGTGCCTGCCGGCGTCGATCCGCACCGCTCGCAGGAAGCCCCAGGCCCGCACCGGCTCCGCGGGCACCCCGTCCACCGCCACCACCCAGCCCGGGTACCAGGCGTCCGCCAGCACCAGGTAGCCGCCCGCGCAGGCCTCGACGAATTGGTGCACCTCCTCCGGTGAGGGCTCGGAGGTGGTGACACGCGAAGGGCAGTCGTCCCCCTGCACCGCCGCGCCGCGATCGATGACGACCTCCCGGGCCAGCACGGAGAGCGGCTGATCGAGTGACGAGAACGCCTCCGCGTCCGAGCCGGGGCGGGCGCGTTGCACGACCCACCCGCGGGGGAAGGCGCCCCTCCACCGCCAGATCCACACGTCCTCGAAGGGAGTGAGGACCGGCTCGGGCCCGAAGAAGCGCGGGGAGTCCGTCGTGTTCCGCACGAAGTGGGTGACGCCCGACAGGGCGAAGGCGCCCTCGCGGTGCTTGAAGGCCTCGCGGAGCCGCCAGGGATCCCGGAAGCCGTACCCGCCGGCCGCGCGCAGGCCCTCTTCGATGAAGCGCAGGCCGCTGAGCCGCTCCCGGCTGCGCAGGGTGAAGAAGTCGCCGCTGCCGTCGCGGTCCCACGGCCCCGACGCTTCAGGATCATCGTCGTCCATGTCCACGCGGACGGACACGCGCTCGACGCCATCGCGGCGCAGCGCCTCGGCGATGGGGGACGGGCGGAGGAGCTGGGAGGCGGGGACCCGCGGCCAGCGGTGGTGCGGCGTGAAGAGCAGCTCCACCACCACCAGCCCGGCGATCACCGGCCCCGCACGACGCCGCAGCGCCAGCAGCAGACCCACGGCGACCGTCACCACCACCAGCGCCCAGGCCGTCCCCGTCTGCATTCCTTCACGGCCCGCCCGCCCGGCGATCGCCAGGCCGACGAAGAGCGCCCCGACGCCCAGCAGCAGCCGGAGCGCCACCGTCCTCCGTCGCCGAAGGAGCGCGCGCAGTCGCTGGAGGCCCACGCCCGACAGCAGCGAGAGCGCGAACAGCGCGCCCACGGCGTACTTGGCCGGGTAGCGGAAGAAGCGGAACGGCGGCGCACGCAGGAGGACTTCCGACACGACGAAGTTCTTGCCGAGCGCCAGCACCAGGCAGATCGCCAGCAGCGCCACCAGCGCCCACGTCCGGCGCCGCATCACCGCGCCCGCGCCGAAGAGGCCCGCCAGCGAGCCGATGAAGACGGAGAAGAGGAAGCGTTGATCGGCGCTGCCCCAGTAGGCGCCCTCGCGGGGAAAGTCCGCGTCGGGGATGATGAAGGCCAACACCTGCGTCCACGACAGGGACCACTCGGTGAGGCCGGCCGGCACCTCACCGGCCTGGGTGTACTCCCGCGCCAGCTCGGCCGCGGGCAGCGCCACCGCCGCGCCGAGACCGACCCCCAGCAGGCCGGCGACCGCACCCCACGCGAGCGCGCGCTTCGAGCGTCTCGGGACGAGCAGGAGCAGGGCAACCCCCAGCACCTCCCACAGCCAGATCTCCGGTGCGCCAGCATGGAAGGCGCCTCCGAGGCTCAAGGCGAGCCACCCTGCCCCGCCCGCCCCGGGCCTGCGCCGCAGCTCCTCCGCCGCCAGCAGCACCCAGCCCGCCCACGACGCGGTGGAGGCGAAGGACAGGTTCTGCGCGAACTCGATGAAGAAGGGCGACAGCGAGAAGGGCGCCGCGCCCACGAAGGCCGCCCAGCGTCCCAGGCCCAGGCGACGCCCGAAGAGGAACAGCCCCGCGAAGCCCCACGCCGCGTGCAAGGCGTGCATCACGTTGGGCCCCAGCACGGGTCCAAAGAGCAGGGCCGTCAGCACCCGGGGGGCGTACAGGCTCTGTGTGTAGAGCAGCGCGAGGAAGGGCTGGCCGAGGCGTGCGTGTGGCAGCCACAGAGGGGCCTCGAGGCGGCTCCAGCGCTCGATCAAGTACCAGGTGTCGGAGAAGTCGTGGGCGTAGAGATCCCTCGACGCCTGCACCAGCCCATCCGCCAGCTCGCGGAAGGCGACCCCCAGTGCCAGCAACGCGAGCAGCCAGGGCCCGAGGCGGCGCATCGTGCGCGCAACGCTAGCTCAGAAAACACGAATGCCGCGTCTCGCGGAAGAAGCAGCGAGGCGCGGCACCGTGGGTGAAGCGAGCGGCGAGGATCAGTAGCCCTCGTTCTCCTTCGCGAAGTTCGACATCTTCTTCTTCTCGAGCGCGTCGCCCTTCGACTTGGTGGTGCGCTTCTCGACCGACGTCTCGCCGGCCAGCGCGTCGGCCGACATGCCGAACAGGTTGCGGATGTTGTCGCCGAAGAGGGTGATGACGCCGATGGCCGCGATCGCGATCAGCGCGACGATGATGATGTACTCGGTCATGCCCTGACCGCGGGCCTTCTTCAGCAACTGCTTCTTGTTCAGCTTCGCCATGTGACTCTCCAGGGAAAAGCCCACGAGGGGCGGTGAGGACGTGGAGAAGTATCGGGGGCGCCCGTTGATCCCTCCATACGTCATCGGGAGGATGCCGGAAGGCATGTCATTTCAATGACTTATCGAGCCAGCGACCGGCCCTTTGCTCGGCGTCATACGCGGCCGGGTCGAGCGCAGGGTCCTCTGAGGACCTGTCAGCGGCCGCAGGGTGCTCTGAGGACCCGTCCGCGAGCGCAGGGTCCTCTGAGGACCCCCCAGCCAGAGCGTGGGCGGCGACCTGGGGCTCGTGCTGCTGGAGGGCGATGGCGGCGAGCATCTGCCGGGCGGCGAGTGATGACGGATCGAGCCGCACCCAGGCTTCCGCGGCGGATCGCCGCACCGCAAAGTCGGCGTTCTGCCCCGATGCCACCGCGCGCGCGAGCTGCTGGGCGCGCTGGGCGTCGAGCGGGTGCGTGGCGAGCCACGGCGTGATGAGGAGATCCGGGAACGCGCGCGGCGTGCGCCGGGCGTCGGGCACCTGGGCGGCCTGATCTGCGAAGAAAGCCACCGGCGCGCGGTACTCCAGCAGGTTGAGATCATCGCGGTTGAGCGGGCCCGCGCCTGCGTACTCTTCCGCCAGCGCCTCCGTCATCACCTGCAGCGCCAGCACGCCGTCGACGCCGGCGATGTCCAGCCGGGCGAGATCCTCCCTCACCGCGGGCAACGCCAGGCGGCGCGCGAGCTCGGCGTAGTCGGGGTGCAGTGGCGCTCGGGAGGCGAGGAGCAGGAGATCTCCATCCCCCCCCTGCCACCCGGTCACGTGCGGAAAGCGGGCGCGCAAGGTGCGCGTCACGAGGCGCACCAGCTCGTCGCTCATCTCGTAGGTGTGGATCCACTGCACCAGCACGCCGCCGTCGGTGAGGCGGCGATCGACGATCTCGAAGAACTCCTGGGTGAAGAGCGAGCTGATCCCCGCGACCCACGGGTTCGACGGCTCCGAGATGATCACGTCGTAGCGATCCTGGCTCAGCGCGAGGAAGGTGCGCGCGTCGTCCACGTGGACGTGCGTACGAGGATCATCCAGCGCGCCCCGGTTGACGTCCGAGAACAGCCTCGCGGCCTCCAGCACCGCGGGGGAGATCTCCACCAGATCGACGCGCTCCACCGGGTGAGACAAGGCGGACGCCACGGTGAAGCCCGCGCCCGCGCCCACCACCATCACCTTCTTCGGCGCCTGCTTCACCATCAGCAGGCCGAGCTGCCCGAGCAGCCCCTGCGTCACCTGATCGCCCGGGCCCGTGGACGCGTCGGGCTTGCCGTTCACGAGGAGGAAGCGGTGCGAGGGGTTCTTCGCGACGTGCCCGACGAAGACGGTGGCGAAGGTATCGTCGCGCACGAAGTCCTGCACCTGCGTGTCGAGGTAGAGCTGCACGTAGTCTCTCGCGGTGCGGCCCTGGACGATGGCGGGGCTGGCGCGGAAGGGAGAGAGCCTCGCCAGCACCGGCGCCCAGCCACCAAACGCCGCCAGGTACAGCGCCAGGACTGCCACCCCCACCCCCACGGGCAGAAGCCGGAAGTTGGCCCCCTTCGTCGCCTGCAGCGCCACGAAGGCCCCCAGGAGCGTCAGCACCAGCCCGAGAGTGAAGAGCGACTCGAGGCCGAAGGCCGGCATCAGCCACAGCCCGCCCAGGAGCGCGCCCAGCACCGTGCCCACGGTGTTGACGGCCCACACCCAGCCGACGCGCCGGCCCACCGTGGCGTGGCCCTTCGCCACCACCCGCGCGCCGACGGGGAAGGCCGCGCCCATCACGAAGGTGGGCGCCAGCATCACCAGCAGCGAGACGAGGAAGAGGAGGGCCTGCCACGCGGGGAACGCGGCCTCGCTGCGCGCCAGCATCCCCTTCACCTTGAGGAAGAGGTACGGCACGCGCAGGTAGACGGGCAAGGTCAGGCACAGCGCCACGGCGATCGCCGCCTGCAGCCGGCCGAACAGTCGGAGGCTCTCTCCGGGGGGCCGGCGCGCCACCCACGTGCTGCCCAGCGAGATGCCCAGGATGAAGGCGCAGACGATCCACGTGAAGGCGTAGCTGGACGCGCCCACCACCAGGGTGACGAGGCGGATCCATCCCGTCTCGTACAGCATCGCCGTGAAGCCGCTCAACGCGAGCCCGACGAGCGCTGCGCGCACCTCCGCGGGCCCGTAGGTCTCGGCGGAGTCCTCCGCCAGCTCACGCACCTGGGCCTCTGCCGGCGCCCGGCGCGCCATCCACAAGGCGACGCCGCCGAGCACCAGGTTGATCACCCCAGCCGCGCGCGTCGTCATCGCCAGCCCGGCGTTGGGGATCCACACCGTGCCCGCGACCCAGGCCCCCAGCGCCGCGCCGACGCTGTTCACCGCGTACAGCCGGGCCAGGGTGGTGCGGATCGACGGATCTTCCCGCGTGGCGTGCTTGAGCATCGCCGGCATCGTCCCCCCCATCGCCACGGTGGGCGGGGCCAGCGCCAGGGCCGCGAAGAACAGCCTGGGCGCTACCCGCGCGCCCTCGGAGAAGCCAGGCGCCACCGAGAGGAAGGCCGACTCCAACGCCCCGTGCACCGCGGGGAAGACGAGCGCGTACAGGCCCACGCCCACCTCGATGAAGGCGTAGAGCGCCAACGGCCGCTGCAGGCGATCGGCCAGCCCTCCGAAGAGCCAGGCGCCCAGGGCCAGCCCTCCCATGAAGGTGGCCAGAACGATCGCGTGCGCCTGCCCGCTGTTGCCCAGCACGTCCGACAGCAGCTTCGACCAGACGACCTCGTAGACCAGCCCCGTAGCGCCGGAGCAGAAGAGCAGCGCGGCGATCGCCCGGCGACTCACTGGAGCGCCTCCAGCTTCTCGAAGGCCTGCGTCAGCGCCTCATCACCCGGACTCCGCGCCAGCGCCTCACGGCCGACCTCGAGCACCGGCGACAGATCGAACGGCTGCCACGGCGCCACCTCACGCCGCACCTTCGCGCGCATCGCCACCAGCCACTCGGTGATCAGCTTCGGGTCGCGAGCCCCAGCGTCCACGAAGGGCTGCGTCACCTCCCTCGCGCGCGCGGCGTTGCCCTGCACCACCGCGACCCGCGCCACCGCCGTCGCCGCCTCGACGGACTGCGGGTCCAGCGCCAGCCACGCTTCCGCCGCGGAGCGCACCAGCGGATCATTCGGAGGGTGGACCCAGGCGAGGCTGCCGTGGAGATCCCGGGCCTCCGCGGCGGTCATCGGGTGGCTGGCCCTCCAGCGCGTCCACTCCAGCTCGTCGCCCTCTCCCAGCCGCGCGTCGTCGATCTGCACGTCGGCCGCGACGAAGTACGCGATGGGCGAGCCGTACTCGAGGCGGTTGTGATCGTCGGTGTTCACCGGCCCTTCCCCTCCGTACGCCTTCTGCCCCGCGTCGCCGTGCACCTGGCGCCCCAGCAGCGTGGTGACTTCGTGGATCTTCAGCCGCGCGAGATCCGCCGCCACCTCCGGCCGGGCCATTCGCTGGCGCATCACCTCCACGTCGAAGGCCTGCGGCTCCCGGCTGGCGATCAACACGAGATCGTCTGGGCCGACCCAGGTGGTGCCGTGCTCGAAGGAGTCCCGCAGCGTCCGCACCACCAGCTTCACCATCGCCTCGCTCGACTCGTAGGTGTGGATCCACTGGACGATCCGCCCGCCCGGGGCCAGTCGCTCGCGCGCCACGCGGAAGAAGTCCCGGGAGAAGAGCCCGGACACGCCGGACACCCACGGGTTCGACGGCACGCTGACGATCAGATCGTAGCGATCCTGCGACAGCGTCAGGAAGGTGCGGGCGTCCTCGACGAAGACATGGCAGCGTGGATCCGCCAGGGCGTTGCGGTTGTCCGGCGCGAACAGCTTCGCGGCGTCGATGACGGCCGGGCTGATCTCCACCACGTCCAGGCGCTCGATCGGGTGCGCGAGCAGCGAGCCGGCGGTGATCCCCGCGCCCACGCCCACCAGCAGCACCCGCTTCACCTCGCCCGGGTGAGCCAGCACGCCTAAGTGCGCCGCGAGGATCTGCGTGTCGATGTCCGAGCCGTTCGAGCCGTCCACCTTGCCGTTGATCCGCAGGTAGCGGCGATCGCCTTCCTGCTCGCCCACCAGCACCGAGGCGAACACGTCGTCCTGGTAGAAGCGCACCCGGCTGCGCTCCTCGACCTGGCGGCGAAAGTCCGCGTAGCTCGCGAACGATCGATTCCATTCCCGGTAGCGCCCAGACGAGGCCACCGCCTGCGCCCAACCCTTCGTCACCCCCGCCCAGCCCACGACGGCCACCAGCCCCACCGCCACGGGGAGGAGCCTGCGCCCACGCGACGTCCCCGACTCCCCGCCCACCACCCACGCCACCGCGCCCGCCGCGGCGAGGTTGCCCACCAGCCCGACGAGGAAATTCCCTTCGAGGCCGATCGCCGGGAGCAACCACAGGCCCCCCAGGAGCGACCCCAGCACCGTGCCCACCGTGTTCCACAGGTACACCGTGCCCAACTGCCCACCGACGCGATCGACGGCCCTCACGGCGACGCGCGCCGCGGCCGGGAAGCTGGCTCCGAAGAGGAAGGTGGGGGCCAGCAACACCGCGCCGCAGAAGAAGAAGGTGACGAACTGGTACAGCAGCCACGTCTGCGGCCCGTGCGCGAGCAGCGCGTTGAGCTGCAGGAAGGCGTAGGGCAGCCGCGCATAGAAAGGCAGCGCCAGGCACACCGCCACCACCAGCAGCGCCTGCAGCCGGCCGAAGGTGCGCAGGGCGTCCACGTCGGGGCGGGTCGAGAGCCAGAAGCTGCCGGAGGCGATCCCGAAGATGAAGGCGGTGAGGATCAACGTGAAGGCGTAGCTCGTGCCGCCGATCACCACCGCCAGCACGCGGATCCAGGTGATCTCGTAGAGCATGGCGGTGAAGCCCGCGAGCGCCGTGCCCAGGAGCGCCGCGCGAACCGCCGCCTTCCCAAAGACGCGCCCCTCCTGCCCCTCGTTCGCCGGCGCAGGCGCGTGGACCGGCCCTTTGAGGCCCCACAGCACCGCCGCCGCCCCCAGGGCGAGGTTGACGATCGCCGCGGCCCGCTCGCTCGCGGTGAGGCCGCTCACCGGCACCAGCAGCATGCCGGCCAGCAGGCACCCCGCCGAGGCGCCCAGGCTGTTCAGCGCATACAGCACCGACAACTCCCGGCGCGCCGTGCCGAGCCGCTGCGTGAGGTGCCGCGTCATCGCCGGCAACGTCCCACCCATCAGCAGCGTCGGCACCACCAGCGCGCCGGCGGCGAGCAGCAGCCGGGCCGTCGTCTTCGGCGCGCCCTCCAGGCCCGGCGCGATCGCGAGGTACAGCCGGGAGAGGCCGTCCAACGCGCGGGGGAAGACGAGCGCCCACACGCCCACGCCCAGCTCCAGCGCGCCGTACACCACCAGCGGTCGCCGCGCGCGATCGGCCGTGCGCCCGAAGAGCCACGCCCCACAGGCCAGCCCGCCCATGAAGGTGGCCAGCACGATGGCGTGGGCGTGGCCGCTGGATCCGAGGAGGTTGGCCAGCCGCTTCGACCAGGTGAACTCGTAGATCAGGCCGGTGAAGCCCGAGAGGAAGAGCAGCGTGAGGACGAGTGGCCGCGAGCGCTGCGTCACGCGGCCGGCAGTCTACGCAGCTCTCCCGCCGTCACCAGCACGCAATGAGGCCCGGCGCCGCCTCAGGCCGAGCAGCGCGCCCAGGCCCAGGAGCTCGAGCCCGCCCACCGCGCTGCAACCACCCTTCTTCGCGGGCAACTCGTTGGCCACGGTGAGGCCCACCGTGCGCAGGCCCACCAGCGTCTCGCGCGACTCGCCGTAGCCCACCGTGAAGGCGTACGTGGCCAGCACCGCGTCGGCCGCCACCGTTCCCTCCACCACGCCGGCCTCGGACAGCGACAGCCCAGGCGGCAGCACTCCGTCGCGCAGGAAGAAGCGCGCGCCGGCCACTGCCGGCGTGGCGGTGAAGGCGATCGACACGGTGTCACCGGGGAGCACCACCTCCGGGATCTCCGCGGTGAGGGTCGACGCGGCGGTGGTGACGGACAGCAGGTAGTTGACCCCGTCCGCGCGGCCCTGCGCGTCCACCGCCTCGATCCGGAAGCGGAAGGAGCCCGCCCGCGTGGGCACGCCCGAGATGATCAACAGCTCTCCGCTGCTCGGCTCCAGCGACAAGCCGTCTGGCAGCGCCCCGCCGATCACGGCCCACTTCACGGGCGTCGACACCGGGGCGCCGCTGGGGTTGGCCGCGAGGATCTGCGCCACATAATCACCGCCCACCACGCCTGGGGGCACCTGGAAGGTCTGGATGCCGAAGGGCGCCGCGTCCACCACGGTGAGAGAGAAGGCGCGGCGATCGACGTTGCCCACCGTGTCCGAGACCTGGAGGGTGAAGTCCGTCCGCGTCCCCAGCGCGAGGTTGACCGTGCCGGTGATCTTCCCCCGCGCATCCAGCACCAGCCCCTGCGGGAGCGCGCCTTCCACCACCGCCCACGTGTACGGCGCGAGGCCCCCCGCCGCGCCCAGCGTCGCCGCGTAGGGGAAGAGCCGCACCGGCGCCGGCAACTGCCCGGTGGTGATCGCCAGCGACGCGGTGGTGGACGACACCCGCAGCGTTCGCCGCGCCTCGGCCTGCTGTCCGTCCGCCTCGACGAGGAAGGTGATCCCGTAGATCCCCGTTCGGGTGGGAGTGCCTGAGAGCAGGCCCTGGGGACTCAGGGTCAGCCCCGGCGGGAGCTCGGCGGGATCCTTCGCCCGGAAGGAGAAGGGCGGTGCGGCCCCCTGTCCGACCAGCTGCACCTCGTACGACTGGTCCACGAGGCCGTCAGGCAGCGTGGGCGTGGCCAGGCCGAGCGCGAGCGGCACCACCTCGGCGCGCAGCGACGCGAGCCCGTTGTCGTCTTCTTCCGTCTCGTCGATCAGGTTGCCGGGGTCGAGCACCACGCCCAGGTACAACTGGCCGGTGGGCGCATTGGGAGGCAGCCGCACCAGCTCGACCGCCGTGTCCTGTTGACCGACCGCGAGCGTCACCGTGCCCTCGACCACCTCACCGCCGGGCGTGTCGATCATCGCCGGAACATCATCCGCGGTGATGATCTCGTTGGCCGAGAGGTAGTACCGGTACTTCGCGGCGGTGGACGGCCGGTTCCCCAGGTTCGCCAGCGTGCGCGTCACAGGGACGGTCTCCCCGGCGGCCATCCTGAGCGGGGCGCGGACGTTGATCGGCAGCAGGTTGGGCGCGGGGTTGCGCACGACGATCGGCTGAGCGTGGAGGAAGTTGTTCACCCCGTTGAGCTCCACCAGCCCGGGCGCGACGGCAGCGGCGAAGAAGAAGTAGGCCTGCGGAGCCAGCGGCAGCCCATTCGCGGCGTTCACCGGGACGTTCGCGGTCAGCGTCACCCACTGCGAGGTGTTGGGCGCAAAGGTCAGGCCCGAGGTGTCCCCGATGAAGCTGTCCGTGACGGCGTTCAACGTCTCGTTGTCGGACAGGAAGAAGTCGACGCGGGCGTTGGGCGCCGTCGCTCCGCCGATGTTGGTGACCAGCGCCTCGAGGCGAATGGGCTCTCCGAAGAACGCCTTGCTGGCGTCGTCCCATGGCGGCGCCGGGTCCTTCACCCGCACCTCGGTCACCACCAGATCCGCCTGCCGCACCTGGGTGCGCGCCACGCTGAAAACGGTGTTGTTGGCCTCGCTGCCCTCGACGATCGCGCCCTGCGCCGGGCCGTCGTCGAGCTGCAGCATCAGGTAGTAGTCGTTGCTGGGGACGGAAGCGGCGAGCGGGAAGGTGATCGGCTGATCGATCTGCTGCCCGCCGGCGACGGAGATCGTCGTCTGGTGAAGGAGCCGATCGTCCACGGTGATCGCCGTGTCGACCGACGCCCAGAGCTTCACGTTCACCGGGCCCGCGGTGCCGAAGCCCTGGTTGGTGAAGCGCACGGTGACGGTGAAGGGATCTCCGGGGCCGGCCACGGGCTGCCCTTCGATGCCCTGGGCGATCAAGTCGACGCCGCCCGCGAAGGCCACCGACGACACCGCGACGTTGTTGAACTCGTTCGTCTCGGTGATGGCCGACGGATGGTCGACGACAGCCATGACGTACCAGGCGCCGGACGCGGGCGCGGGCACCGTGGAGGTGACGGTGTCGGTGGTGGCCACGAGCGCTCCCAGCGACAGCGGGCCCCGCGGCGAAGGAGAGAGCGGCGTGTCGCCCGTGTCAAACACGACGTCCTGTGAGAGGAAGAGGCTGTACGTGAAGCTGCCCGAGGCCACGGTGCCGAAGTTGCGCACGCGCAGCGTGGTGGTGACCGTCAGCGTGCCCGCGCTCTGGGAAATGGAGTCCACCGCGAGCGCCTGCGCCTGCAGGTCGATGCCCGGCGGCGGCCCGAAGCGGATGTAGCTCACCGGCGTGCCCGTGCTGGTGGGATCGAAGGAGGCGATCGCGCAGTTGTTGGTGCACGACGAGAGCCCGTTGACGCCCACCGTGCCGTTGGGCGCCTCGATGCCCACCGTGGCGGTGATCGCCGTCGTCCCCGAGCCGACCAACTGCCCGTAGAAGTACTCGATGATCCCGTTCTGCCAGATGCGGATCTGGAAGGTCAGATCGAAGGAGCCGAACGTGCGGTTCCAGTGCTGCCACTCGATCGCCAGCCCCGCCCCGTTGGCCCCCGTCACCGCTTGAGAGCGCACCGCGCTGGTGGGGTTGTTGCCGATGAGATCGTCCCAGAACGGAGCCAGTACGCCGTTCGGCTCCGCCCCGCTGGGGATGAGCGAGTTGGTCGAGAAGTCCGAGGTCGCGTTCGCCGCCGACGAGGGCTCGAAGAAGGCCACGCCGTTCGCGGTGACGGTGATGGTCGTGTACGTGCGATCGTAGAAGGGCACGGAGAAGCCCAACGGAATCGTCGCCCGCCCCTTGTCCATCGGATCGTTCGTGCCCGGCGCCACCAACGGGATCGTCGAGGGCGTCGTCAGCGCGGGGTACGCCACGCCCGGCTGGGCAGTCGCGACATACTGCGCGGAAGCTGGCAAGGCGGAGAGCGCCGTGGCGATCGCCACGAAAAAGTGCCGTGACTTCATCGGGTTGAATTCTCCACCGCGGACCCCGTCGCCGGGACATCCGCCTTTCTGTGACCGGCAGGGGGGCTTATATAGGCAACCACATGCCAGTGACAGGTCTCCTCGTCGCCAGTTTGCTGGCGGTTTCTCCCCCTCGGCCCCATGCCGAACAAGTGCTGCGAGACCACTGCATGTTGTGGGCCGCGGACCCGAAGAATCCCTGGGCGCTCGCCCACGGGGTCAAGGTGTTCGGTCCCAGCTACCTCGCCAGCGATGGCCGCCGCGCGGTGGACGTCATGTTCAAGGACTTCCTGCAGCGGAACGCGCTGCCCGACGGAGGCGCCTTGCCCGGCGCGCCGTTCGGCTTCGCGCGCTACGCCGCGGACGGTACGCCCATCGAGCCGCACGCCAACCTCAACGTGAAGGCGCTGGTGGCGGACGCGCACGCCCCGCTCTCGACGAAGGTGCCGGTGGCGTGGGGCACGCTGACGCTGCAGCAACTGGTGGACGGCGTGAAGCAGGGCTTCCGCCACGCGCCGCAGAGACAGGAGTACTGGAAAGACGTCGGCTGGACGCTCGATCTCTTCGCCTCGACGCAGAAGCCCGGCGTCACGTGGAAGACGGCCGACGGCGAGACGATCGACCTCGACCAGATCTTCGACGACGCCCTGGCCGAGCTCGAGCGGGAGACCGCCGACCTCAAGGCGGGCATGGAGAAGTTCCAGCCGCAGGTCGACAAGCGCAAGCAGGGCATCTACGCGCACAGCTGCGGCGGGCTGCACTTCGTCCAGGGCGTGCTGGCCTGGGCGAAGCACCCGACGGTGCGCAAGAAGTGGGGCGCGCGGGTGGACACGCAGATCGCCATCCTGATGTACCGGCTGGAGTCCGAGCGGCGGCAATACGACGCGGCCTACCAGCAGGCCGTCACCACCGCCCCGCAGTACAAGCTGGTGATGCTGGTGCAGATGGTGAAGTTCTACGGCCACTTCCTCGAGACCGCCGCGCGCCTGAAGACCGATCTCAAGTGGAAACCCACCACCGCCCAGCAGCAGGCGATCGCCACCGCGAAGGCGCTGCTGGACTCGGCCGTGCGCTCCCTCGAGGAGAGCAAGGCCTTCGAGCAGATGAAGGCGCTCGAGAAGTCCCAGCCCCAGGTGTACCTCGATCTCATCGGTGACTCGTGCCACGCCGCGCACGGACTGGAAGGGTGGAAATGACTCGACTCGTCGTGGTGGGACTCGCGCTCGCGCTGGCGATCGCGGTGGGGACAGGCTGCGCAAAGGAAGGCTGCCTCGGCGGAGAGGACGGCTGCCGCGTTCCGCCGCCCTGCCAGAAGGTGGCCTTCACCTGCTCGGGGGGCGACAGCCTCAGCGTGGAGACGATCACCGACGCGACCCAGCGGCCGGGCGGCTGGAACGGCATCGGCGCGAAGGGCGACGTGAAGCTGTCCAACGGCGTGGTGGACGTGGTGATCGCCGGCATCGGCACGCAGACGTACCTCGATCCCCACGGCGGCTCCATCCTCGACCTCGCGCCCGCGGGCCAGCCGAAGGACACGGTCAACAACGTGTTCCAGGTGGTGGGCATCCTCCCCAACGACGCGGCGTGGTACTCCACCCTGGAGATCATCGACGAGCGGCCGGCGCGCGTGGCGGTGCAGGTTCGCGGCACCCTCGACGGGCGCCCCAACGTGCCGATCAGCACCCGGTACGAGCTCACCCCCTGCGATCCCGGCGTGCGCGTGCGCACCGAGATCGTCAACGGCTCGACGGACAACCAGACCTGGGGCCTGCTCGACGGCTACTACTGGAGCGGCCGCGAGTCGTTGCCCTTCGCGCCCGGCGAGGGCGAGGGCTTCACGCACATGTCCTTCGGGCTCACCACCATCCAGAAGGCGTTCAAGACCTTCCCCTACTTCGCAGCGGCAGGCCACTCGGGTGACGGGAAGGTGTCGGCGATCAGCACGGCGAGCTGCACCGACCCGAAGCTGACCGGCTTCCACAGCGATCAGATCTCCGCGGCGGGCCTGGGGCTCAAGGTCGTGCCGCCGCGCGGCTCGCTCATCTTCGAGCGCTTCATCGCCGCGGCCGACGTGAGGGACGTGGGCGGGGCGATCGATCTGGCGCTGGAGGTGCGCAAGCAGGTGCTGGGCGAGGCCTACGTGACGTTGACAGGCACGGTGGAGCGCATGGGCGGCGGCGGGGGCTTCGCTGCCGAGCGGGAGGCGAGCGTGCTGGTGGTGGAAGGCGCGCTCGGCGGGCCGACGGACGCGGGCATCCCCTGGACGCAGGTGGTGCCGAAGGCCGACGGGACCTTCAGCGTGCGGGTGCCGGGCAACAAGCAATACGTCGTCGAGGTGCATGCCTTCGGCCGCAAGGAGGTGGAACGCCAGTTCTCCGTGGGGGCGACCGATCAGTCCCTCGGCGCCTTCGTGCTGCCGGGCGTGGCGACCCTCACCGCCACCGTGCAGGACGCCACCACCATGATGCCGATCGACGCGGAGTTGTTCGTGGTGCCCGAGACGGAGGAGAGTGCAGCAGCGCTGACGGGCAACCTGCACGGGCGCTTCGCCACCTGCTCCCCCTGGCTCGGGCCGCCGCCGGGGGCGTCGCCGGCGTGCAACCGGATCCTCGTGAGAAACGGCCAGGCCACGGCGGAGGTGCCCACCGGGCGCTACGAGGTGCTCGCCTTCCACGGGCCCTTCTGGTCTCTGGGCCGCGAGGTGGTGAACCTGCAGCCGGGGAACACGTCCCTGTCCTTCTCGCTGACCCGCTTGCCGCTCAAGCCAGCGGGCGCGCTCTCGTCGGATCTGCACGTGCACGGCGCAGCCAGCTTCGACTCGTCGATCCCCGATCTCGATCGCGTGCTGTCCTTCTCGGCGAGCGACCTCGACGTCATCGTCGCGACCGATCACGACGTCATCTACGACTATGGGAAGATCGTCGCCGACCTCGGCCTCTCCGGGAGGATGAGCACCGTGGTGGGCCTCGAGTCCACCGGCCACATCCCCTGGCTCAAGGTGAAGAACTACGGTTTCCCCCTGGTGATCGGCCACTACAACCTGTGGCCCCTGCGCTTCGATCCTTCCCTCCCCCGCAACGGCGCGCCCATCGACGAGCTGATCGAGCCGGGCGAGCTGTTCGAGCGCACGAAGAGCGGCGCCACCGGCCTCGAGGTGATCGAGCTGAACCACCCGTGGGCCGAGCCCGAGTTCGGACGGGATCTCGGCTTCCCACGCGCCATCTTCCTCGACACCACGAAGGATCTCCCTGCGACCGATGACGGCAGCGGCACCGGCGCGAACGTGTACATCCGCACGCCGGCCAACGCGTCGTACGCCAACGACGGGCACCATGCGCAGGAGGTGATCAACGGCTCCGACTCGAGCCTCCACCTCCAGTACCGCGCCTTCTGGTTCTACGTGCTGAACCAGGGCCGCCTGAAGGCGGGCACCGCCAACTCCGACTCGCACTCGCTCACCGACAACACCGTGGGCGTGCCGCAGAACCTCGTCTTCACCTCGACGACCGCCGGGCCGGGCTTCGACGTGAACGCCTTCAACACCGCGGTGCGGGAGGGACGGATGATCGGCACCAACGGGCCGGTGATCTCCGCGACGGTGGAGGACGCCACGGGCCAGGAGCGCGGTCCCTCACTCCTCCCCTTCGCCCCGAAGGCGGACGGCGTCTTGCGCGTGAAGGTGTCGTCGGCGCCCTGGATCCCCGTCGAGGAGGTGCGGGTGGTGGTGAACGGCGTGGTGGTGAAGACGTTCGCCTCCCTTCCGCAGCCGACGGATCCTTTCGCCACCTCGGGCGACCTGGTGCGCTTCGACGGGACGGCGCCGCTGACCGAGCTGCTCTCTGGCGTCTCCGGCGACGCGTGGATCGTCGTGGAGGCCGGCACGAGGCTGCCCCTCGCGGCGGATCTCGGTGGCGGCCTCGACCTCGACAAGGACGGGAAGGAGGACCTCGACGGCATCCCCGACACCACCGACAACAACGGCGACGGCAAGGTCGACAGCGCCGACGTGACGGCCGGCGAGGATCGCGGGCCGCTCAACAACCTCCCGACGCCGAAGCGCGGCGAGGTCGGTTACTACTTCGGCGCGCTCACGGGAGGCCACCCCAACGCCTTCGCCAACCCCTTCGTGCTCGATCGCAACGGCGATGGGAAGTTCAACGCGCCTGGCGTGACGGGAGGCCGGTGATGGACACGCTTCGTCGCTCGATGATGCTGCTCTCGCTGCTCGCCGCGGCGGCCTTCGCGCAGGATCCCGGCGCTGCCACCGCGAGTCCCCCGACCGACGCCCCGGCCCCCACCGCCGAGGCCCCGGCAACCCCAGCTGCCCCGGCTCCCGAGGTGAAGCAGGAGGCGGCCCCGTCGGAGGAGATCGCCGGCTGCGCCCAGGGGGCCGCGCACGGCCTGCCCGAAGGCCCGGTGGCGCTGGGCTACTTCGAAGCCGACCTGGCGACGGGGCGCAGGGCCTGTCCCCGAAGCGAGGCGGGCCTGGGTGGCCGCTTCGGCGCCTCCATCGACACGCCGAACTTCTACGGCAACCTGGGGGTCAACGGGATCCTCTTCGGCTCCTTCGCAGTGCGGCCCGACGTCGAGGTGTTCGCCACCCTCGAAGCCGCCAACTTCACCTACACCGTCAACGCGGTCCTCACCGCCACCCAGCTCACGCTGGGGAACCTGACGCTGGGCGGCACCTACCAGGTGTTGAACCGCGGCGCCGTCCTCGGCGGGGTGAGCGCGCGCCTGCTCTTGCCCACGTCCTTCGAGACGCCAGGCGCCCGGGCGGTGGGCGGCGAATTGGGCTTCGCCGCGTCGTGGAGACCGAAGCGGTGGCTCGAGGTGCACGGCTACCTGGGCGGCGACGTGACGAGCGCCTTCTCTCGCGCCAACCCGTTCACGCGCTTCGGGGGCCTCCTCCTCGCGGGCGTCCAGCTGCAGCCCTGGTCCTGGTTCGCCTTCGTCCTGGATCTGACGGGCCGCTTCGGAGAGATCAGCTACTTCGCCCCCACCGCCGGCCTGCGCTTCCGCATCGCGCGGTTGGGCATCGAGCTGGGTGCCACCCTGCCCCTCGCGGGCAACGACCGCCACGACTTCATCATGGGCGGCCGCTTCAGCTGGCGCTTCGACTGACAGGGTGCTTCGCCCGCGTCGCGGCAGCCCCCTCTGGAGAGCACTTGCGCGAGCTGTGCTGTGAGGGCCCTCCTCCAGCGCGCGGAACCGTCGGTCGCACGAGAGCTGTCATAGAGTGACGCCATGGCCTTTGCCGCTTCAAGCCTCGCCTGCGTCCTCGTCGCCGCAACGCCGCCCCCTGTCGCCGACGTGGTGGCGGGGACCAACTCTGTCGTCGTGGTGCGCGATGGGGCCACCCGTTCCATCGCGCCGGGCCTCGGGCTCTTCATCGACGACGTGGTCCGCGTGCCCCTCAAGGGCCTGCTCTTCGTCAAGGTCCGGAAGAACGATCTCGTCGTCCGCCTTGACGAGGATCTCGAGCTCAAGGTGGCTGACCTCGCGGCGCTGCACATCGAGCGGCGAACCACCGAGTCCCTCGAGCAGCAGCTCGACAAGCTCCTGACGCCTGCCGAAAAGAAGGACCGCGGCAGTGGGCGCATGGTGGGGTGGTTCGTCTCACCGGCGGCGGCCGACGTGCCCACCCTGCCTTCGGGTGGCAGTTCAGAGCGCAAGACCAGCGCATCCCCGACGAGGACCGAGAGCACCCAACGACAGCCGCCGCCCCCGCCGCCACCTGCGCCGCCGAAGGCACCCGCTCTCATCGTCAGCGAAGAGAAGACAAAGCCGCCCGCGGAGAGCGTGACGGGCGGGGGCGAGGACCCGGGCAAGCTCGCTGACGCCGAGCGGCGGTCGAAGCGGAAGATCGCCGCCGAGCCGGAGGAGGCGGTCGGCCGGGCTTCTGCGAGCGCACACTCCATCACCCTGAAGGAGGCCGATCGCCGCTGCTTCGCCGACTTCGCGAAGTCGCTCGACGCCACGGTACGGAAGCAGCTCGGGCCCACGCTCCGCGTGCGCGTGCGGAAGATCGACGGCGGCGTGCGCGTCTTCCTCGAAGGGGCGCTCCCGGTGACGAACGCCTGCATCGAGAGCTGGGCGGCCGCCCAGAAGCTGACCACGCCTTCGGGCTGGAACGACTTCGAGGTCCCGCTGGAGTGACGCGCCTGCGCCACCCGGCGGTGGCGGCGGCCCTGGTGGCGGCGCTGGTGGCCGTCACCACCACCCTCTTGCGCTCCGAGTTGGGTGGCGGCCCGCTGGAGCTGCTCGAGCGCTGGGTGCTCGACCTGCGCTTCGTGGCCCGCGGCCCCGCGCCCGTCTCGAGCGACCTCACCCTGGTCGTCTTCGATGACGCCACCGTCGGCACGGGCGAGCTCCTCTTCGAGCGCCGCGCGGGCTGGGCGAAGGTGGTCCGCGCGGTGGCTGCCTCGGGGGCGAAGGTGATCGGCGTCGACGCGGTGTTCGATCAACCCGAACGGCTTCTGAGCCCTGAGCTGTCCGCGCGGATCGCGACGTGGCGCGAAGGGCACCCCACCCTCCCTCCGGGGGACGAGGCCGCGCTGCTGGCCGAAACGGCGCGCGAGCTGGACGGCGACGGAGAGCTGGAAGCGGCCCTGCGAGAGGCCGGCAACGTCGTGCTGATCCTCTTCGCGGGCGAGGGAGATCCGGCACCCGGGCTGGACACGTCGCTGGCCCGCGGGCGCTACGCGCAGAGCACCCTGGCCGCGGTACCTCCCCCGTCGGCGCCGCGCGTGGTGGCCTCCCTGCCCCGCCTGACGGCGGCCGCGAAGGCGCTGGGCTTCGCCAACGTCGACGAAGATCCGACGCGCACCGTGCGCCGCATGTCGCTGGCCGTCAGCCATGGCGAGGGGGTGTACCTCCCCTTCGCCGTCGCGGCGGCTGCGCAGTACCTCGGGCTGGGCCGGGGGCGCCTCGCGTACCTGGGACCGCAGCAGCAGGTGAAGCTGGGCGATCGTCCCCTGGCCCTCGACCGCGACGGAGTGTGGCTCGACTACCGCGGCCCTTCGGGGAGCTACCCCAGCTTCTCGGCGCGCGACGTGGTGGCGGGCAAGGTGCCGCGCGAGGCGCTGCAGGGGAAGCTGGTGCTGATCGGCGTCACCCGCTTCGGGTACGACCTCGCGCGCACGCCCTTCGGCTTCATGCCCGGACTGGAAGTTCAGGCCACCGCGGTGGACCAGGTGCTGCGCGGCCAGGGGCTCCAGCGCACGTCGCGCACCGTCGATCTCCTCGTCACCCTCGCGCTCGGCCTGGCGATCGCCGCCTTGTTCGCCTCGCGGCGCCCCTCACCCGGCGCGCAGATCGCCGGGGCCGTGCTGCTGCTCGGCGGGTGGGTGGTGGGCAGCCAATGGGCCTTCGTCCGCTGGAGCACCTGGGCGCCCCTCATCGGCCCCGCCGTGGCCGTGCTGGCGTGCGCCCTCACCGGGTTGGCGCTCTCCTACGCGGCCGAGGCGACCCAGCGACGCGCACTCAGGCGCGCCTTCGGCCACTACGTCGGCGACGAGGTGCTGGACGAGCTGCTCGCAGCCCCCAACGCGCTCGAGCTGGGCGGAGAGCGCCGGCGCCTCACCGTCCTCTTCTCCGACATCCGCGACTTCACCACCTTCTCCGAGGCGCTGCCGGCCGAGCGGCTGGTCCAGGTGCTCAACACCTACCTCTCTCCGATGACGCGCGCGGTGCTGGCGAAGGGCGGCATGTTGGACAAGTACATCGGCGACGCGGTGATGGCGGTGTTTGGCGCGCCCCTCAAGCGGGAGGATCATGCCGACCAGGCGCTGCGCTGCGCGCTGGAGATGCACCGCGAGCTCGAGGCGCTCAACCGTGGTCCATTGAAGGAGCTGGGCCTCGAGTTCTCCATCGGCGTGGGCGTCAACACCGGGGAGATGGTGGTGGGGAACATGGGCGCCGAGACGCGCTTCAACTACACCGTCGCGGGCGACGCGGTGAACCTCGCCTCCCGGCTGGAAGGCCTCACCAAGCACTACGGCGTCTTCTGCCTGGTGGGCGACGGCAGCCGGAGCGCAGCGTCCGGGGACTTTCGCTTCCGTGCCCTGGATCTCGTCCAGGTGAAGGGGAAGCACGAGGCCATCACCGTGTGGGAGCTGCTCGCCGGACCGGATCGGGAAGTAGCGCGGTACGAGCGCCTCGACGCCTGGGAAGCAGCCGTGACCGCCTTCCGCGCCGGGAAGCTCGCCGACGCCCGCGCACACTTCGCCCGCTTCTCCGAAGTCAATCCGGATGACGTGGCGGTGAAGCTGTACCTCGAGCGCCTCGCCGCGCTGCCCCCCGAGGCGCCGCCGGACTTCAGCCCCGTCACCGTCTTCACCACCAAGTGACACCGCGTCGAGGAGACGGCACGCGCTCGAGACGCGCCTCCTCGTGGTCGGTCAGCTCACGAAGCACCGAAGACTTCCCCGTCGCTGACCAGCCCACCGCCAAAGGCAGGGCCCGGGGAGCGGCCAGCTCGGCGCGGCGACACGCTGATCACCCGGTGTGCCGCCTTCGTCTCGCAGGACGGCGGGACCGCGCCCCCAGCCAGCGGAGGGGTTAGAGGCCGTCGTCCGGCTCGTCTTCGCTCTTCTTCTTCGCGGGGGGAGGAGCCGCCGGGGCAGGCGCGGGCGCAGGGGCGGCCTTCTTCGCCTCGGGCGGCTTCTCCGCGGCCTTCTCGGGCGGCTTGGAGGCGGG
>JBFMHF010000028.1:0-56688 GCA_040752975.1 Myxococcota bacterium
GCGACGGCGCTCGCCTTGAACTCGTCGGTGAACGTCCGCCGCGTCCTCCGCATCGGTTTGTTTTCCGGCTCCATGGACTACCTCTACTTGCTTCGAAAGGTGTCCACCAAACTGGATCAAGCCCAGGCTGCCTCGTCGGGGGCCCAGCCGCTCGGATTGCTCCAAAACGCGTGGAGGTCATCATGGGCCCTCACGATGGCGTTCACCGTCGCGTCGAAGGCTCCTTGCCTCGGAACGAGCACCTCCACCCCGGTCTCCCTCCAGTGCTCTTCGCTCACGGCGCCACCCCAGTCCCCGAAACCCCGTTGGCAGCAAGGACGCCACGCTCCCACTGAAGAAGGTCTTCGTCGATGTTCGGCCCCCCGTAGAACTCGACGGTCTCCTCGATTGCGCGAATCGCAAGGCCCGTCGCCAGCAGAGACAACTGCGAGCACATGTCAGTGTTTCCCAGTGCCCCGAGCTGACCTGCTCCCGAGTAGGCGTTCGCGAGCAGGGGTGACCCGTGCATGAACTTCGAGCCAATGAAGTAGAGCCGATGGTGCACGTCGGCAAGGCCGACTCGACCAGCCATGGTCTTGAGGCTCTTCAGATCCATATCGGCCGTCCAGTGCGGAACGACCTTTCCTTTGTTGCCGAACCACTCCGGAGCCTCGCGCAGGATTCTCTCGCGTTCTCCCGTTGAGAGAAGCGACGGCTCGCCAGGGGGACGGTGGTTCTCATGCAGCACCTTCTCGACCGCCTCGAATCGAGCAAAGCGGTCCGCCCACTTGGCGGGCTCGTCGCTTCGATAGATGAACCTGAGGTTGCAGTAGGTCTCAAGGATGTTTCGGGCGAGGCACGCACTGGTGACCGGGGACAGCACGCGCTGAGCGCCCAAGAGCCCTCGCAGGGCGTCCTGCATCAGCACGAGAAGGACGCCCGTCTTCTTGAGCACGTCCTGATGTCGAGTGGCGTCCTCGGCGAGATGCTCCACGGCGAACGAGAAGACCGCCAGGGCGTGGAGGATGGTGTTCTCGACCTTCGAGTCCGCCTTACTCTCGATGAACTTGAAGAGCCGCGGGCCAACGTCCGCCCGGTAGGAGGTCGCGTCAGGGTGTTTTCGACGTCCGCTCATGGGTGGCTGGACGCTCCCACACCCCGTTTCCTGATGCACCCGAAGCTCAGGCTCCGTTTTCTGCATCACCCCGCTGCATCACCCCGGGCCCCCGTCCGCCCGCCAGAAGCACGAAGGCCCTGACTCCCGCTTTGGAGAATCAGGGCCTTCTTCGTGAGCGGCGGAAGGGATTCGAACCCTCGACCCCGAGCTTGGGAAGCTCGTGCTCTACCAACTGAGCTACCACCGCGAGTGCGACGGCACGTGAAATAGCACGACTCGCCGGGCCCGACGCAACAACCTCGGGCGCGCTGACGGTCAGGACCAGGCGCGGCGCCGCGTCGTCGAGCCAGTTGACACGCCGGGTCGGACAGCATACTCCCGCGCCCGCTTCAAACGGCCCTGTCGTCTAGTGGCCTAGGACGGTGCCCTCTCACGGCATAAACCCGGGTTCGAATCCCGGCAGGGTCACAAAGCCTGTACGTCCTGCAGGTAAGAAGCCCCGGAGTCATCCTCCGGGGCTTCTTTCTTTTCCTTCGTTGTCGTCCCTCCGTGGGCTGTGCGTTCAGCGCTGCGCCGTCAGCACCGGCGCGTCAATCGTCTGCGCCGGCACCTGCTTCACCTTCGCCGGCGGGTTGGTGGCCATCGCGAACTCGCCAAAGCCCAACAGCGTTCCAGCGGCGAGGGCCATCCAGACGGCGACGGCGAGCGAGGGGAGAACGAAGAACTTGAGGGTGTGCATGGACGGCTCCGGGGTTTGGGGTTTCGGTTCGGGGTTGCGAGACGAGCCGTCCCTGAGCAGCCCCGATGCCACGCGTAACCTCTCGATATGTCTGGATTCGCGGGGCCCTCAGAGCATCCTGCAGCCGGGACGCGAGTCCGGCTCTGCTAGACGCGGGGGGAGCCATGCGGCCCGTCAGCCTGATCTTCAGCTTCCGCGCGCCCGGCAAGTACGCCTTCACCGCGCTCGCCGGCGCCGTGGAGTCGCAGGCCGACCTCTCCTCCATCACCCTCCATTTCCCCCGCCGCTTCGAAGACCTCGAGCGCACCACCCGCGACAGCCTCGCGCTCGGCCACCGCGTCGTCGTCGCCTGGTCCTTCTATTCCCCCAGCCTCCCGGAGTGCGCCGAGGAGCTCCGACTGCTCCGCGAGCGCGTGCGCGAAGACTTCCTCGCCATCGCCGGCGGAGTCCACGCCACCGCGGAGCCCCTGGAGACCCTGCGCGCCGGCTTCGATCAGATCTGCATCGGCGAGGGAGAGCTCGCGCTCACCGAGCTGCTCCGACGCCTTCTCCGCGACGAAGACGCCTCGACCACGCCCGGCTTCGCGCGGCTCCTGCATGGCCGCGTCGTGCAGAACCCCCGCCCTCCCCGCATCGAGCTCGACGACTTCCCGCCCTTCGCGCCCGCGCACCGCCGCTTCGGCGCCATCGAGCTCACGCGCGGCTGCATCTACGCCTGCCGCTTCTGCCAGACCCCCTTCTTCTCCAAGGCGCGCTTCCGGCATCGCTCCGCCGGCAACACCGCCCGCTGGGCGAAGGCGCTGGCCCAGGCCGCCAAGCCCGACGTGCGCTTCGTGTCTCCCACCTCGCTGTCCTACGGCTCCCAGGACGAGGGGGTGAACCTGGCCGCCGTCGAAGAGCTGTTGGCGAAAGTGCGCGAGGCCGTCGGCCCCTCGGGTCGGATCTTCTTCGGCACCTTCCCCTCCGAGGTGCGCCCCGAGCACGTCACGCCCGAGGCCCTGGCGGTGCTGCGCCGCTACGTGGACAACGACAACCTCGTCATTGGCGGCCAGTCCGGCTCCGAGCGCGTGCTCGAGGCCTCCCGCCGCGGTCACGACGTCGAGGCCATCGTCCGCGCCGTCCGCGTCTCCGTCGAAGCGGGCTTTCGCCCCAACGTCGACTTCATCCTCGGGCTGCCCGGAGAGGAGCCAGAGGACGTGCACGCCACCGTCACCCTCATGCGCCGCCTCGCCGCGCTCGGCGCCCGCGTGCACGGGCACACCTTCATGCCGCTACCGGGGACGCCCTTCCGCGACGCGCCTCCGGGCAACGTCGACGACGAGACGCGCGCGGACCTCGATCGCCTCGCCTCGGAGCAGCGCCTGTACGGCCACTGGAAAGCGCAGCTGCGCACCGCTCGAGAGCTCGCCCGCCGCCGAGACGCGGCGCGGACTGCCTGAGCCGCTTGACTCACGGCCACGGAGAGCCCCACTCAGGGGACCACCAGCTCCTCGACCCACGCGTGGCCCACCAGCCGGAAGTGCACGCGCCGGTGCGGCGGCCCCACCGTGAGCCAGTCCACCTCGGTCACCTCCACCGACACGACGCAGAACTCCATCGGGGGCGCTTCCGGCAGCTCGACGTGATGCGGCGCCACGAAGCTGCGGCCCGGCGGCGGCCCCAGAAAGGCCGCGCGGTCCGCGTCGTTGAGACTCGCCCACAGCTGCGCGCGCGTCATCGCCCACTGACCCGTCGCGTGGCCGTTGTGCACCTCGGCCTTCCCGGTCAGCCGGAACTGCTCCCGGGTGTGCGGGTACCACGCCAGGACCGCGATCCGGTGGTTCTCCTCGAGGTGCACGGCCTTCTGGGATCTCAGGTCCGTCACGAAGAAGAGCGCACCCTGCCCCGTCACGCCGCGCAGGATCACCGTGCGCACGGAAGGCGTCCCCTCGGGCGAGACGGTCGCCACCTGCACCCGGTTGTTGGGATCGTTCCGGGCCATCGCCGCCTGGAACGCCTCGAGCCAGCTGCTCACGAGGTGAGGATGATACGCGGCCCGGAGAGCGCTTGTCGCAGCTGGGCGATCGCCGGCTCGGACGCAGCCTCCGCCTCCGTCAGCCGCCGCACGTAGAGGTCCTTCCCCTCGCTCACCAGCTTCTTCAGGTCCGACAGCAGGGTCAGCGCCGCGTCCAGCATCATCTTCGCCTCGGCCTCGCCCTGCTTCTGCGCCACCGGGCCCGTCTTCTCCGCCAGCATGGCGCCGAAGCGGGCGATCGCCTCGCGCGTCTTCTGCGGATCGAAGGCCGCCAGCGGCGCGGCGATCGCGTCGGTCGTCACCTTGATGAGCCGCAGCTGCTGCGCGCCCTCGAACGCCGGATCAGGCAGGAACAGCTTCGCGGCCGGGAAGGCATTGAGCAGCCCCTCCTCCTCCGGCGAGGGGTACTGGTGCGGCACCACGTCGAGGAAAAGGAAGAGCGGATCGATCCCCTTCTTCGCGGCGGCGAGCTCCTCCTCGTCCAGCGTGGGGAAGGAGGCCGGAGCGCCGGTGAAGAGCAGCGGCATCACCACGTCGCTCCAGAACTCCTCCGCGGCCGCTCCGGTGCTGCCGGAGGCGCCGAAGAGCAGGCCCATGGTCTCCACCACCCGCGGCGCGCGCGCCACCTGCTCGAGGAGCGTCTTGCCGGGCTCGAGGCGCGACACCGCCGTCACCAGCTGCGCTTCGAGCTGCTTCTTCGCCTCGGGCGGCAGCTTCGCGGCGCGGCTCAGCCCGTCCCTCAAGTCGTTCGCCACCTTCGTCGGCTGGCTGCCCCAAACCTGCTTCGTCTTCACCGGGTCGAGCGCCACCAACTGCACGAAGCCCGGATCGAACAGCCGCATGTAGTCCTCGGCCGTGAGCCGCATCGGCGCGCCGCCGCCGGCGCCGAACTTCACCTGGGCCAGAGAGTTGCGGATCTCCTTCGTCACCTCGTCCAGCTTCTCGAGCCGCCCGGAGCGGAGCGCGTCCACCACCGCGCCGAAGGGAGAGAGCATGATCAACGCGTCGGGGAACCCCAGGGAGGCGCCCTCCGGCGTCTCCCGGTACGGGAACCAGAAGGCCTGGTGCTCGGCGTTGAGGCGCGCGCCGAGCGCCGCGGCGAGGCCCAACGCGACCACCTGGTGCTCGGGCTGCTGCATCTTGAAGGGCCCGCCCAGGAGCTTGATCACGCCCTTCTCGATCTCGGCCCAGCTCGCCTTGAGGAGATCGATCTTCTTCCCCTCGACCTGCTCGAGGACGGCGTCAACCTGCGCGAGAGCGGCTTCGAGCTGCGGCGGCATGGGCATCGGCATGGCGCGTCGCTCGTAGCATGCGCCCCCCGGATGCGCGATGGTTCCCCGCCGTGAGACTGCCTGCTGTCGCGGCGCTGTTCCTCTCAGGCTGCGTCACCACATCCCCGCGCTTCGACCAGGACGTCGCCACCACCTTCGCGCAGGACGACATGCGCCGGCTGGAGACGAAGCACGTCGAGCTCTATTACCCGGCCGAGGGGAAGGACGCGGCGCTCCGCGTCGCCGCGCGGGCCGAGGAGTGCCTCACCGAGCTGCGCGCCCGCCAGGCCACCACCCGCGAGCGGGACAAGGCGCTGCTCTTCCTCACCTCCGCCAACTACAACAACGCGTACGTGTCGGGGCTGTACGGCGGAGAGCCGCTGCACTCGCTCAACCCGCTGTCCGTCACCTCGGAGCTCTTCCACTGGTACGGGCTGTCCGGCGCGGACGTCGGCGACATCGCCTGCCACGAGATGTTCCACTTCGTCCACTTCGAGCAGATCGAGAACGCCTGGCGGGGCGTGAACTCCGTCTTCGGTCCGGTCGTCTCGAGCCAGGTCTTCCTCGAGCGCTGGTTCACCGAGGGCGTCGCCCAGTTCTACGAAGGGCGCCTCGCCCGGAAGGTGGGCCGGCCCCACAGCCCGCTCTACCGTGGCGCGTTCGACAGCTTCGTGGCGAGCAAGGGCGGACTCGGCGGCGGCGACCTGAGCATCTACCAGCGCGAGCTGACGCCGTTCTCCGGCGCGTACCTCACCGGGCTCTTCTTCGTGGAGTGGCTCGTCGAGCGCTACGGCGAGGACAAGCTCTGGCAGGTGATGGATCTGCAGGGGCGCAGCTTCCTGGTGCCCTTCGGCGTCACCCTGCGCTTCTGGTCCGTGTACGGCTTCGACCTGGGCGATCTGCTGGCGCAATTCGAAGCACACCTCGCGCAGGCGCAGCCGAAGCGTGAGCGGCCGCCCCTGCAGACCGTGGTTCGGCCGGCGCTGGGGCAACTGGCGCGGCTCGCGGCGCACTCCACCAGCGGGGCGATGGCGGTGGTGTCGGCGGGGAATGAGGAGGTGCCCATGCTGCGGATCCTCGAGCGCGACGGGTCCGTCCGTGTGGCCAGGAAGCTGGTTCGGCTCACCACCGATCGCGACTGGATCCTCGTCGGCCCCGGCGTGATGAGCGGGCTGTCCTTCACCGGCGATGGGCGCTGGCTGTTCCTCGTGAATGACGACTTCATCGATCGCGGCGACACGCGATCGCAGCTGTGGAAGATCGACGCGCAGACCGGAGAGACGGTGCAGGTGTGGCAGCAGGTCGGGCGGACGATGGGCGGCGGCGTGGACGCGGACGGGAAGCGCTACGTCACCGTGGACTTCCCCGCCGGGCGCTCGCGGATCGTGGAGATCGATCTCACCTCCGGCGCGCAGACGGTGCTCGTCGATCCGCCCGCCGGGGTCGCCCTGTCCGCGCCGCAGTGGAGCCCTACGCGCCGGCGGCTCGTCTTCTCCCGGATGGATCGCAATGGGTGGAACCTCGTGCTGCGCGAGGCGGACGGCAGCTTGAGGGACCTCACCTCCGACGGGGCGTTCAACTACGCCGCGAGGTGGATCGACGAGTCGCACCTCGTCTTCGCCCGCACCGCCGGGAAATACCTGCAGGCCCATCGCCTCGACGTGGACACCGGAAGCCTGGAGCAGCTCACCGACGCGCCGTACGGGGTGATCGATCCCGCGCCCGCCGGCGATCGGGTGGCCTTCGTCAATCGCGACGGCTCGCAGTGGTCACTGGATCAAGGTCCGCTCGCCCCCGTCCGGGGAGGAAACCAGAACGGACCTGCGCCCGGCGCGCCCACCGCCGAGGTGGTGGTCCCTTCACCTCAGCCGACGGAACAGAGCGAGGACGTCGGCGCCTGGTACGAGCCGCCCGCGCCCGAGGTGCTGCAGGACGAGCCCTATTCGTCTCTCGATCACGTCTTCTACCCGCAGCTCCGCGCGCCCAGCATCGCGGGCGTCAGCTTCAGCTTCTCGGATCCGCTGGCCTCTTCCGCCACGCTGACGGCCACCATCGCCGGGCGCGATCGCCTCGCGCGTCACAACTGGGCGTTGAACGGCGCCCTCACCGTCCCGACCCTGGAGAACGTCATCAGCGCGAGCTACCGCAACCTCAGCCTCGCTCCCTGGTTCCTCTCGGTGTACGCCGGGCGCGAGGGCTACCCGGAGACGACCACCACCCTCGCGGAGGCCTACTGGTCCGGCGGCGTCGCGGCGGGGCGCACCGTCTTCACCACGCCCGTCTCACTCGGCTTCCGGACGGAGATCTGGCAGCCGCAGGGACTGCCGGTGGGTAAGTACTTCGGCCCCTGGCTGTCCGTCGCGTACAGCGCGGGCGAGTCGACCGGCTACGGCGGCACCCAGCGGCTCCTGGCCATGTCCTTCGATCTCTCCGGCTACCCGCGGGCCTTCGGCAGCGACAGCGATCTCCTCGACGTGGAGGCCGAGGTCGATCTCGCCCTGCCCCTGCCCTTCTCGAAGCGCCACAGCTTCGTCTTCTCCCTCGTCGGCCGCGCGCTGCCGGGCGCTCCGGAAGGGGCGATGCGCGTCGGCGGCGTCGCGCGCAGCCTCACCCTGTGGAACAGCAGCCAGGGCACCGGCCGCTCCGGCTCGCCGCCAGAGCTCTTCCTCCCCGGGTCCTTCGTCGAGAGCGTGCGCGGCTACGACGACTACTCGGTGCGCGCCACCGCCGCCGGCATCGCCCACGCGCGCTACCGGTACAGCTTCATCATCGACAAGGGCTTCACCTCGACCTTGTGGATCCTCCCCTCCGCGTTCTTCCGGCAGGTGGACGTCGATCTCTTCGGCGCGGCGGCCGCCACCAACAACCCCACCGCCACCTGGATGCGCTCGGCCGGCGCGGCGCTCTCGGTGCGGACGTCCTTCGGGGGCTCCTTCCCGCTCTCGCTCGCCTACCAGTTCGCCTGGCGCTTCGACTTCGGCCTGCCGCCGCTGCACGTGGTGACGCTGTCCTTCGATTAGGGCTGGCCGGGGAGACCCGGGGCAGTAGGCTCCGCCCGCCATGGCCTCCTCCATTCAATTCCTCGGCGCAGCAGGGACGGTCACCGGATCCCGCTTCCTCCTCGAGCACGACGGCAAGCGGATCCTCATCGACTGCGGGCTCTTCCAGGGCAAGCGCGAGCTGCGGCAGCTCAACTGGGCGCCCTCACCCGTCGACGCGAAGACGATCGACGCGGTGGTGCTGACGCACGCCCACATCGATCACACCGGGGGCCTGCCCCGGCTGGTGAAGGAGGGCTTCAACGGCCCGGTGTACTGCACCAGCGGCACGCGGGATCTCTGCGGCCTGCTGCTGCCCGACTCGGCTCGGCTGCAGGAGGAAGAAGCCGCCTTCGCCAACAAGCACAAGTACTCCAAGCACAGCCCCGCCCTGCCCCTCTACGGCGAGCCGGATGCCTTCGCGGCGCTCAAGCTCTTCGAGTCCTTCACGTACGATCGACCGCGGAAGCTCGCCCCGGGCATCACCCTCACCTTCCGCCGGGCCGGCCACATCCTCGGGAGCGCGATCTGCATCTTCGACCTGGAGTCGACGAAGCAGCGCGTCGTCTTCACGGGCGATCTCGGCCGGTACAACGCGCCCATTCTCCGCGACCCCGAGGCGGTCCAGGCCGCCACGACGCTGATCGCCGAGTGCACGTACGGTGATCGCGAGCACGGCACGCAGGATCCGATGGGCGAGCTGGCCGAGGCGGTCAACGCCACCGTGAAGCGCGGGGGCGTGCTGGTGATCCCCGCCTTCGCAGTGGGCCGCACGCAGGAGCTCCTCTACCGGCTCGGAGTCCTGGAGCGGGAGCAGCGGATCCCCATTCTCCCCGTCTTCATCGACTCGCCGATGGCCTGCGACGCCACGCCGATCTACCTCGCGCACACCTACGAGCACGATGCGGACATGCGCCGCTACATGGAAGAAGGCCTGTCGCCGATGCGCACCGAGAAGCCTCGCTTCGTCACCTCGGCGAAAGAGTCGAAGACGCTCAACTCGATCCGCCACCCGGCGATCATCATCTCGGCGTCGGGCATGGCGACGGGCGGCCGCATCCTCCATCACCTCAAGCACCGGCTTCCGGATCCGAAGAACACCGTCCTCTTCGTCGGCTACCAGTCGGAAGGCACGCGCGGACGCCGGCTCCTCGACGGAGAGAAGCAGATCAAGATCCACGGTGAATTCGTCGACGTGAAGGCCACCATCATGAAGGTGAGCGGCTTCTCAGCTCACGCCGACTGGACCGAGATGCTCAAGTGGATGGAGGGCTTCACCACGCCGCCCCGGCAGGTGCTGCTGGTGCACGGCGAGCCTTCCGGCCTCGAGGCGATGCGCAAGCGGGTGGCCGAGAAGGGGTGGCCTGTCGCCGTGCCGACTCGCCTCGAGACGGTGGAGCTCGTGAAGCCGTGACGAAGCCGGTGTAGAGTCGTGCAACGCATGCGCCGCTTTCTCCTCTCCCTGGCCCTCGCCGTCGCCTGTGTCTCCGGCACCCCTGCGGTCGCCGGCAGCAAGAACAAGCCACAGGACTACCAGGAACCGGAGATGACCGAGGAAGAGCGCGAGGCGGCGCGCAACCGCGGCCGGCACCGCATGCCGAACTGGCAGGAAGAGAACAAGCTGCCCACCGAAGACCGCCCCTTTCCGTGGCTGGCCTTCGGCCTGTGCGTCGGCCTCCTCGCGATCGCCACGCCCTTCGCCTGGGCCGCCTACAAGCGCACTGCGCAGGAGCTCAAGGACGCCGATGCCTTCGGGCCGGCAACGCCACGCCGCACCCGCACCAAAGACTGATGTAGGTCTGGCTCGCTCACGGGAAATCGGTGTGTTTCCGGGGTGTTAACTCCAGTTCACATCTTGCGCGAGGTCAGGCCGTGTCTCCATCATGCGGCCCATGCGCTGGCTGCTGCCGCTGTTGCTCATCATCACCGGGTGCGAGGGGAGCTTCATGGGCGCCACGGGCGCCCCCCTGTCGCCCGACTCCCCGCCCCTCACGCCGATCGTCCCGGGCCAGACGCAGCCCATCGTCACGGCCTGCACGGACACTCCCACGCCGGGTCCCGCGCCGCTGCGCCGGCTCTCGCACGAGGAGTACCAGAACGCGCTCGTCGATCTCTTCGGCGACGAGGCGCTGGCGAAGCAGGCGACGACAGACTTCGTGGCCGATCCCGTGTCGCTGGGCTTCAGGAACGCCGCCCGCTTCCTCGACGTGAAGCCGGTGCTGCTCCAGTCCTACCAGGCGGCGGCGGAGCTGGTGGCGTCCGAGGCCGTGAAGGATCTCCCCGGGCTGGTGCCCTGCGATCCGTCGGGGGGCGAGGGGTGCGCCCGCACCTTCATCGAGACCTTCGTGCGCAGGGCCTACCGGCGCGAGCTCACGCCCGAGGAGGTGGAGCGCTACCTCACCGTCTTCCGCGCGGGCGTGATGGGCGCCGACTTCAAGACGGGCATCGAGTGGGTGGTGGGCACGGCGCTGCAGGCGCCGAACTTCCTGTACCGCCCGGAGGTGGAGGGCGATCTCACCCGCACGCAGGCGGTCTCGCCGTACGAGCTGGCGTCGCGGCTCTCCTTCTTCCTGTGGCAGTCCATCCCCGACGAGGCGCTCCTGGACGCGGCGCGCACCGGGCGGCTGGCGACGAAGGAGGACGTCGAGCGCGAGGCGCGGCGGATGCTGGCGGATCCGAAGGCGCACCGGCTCTTCAACTTCTTCGAGCAATGGCTGGACGTGGACGAGCTGGTGGGCCTGCGCCGCGACGCGACCGTCTTCCCCGGGCTGCCCGCGGCGCTGGGGGAGCTGTTGCGCGAAGAGGCGCGTGAGTACGTGACGCGCACGGTGCTGGACGGCGACGGCTCGCTGGAAACGCTGCTGGCGGGCGAGTTCAGCTACGTCAACGGGCCCCTCGCCCAGCACTACGGCCTGTCCGGCATCACCGGCAGCGCCTTCCAGCGCGTCGACTGGACGAGCGGAAAGCGGGGCGGCTTCTTCATGACGAGCGGGCCGCTCGTCTCTCACGACAAGCAGACGCGGACCTCCATCGTCAACCGGGGGCTGCGGGTGCGCACGCTGCTCCTGTGCCAGAACATCCCCGCGCCGCCGGACAACGTGCCACTCAACCTGGGTCCCATCGACAGCACGGCCAGCCAGGGCGATCGCCTCGCGGCGCACCGCACCGAGGCCGCCTGCGCCGGCTGCCACAACCTCCTCGATCCGCTGGGCGAGCCCTTCGAGAACGTGGACGCGGTGGGACGCGAGCGCGCCATCGACGAGGGCGGGCACGCGGTGAAGACGGCCGGCGAGGTGACGGGCACGCGCACCCTCGATGGCCCGGTGCCCGACGGCCTGACGCTGATGAAGAAGCTGGCGGTGAGCGACGAGGTGCGCGAATGCGTGGTGACGCAGACCTTCCGCTTCACGGCGGGGCGGGAGGAGCAGCCGGCCGATCTCTGCAGCCGCCAGCGCACCCTGCAGGCCTTCAAGGACGCGAACTGGAACATGAAGGAGCTGTTCGTCGCGATGACCCAGACGGACGACTTCCTCATGAAGCCGGCGATCACCCCCTGACCTTCCGAAGAGAGAGCCGACATGAGCCGCTTCAACTTCAGTCGACGGTGGATGCTCCGGGCGGGTGGCGTGACGCTGGCCCTGCCGGTGCTCGAGTCGCTGTTGCCCCGCGAGGCGCGCGCGCAGGCCGCCGAGGCCCCGCGGCGCATCATCTTCGTCTTCACCGCGAACGGCGATCAGATCTCCCGGCGCTTCACCACCAAGGGCGAGACCAACTTCGTGCTGGGCGAGTTCCTCGCGCCGTTCGAGCCCTACCGGGCCGACATGCTCTTCGTGGAGGGGATCGACAAGTACCACTACCGGCTGCCCGCGGGAGAGCGCGCCGACGGACACCAGCAGGGCGGCTCGGCCCTGGCGCCGTGGCCCTCGGGCACCGGCAGCTTCCCGATCGGCGGAGGCAACGGCGCCACCATCGGGTACGTGAAGGGGCCGTCGATCGACAAGGTGCTGGGCGAGCGGGTGCAGGCGGCCAACCCCAGCGTGCGGCACCAGCACCTGGTGTACCGGGTGGGCGATCGCAGCAACAACATCTGGAACCAGCACGGGCACGCGGGGCCGGTCGGCACGCAGAACCCGATTCCTCCCGAGACGAGCCCCTTCACCGCGTACACGCGCATCTTCGCCGACGTGGATCCGGCGGCGCGCGAGGCGGCCCTGCGGCGCCTGAGGATGCGGCAGTCGGCGCTGGACGTGGTGAAGACGGAGCTCTCGCAGCTCAAGCCGAAGCTGTCGGCGGACGACGCGCGCCGGCTCGAGCAGCACGAAACCAGCGTGCGCGATCTCGAGCGCAGCCTCTCGGGCATGGTGGCGAACGTGCCGGCCTGCACCACGCTGAACCTCGGCAGCACCCTGGACGTGTACAGCCAGGCCAACTGGGACGAGGTGGGCAGCCTCTTCTTCCGGATCTCCGCCATGGCCTTCGCGTGCGACCTGACGCGGGTGGTCAACTTCAACTGGTCGGGGAACACGTCCGATCGCGTGTACGCCGAGCTGGGCCACACCGACGGCCACCACACCATCAGCCACGACTCGAGCGACGACGCGTTCGCGAAGATCCGGCAGATCCACCGGCTCCTGGCGCAGCGTACCGTCACCGGGCTGTATGAGCAGCTGAAGGCGCTCCCCGAGGGCGCCGGCACCGTCTACGACAACACGCTGGTGGTGCACTGGAGCGAGCTGGATCAGGGTGACACGCACGGCAACTCGAACAACCTGGTGATGTTCGGCGGCGGGGCGAAGAAGCTGTTCCGCACCGGCCGCTACGTCAACCTGGGCACCCAGAGCCGCGACAGCTTCTCGGACCTGTTGGTGTACTGCTTCCACTTCATGGGCTTCACCGACGTGACGTCCTTCGGAGACTCGCGCCTGTCCCAGGGCGGGCTGCCGCCGGGCCTGGTGTAGTCACGCCGTACCGAAGAGCTCGGGCAGCACCTCGCCGCTCTTGCCCCGGATGACGTGGTTGAAGCGGACCGCGTACTCCGGTGAAGGATCGACGTCGACGAGCCAGGCCGTGCCGCCCCGGTGGCGCACTTCGTCCACGAGGCCCGCCGCCGGGTACACCTGCCCCGACGTGCCGATCGCGAAGAAGTGCAGCTTCGAGCCCGCGGTCGAGATGAACGAGCCGATCTGCTGGAGATGATCCGGGTCGAGCATCTCTCCGAACCAGACGATGTGCGGGCGAATCAGCTGATCGCACTTCGGACAACGCGGCAGCGGCTCGCCCAGGTACGTGCGGGTGTCATCGAAGGGCGTCTGACACGACAGGCAGCGGCTCTTGAAGAGCTCCCCATGCATCGCCACCATCCTCCGGCTGCCGGCGCGCGCGTGCAGGCCGTCGACGTTCTGCGTGGCGAGCAGGAACCGATCGCCGAGGCGCTCTTCCAGCTTCGCGATCGCCACGTGGCCGGGGTTGGGCTGGACTTTGAGGGCGCCCTCGCGACGCAGGCCATAGAACTTCCACACCAGCGCAGGATTGTCCGCGAAGCCCTCGGGGCTGGCGACCTCTTCGACGCGGTGGCCTTCCCACAGGCCGTTGAGTCCACGGAAGGTCGGCACGCCGCTCTCCGCGGAGACGCCCGCGCCCGTCAGCACCAACACCCGTGAGGACCCGGTCAGCTCGAGACGCTGCATGACGGCGGACAGCCTAACTCACCGCAGTCCTCACCGTTGGACGGGGGCTGAAGGCGCCGCTCCGACCGTCACGCCAGCAGGGCCTTGAGCTGCTCGGCGCGAGACAGGCGCGCGCTGTCGTCGGCCTTCTCGCGATCGCGCTCGCGCTGCTTGCGCAGCTGGTAGTCGATTTCGCGGTCGGCCTTGTCCTGCTCGACGCGCTGCTCGTGCAACCGCTCCTGCTCCTCGGTGACCCACTTCACCATCGAGGTGAAGGTGGCGATGGCCCAGCCCAGGTCGAAGAAGGAAACGACCTTGTCCCAGAGGGACTTGCCCGAGCCCGGAGGCGGCGCGTTCTTGTCGATGAGCTGCTCGGCGTTCGCCAGCCGGTCCACCTTCAGGCCCGCCTCGTCGATGATGGCCGTCGCCGCAGCCACGGCCTGCGAGTGCGCCTCGCGCGCCTTGCGGAGCTCCGACGCCAGCGCCTTGCGCGCCGCCGCCTGCACCGGATCCTTCTTGCTCTCGGGGGTGAAGGCCTTCGCCTTCTCGGCCAGCGCGTTCACCTTCGCCTCGGCCTGCTCGGCGGCCTTGAGCGCGGCGTCGAGCTTCGCGGCGGCCTCGGGGCTGAGCTCGGGCCGCTTCGCCTGCAGGTCGCGCATCGACGCGGTGCGCGTCTTGAGGCGCGCATACCGCCACCTTCGGTCCAGTTCCCCCACCCGCTCCTGAATCTCACCCTTGAGCGCCTCGCGCTGCGCCTTCAGCGCCTCGAGCTTCGCCGCCCGCTCGGCAGGGGGCAGGCGCTTGAACTCGGCCATCATCGCGCCGCGCCCCCGGCGGGGGCCCGCATCGCCCCACAGGGCCTCGGGGTCGGCGGAGCGCGTGACGTGGCCACCCGCGGGGTTCAGGTCGCGCCGAGGGCCCTCGCCCGAGAAGGCAGTCGACGGGGAGCTGGGCCGGGCGTCGACCTCGACGGGGGCGGCCGCCTGAGACGGCGCGGTGGGCTGCACCCGGGAAGTCGTCGTCAGGGAGGGGGCTCGCTCGATCTTCGTCGTCATGGCGCTCAAATCTACGGCAGCTTCAGGGCGCGGTGAAGGCTGGGCGGGCGGATCAGCCCCCCACGTCACCGGCGCATGACAGGCGTCGTCGCAGACCGCATCCACCCGGGTCGACGCGACGGCGCTCGCGCCCTGCGCCCCCTCGACGCCTGAGGCCATTGTGGATGAGCCACCACGCAACGCCTCGCGGCCATCACGACGGAGGTCCGGCGTCATCGCCGTCCACCAGGAGCTGCACGCGCACCCCGCACAGACTGCCGGTCGAGTCGCGCTCGGCGAAGACGGGGAAAACGCCATCGCCGCACCCGGTGAAGGCGAGGCACACGCGCAGGTGCCCGACGTCGAGGCTCGCCGCCCCCACGGGCGAGGCGCGAGCCGCAGCGAGGGCCTGGTAGTGGTGAGAGTGCGGGCGGAAGTCGGTGGCCAGCTTGAAGCCGCTCGTGGCCTTCACCTGCTCGACCTTCGCGCCGGCCGCCACCACCTCGTCCACCGGGCGGTCGACCCACCCGAAGGTGCCATGGTCGAGCCGGGGGGCGCTCACCGCCTTCGCCAGCGCCTCCGCGTCACGCCCCCAGAAGACGAAGTCGGCTCGACCGTCGATGGCCTCCTCGTGCTTCCAGTGTTGCCCGACGGACGAGTCCGCGAAGAGCACTCTGGCGTAGTCGACGACGACTTCACCGACCCGCCTGGACCCGGCCGGCGCGGCGTCGCTGATGAGGACGCGAAATGCAGCCCACTCGCCGGCCAGGTCGCCTTCGGCGATCCGCTCACCCACCACCCGCAGCGGGCGATCCACCGGGAGGCCGTCGATCCGCACGTCCGGCACCTCGGCGATCTGCCCGCTGGCGACGAGGGCCAGCGCGCCAACGTCGAAGATGCGCAGCACGCCGGACTGCACCGTCACTTCACCCAGGGGTTCCATGCTGTTCGACCAGAGAGCCTCGCGGCCGACGCCCCGCCGGTCAACGCTGGACGGAAGCAGGACGCGCATTGCAACCCACTGAAATCACAGCAAAACACCGCCAACTGTCAGACCCACCTGCTATTCGGTCACGTATGAAGCAGTCGTACACGGTGCCGGAGGTTGCCTCCCTGCTGAGCGTGACGCCGGACGCGGCCGCTGCGCTGGTGCGCTTGGTGTTCTCCGGTGAGCGCGACGTGCTGACCTTCCAGGATCTCGTGCTGCTGCGGACGGCGAAGGGCCTCGCGGATCGCCGGGTGTCGAAGCGGCGGATCGCGGAGGCGTTGGCCCGGCTGCGCGAGCAGATGCCGAAGGATCAGCCGTTGTCGGCGGTGACGCTGGCGCCCGCGGGCAAGGAGCTGGTGGTGGGGGTGGGCAACGGTCGGTGGAACGCAGCGTCGGGCCAGGGGCTGCTGGATTTCGGGGGGCAGCCGCCTCGGCCCGCGGTGTGGCTGCGGGAAGTCAACGCGGCGCCCCGCCGCGACGCCGAGGCCCTGTTTGCGCGCGCCGTGCAGCTCGAAGAGACGGATCCGGCCTCGGCGATCGAGGCGTACACCGAGGCGCTGGCCGCCAATCCCCACCACGCCGACGCCCACGTCAACGTCGGGCGACTCCTCCACCAGCGCGGAAAGCTCAAGGAAGCCGAGGCGCACTACGTGGCGGCGCTCGTCTCGCGGCCGACCGACGTGACGGCCACCTTCAACCTCGCCGTGGTGCTCGAGGATCTCGGGCGCATCGACGACGCGATGAGCCGGTACATGGAGGCGATCGAGCTCGATCCCCAGTGCGTCGACGCGTACTTCAACCTCGCGCGGCTGTACGAGAAGAAGGGCGAGAAGATGGCGGCGATCCGCCACCTGAAGGACTACCGGCGGCTCACCCGGTAACCCCTACTTCACTTCCTTCACGCTCCACTCGACGGTGGCGAGCAGTTCCTTCTTGCGCTTCGCCACGTCCCGGTCGAGGAACTCGATCGCCTCGTCCAGCTTCTCCATCAGCCGGAAGGGCTTTCTCCGCGCCACCTTCGTCTGCATCAGCGCGTGGGTGAGCCAGGGGAACACCGCCGTCACGTCGCAGTGGCAGTACACGCTGCCCGTCTCCACCGCGTCGGCGGACACCTTGCCCCAGGTGTGGCCCTCCCCCGCCGGGCAGCTCGAGAGCGCCCCGTTGTCCACCGGGTCCACGCAGAACTGCACGTCGATGTCGAAGCCCTGCGTCGGCACGTTGAGGATCTGATCCAGCAGCGGCTCGCCCTGCAGCGTGTAGTTCTTCGGCACGCCGCCGCCGAGGATCCAGATCGCCATGCGCTTCGAGAAGTGGTGCCGGCAGTAGTGCTGGAGCGCCGCCATCGCGTACACGTCGGCGTTGATGTCGAGCTCGAACTTGAACTCGGCGCCGAACAGCTTCTTCAGCTTCACCACGTTGAGGAAGATCGAGCCGTCCTGCACCGCGCCCACGAAGATCGGCACGCCGCGGCGGTAGCAGGTGGAGAGCAGCGAGGGGTGCTCGATGCCCAGCTCCTGCTCGATGGCGTTCATGTGCTTGCCGAGGAGGTAGTGGAACTCGGGCGTGGTCATGCGCCGCTGGAACTCGGGCTGCCGGATGATCGCCGAGAAGAGGCGATCGGTGTCGAGCAGCACTTCCTCCCAGAAGCCGAGATCGTAGATGCGGATGATCCGCGCCGAGCGGTACTGGAGATCGCCGGCGTTGGGGTTCACCTCGCGGATGTGGTGCTTCAGCGCCCGGTGCGCGTCGTGGTAGAGGTTCGCGCCCGTGGTGGTGATGGCGGAGATCGCGCCCGAGTCCACCAGCGGGATGAGGCAGCTCTGGTGCAGCCCCGCCGGCGTCATCGCGCCGGAGAGCGTGAGGAAGATCGACGCGTTCTCTTCCAGCGAGCGCTTCATCAGCTCGAAGGCGGTGCGCTCCTGCCGGCCGACGTAGGCCCCGAAGGCGTGCTCGAGCAGCTCCAGGGCCGTCTCGCGGCCGGTGATGGGTCGGGGGTTGACGCGGCGGGCCTTGTCGTACGCCTGTCGAAGCTTCTGCTGGGTCTTGGTCGCCATGAGCGCGGGGGGTATACACCCGACTCCCACGGCCGGCCTCAACGGAGTGAACCCTTTGAAGACCACCCATCTCCCTGTCCTCCTGCTCGGCCTGCTGGCCGCTTCGATCTCCGGCTGTCGCTGCCAGAGCACCACCACGGAGGGGCTGCCCGACTACCTGCCGACTCCCCAGGCGCTGTCCTTCGAAGCCTGCCCCACGAAGGACGAGACCGGCGCGACCGTCCCGGACGTCTTTCCCGACAAGCAGAAGGTCACCATCGAGAACCTCGGCAAGGCCAACGGCGGGCTCAAGCTGTCCATCACCGGCACCGACGCCACCGCCTTCAGCGTGGTGGGCACGCCGCCCACGACGGTCGGCTCCCTCAGCAGCGTGGACGTCGAGGTGCAGTTCAGCCCGACGAAGAAGGGCGAGCTCCGCGCCGATCTCGTGATCGACGACGAGACGGAGGGCACCGAGAACAAGACCGTCACCCTCGTCGGCACCGGCAAGAACCTGCCCGCGCAGGCCTCCATCGGCAGCGAGCCGCAGAAGACGGACAAGTCCGGTTACTACGTGTGCGAGGAGTCCTCCCCCATCGCGCCTGACTGCACGCTTCAGTTCCCGGACACGCTCTACGATCACACCGAGGTCCTCGAGGTGAAGATCCGCAACAAGGGCTGCCCCGCGCTGAAGATCACCGGCCTGGCCATCGAGTCGCTGCGCGGCGATCAGCAGAACTTCTCCATCGACAGCCCGGCCGTCCTGCCCTCGGAGACGTCCCCCATCGTCCTGTCCACCGCCGACGGCACCGCGGAGACGATCGTGCGGATCCGCTTCTCCCCGGTGGACGACGGCAGCGGCAACACGGACCGATCCGCGTCGCTGGTGATCCGCTCCAATGATCCGCTGCTCGGTGACGGCTTCGCGCAGCCGGCGCGCATCGCCCTGTCGGCCACCGCCGTGAAGCCCAGCATCTACACCTCGCCGACCCGCTGCGACTTCTCCAACCCGAACGACCTCTGCGGAGAGACCACGAAGGTGCCGAACTCCGCCACCTTCCAGGTCACCAACGACGGAAACGCCCCGGTGCTGATCAAGTCGGTCAAGTACCGCAGCTCGGGAGGCGACACCGGCGCCGGCGGGCGCTTCACCATCACCCAGAACATCGCCGGGCAGACGATCCAGCCCATCGCCTCGGCCACGCTGAAGCTGGGCCACAACGACATGCCGCTGTACGTCAGCGACATCCTGGACATCGAGGCAGTCCTCCCGGGGCCTCCCGAGGTGTCCGCCGGGACGATCTCCGTCGCGGTGTACGGCGGCCTCAAGCCCTGCCTCACCACCGAGCCGATGGATCAGATGAACTTCAACAACCCTCCGAACGAGCTCACCGCCCAGACCCTGTACATCAAGAACGGCGCCGGCTGCGGGACGCTGATCATCCAGGACGTCACCATCGACAGCAGCCCCTTCTTCTCGTTGATCGATCCGAAGGTCCCGGCCGGCACCCAGATCCCCGCGGGCGCCCAGGTGGAGGCTCCCGTGCAGTACCGGCGCCCCGCCTCGGGCGGCATGCAGATCGGCACGCTGCGCATCGCTTCCAACGACACCGACTTCCCCCCGCCGCAGCACAAGCTCGTCCAGTTGCTCTCGCAGTCGCCGCTCGATCAGGTCCCGATCGCGACCATCAGCGCGTGCCCGCCGGCGTCCAGCACCAATGATCCGACCTGCACCATGGGGAGCACCACCAGCCTGTCGGTCAACCTGAGCATGATCACCCCGAAGGAGATCACCCTCTCGGGCATCAAGTCGACGGACGACAACATGGTGACGGAGTACCGCTTCAGGTTGCTGCCGCCCCTGCCGGCTGGCGTGACGACGGCCAACCTCGCCAATCACGACACGAAGATCACGACGCCCACCACCAAGCTCACCATCCCCGACGGCGCCACCGGCCTGTACCGCGTGAGCCTCGAGGTGTGGGACAACCGTGGCCAGAAGTCCGGCAACACGCCGATCATGCTGGTCAACGTGTATCCGTAGGCCGCGCGGGCCTCAGGCGCGCGGCTGGGTAGGCGAGAGCAGCGGAGAGCGGTAGGTGAGGCTCCGCATCGCCAGGCGATCCAGCCGCGCGTTCCGGTAGACCTCGAGCATGCGCTCCTGGCCCAGCTGCCAGACGGCGTTCATCGTGCACGCGCCCGAGAAGGAGCAGGCGTTGTGATCGCCATGGTCCTTCTCGGTGCAGAGGTTGACGCCCACCGGGCCCTCCACCGCTTCGATCACGTCGAGGAAGCTGATCTGCGAGGCCGGCCGGGCCAGGGAATAGCCGCCGCGCGCGCCGCGGGTGGACTTCACCAGCTTCGCCTTCACCAGGATCTTCAGGATCTTCGCGAGGAACTCCTGGGGGATGTCCATCTTCCTGGCGATCTCCCGGAAGGACGTCGTCATGCCTTCCGGCAGCGACGCGAGGAAGACCATCGCGCGCGCGCCGTACTCGATTTTCCGGGAGATCTGGAAGGCGTGCTGCATGGGGCCTCAAAAGGGGACTAGGTTGGCAATAGCATGATCGACCTGCACTCGCACACCACCGCCTCCGACGGGGAGCTGCCGCCAGAGGAGCAGGTGGCGCTCGCGGCGTCGAAGGGCGTCACGGTGCTGTCCGTCACGGATCACGACACGGTGGGCGCCATCGAGGCCTGCCAGCGCGCGGCGCAGCGCCTGGGGGTGCGGCTGGTGCCGGGCATCGAGGTGTCCACGTACCTGAACCGGCGGGAAGTGCACATCCTCGGGCACTTCGTCGACCCCTCCGAGGCGCGACTGAGCAACTTCGAGAAGCGCCTCAAGGCCGAGCGCGAACGGCGCATGGAGCTGATGGTGGACAAGGTGAAGGGCCTGGGCTTCCCCGTGACGATGCAGATGGTGCGGGATCTCGCCGGCGACGTCTCGCTGACGCGGCCGCACCTCGCGCGCGTCTTGACCGAGCTCGGCTTCACCAGCTCACCGAAGGAAGCCTTCACCCGCTTCCTGGGGGATGGGAAGCCTGCGTACGTGCCCCGCCTCGAGCTCGCCCCGAAGGAGGCGATCGACCTCATCCGTGGCGCCGGCGGCACCGCCACCGTCGCGCACCCGGGGATGACGAAGATCGATCGCCGCGAGCTGGAGGAGCTCAAGCGCGACGGGCTGGTCGGCGTGGAGGTGGGGCACAGCGATCACCCGCCGTCACAGCAGGAGAAGCTGGCCCAGTGGGCGGACGAGCTGGAGCTGGTGAAGACGGCCGGCAGCGACTACCACGGGCCGACCGTGTCGCCCGGCCGCAGCTTCGGGACGGTAGGCATGGCGCCGGAAGAGCTCGCGCGGCTCGAGGCCCGACGTCCGTAAGTCCGACACCGGCTCGCAGGCCCCCTCATGGGTGACGCGGCGCCCCCTGGTGCGATGGCGCGCTGCTGCCCGCGAAGGCCGTATCTGCCAGTCCCAGACGTCGGGAGGAGAGCTGGTCACGCGAGCCGGAAGCCGAGCGCCCGCCAGACGGTCAACGGACCAGCGAGGCATGCTCCGCTCAGGTGATCTCTGGGGTTAAACGTCTGCATCAGGAGGAACAAGCCCGCCCGTCGCGCGGATCACTTCCACAAGTTCTGGTCGATGGTGGGGGCCTTCACCGTGGTGTCGAGCTCGAGATCGTGGGTCGACTCGGCGCCGTTGCCGCCGACGCCCTTTGCCCTCACCTGCACCTTGTTCTTCCCTTCCTTGAGCGTCACCGCGGTCTCGAAGCGGCCCAGCTCGTCGGCGCGCACGACGTTCCCCTGCACCTCCACCATCGCGCCCGGCTGGGCGGAGCCCTTCACCACCACCCTGGGCGTGTCGAGCGTCGACTTGCCGGGCAGGGCCACCTTGAGCAGCAGGCTGGAGGGGATCGCCTCCGGCTCGCTCGGCCCCTGCCCCGGCTTCATCAGCGACTGCTGCCCCGCGCGGACGATCACCACCCGCCCGCCGCCCGCGAAGACGACCTCACCCGACTCGGCGCCGACCGCCACCGTCCCCTCGCCGTTGGTGGCCATGGTGAAGACGCCGCCGTCGGTGCTGGCCACCGCGTCGCTGGCCGCCGCGCGCACCTCGAAGGTGTGGCGCCCGCCGCCCTTCACCTTCGCCTTCGCCATGCCCTTCTCGAGGAGCAGCCGGCTGATCGACTCGGACAATTCGCCGATCCCCACCTCGGTGCCGGGCTCCATCTTCACTTCCCAGTATTCGTCGCCCACCAGCACGGCGTAGCTGCCATTCGTGGTGCGCACGCCGTCGTTGGGAGACAGGCGGGTACCAGGCGCCGCGGGCTCCCAGCCACCGTCTTTCCCGTGGCGCACCTCGACCGTGCCGGTGATCTCCGACAGCTTGAGCTCCCGGGCCAGCGCCCCCGCGTCCACCTTCACCAATGGCGGAGGCTTCGGCGGCAGGGGCGGCGGCGGGGGCTCACGCAGGAAGAGCCACCACGCCAGGGGGACAATCGCCAGGATGGCGACCAGGCCCAACACGAACGGTGTGCTGCTGCGCTTCGATGGCATTGAAATCCTGGTCGGCGGATCCGGAGCTTAGCCTCCCACGCCCTGTCCCACGCCTCCGTAGCTCTTCCAGACCGGCTCTTTCTTCTCCCGGGGCTTCGCCGTCCCCGCAGCCTTCAGGGTGATGGTGAAGCGCGCGCCCTGGCCGGGCTGACTCACCACGTCGATCTTCCCCTGGTGCTCTTCCACCACGCGGTACACCACCGACAGCCCCAGCCCGATGTTCGACCAGACGTCCTTGGTGGTGAAGAAGGGCTCGAAGATGCGGGGGAGGTGCTCCGGCGAGATCCCCTTGCCGGTGTCGGCCACCTCCAGCGCTGCGCCGCCGTCGACCGGACGGACGGTCACCGTCAGCTTCTTCTCGGTGGAGTGCGTCATCGCCGTGCGGGCGTTGTTGCAGAGCTGGCTCAGCACCTGCTGGAGCTGCTCGGCGTCGCCGTCCACGCGCACCGGCTCGGGCGGAAGGACCTTTTCGACCGTCACGCCAGCCTCCGCGTGCCGCGGGGCCTCGAAGTCCAGCGCCGCCTTCACCACCGCCACGAGATCGATGGGGGCCAGCGTCACCTCGCCCTTCGTCTGCGAGAAGCGCAGCAGGTTCTGGGTGATCTCCCGGCAGCGCCGCGCGCCGTCCTCGATCTGCTTGAGCAACGAGAAGTCGGCGTCGCCCTCGGGGTGATCCATCAGCAGGAGCTGCGCGTTGCCGAGGATCCCCACCAGCGGGTTGTTGATCTCATGGGCCACGCCCGCTCCCAGCTGGCCGATGGCCGCCAGCTTCTGGGTCTCGAGCAGCTGGGCCTGGGCGGCGCGCAAGTCGGCCAACGCCTCTTCGACCTTCTGCTTGAGCTCGTCGTTCCATCGCATCAGGCGAGCGCGGGCCGCTTCCAGCTCGGCGCCCATGGCGTTGAACGTCTCGCCCAGCTCAGTCAGCTCGTCGGCGCCGTCCACCTGCACCCGCCGTGAGAGATCGCCCTTGCCGAAGTCCTGGGCCACCTGCGCCACCGACTCGAGGCGCCGGGTGAGCCGCCGCACGAAGACGAGCGCCACCAGCACCAGCAGCACCGCCACCAGGCCCAGGCCACCCAGCACGGAGCGCCGCAGCGCCACCACCGGGGCCCGCGCCTCCGACAACGGCACCGACACCACAGCGGACAGGCCCAGCTTGCCCGGCACCGGCGCGGTCGCCACCTGCTCCGACGCGTTGATCGCCAGCGGCGCCTGCGCCTTGAGCACCTCGAGCCGCTCGGCGGCGAGCAGCTTCACCTTCTGGTGCCAGGCCGAGCTCGCCACCACGCGCCCCTCGCCGTCGACGATCTCCAGCGTCGTCAGCGGAGAGGCGCGCTCCACCAGCCACTGATCGAGCGGAGCGAGGGTGAGCGCCAGCGCCAGCATCGGCGTGTCCGGATCCCGGGGGCCCGCCTGGATCGCCGCGGGGAGCCACGGGCCGTTGGGGCTGTCCTGCATCGGGCCCAGCGCCACCAGGCCCTTCTCTCCGTACGCCGCCAGGGTGGCGAGAGGCAACGGCGACACGAGCTGCTCCTGCGACTGCACCAGCGAGGGCCGCCCTTCCAGCCCGCTCAGCATCGGCACCGGCTGGGGGCGGGTGGGATCGACGAGCGCCGCCGCCACCACCAGCGGCGACTGCCCGGCGAGCAGCCTCAGGCCACCGGCCGCCTCTTCGGTGGATGCAGCCTTCCAGTCGATGAGGGAGGCCGACTGCGCCAGCCCGTCCAACGCCGCGGAGATCTGCGTACCCGCCGCCTCCGCCGACGCCGCCGCCAGCGCCCGCTGCTCTCGATCGAGCCGCGCGGAGAGCTCCACCTCCGCCTGCTTCAGCACCCAGAAGCCGCCCACCGACAGCGGGCCAAGGGCCGCGGCGAGCACGAAGAGCACCAGCTTCTGGGACAGGCGCACAGGGTCCGCAGGTTACGCCACCGGGCTTCAGAAACGATCTTTTCAGGCGATGGAGCGCGTCGCGTCGGCGCCATCGCTGCGCAGGTACACCGAGCCCGACACGGCCTTGGCCTTCTTCTTCAGCTCCGCGGCCTGGCGCGCCAGCTCGGGGTGGGAGGTGCGCCCGTCCGTCACCACCGCGACGATGGAGACGCTCATCACCGAGAAGCGCCGGACCTGCCCGAAGCGATCCTCGGCCTCGATGAAGCCACGCTCCCGATCCGCCCGGTCGTAGTAGAGCGGGATGACGCGATCGAAGGACTCCACCATGCGGCGGCAGAGCTCGTCGACGCGCTCGAGCGAAGCCATGAAGACGAAGTCGTCACCCGCCACGTGGCCGACGAACTCGGAGCCATCGCCGTGCTGGGCCACCACCTCCCGAAGGAGATCGGCGGTCTGCTTCACCACCCCGTCCGCCTTGGCGAAGCCGTAGTAGTCGTTGAAGGCCTTCAAGTTGTCGAGATCGAGGTAGCAGAAGGCGAAAGGCGAGGCCGCGGCGAGGCGCCGCTGCACTTCCCGCTCGATGGCGGCGGAGCCCGGCAGCTGTGTGGTGGGGCTGGCCTGGGCTTCGGCGCTGCGCCGGCGGAAGACGGACTCGACCCGGGCGCCCAGCTCGAGCGCATCAAAGGGCTTGGTGAGGTAGTCGTCGCCGCCCAGCTTGAGCGCGCGCACCTTGGCGCCCGTGTCGCTGCGGGCCGAGATGAAGACGACCGGCAGCGGCGCGGACGCGCGATCGGCCTTGATCGCCTCGAAGAAGCTGAAGCCGTCGCCGTCGGGCAGCGAAACGTCGAGGAGGAGGAGATCGGGCCGCGCCCGCTGCATGGCCGCCCGCGCGTCTGCCACGCTCCCGGCGCGATCGACGTCGAAGCCCTGGTTGGTGAGGACCTCGGCGCAGATGGCGACGATCTGCGCGTCGTCGTCCACCACCAGCACGCGCCCGCGCCCGCCCCGCTGGCGATCGGCCGCCGCGGACACGCTGGCCACCAGCGAGGCGGCGGTGAAGGGCTTCTGCACGAAGCCGCCGGCGCCGGCCGCGAGCGCCTCGTCGCGCAGATCCAGGCCGGAGACGACCAGCACGCGCGCGTCCTTGGTGTCGGGATCGTGCCGGAGGATGTCGAGGAGCTGCAGCCCCTTGAGATCGGGCAGGTGCTCGTCGAGGGTGATGACGGCCGGCCGGTGGCGCCGGGCCAGGGTGAGGGCGTCGTCTCCGGTGGTGGCCAGCACCACGTGGAAGCCGGCGTCGAGCAGCACGGCCTTCATGAGCCACGCCACGCGTTCCTCGTCTTCCACCACCAGGACCGTGCCCCGGCTGCCCACCGGCCCGCGCTGCTCCTCGATCACGCCCGGCGGCTCCTCGGGGAAGACGGCCACGAAGCGCGCGCCAGTGGTGTCCGGCTCGGCCCAGATCTTCCCGCCGTGCGCGTTGAGGATGGAGCGGCAGATCGACAACCCGAGGCCCGTCCCCGGGACGCTGCGGTTGGCGTCGGTGCGCGCCTGCTCGAAGCGGTCGAAGATGCGCTCGAGATCCCCCTCGGGGATGGGCGGCCCCGAGTTCCACACCGAGAGGGCCGAGAAGCCCGGAGCAGCGCTCGACTGCCCCACCGACACCCGCACCTGGCCGCCGGTGGGGGTGAACTTCACCGCGTTGGTGAGCAGGTTGTTGAGCACCTGGTGGACGCGCGCTGGATCGGCGAGGAGGCGAACGCCTTCCGGCGGGAGGTCGAGCGTGAGTGACAACCCGCGCTCCGCGATCGCCGGGCCGTACTTCTCCGCGGCCGAGCGCACGAGCTCCTCGAGGTGCACGAGCTCGAAGCACATCTTCATGCGCCCCTTCTCGAGCTTGGCGAGATCGAGGAGGTCGTCGACCAGCATGTTCAGCTTGTCGGTCGACTCGCGCGCCATCTCGAGGAAGCGCTTCTGCTTCTCGTTGAGATCTCCGGTGATGTGGTTGAGGACGAGATCGAGGGCCCCGGTGATGCTGGTGAGCGGCGTGCGCAGCTCGTGGCTGACGATGCCGACGAACTCGTCCTTGCGCTGGGCGAGCTGCTTGGCCTCGGTGACGTCCCGGGCGACCAGCAGCACGCCGCGCAGCGAAGAGCCGGGCCCCGCCACCGGGCTGATGATCAGCTGCACGTCGCGCTCGAAGAGCTGCAGCTCTTCCCGCCACGTCTTCTGGCCGCTGTACTCCCAGCCGCGGACGATCTCGAAGGGAGAGACGCCGAGCCAGGCGGTGAGGCGCTCCAGGGTGACGTCTTCACCGGCGCTGGCCCGGAGCAGCGTGCGCGCGGCGGCGTTGCAGACCACGACCTGTCCCTGCTCGTCGGTCAGCACCACCCCGTCGCTCATCGCCTCGACCATCTGCTCGACGCGCTGGCGGGCCTCGCGCTCGGTGGCGCGCACGTGGGTCAGCGCGTCGGTGGTCTGGTTGATCAACAGATCGAGCAGCTCGCCGTCGTCGGTGCCATACGCCTCGGGGCGAGCGCTGAAGAGGGCCAGGGTGCCAACGGTGTGGCCCGAGCTGACCAGCGGGACCGAGATGCCGCACGCGAAGCCGGGCAACCCGCCCTGCGCATTCGGCGCGTGGCCGCTGACGTTGGTGATCACCCGGTCCTCGGGGAGCACCACCCCCGCGGCCTTGCGGTGGCTGTTCAGCACCGAGTCCTTCACGTGCAACAGCGCCGAGTCCGACAGGGCCGCGTTGCAGCGGATCCGCAGCGAAGCCGAGCGCCCCTCTTCCCCTTCGAGGAGCACCGCGCTCGCCTCGTGGGGCAGCACACGGCCGACGGTGGACAGCAGGCGGTCGACGAGCGCGGTCAGGCTGGGCGCGTCGCGGGCGCTGTGCTTGCTCACCTCGTACATCACGTTGAGCGCCTCGACCCGCTTGTGGAGGGAGGCGGTGAGCCGTTCCTTGTCCTTGCGCAGGGCGACGAGATCGAGCGCGTTGCGCACCGTCATCGTCAGATCCTGGAGATCGAAGGGCTTGGTGACGTACCGGAAGACCTGGCCCTCGTTGATCGCGGCGATCAGATCGCTGGGGTTGGTGTACGCCGTCAGCAGGATGGTGATGACCTGGTAGCCTTCGCTGCGCGCCTTGCGCGCCAGCTCGATGCCCGTCATCTCCGGCATCTTCTGATCGGTGAGCAGCAGATCGACGGGCCGCGCGCGGATGATCTCCAGCGCCTCGGCGCCGGAGTGGGCGGTGATCACCTCCCCCAGGCGGCTGAAGGTGCGCGCCAACACGTCGAGCACGTTCTGCTCGTCATCGACGCACAACAGCGTGGGGCGGGACTGCACGGCTGGGGTGGAATCCTACGACCTCGACGGCCGGCTCAAAATGTACGGCCCGCCCCCACAAGCGACACCCATGTATCACTTCTTCTGGCCGGCGCCCTTGAGCTCGTCCTCGTTGCTGATGGACATGCGAACGAGCTCGCGCAGCACGCGGTTGCGCTTCACGTTGCCGAGGACCTCCTTGAGATCCTCGTACACGGTGGGATCGTTGATCAACCCGCCCAGCGAGCCTTCGCCGGCGCGGATCTTCTGGGTGATCGCCTTCACGTCGGCGGCGGCCCTGCCGAGATCACCCATCACGGTGCGCGCGTCGCCATAGACGAGCTGGTACACGGCGCCGTCCTTCGATGTCTTGGCGTCGTGGATCAGCTTCGACACCTCGTCGGCGGCGTCGCCGAGCTCGACGATCGACTGGGCGATCTTCTGGTCGTAGATCAACGCGTGCAGCGAGCCCTGTCCGTTCTTCACGTCGGCGAGCAGCCCGTCCACCTTCTCGGCGGCCGCGTCCAGCTTCGAGGCCGTCTCGCCCGCGCGGGCGAGCAGCACCTTCACGTCATCGCCGGCCTTCTTGTCGTAGATCAGCGTGTGCAGCACGCCCTTGCCGCTCTCGATCTCGGTGAGCACGCCGCGCGCGGCCTTGACGATGGCCACCACGTCGTCGCGCACCTCGGGTCCGGTGTAGGCCTGCACGCCGGTGCGCAGATCGCGGGTGATGTTGACGGCGTTGTCCACCATCTCGCCGGTGGCCTTGAGCAGGCTGGAGATGTCGCCGGACGTGCCGGTGGGGATCTCCCCGCCGTTGGCGATCACCGGCTTGCCGGGCGTGCCCAGGGAGATGTCGATGGCCTTGTCGCCCAGGACGCCGCGGCCGGTGACGCGGGCCACCGAGTCGGCGCGGATCCGCTCGGCGAAGCGCTGGCTCACCTCCATCGTCACGATGATCCGCTGATCCTTGAGGTCGTCGGCGAAGGCGATGTTCGACACGCGCCCCACCTGCAGGCCGCCGAGCCGCACCGGCGAGTCGAGCGCCAGCCCGTCCACGTTCTCGAAGGCGCCCGAGTAGACGTATTCCTTCTCGAACAGCATGCGCTCCTTGCCGATCAAGAAGACGACGACGCTGGCGAGGCCCAGGCCCAGAGCCACGAAGAGGCCCGCGCGCACCACGATTCGCTTCTCGCGCTCGGCCGGGTTCACGGGGGGAGAGGCCATGGCTTTCAGTCCTTCCGCGCGTCGAAGAAGGCGCGCACGTCGGGGTGGTCGGAGGCCTGCATCTCGTCGACGGTGCCCACGGCGACGATCTTCCTCTGCGACAGCATGGCGATGCGATCGGAGACGCGGAAGGCGCTGTCCATGTCGTGGGTGACGACGATCGACGTGCAGCCCAGCCGCTGGCTCATGGAGACGATCAGATCGTCGATGATCCGCGTGCTGATCGGATCGAGGCCGGTGGTGGGCTCGTCCCAGAGGATGACCTCGGGCTCGATCGCGATGGCGCGGGCCAGGCCCACCCGCTTCTTCATGCCGCCGGACAGATCCGACGGCTTCATCGCCTCGATGCCGGGGAGGTTGATGAGCTCGAGGTTCTTCGCCACGCGCGCGGCGATCTCGTCCTCGGAGAGCTCCGGCAGGTGTTCGCGCAGCGGGTAGGCGATGTTCTCGGCGACGGTGAGCGAGTCGAAGAGCGCGGCGCCCTGAAACACCATCGCCACCTTCTTGCGCACCTCGCGCAGGTGGTTCTCGTCCAGCGTGGTGACGTCGACGCCTTCGAACCAGACGCCGCCGCGATCGGGGAAGAGCAGGCCGATGAGGCACTTGAGCATCACGCTCTTGCCGGTGCCCGACCCGCCGATCACCGTGATCGTCTCGCCCTTCTTCACGTCCAGGGTGAGGCCCTCGTAGATCTTCTTCTGGCCGAACGCCTTCCAGAGCTCGTCGTACCGGATGATCACGTCGCTGGCGGTGGGCGCACTCACAGGGCGAGGAAGAGCTTGGTCAGGAGGAAGTCCGACAGGCAGACGGCCACCGAGGTGATCGCCACCGTCTCGGTGGTGCCCCGCCCCACGCCCTCGGTGCCACCGGACACGTTGAAGCCCTTGTAGCAACCCACCACCGCGATGATCCCGCCGAACACCACGCTCTTGGCGATGCCGGAGCCGAAGTCCATCAGCGTCGCCGTCTCGATGGCGCTGCGGAAGTACTGCTCGAAGGGGATCTCGTACTGCGTGTAGACGACGACGCTGCCGGCGCTGAGCCCGAAGACGTCGGCGAGCGCGGTGAGGGCCGGCATCACCACCATGCAGGCGAGCAGCCGTGGCGTGACCAGCTTCTTCACCGGATCGGCGCCCAGGGCCCGGATGGCGTCGATCTGCTCCGTCACCTGCATCGAGCCCAGCTCGGCGGTGATGCCCGAGCCGATCCGCGCGCCCACGGTGAGGGCGGTCAACACCGGCCCCAGCTCACGGAAGAGCGTCAGCACCACCACCTTGCCCACGGTGTGTTGCACGCCGAAGCGCGCCATGAAGAAGGCGAACTGCAACGACAGCACCAGGCCCGCGAAGAGCGCCGTCAGCGTGGCGATCGACAGGCTCCGCACACCGAGCGCCTCCACCTGCCAGGCCGTGGCGCCCAGCGAGCTCGGCCGGCTGAAGGCCCGCGTGACCGCGCGCGCGAACATCACCACCATGCCGCCGAGGGCGACAATCGCCTCCCGCAGCCGGGCCGACCAGGGGAGGATCGCCTCGAGCTCCTGCTGCACCATGAGCCTGAGCTCGGTCTCGCTCGGCTCGTGCAGCGGGTGCGGGCGGGGCGCGCGGGCGGCCATTCAGTAGCGCTCCTCCTGGCGGAAGTTCTCGAGGAGCGCGTCGAAGTCCCGCTGGTGCTTCGGCCGCTCGCCGGGAGGGCTGATGTACGTGAAGTCGTGCACGCAGCCGTCCTTCTTCAGCACCACCAGCTCGAGCTCCATGGGCACGCCGTCCAGCCTGGCCTTCCACACGGTGTGCAGCGCCTCGCGGCCGTCGAGCATCTCGCGAACCTCCGATTGCTTCTCTCTCTCCGTGAAGCCGAAGAGCAGATGACGCGTGAGGACCTCGAGCGGGGCATCGTCGTGGCCTGTGCACACGGCGTTCATCGCCAGGAGGTGCGGGGTGTGCCTGGCTGACCAGGCGAGATCGTTGTCGGAGAAGTCGACGCGGCGGAACTCGGCAGGGTCCGGCGCAGCGACGCGGTACGCCACGGCGTCCTTCCTGAAAATCTCGCCCTTGAGGCCCCCGGCGCACCCCGAGAGCCCCACCGCCAGCCAGATCGCCCAGCCCCTCGGCATCGCTCGGGGTTTAGTCCTTTGCGGTGCCAGGGGCCCCGAAAAGTTGACTCTGCACGGCCGTTCAGGGACCATACTGAACACACAGTCAGCCTCCCGCGAGGACACCATGGAAGACATCACGGACCGGCAGAAGGAGATCCTCCAGTACATCGTGCGGACCAGCGAGGAGCGCGGCTACCCGCCCACCATCCGGGAGATCGGCGAGGAGATGGACATTCGTTCGACGAACGGGGTGAACGATCACCTCAAGGCGCTGGAGCGCAAGGGCTTCCTCACCCGCGGCGAGCAGCAGAGCCGCAGCCTGGTGCCGACCAAGCGGGCGCGGCTGGTGCTGGGCCTGGGGAAGAAGGCGGATCCGACGATGGTGGACGTGCCCCTGCTGGGCCGCGTCGCGGCGGGTGCGCCGATCCTCGCGCAGGAGAACGTCGAGGACACCGTGCGCATCGACAGCTTCCTGCTCGGAGGCAACGGCCGGGAGGTCTTCGCCCTGCGGGTGAAGGGCCAGTCGATGATCGACGACGGGATCCAGGACGGCGACTTCATCTTCGTCAGGAAGGCGCCCAGCGCGACGCCGGGCGACATCGTGGTGGCGCTCATCGAAGACGAGGCGACGGTGAAGCGCTACTACCCCGAGGGCGACCGCGTGCGCTTCCAGCCAGCCAACAAGGACATGCAGCCCATCTACGTGGCGAAGTCCGAGTTTCGCCAGACGATGATCCTCGGCAAGGTGGTGGGCGTGTACCGGAAGATGGTGTAGGGGCGGGGTCCTCCTCGGAGCTGGGAGAGAAGGGGCCGCCTCGCCGGCAGCAGTCACCGCTCTGCCTCCGTCAGCCGCCAGCGCCGGCTCGCTGGCGTCCTCCTCCCACCTTCCCTCCACGGCGCTGTCGCGCCGCACCCACGGGCGGAGACGCAACACACTGGACTGACTCCCCACCAAACGGGTGCCCGCATCCCACCTCAACCGGGAGTGCTGCCTCCACGCGCATGCGCTCGCAGGGCGCGCCCACTCACTCAGCCTGCGAGTCCGGAGCGTTCGTGAGCGGCACCAACACCACCTCCACCTCGACCACCTCGTCCGCCTTCACCTCGGCCTCGAGCTCCTTCGCGGAATACCCGGGCGCCTCCACGCGCAATTTGTGGCTCTCTCCCGCGGAGATCGGCGCCCCCCCTTCCACCAATTCGAGAACTCTCCCGTCGAGGAAGACCTGCGCGCTCGTCGGCTGGACCCGCAGCTTGAGCGTGCCCAGCTGCGGGGGGAGCGTGACATCCACCGTCGGGGTGGGCGCCTCCACCGTCAAGGCCACCGCCCGCTCCATCGGCCGCCGATCAGGGTGGGTCAGCAGGAGCATGTGAGAACCGAGCGGCAGGTGATCGAGCACCACCGGCGTCGACCAGGTCGTGGTCTTGCCATCGAGCACGACCGTGGCCCCGGGTGGATCGCTCCGCACCGTGATGCTCCCCGTGGGCGCCGGCGGCGGCTTCTTCGTCGCCGCCCCAAACCCAATCACCGCAAGAGCCAACACCAGCCCACCAACTCCAGCGATGAGGGCATTGCGACGCGCAGAACCCGGCAGCGCCCGGTGCGGCTCGGCCATCAGCTCCGTGTGGCCACCGCTGCTCAGCTCCGGCTCCAGGTGACGCGCGCCTTCGTACAGCTTGCGCAGCTCGTCCGTGCCCGCGCTGGCCAGCTTGCCCATCAACTGGGCGTGGCTCTCGAACTCGCTGGCGAAGAGCTCGCGCAGTCGCGCCCCCAGCGACTCCCGCGTCACCTCCGCGTCCAGACAGGCCCCCAGCGCGTCGCGAAACACCTTCATCGAGGGGAAGCGCTCGTCCGGGTTGATGCGCGTGGCGCGGGCGATCACCTGCTCGAGCGCGTCCGGCACGTCGTCCCGTACCTCCCGCACGCGCGGCCGCGTCCCCTCCAGGATCGCGTGGAGGCAGGCGAGCTCGTTGTCGAGAGCGAACATCGGCTTGCCCGTCAGCAACTGGTACAGCACCACCGCGAGCGCGAATTGATCCACCCGCCCGTCCAACGGCTTGCCGGTGATCTGCTCCGGCGCGAGGTACTGGGCCTTGCCCTTCACCATCCCCGCCTGCGTCTTGGACATGCGGTGCTGCGCGTGCGCGATGCCGAAGTCGAGCACCTTCACCACCCCATCCCAGGTGACGAAGACGTTGGACGGGGTGAGATCCCGGTGGACGATCTGCAGCGACTGGCCGTCCGGCCCCTTCAGCTGGTGCGCATAGCCGATGCCCTCCGCCGCCTCGATGATCAACCCCACCGCGAAGTCCCACGGGATGAACAGCCCCCGGCGACGGGCGCGCACCGCGACGTCGTGGAGATCCTGCCCGGCCAGGTACTCCATCACCATGAAGGGGCCCTGAGGCGAACGCACCGTCTCGAAGACACGCACCACGTTGGGGTGTGTCATCAGCGACGCGATGCGGCTCTCGTCGAAGAACATCTTCGTGTACTCGGGGTTCTTCGCCAGCTCCGGCAGGATGCGCTTGAGCACGCACAGCCGCGGCGGCGACACGCTCATGTCCCGCGCCAGGTACACCTCGGCCATGCCGCCCTCGGCCAGCTTCTTCACCGCCGGGAAACGATCCCCGAAAGAAGGCAGCGCCTCCGGGTGTGCAGGGACAGCAGGGTTGGTGACGGCCTGGCTCGGGTCGGTCGCCACGCTCTGTGGGCGATGCGTGCTCAGGCGTGCGCCCTCATTTCAGGTTCCCGGTCAGCTTGAAGGTGACCACGCAGCCCTGCACCCCCAGCATGTTGGGCGACTGCATCTTGAGATCGGCCTCGACGGAGTCACAGGCCGGCGGCGAATCGACCAGCGAAAGCACGTTGGCGATGTCCAACGTCATCGTCTTGTTGCTGTCCGTCAGCGTCCACGTCTCGGACTGCTGGAGGTTGCACCCCGTCGTGCCCACGGGCGCCTTCGACTCTCGCGTGAAGGTCAGCTCCCGGCCGGCGATGTTGAAGGTGATGGGGTTGGTGCTGGGCGCGCACGTCGAAGCGTCCAGCCGCATGCAGTCCTGCGTCACGGCCGTCTTCCCGTCCTGCGACACCCGGTAGATGATGTAGCTGTTGTCGGTGAACGCGATCGGCTGCGCGTCCATGCGGAAGGTCGGATCGTCGCTGCACTGGCCAAACTCCACCGTGCTCGAGGTGATCTGCCAGAAGTAGACGGCGTTGGGCGAAAGGCCGCTGCCGGATCCACCTCCGCAGCCGACGAGGATGGGGACGACAGCAAGAAGAAGCGAACGTGGCATCGAGGCTCCGCGGGGTACGGCCCGCATCGGAACCTACACCAGAAAGGGACCGCCGTTATGCCAGCGCCTCCAGCTCGGCCTGCGCTTCCTCCCAGCGGGCGAGGGCCTCCTCGAGCGCCTCGGCGTCTTCCCGGTGAGCCTCCATCACCGGCCGGGACTTCGCGTAGTCGCTGATGAAGGCCGGATCGACCAGCTGGGCTTCCCGATCCTTCTGCGCCGCCTCGAGCTGGGCAATGCGCGCCTCGAGCTGGGCGATCTCCCTCTTCAGCGGCGCCGCGCGCTGGCTCTTCGCCTGCCTCGCCTCGGCCTCCGCGCGCTTGCGCTCCTTCTCCGACGGGGCGCGCTGCGCCTGGGCCGGCGCCCTGCCCTCTTCCCGCGCGGCCGCCTCCTGCTCGAGGTGCACGAGGTACTCGTCGAGGTTGCCCGGGTACGGGACGACGCGGCGATCGCGCACGTCCCACACGTGCGTCGCGAGCGCGTTCAGGAAGCTCTTGTTGTGCGACACGAAGACGAGCGTGCCCCCGTAGCCCTCCAGCGCCTCGATGAGCGCCTCCGACGAGTCGAGATCGAGGTGGTTGGTGGGCTCGTCCATCACCAGCAGGTTGGCGGGCTTGAGCAAGAGCCTCGCCAGCGCCACCCGCGCCCGCTCGCCACCGGACAGGACGCCGATGGGCTTGTCCACGTCGTCGCCCGAGAAGAGGAAGGCGCCCAGCACGCTGCGCACGTACGCCTGCGGCTTGTCCGGCACCAGGGCCATCATCTCCTCGAGGATGGTGCGCCGCTTGTCCAGCGTGTCGGCGTGGTGCTGCGCGTAGTACCCCAGCAGCACGTTGTGGCCGAGCGTCACCGTGCCCGCGTCGGGCGTCATCTCTCCGGCCAGCAGGCGCAGCAGCGTCGTCTTGCCCGCGCCGTTGAGGCCCACCACCGCGATCCGCTGGCCGCGCAGCACCTGGGCGTCGAGGCCGTCGTACACGACGTTGTCCCCGAAGGCCTTCCGCACCCCGTCGAAGCGCGCCACCTCCCGCCCGCTGGCGGCCACCGTGGGAAAGCGGAAGGCGACGGTGTCCCGCTCCCGGTGCACCTGCACCGTCTCGAGCCGCTGGAGCTGCTTGAGCTTCGACTGCGCCTGCGTCGCCTTGGACGCCTTGGCCCGGAAGCGATCGACGAAGGCCTGGAGCTGCGCACGCTTCGCCGCCACCTTCTCGGCCTGGGCCAGCAGCCGCTCGCTCTCCTCGGCGCGCTGCCGCTGGTAGTCCTCGAAGTCGCCGGTCCAGCTGCGCAGGCCGTCCGTCTCCAGGGACACGACCTTGTTGATCTGCCGATTGAGGAAGGCGCGATCGTGGCTGATCAGCACCAACGCCTTCTTCGAGCGCTTCAGGAAGCCGTCGAACCAGGCCAGCGTCGGAAGGTCGAGGTGGTTGGTCGGCTCGTCGAGGAGCAGCAGATCCGGATCCTGCAAGAGCAACCCCGCCAGCGCCGCGCGCATCCGCCACCCGCCGGAGAACACCTTCGTGTCACGCTCGAAGTCCGCCGGCTTGAAGCCCAGCCCGAGGAGGATCCGCTCGGCGCGGTGCCGGCCGTAGTGATCGTCGAAGTGATCGCGCTCTTCGTGCAGCTCCGCCAGCGCGGCGGCCAGCTCGAGCTGCTCGTCGTGATCGCTCGTCTGCGCGAGCTGCGTCTCCGTCTGGGAGAGCCGGGCGTCGAGCTGATCGCGGCCGGGCACCGACGAGAGCACCGCGTCCACCAGCGCGCCTTCTGGCAGCTCCTGGAGATCCTGCGGCAGGTAGCCCACCCGAGTCCCCCGCCGGAAGGTGAGCGTCCCGGCGTCGGGCGTCACCGCGCCCACGAGGATCTTGAGCAGCGTCGACTTGCCGGTGCCGTTGGCGCCCACCAGCCCGATGCGATCCGTCGGGCCGATGTTCAGCGCCGCCCCGTGGAAGAGCACCTTCGCCCCGTAGGACAGCTCGAGGCCGTTGACGATCAGCAGGCTCACGCCGCGCCAGCGTTACCCGGGGAACGTTGGGGCACGCAAGCCTCCCGCATCTTGGGTACAGTGCCCTTCGCCCCATGGCGAAGGACCCGTTCGACTCAGTCAAGGCCGAGGATCTGATCGGCAAGACGCTGGACGGCCGGTACCGCATCGACGCGGTGCTGGGCCAGGGCGGCATGGGCATGGTCTTCCGCGGCGTGCAGACCTCCATGCAGCGCCCGGTGGCCTTGAAGACGCTGCACCCGCAGCTGGCCATGGCGCCCAGCTTCTTCGAGCGCTTCCGCCGCGAGGCCGAGATCGCCAGCCGCCTGCACCACCCGAACATCATCACCATTTTCGACTTTGGCCAGACGCCAGACGGCATGTGCTACTACGTGATGGAGCTGCTCGAAGGAGAGAGCCTCCGCCAGCGCGTCAAGCAGCACGGCCCGATGACGCTCCGCGAAGCCGCCGCGGTCATCGAGCAGACGGCCCTGGGCGTCGGCCACGCGCACAAGCAGAACGTCATCCACCGCGACATCAAGCCGCACAACGTGATGCTGACGCAGGTGGATGGTAACGAGTACGTGAAGGTCCTCGACTTCGGCCTGGTGAAGGCGCTGGAGAGCGAAGACGAAGAGCACCTCACGTCCACCGGCCAGGTGCTGGGCACGCCCCAGTACATGCCGCCCGAGCAGGCCGGCGGGGAGGTCGTCGATCAGCGCTCCGATCTCTATTCCCTCACCGGCGTCCTCTTCTATTGCCTCACCGGGCACTCTCCGTACGGGGCCAACTCGGTGCGCAAGGCGCTCACCGCTTCCTTGAGCGGCAAGGTCCCGCCGGTCTCCACCTACCGCCAGGGCGCCCCCGTCCCCGAGGCCATCGATCGCTTCATCGCGAAGGGCCTCAAGCCCGAGAAGGAAGATCGCTTCCAGACGGCGGACGAGTTCATCAAGGCGCTGCTCGCCGCGACGGCGGGCGTTCCGGACGCCGTGCTGGACGCCGCGCCCATCTTCACCCCCGACACGTCGAAGGAGTCGGGCAGCGGCAGTTCCAGCGCGTCCCGCAAGGGCAGCCAGAGCAAGTCGCGCCCCGCCTCCCGCTCCGTGTCCGCGGTCTCGAAGCCGATCCCGAAGAGCGCGTCATCGAAGGTGGAGGTGTCGCCTTCCGCCGCCGCGGAGACGCCGAGGCCCAGGCCGAAATCAGGCGGGCTGGGGCTGCTCGTCGGCTTCGCCGCAGTCCTCGTGGTGGGCATCGGCGGCGCGGTCGCCTGGAAGATGAGCGCGAAGCCCGCCGAGCCGCCGCCCAGCAAGCTCGTCACGTCCCCCACGAAGCCGGGGACCGACGCACCCAGGCCGCCGCCCGTCACGCCCACGCCCGCCCCGAAGGTGACCTTGACCCTGAAGACGAAGCCGGCCGGCGCCGAGGTCCTGGAAGGCGGAGTCGTCATCGGCAAGACGCCCCTCACTGCCGCGTTCGATCAAGGCACCACGCGCACCCTCACCTTCCGCCTCGCCGAGTACCGCGATCTCGAGAAGAGCCTGCGCCCCGAGAGCGATCAGGAGCTCGAGTTCCACCTCGAGCGCGTCGCCCCTCGCGCCACCACCACGAAGAAGCCCCCGAAGAAGCCCGACGACGACATCGGCGCCTTCGAGTGACCTTCGTCCGCCGGGGCGGCAACCAGAAACCACTGCCGAAAGCAAGGCACCTACATCGGCCCCTGTTCGCCGTGACGCGGTGCGCCAGACACTCCCAAAGGGGGGCCCGCCTCCTCGAATGGGCTGATTTCTCAGGGCAATTCAGGAGGAACGGCCTCCCCCCTTGGCGCGTTGGTGCCTTTCGTTAATGTGCCCCGCAGCCAACGCCATGAGCACCGCGCTTGCCCAGACTGCCTTCCGGGAAAAGACGCCCGAGCTCCACTTCGGAGAGGGCCTGCCTCCGGCCAGCGCGGCGTTGCTGCAGGCGCGGATCAAGGATCTCAAGCTCCACGTCAAGGACACGCCGCTCGAGAAGTACATCCAGCGGCTGTACGAGGAGCTGGAAGCGAAGGGCATCTCGCTCAAGCCCGAGTGCTACCTGTCGGATCAGTGGGGGTGCCCGTCGGAGGTGCCGGTCATCGGCATTCCCTTCTACCTGGCGGATCCCAACCTGGTGCGGATCGAAGACGCGCTGGGAGCCGGCGCGGAGGACGAGGAGGACATCATGATGTTCCTCCGCCACGAGGCCGGCCACGCCTTCAACTACGCCTACAAGCTGTACGAGACGGACGAGTGGAAGAAGCAGTTCGGCGACTTCTCCAAGCCGTACGTCGAGTCGTACAAGCCGCGCCCCTTCAGCCGGAAGTACGTCGTGCACATCACCGGGTGGTACGCGCAGAAGCACCCCGACGAGGACTTCGCGGAGACCTTCGCCGTGTGGCTGACGCCCGGCTCCAACTGGGAGACGCGCTACAAGGGTTGGGGCGCGCTCAAGAAGCTGCAGTACGTGGGGCAGACCGTCCAGGCCCTGGGCCGCACGCCGCCGACCGTCACCCTGGGGGAGCGCGACATGGACGTGGAGCAAATGGAGGAGACGGTCCTCGATCACTACCGGCAGCGGATGCTGGAGGACAAGATCGAGGTCTCCATCGGCGATCACCTCGATCAGGATCTCCAGGAGCTCTTCGAGGCCGAGGGCGTGGGCAACACCAGCGCCGACACCCTGGTGCGCGCCGAGCGTCAGTCGTTGCTCGCGGCGGTGACGCAGTACTCCGGCGTGTCGCGCGGCGTAGCCACGAGCGTGCTCGATCACCTGCTGGAGCGCATCGCCTCGCTCAAGCTCACGGTGCACCGCGACGAGGCGCGTGAGTACATGACTCGACTCACCGCGCTCGTCACCACGCTGGCGATGAACTTCGTCTACACGGACCGCTTCTTCGAAGTGGAGTGAAGTGGGACTGAAGTCGCGCGACCGCGACGCGCGATCCGATCTACAGTCTGCAGCTGCATGGCAGCCGCGACCGTCCCCGCGATGAAGATCGCCGTTCTTCATTACCAGCCAGCGGGCGAGCCGGTGGACAAGGTGGTCAACGACGTCTCGGCGGCCCTCTCCGAGCTGGGCCACACCCCGACGCTGGTGGGCGTGCACGATCGCGTGTTCGATCTCCTGAAGGCGCTGGAGAAGGCGAAGCCCGATCTCGTCTTCAACGTCTGCGAGACGTTCGCCGACGACTACCGCCTCGAGGTGAACGTCGCCGCGGTGATGGAGATGGCCGGCATGAAGTTCACCGGCTCAGGCACGGCGGGCCTGTTGCTCGCGCAGAACAAGATCCTCACCAAGCAGCTGCTCGAGTACCACGAGGTGCCGACGCCGCGCTTCCTCACCTTCGACGGCGACGCCTTCGAGGCCTTCGGGCGCATGAGCTTCCCCTTGATCGTCAAGCCGGCCCGCACCGACGCGTCCCTGGGCATCGGCAAGCACTCGGTGGTGAACGACTGGGAAGACATGACCCGGCGGGTGCGGGAGATCCGCAAGACGTTCAACGACGAGGCGCTGGCGGAAGAGTTCATCGACGGCAGGGAGATGTACGTGGGCGTGCTGGGGAACGGCACGCGCCCGGAGATCCTCCCCATCCTCGAGCTGAACTGGGGCAAGTGGGATCCGTCGGTGCCGAAGGTGTCGGATCGCGAAGTGAAGTTCGCGGATCTCGGCGAGGACGGCCCGTACCTGATGGTGGCGAAGGATCTCCCCGCGGAGCTCAAGGCCCGCATCGAGCGCAGCGCGCTGCTCGCCTTCCGCGCGCTCAAGCTGCACGACTACGCCCGCGTCGACTTCCGCATCTCCGCCAAGGGCGAGCCCTTCGTGCTGGAAGTGAACCCCAACCCCTACCTCGAGAAGGAGAGCGAGCTGGGCATGGCCGCCGAAGAGCGCGGCCTGTCGTACACGCAGCTGATCAGCCGCATCATCGAGTCGGCCGCCATTCGCTACGGGATGCGGGTGAAGCCCGAGAAGACCATCACCGGCGAGACGCCCGCAGCCGAGCAGGCGCGCACCTGACGCACCCTGTAGCACCCTGTGGCCGGAGGCCCGCGCGGTGGATCTCTTGATCCCTTCGCCGGGCACGCAGATGATCAGCGCCGGACTTCCCCTCTCCTGGAGCTCGCCATGCGCAGCCGCCTGATGCGTCTCACCGCCCTCGCCGTCGTGACCTCTCTTCTCTCTACGGGCTGCCTGCTGACGCGCGCCGTCGATCGCGCCTTCATCGGCGTCACCACGCGGCGCCCGTCGTACGTCGATCGCAAGGCCACCGGCGTCTTCCTGGTGCCGATCACCTTCGCGCTCGATCTCGCGACCTTCCCCATCCAGGCCCTGCTGCTGGTGATCCTCGGTGACGCCTTCCCCTTCTCCGACACCAAGGACGCGCTGCAGAACTCCATCGTGATGCTGGAGAAGAACCCTCAGTTCCAACAGCTGACCGAGGAGCAGAAGGCCGTCGCGCTCAACGAGCTCAAGGAGCTGTTCGAGTCTGGCAAGCTGAACGCCGACTCGGCGCTGACGCTGACCGAAGACGGCCACTTCGTCGTCTCGCAGCTCACGCCCGAGGCGAAGCAGCAGCTCCTGGCTCGGCTGGGTCAGCCCGCCCCGGCGATGGTCTGCGAGCGCTGATCAGCGCGCTGGGCCGACGTGCCGATCGAGGAAGGCGAAGGTGTCCTTCCAGCAGGCGCGGGCCTGGGGCATGAGGACGAAGGCGTGAAACGCGTGGGGTCCGCGGGGGTATTCGCGGACCTCGCTGCTTTCGGAGCCCCGCCCCACCAACGCCGCGTGCAGCCGCCGTGAGTCCCCCAGCAGCACGTCCCACGTCCCGCACGGAAGGAAGAAGGGCGGCAACGGCCGAGCCGGCGCCTCGTCGCGCTCCAGGGCCACCACCGGGTCGGCGAGGTCCAGCGTCCGGCGATCGCGCAGCTTCACGCCGTGCAGGTACGCGTCCGCGACCTCCTCGAGACGATCGCGCAGGAACCGGCCCTTGCCCGCGAAGCGCTCCGTGCGGCTGACGTCGTAGATCCCGCAGGCGGCCACCACCGCGCGCGGCGTCACCTGCGTGGCGAAGGCGTCGCGGGCGTAGCTCTCCGTTCGCGGGAAGGCCGTCATCAGCGTCAGCACCGTGGCCAGGTTGGCTCCGGCGGACTCACCCGCCACCACCACCCGCGAGAGGTCGCCCCCCAGCCGCGCCGCATTCACCACCAGCCACTGCCAGGCCGCGCTCACGTCCGCCACCGCCGCCGGGAAGGGGTGCGCCGGCGCCAGGTGGTAGTTGATGTTCACCACCAGGTAGCCGCGGCGCGCGTAGGCGAGGCCGAAGATCCAATGCGTGTCCTTGGACAGCACCCGGAAGCCGCCGCCGTGGATGTAGAGGACGATCGGCAGCGGCCCGGGCGCATCCACCGGGCGGTAGATGTCCAGCGTGTGCTCCCAGCGGCCCGTGCGCCGATAGGGGATGTCCCGTTCCACCGAAACGCCGTGCACGCCAGGCCGGGCGATGGGCAGCCACTTCGCGCTCGTCGCCGCCCCCTTGAAGAAGCCGTCGGTGACGGCTGCGCCCAGGCCCCGCCGAACCCGCTCCGACAGACTCAACCGCGGCCGCTCGATGGACAGGTGGTGATGGTGGTGGTGCATCAGGCCTCGGGGACTCTAGCCGCTCATGGCCTTCGCGACCGCGTCCACCACGTCCTTCTCGGTGGGGAACTGGCCCAGCTTCTTGGCGCACACGACCCGCCCGTCGACGGCGACCTCAAAGATGCCGCCCGACCCCTTGATCAACTCGGCCTCCAGGTTCAGCTCGTCCTTCAGCGCGGCCGCCGCACGGGTGGCCCGGGGCAAGTACCCTCAAGCCCCGCAGTAGGTGATCGTGATCTTCGCCATGCGCGTCGCTCCCAGGGGCCTCAGGGCCCGGTCCACACGTCGTAACCAAGGCGGACGACGAGCGCCAGCACCACCAGGAGCACGACCCGCCGCACCACGCGATCGCCCCCCTTCACGGCCAGGTGCGCGCCGACGGCCCCTCCGAGGAACTGGCCCGCGGCCATCGGGAGCGCCACCTTCCACAGCACCAGCCCCCGCGCGGTGAAGAGGATGACCGCCGCCAGGTTGGACGCGAAGTTCACCACCTTGGCGTTGGCCGACGCCTGCTGCAGCGAGAAGTGCAGCACGGTGACGAAGGCGATGATCAGGAAGGTGCCGGTGCCCGGCCCGAAGAAGCCGTCGTAGGCCCCGATGGCCAGGGCGATCACCGCGCCTTCCAGCACCGCCCTCTTCGGGGTGGGCTTCGTGGCTGCGTCCGCGGGCGGGCGCACGAAGGCGACGACGAGTCCCGCCCCGACCAGCAGCACCAACACCACCGGCTTGAGCACGTCGGGCTTCACCAGCAGCAGCAGCGCGGCGCCGCCGAACGAGCCGAGGAGCCCGAGGGGGAAGAGCACGCGGGCGCGCGGTCGGTCGACCAGGCCGGCACGCCAGAAGCGCAGCAGGGCGGAGAAGCTCCCGAAGACCGACTGGCCCTTGTTGGTGCCGAAGACGACGTGGGGCGGCAGCCCGGCGGTGAGCAGCGCGGGAACCGTGAGCAGCCCTCCCCCTCCGGCGATCGCGTCCACCAGCCCCGCGGCGAAGGCGACGAGGGTGAGGGCGATGATCGCCACGACGGAGACGTCCACGCGCCGGCTTCTACCGGCCGCGCGACGAATCACCAACCGTCACTGGATCTGCACGCCAGACGGCGCTGGCACCCGCGCCTCAGCGCTTCGCGTGCTTCTCGAGGCGCGCCGTCACCTCGTCGCGCTGCTCGGGCGTGAGCAGGCCGTGCAGCTCGATGGCGGCGTCGGCGACCTTGTGGACGAAGCCGCGGACAGCCTCGAGCTGGGCATCGACGAGCGCGTGGATCTTCGTGGAGTCGGGCCGGGAGGCCTTCCACTCGGAGATCAGCGCGTCCCGCGCCTCGAGGCCCTGCTTCACCAGCGGCTTCGCGTCGATCACCAGCCCCTTCGCGAGGGCCTGGGCCCGCTCCGTCTGCTGCGGCGTGGCGTCGAGCTCGTCCATCGCGTCAGCCACCTTCCAGTCCGCCATCTTCTCGGCGCGCTCGAGGCGATCGGCCCCACGGCCACAGCCCGTCGCTCCCACTGCCAGTGTCAGCCCCAGCGCTCCCGTCAGCATCAGCGTCTTCATGGTCGCTCCTCGTGTGTCGCAGCCGGTGGAGCCCGGCCTGCGTAGAGGAGGAAACCCGCACCGTGTCAGGCCGCTGTGAGTCGGGGATGAAGAAGTGTGTGGCGCTCCGCAACTCAGCGGGAGAACGAGAGCGTCACCGCGTCCGCCTGGTGAGACACCGACGTGGGGGCGCGCTTGAGATCGACCACCACGCGGGTCGACTTCCCGTGCGGCCCCAGTCGGACTTGCTCAATCCATGTAGCGCCCGCCTCGAGGGAGTAGCTCTTCCGGGGAGCCTTCCCGTCGAGATCGAGGACGAGCCGCGGCGGCCCCGCCAGGAGGAAGGCGCGGGACAGCGCAGCGCCCGGCGCCAGCTCGAGGCCGACCTCGATGGTGGTGGCCTGGCCATGCCAGGAGATCGCCTGCAGCGCCCCCGATGGAAGCGCGAGGCGCGTGCTTGAAGGCGTGGGGGGAGCGGCTGGCGTAGCGCCCTTCACGCCCGCGGCAGAGGCCCTCGAAGTCGGCTGCGACGTGGCAACGGACCGAGGGTCGATCGACCTGGCCACCTTCGCGGCGCTGGTCGCTGGATCGGCAGGACTGGAGGCCGGCTGGACCACCGCTCGAACTGGCTGGGCGACGGCCTGCGTCGTTTTCCCGCGGTGCAGGGCCGGCGCTGCCTGTGGGTGATCGGCGACCGCCTGGAGAGACGCCGGCTGCCCCTCCTGCCGCGTGGGGACTGACGCTCCGGCGTGAAGCGCCTGCGTGGGCCTGGCGGTTGGAGCGGGAGGCGCGTCCGGCGAACCGAGCTGCGCGCCACTGGCGGCTGGTGCTGGAGGGGGCTGCCCGACGTCCGCTGTCGTGCCGCTGCCGGCGAGGGCGCCGGCGGGAGGAAGCTGCGCCTCCCTCAAGGCTGAGGCTGGAGGTGTCTGGCCGACGTCCGGCGTCGTGGCACCGGGACCGAGCGCGTCGCGCGAAGGACCGGCCTCACCGTCATGGGCGGCGGCCGGCGGCTGGGCGCTGGGTGGCTCGGCTTCGGCAGTCGCGGCGACAGCAGCGGGACTGTCTCCCGGTTCGGCTGGTGGCCCCTCCTCCACCGCGGCGCCAGCCTCCCCGTCCTCGACGGAGGCCGACCGCGCTGCCGGCGGCTCCTCCGCTCTGCCGTCGCGCGCGACTGGGTCTTCCTCCGGCGAGCTCGTCGATCCCGCGCCTTCCCGACTCCCCGCGGACGTGGCGTCCGACGACGCTGGCTCACCGCGCGAGAGGACGAGGAGGGTCGCGCACAGGAGCGCGACGAGGGCGGCCGCGGCGCCCACCGCGACCCATCGCCTTCGCGAACGCCTCGGCGCCAGCTTGAGCGGCCGGCCGCGATCGAGGTTCTTCACCAGGTACTCGAGCAGCTCCGGCGCGCGCGGGTTGAGGAACGACGTGAAGCGCACTCCGAAGCCGGGGTAGCGACCCGGCCACTGCGACTCGACCGTCCGGCACCAGGCGATCTCGGCCTCCGCGAAGGGCAGCGCCTGGCCCCCGGCCTCCAGCGACAGCGCCACCCGCGTGCCGATCGGCAGCGGCTCCGGCATGCGGACGAACATCCCCTTCCGCGAGAGGTTGGCGGTGAGCGTTCGGTAGATCCGGGGGGCGCCATCGAGCGGCACCACACGCACCGGGTGCTTGAACCGGACGCGCGGCGCGCGGTGCTTGAGCTCAATCACCACGCCCGAGAGCTTCCGCTACACCGTGCGACAGGCAAGTTTCCCGCCCGGTTTCCTCCCGTTCGCCGCTGGGGCACCATGCCCACCGTGTGGCCCTACCAGGCGAAGCGTGACGCCCTGCCCCGCGCCGACTTCGAGGCGCTGCGCGACACGCTCCTCTCCTCCCCCCTCGTGGGGCGCAGCACCCTCGCCGGGCCCTTCCAGTCCAGCCGCGGCTTCGCGGTGATCTTCAAGGAGGGAGGCGTCGCGAAGGTGACGGAGCGCTTCCCTCCGCTGGCCGCCTACCTCCCCACCATCCTCGGGGCACCCGGTGCGCGCGCGGTCGCGCCCTTCTGGCGCAGGACGATCCGCCGCGTCCCCAACGCCTGGTACTTGAACGTGCTGCTCGTCTCCGAGGGGGGCACGGTGGCGCGGCACGTCGACGCGACGCTGCGCAAGCCCGCTGAAGAGCCCGAGGCGATCCCGGAGTGTGTCTCCGTCCTCTACCTCCACGTGCCGGCGGCGCGCGGCGGCGAGCTCAAGCTGTACCTGAACAAGCTGCCGATCGGCGCCCTGCGGCCGCGCGACAACCAGCTCGTCCACTTCCACGGCGGCCTGTCCCACGAGGTGTGCGCCTTCGACGGCGCCCCGGGAGAGGTGCGCGCCAGCCTGGTCGTGGAGCAATACCACTTTGCGCCGGAGACGCTGGCCCGGCTCCCCGACTTCCAGTTGGACTCGCGCGCCGGCTTCGCGGCGTACCTCGACGCCCACGCCCAGCGCCCCGCCTCCCGCTTCGAGCTGGAGGAGTGATCAGGCGGCGTCGTCGAGCCGCTTCGCCAGCCGCTCCCGGTAGTCGTCCAGCGGGTAGAGCTCCACCTCGGCGCCTCCCTTGTGCGTGCCGTCGGGCTGGTAGTCGAAGGGATCGTCGACGTCCTTGATCAGCCGCAGCATGTACACGTTCACCAGGGTGACGAACGGCACGAGGATCAGTTCGGCGATCAGGCTCTTGAACTTCGCCACCAGCAAGAGCGCGAGGATCATCGCCAGCAACACCTCGAGCAGCGCGTAGGCCGGGGGGAGAAAACCCGTGCGCGAGATGACGTCGATCCGCTGCAGGTTCTTCCGCAGCATGAGCACCTGCGGCACCGCGCGCGACGCGTAGGGGCCGGCGCCATCGCGCTCGAGCTGGCGGATCGTGCCCGTCATGCGCGTCATGGCGGCGAACATCTCCGACGTCTGCTTCTTCTTGAGGATCCAGGCCTTGATGTCTTCCACCAGGCCGAGCACCTGCCGCCGCAGCTCGGGCAGCTTCAGCGCGGGTCGCCCGGTGGCGGCCAGCACGAAGATCTCCTCGATCGTCTCCAGCGTGGTGGCGACCTCACCGGGGATCTTCTCGGCCTCCTTGTAGTCCGCCATCGTGCCGGCGAGCATGAAGCCCAGGAGGAAGACGCCGCCCGTCAGCACGATGCCGACGTCGCTGAACTCCACCACGCCGGAGAAGCCCAGCCCCTTGTCCAACACCAGCTTGAGCATCGTCACACCCGCCACGAACGGCAGGGTCGTGAACATCAGCTTCCACTTGCGCACGCGCGTCCCTCCCCGAATCGGGCAGGCACGCTAGCGCACTCGGGGTTAACCTCCAGCCCATGCGTTTCAAGGGCACCGACACCTACCTCACCAACGAGTCACTTCGCGCCGCCGTCGACTGCGCGCTGGTCCTCCAGCGGCCGCTGCTGGTGAAGGGGGAGCCCGGCACGGGGAAGACGCTGCTGGCCGAAGCCATCGCCCAGGGCCTGGGCATGAAGCTGCTCACCTGGAACGTCAAAAGCACCAGCAAAGCGATGGAAGGCCTGTACGTGTACGACGCCGTGCAGCGCCTCCACGACTCGCGCTTCAACGATCACGACGTGCGCGACATCAACAAGTACATCCGCCTGGGCCCGCTGGGTGAGGCCTTCGCCGCACCCGAGCGTCGCGTGCTGCTCATCGATGAGATCGACAAGGCCGACCTGGAGTTCCCCAACGATCTCCTCCACGAGCTCGACCGCATGCGCTTCCGCATCATCGAGACGGACAAGGAGATCGTCGCCAGGGAGCGGCCGGTGGTGATCATCACCTCCAACAACGAGAAGGACCTGCCCGACGCCTTCCTCCGCCGCTGTGTGTTCCACTTCATCGAGTTCCCCGATCAGGAGCTGATGAAGCGGATCGTCTCGGTGCACCACCCGGATCTCTCCGAGCGCCTCGCCGAGCAGGCCCTGGAGGTCTTCTACGAGCTGCGGAACCTGACGCGCCTGCGCAAGCGCCCGTCGACGAGCGAGCTGGTGGACTGGCTGGCGGCGCTCAAGGCCGCGGGGATGACGACCGTGAAGCTCGACGAGCACCTCCCCTTCATGGGCGCGCTGCTCAAGCGGGAGCAGGATCTCCTCGCCGTGCAGGAGGCCTTCGCGGGCGGCAAGCGCAGCCGGGCCTGAAGTCGTCATGTTCATCCCCTTCCTCTACGAGCTGCGGGCGCGGAAGGTGCCGGTGGGCGCCCAGGAGGCCGTCGCGCTGGCCGGGGCGCTCAAGCACGGCCTGCACGACAGCTCGCTCGAAGGCTTCTACTTCGTGGCCCGCTCCCTCCTGATCCACGACGAGAAGCACCTCGACGCGTTCGATCAGGCCTTCGCGAAGGTGTTTCAGGGCATCGAGTCGCTGGCGGTGGAGTTGCACCAACAACTGCTCGAGTGGCTCAAGGACGCGCGGCTCAGGCTCCCTGAGCTCACCGACGAAGAGAAGGCCCTGCTCGAGCAGCTCGATCCGCGGGAGATCGAGCGGCTCTTCGAGGAGCGGCTGCGCGAGCAGAAGGAGCGCCACGACGGCGGCAACAAGTGGATCGGCACCGGGGGCACGTCGCCCTTCGGCCACTCCGGGCGGGCGGCGCGACCGGGGATCCGCGTCGGGGGCTCGGGCGGAGGGCGCAGCGCGATCCGTGTGGCTGGCGAGCGCCACTTCAAGGAGTACCGCGACGATCTCGTGCTCGACGTCCGCCAGCTCGGCCTGGCCCTGCGCAAGCTGCGCGCCTTCTCCCGCGAGGGGAACGAGCAGGAGCTCGATCTCGACAAGACGATCTCCGAGACGGCGCGGAACTTAGGCGACCTCGAGGTGGTGACGCGGCCGCCGCGCAAGTCGAACACCCGGGTGATCCTCCTGATGGACGTGGGCGGTTCGATGGACCCCTACGCGCACCTCGTGTCGCGCCTCTTCACCGCGGCGAAGAAGGCGACGCACTTCCGCGAGCTGAGGACCTATTACTTCCACAACTGCGTCTACGGCCGCGTCTACAAGAACGCGCGCTTCTCCGAGCCGGTGAAGGTGTCGGAGCTCTTCACCGAGACCGATCGCCGCTACAAGCTGATCGTCGTGGGCGACGCGTTGATGGCGCCGTGGGAGCTGATGAGCGGATCCGGCTGGCCCGGCGACGAGGGGATGGAGGGGGTGATGTGGATGGCGAAGCTGCGGGAGCACTACCCCGCCTCGGTGTGGCTCAACCCGGAGCCGCCCTCGAGCTGGTGGCAGACGACGATTGACGTGCTCCGCAAGGTCTACCCGATGTACCCTCTGACGCTGGAAGGGCTGGGAGACGCTGTGTCCCAGCTCACGCGTCAGAGGTAGCCCGTGACGAAAGACGTCGACGACCTGCTGACCTGGCTCCCCACCATCGCCCTCTTCGGGGGCCTGGAGGAGCCGACGCTTCGCCGGGTCATCGACCTGCTGGGCGTGCACCACGTCAGCCCCGACGAGCCGGTCTGCAAGCAGGGCGAGTCGGGACGCGCGATGTTCCTGGTGCGGCAGGGCGAGGTGGTGGTCTGCCGCGACCTCCCCGACGGCCGGCGGATCAAGATGGTCCGCATGGGGCCGGGCGAGTTCTTCGGCGAGATGACGCTGATCGACATTCAGAAGCGGTCGGCGACGGTGGTGGTGGAGAAGCCCGCGCTGCTCTACTCCCTGGGGAACCGGGACCTCTACACGCTCTACCAACAGGACGTGGCCGGCTACGTGATGATCCTCCAGAACCTCTGCCGTGAGCTCTCGCGCCGCCTGCGTGCCACCAACGCCAAGCTGCAGGATCTCGCCGCCGACGACGACGAGATCGAAAACACGCTGATTCGCCCGGCGATCAAGCGCTGACGGCGGGGCCGATCAGAAGGCGACGCGCACCACCACCTCGGGCTTGATCTTCAGGGTGCCCAGCATCGCGCTGTAGACCTTGATCCCGAAGTCGCGCTGATCGAACCGGAACTCGGCCACCTTCTTCCCGCCGGCGTCCTTGCGCGCGCCGGTGAGCTCGCGCGTCTGACCGTGCAGCGACAGGCGGCCCCGCACCTCGGCGTCGGTGATCCGCGTCGTCTCGAAGCGGATCACGGGGTACTTCTTCGCCTCGAGGACGTCGTTGACGATGTTCTTGTGGATCTCCGTGGAGGCGAAGCCGGGGAGCGCACCGGGGTTCTCCTTCCCGTCCTTCATCGCGGTGACGACCTCGAGGGACGCCGCGTCGAACTCGGCCTTCACCGAATCGCCTTCCACCTCCAGCCCGAACTTCGTCACCCGGAGCTTCAGATCGTGCGCCACGGCCGACAGCAGGCCTTCCTTGAAGGTGAAGACGAGGACCTCGGCGCTGGACGAATCGAAGTGAGCCATGCGCCGCTACTTGGCATAACCGGGGCGCAAACCAGAGAGGGAACCACCCATGAAGATCCTCGGCCGCATCGCCCTGGGCCTCGTCGGCCTGCTCGTCGTGGTGCTCGTCATCGGCGCGCTGCTCCCGCGAAAGTGGCACGTGGAGCAGTCCATCGTCATCCAGGCCCCGCCTGAGCGCATCCACCCGTTCCTCGACGATCTCCACAAGTGGGCCGACTGGGCCGCGTGGAACAAGGACATGGATCCGAAGGTGGTGTGGACGTACGAGGGGCCGGATCGCGGCGTGGGCGCGCGCTGGGCATGGAACGGCCCGGTGATGGGCAAGGGACGCATGGAGATCGTCAAGAGCGACCCCACGCTCGGCCTCACCATCGACGAGGCGATCGAGGCCGATGAGGTGAACGCGCAGGGCCGCTTCGTCTACACGCGAGAGGGCGCGGGCACGAAGGTGACGTGGATCGACGAGGGCACCCTGCCTCCCGTCATCGGCGGCTACTTCCGGGGGACGATCGAGGAGATGCTCGCCGCGAACTTCGCGAAGGGCCTCGAGAAGCTCAAAGGGCTCGTGGAAGCGCTTCCGGCTCCCGCGCCGCCACCTCCGCCCGCCACGCCAGCTGACGCAGACGCAGGCGCCATGGCTCACGACGCCGGGACGCCGTGACTTTCACCCGCTGGGCGACCCAGATGGGCCAGGCCCGTCATCGAGGACCGCGTCCAGCTCTCGTGGGCGTCAGGGGGACCGCGGCGCCCGCCCGCCATGGAGACAAGGCGGCCCGGCAGACACGCGCGGTCAGTTGAGCAGCCGCGGCTTGCCCTGGAACGCCGCCCCCTGCGTCCGCATGAACTTCTCGATCACCGCGAGCAGCCCGTCGAAGGCGTCGCGCATGGCCCAGGCCTGCGCGTCGACGTCCTTCATCGACTCGGCCCGCGCCAGCCCTTCGCGCAACGCCTTCTGCACGCCAGGGCAGTCCCGGCGCGCGTCGATGATCCGCCGCGCGGTGTCGCTGTACACCTTGTAGCAGTGGGCCACGTCGCCCGCGTTGTAGGCCGGCGCCCCTTCGCGGATGGCCCCGGCGATCGCCTCGGTGCTGGCCTCGAGGCCGGCCATGGTGCTGCCCTCCAATACCGAGAGCGGGTGGTTGGGGATCTCCCGGCGCGGTGGCTTGCGCTCGGACAGGGACAGCGCCGTCAAGGGCAGCTGCTGGTGCCGGCCCAGGAGCGGCTCGAGGTACTTCCAGGGGACGCCCAGCGTCACCAGGCCATCGTCCGACTCCGCCACCGTGACGACGCCCAGCGTGGTGCCGTCCTCCGCCACCAGCGGGCCACCCGACGAGTCGAGCGGCACCTCTCCCTCCACCCGGTACACCGTCAGCGAGGAGCCCAGCACCTGCAGCTCGGCCAGCTTCGCCTCCACCCAGCGCGCGCGACCCTCGTGGGGCACCATGCCGAAGGCGAACACCCTCGTGCCGTCCGTCGCCAGGCGCTCCGACGGGCGCCGCACCGGCGTCGCGTCGAGCAGCCCCACGTCCAGCACCGCGAGATCGCGCCGCGCGTCGATGCCGCACACCGCCAGCACCGGGAGCGAGCGACCGTCCGCCAGGTGGGCGGTGATCACCGGCTCGTCGGACACCACGTGGAAGCACGTCACGATGCGCCCATTCGGCGCCACGAAGCCCAGCCCATACGAGCGCTCGAACTCCAGCAGCACGACCGAGGAGGCGGCGTCGAGCGGGACCATCCTCCCTCCTTCTACTCGCTTGGACGGGCAGGCCCAAGGAGGGCCTCGGTGTGCGCCTTCCGGCGGTACACTCCCACCACCTATGAGCGATCAACCGCCCCGGTGGACGTTGCTCGGCGAGCGTTCGACGAGAGACTTCCACATCTTCAAGACGCGGACCCTGGACGTGGCCGATCCCCGGGACGGGAAGCCGTACGTGCGCACGGTCATCGAGGCGCCCGACTGGTGCAACGTGATCCCCGTCACGCGGGCGGGCGACGTGGTGCTGGTGCGGCAGTTCCGCTTCGGCACCTGGTCCAACCACCTGGAGATCCCCGGAGGCATGCTGGATCCCGGCGAGGATCCGGCGACGGCCGCCGCGCGAGAGCTGGAAGAAGAGACCGGCTTCCGCCCTGCCCGCCTCGAGGCGCTGGGTACCAGCCACCCCAACCCCGCCGTCTTCGGCAACCGGCTCCACACCTTCCTCGCCCTGGACTGCGAGCAGGCGCACTCGGGCAGGCAGGACGGCAGCGAGGACATCCGCGTCGAGATCGTGCCGCGGGCGGAGCTGAGGCGCCTGGTGCGCGAAGGGCAGATCACCCACGCGCTGGTGCTGGCGGCGCTGCTCTTCGAGACGTGGAGGTGAGCCGCGGGCCTCAAGGGGCCAGCGACCAGAACTTCACCAGCGGTCCGTCACCCACGAAGAGCCACTGTCCGTCCGGCGACAGCGTCACCACGGCGGGGTTGTCCCCGGGGAAGGTCTTCTTCACGGCCTTCTCCTTGACGTCCCAGATCCGCACCAGGCCGTCGCCGCAGGCGGTGATGACGGTGGCGCCGTCGGCGGAGAGGGAGAGATCGGCCACGCGGGGAAACCGCGCCCCCTCGAAGCCCGTCTTCGGCGGCCCGGCGAGCAGGCCCTCCTGCTTGCCCGCGGCGCTCCACAGGCGCACGTCCGCCTCGTTGCCGTTCCAGGACACGATGGTCTTCCCGTCCTTCGACCAGGCCGCCCAGGGCAGGTGCGGCGCGGTGGAGATCGTCTTCTTCACCTTGCCCGTGGCCGCGTCCACGAGCAGCAGCGAGCCGGCCCCGTTCGCCGCGAGGAGCTGCTTGCCGTCGCCGGAGAAGCTGACGGACCGCCCGCGCAGCTCGAAGCGCTTCTTCCCCTCGGGGAGGGAGTAGACGGCGCCGGTGTCGTTGATGCCCCCGACGGCGATCGACTTCCCGTCGGGGCTGAAGGTGACGTCACTCACGGGGCCGGGGTGGGCGATGCTCACCTTCACCTCGCCGCTGTGGACGTCCACCACGCGCACCTGGAAGCCCGTGTCCCCCGTGGCGAGGAGCGCGCCGTCCTTCGAGAAGCGCACCACGTTGAGCTGCTCCTGCGCCCCGCCGATGGTGTGCAGCAGCTCTCCCGTCTCGCGCTTCCACACCTTGACCTTCTTGTCGCGCGCGGCGGTGGCCACGGTGGCGCCGTCCGGGCTGACGGCCACCGACGTCACCACGTCCGTGTGCCCCTTGAAGACGAAGGGCTTGCCGGCGATCAGCGGATCCGGCGCCAGCGCCGTCAGCACCAGAGCGACGAGGGTGCTCATGAGGACCTCCGCTTCTTCTCCAGCTTCGCCAGGCCCTTCTCGGCGCGCGTCCACACGCCAGAGCGACCGCCGCTCTTGTGCTCGAGCTGCACCGCTTCGATCACCATTCCGCGATCCGTCGACTTGAGCATGTCGTACACCGTCAGGGCCGCGGCGCTGACCGCCGCGAGGGCCTCCATCTCGACGCCGGTGCGGTCGACCGTCTTCACGGTCGCCTGGAGCTCCACCCCGCCCGCAGCCGGGCGGGCCTCCACTTCCACCCCTGACAGCCCGATGGGGTGGCAGAGGGGAATGAGCTCAGGCGTCCGCTTGGCCGCCATGATCCCCGCGAGGCGGGCGGCGGCCAGCACGTCCCCCTTCTCGACTCGACCGGCGCGGATCTTCTCCAGCGCCTGATGCGACATGCGCACCCGGCCCGTCGCGACGGCCACGCGCTCGGTCTTGTCCTTGGCTCCGACGTCCACCATCTTCATGGCGACGGAAGGTAGCGGAAATCGCTCTCGAAAGGCGGGGCGAGACGAGCCGCCGTCACCACTCGTCGAGGATGAACTTGCGCGGGTTCTGGGCGACGCCGTTGACGCGGACTTCGTAGTGCAGGTGCGGCCCGGTGGAGCGACCGGTGTTGCCCATCATGGCCATGATGTCGCCACGCTTCACCTTCTCGCCCGGCTTCACGTTGATGGACGCCAGGTGCCCGTAGCGCGTCTTGATGCCGTAGCCGTGATCGACGACGAGCACGTTGCCGTAACCACCCTCGAGGCCGGCGAAGACGACGGTGCCGTCGGAGGGGGCGATGATCTCCTTGCCGTGCGGGCCGGCGATGTCGAGGCCGGCGTGCATCACGCGCTCGGAGGTGTAGGGATCGAGGCGAGAGCCGAAGTCGCTCGTCACCCAGCCGCGCACCGGCCACACGGAGGGGACGGAGGCGAGCAATGACTTCTGATCCTGGAAGTAGGCCTGCAGCTCCTGGAGGCTCTGCTCCTGCCGCGTGGCCTCGGCGGACAGCTTGTCCAGCTTCTGGGTGAGGGCCTGAGGCGTCTCGGTGGGCTTGGCTCGGACGAAGCCGTTGGTGTCACCTCCGCCCGTCCCGCCGGCGGCCAGGGGCTGGGCCTCGGTCGGACCCATCGCCAGGTTCCGCTGCGGATCCGAGAGCAGCGTGATGGCGCGCAGCTTCTGGTCGAAGCGCTCGACGCGATCGAGCGTTCCGCTGATGTGCTCGAGCTGCTCGCGGATCACGGCGAGCTCGCTCTTCAGCTTCAGGTTCTCTTCACGCAGCGCGGGATTCTCCTGCGCCTCGGACACGACCGTCGCGTAGTGCACCGTCATCGCCACGGCGATCACCACCAGCACGGCCAGCGCCGCCAGCGCCTGGATCACCCAGCGCTTCTCCAGTCGGAAGCGCTTGACCTCGGCGTGCCGGTCCGGAACGACGATGAGGGTGAAGCTCTTGTTCTCCGACAACGGACTTCCCCTTCCCAGCCGAAAGCCCCGGATCAGCCCGGAGCGGGCGAACACTCCCCGATCAGTGGGGCTGTACGCAACTGGTTTCGAGCGTTTTTCCCCGTCTTTTTTCGACCCCTTAGACCCATGGCGTCACTGCTCGGTCACGGTCTTCACGACGATGACCGTGATGTTGTCGTCGCCACCGCGCTCATTGGCGAGCTCGATCAGTTTCTTCGGCGCCTCCTCGAGGCTCACCGAGTGGACGATCTCGCGAATCTCTTTGTCTTCCACGAGGTTGGCGAGGCCGTCCGAGCACAAGATGAAGTAGTCGTCTGGCTCGGTGACGATGCCCATCACGTCGACCTGCACTTCCTCTTCGAAGCCGACCGAGCGGGTGATGATGTTCTTGTAGCGGGAGTGCTTGGCCTCTTCGGGGGTGATCATCCCCGCCTTGATCTGCTCATTGACCAGCGAGTGATCTTCGCTGATCTGCTGGATCAGATCGCCGCGGACCAGGTAGGCGCGGCTGTCGCCGACGTGAGCGAAGAGGGCGTGCTCGCCGTGGATGCAGAGGGCGATGGTGGTGGTGCCCATACCGGCGAGGCGGGGATCTTCCTGGGCAGCCTTGAAGATCTCGAAGCAGGCCTTCTCGACGGCGCTGCGGAGGTACTCCGGCAGCGGCGATTCCTGCAGCGGCCTGTCGGCGCTGAAGGGGTTGTCCGGTGCGTTGCGGGCCGCGCGCATCTCGCGGTCGATGGTCTCCACCGCCAGGCGGGACGCCGTGCCGCCGCCTGCGTGGCCGCCCATGCCGTCGGCCACCACGAAGAGCTGCAGTTCCTCGTCGACGAGGAAGCTGTCTTCGTTGTGATTGCGCTTGCGGCCGACGTCAGTCAGCCCAGCCGACAGAGCCTTCACTCGCATCCCCGTCTTCGCCACGGCGCGCAACGTTAGGCGGACGAAACGACGGCGGCAACAAACGGATGAAGGGCGAGTGCTACAGGTTTCAATGCGACGCGGAGGCGGTGCGTCGGGCCTCGGAGCGGCCTCTGGCCCGCGTCAGGCGCGCGCCCCGCACGGCCGAGCGCAGCAGCGCCTCCGCTGCGCCCAGCGCCTCCCGGGTGACCTCCACTCCGGACAGCATGCGGGCCAGTTCCTGCGCGCGCGGCTCGCCGGGCGCCAGCACCCGGACGACGGACCGCGTCCTCCCCTTCGACTCTCCCTTCTCGATGCGCAGGTGCGCGTCGGCGTGGGCCGCCACCTGGGGCAGGTGCGTGATGCAGAGGACCTGGCGGTGGGCAGACAGCTCCTTGATCAGCCGGCCCACCACGTCGGCCACTGCGCCGCCGATGCCCGCGTCGGCCTCGTCGAAGACGCTGCAGCGGCACGAGTCGCTGCCGGCGAGAGCGGACTTGAGCGCCAGCATCAGCCGCGAAGCCTCGCCGCCCGACGCCACCTTCGCCAGGGGCCGCGGCGGCTCGCCGACGTTGGCCGAGAAGAGCCACTCCACGCTGTCCGCCCCGCTGGGGCCGAGGGGCGCGGCGGCGAAGTGCACCTCGAAGCGGGCCTTGCCGAGCGCCAGCCGTGCCAGCCCGTCGCGCGCGGCGGCCTCCAGCTTCTGCGCCGACCGTTTCCTCGCCTTCGTCAGCTCGGCGGCCGCGGCAATCGCCGTCTCTTTGGCGGCGGCGCGCTGCACCTCCAGCTCGGCGCGGCGCTCGGCGCGGTGCTCCAGCTCGTGCGCCTCGGCGGCGAGGGCCGCGCGCTTGTCGAGGACGGCCTCGAGCGGGGCCGCGTGCTTGCGGCACAGCCGGCGCAGGGCGTCGAGGCGCTCTTCCACCTCCTCCAGCCGACGTGGATCCGACTCCAGGGTGCTCAGGTAGCGGGACAGCGCGCGAGCCGCCTCGTCGAGTCCTTCCTGCGCGGTGATCAACGCGGCCTGCACCCTGGAGAGCGAGGGATCGAGCCGCTCGGCCTCGGCGATCAGCTGGCGCGCGCGGCCCACGGCGGACGAGCCGGAGCTCTCCCCCCCATTGATCAGCTCGTCCGCCGCCGAAGCCGCGTTCCGCAGCTTCTCGCTCGAGGCCAGCCGCCTGCGCTCCTGCTCGAGGGCGAGGTCCTCCCCCGGTTGCGGGTTGAGGCGCTCGATCTCGTCGAGCTGGAACT
>JBFMHF010000029.1:0-56685 GCA_040752975.1 Myxococcota bacterium
TGGTGGACGGGCGGGCGCCGTCGCAGGGACGGCGCGGCATGACGTGCGGAGAGGCGGCGGACTTCATGGTGTCGCTGGGGGCCTGGTGGGCTCTCAACCTCGACGGCGGCGGCTCGTCCGAGATGGGGGTGGGCGGGCGGATCGTCAACGTGCCGTCGGACGGCCGCGAACGCCCGGTGCCCACCCACCTCGCGGTGGTGAAGACGCCGGGCGCGCGCGGCCACTGCCCGGTGGCGCCCACGCCCCCTCCGCCGCCCGCGGAGCCGCCGGCTTCCTGCGGGCGCCTCGGCAGCAACGCGGCGCTGGCGCCCAACCAGGCGGTGACGAGCTGCAACGGTCGCTTCAGCTTCGTGCACCAGGGGGACGGCAACGTCGTGCTGTACGACGGCGGCCGCGCGCTGTGGAACACCCGCACCAACGGCAGGGCGACGGGCGCGCTGGTGATGCAGGGCGACGGGAACCTCGTCCTCTACTCGCCGGCGTCGGTGGCGCTGTGGAACACGCGCACGCACGGCAACACCGGCGCGACGTTGCGGGTGCAGGACGACGGCAACGCCGTCATCACCTCCGCGTCGGGCGGGGTGCTGTGGGCCACCCACACGGCACAGCCAGGGGCGACGCCACCACCCCCTCCCCCTCCTCCGGCGCCTCCTCCCACGACGCCCGGGCCCACGGCCTGTGGACGGTTGGCGGCCAACGCCGCGCTGGGGCCGAACCAGTCGGTGCATTCCTGTGACGGGCGCTTCACCTTCGTGCACCAGGGCGACGGGAATGTGGTGCTGTACCAGGGTGGCCTGGCGCTGTGGAACACGCGCAGCGCCGGCCAGGCGACGAGCTCGCTCGCCATGCAGGGAGACGGCAACCTGGTGCTGTACTCGGCGAGTGGCGCGGCGTTGTGGAACTCCAGGACGGCGGGCCACCCGGGCGCCTGGCTGGCGGTGCAGGACGACGGGAACGTCGTGCTGTACGACAACGGCCGTGCGCTGTGGAACAGCGGGACCTGCTGCCGCTGACCGGCTGAGTCAACCGTCGCGCTCGGCGCTGGTGTCCCAGACGAGAGGGCGACACCCCACACCGCAGTTGTGCGCCGCTCCGGTGCTCGGCCTCGCGCCCGCGCGACGCCCTGTCCGCCTCGGAGCGAAGGCGAGGCCTACTTGCCGTCCAGGGCAGCCGCGGCGCTGGGGGCGGTGGCGGCTTTCACCAGCCAGCCCTCCAGCTTCTTCAAGTCCTCTGTGGCCAGCACCGTCTCGCGCTGCTTCGGCTCCACCTTGAGCCCGCGCGCGTCGAGCAGCTTGAGGACGCTCTCGGCGGTGGCCTTCGCCTTCGCCTTCTTCTCGCGCTCCTCCGCTTCCTCGTACGGCGTCTTGTGGGTGCGCAGCTTCTCGCCGGTGGCCTGGGCGACGGCCCGGTACCAGCTCTCGGGGTAGCCGGGGTGCGTCACCTTGCCCTTCTCGTCCTTCACGTTGCCGTCGAGGAACTTGTAGAGGAGGAACTTCGACAGCTCCTTCCAGCGCGCCACCACCTCATCGCCCGCCGCCACCGAGTAGCGGGTGAGGTAGTCCGAGGCCAGCCGCGGCGACTGCTTGTAGAGGGCCACCGCCGCTTGATCGACGCTGGCCTGCTCGGCGAGGTAGCGCCCTTCGAGCTCCGCCTGCACCTTCTGCACCTCTTTGCTCATGTCGGCCCAGCGCAGGTACGAGTAGTTGGACACCTGGTTGAAGACCCAGAAGGCCGAGTCCCAGGTGACGTGGTGGAAGCTGCCGGTGCCCACCGCGAAGGGCTTCGAGACCTCGGTGCTGCCCGCGTACACGGGGAAGTAGACGTTGGTGGCCGCGTCGTCGACGCCGAACCACAAGACGCCGCCGATGGGCGCCGGCAGCCAGCCGCGCGACTGCGAGACGAAGGAGAAGCCCGTCTGTTGCGTGGCGGTGGCGCGCTCGTTGTGGAACTGCTTGCCGTCCACTTTCCAGGTGAGCGGCCTGAAGCGGTACGGCAGCGCGTACGGCCCGGCGCCCACGTCCTTCGTCATGTCCAGCGGCGTGCCCTCGAAGTGATCGCGCATGAAGCCCATCACCTCGGCGACGGTCAGCTTCCGCTCGGGCTTGATCCACAGCGGCAGCGGCTCTGCGTTGGGATCCACTCCCTCCGCCCAGTCCAGCGGCAGCTTCGCCTTCGGGGCGGCCCGCGAGAACATGCACCACACCCGCGCGTCGCAGTGCCGGCGCGCGCCGAAGTCCACCGGGTTGTAGGTGTCGGCGAAGGAGAAGTCGGCGTCCTTCCCGGTGAACCAGCCCTTCGCGCGGGCGAAGGAGATCACGTCCTTCCCGTACAGCGTGTCCGCGGGCGAGTTGAGCGGGAACTGGCGAATGCGGGCGGCGTTGGCGTGGCCGCTGATGTAGCCGTCGGGCACCTTGCGGGCGACCCACAGCAGGCCTTTCTGCCCGGGCCCTTTGCCGATGAACTCGAAGAGCCACGCCTCGTTGGGATCCGCCACGGAGAAGGACTCGCCGGAGCTGGCGTAGCCGTACTTCTCGGCGAGGGAGACGATCACCTGGATCGCCTCGCGCGCGGTCTTCGCGCGCTGCAGGGCGAGGTACATCAGGCTGCCGTAGTCGACGACGCCGTCGGGGTTCTCCAGCTCCTTGCGGCCACCCCAGGTCGTCTCGCCGATGGCGACCTGGTGCTCGTTCATGTTGCCGACGACGGAGTACGTCTCGGGCGCCTCGTCGATCTCCCCCAGCTTCTTGCCGGAGTCCCACTCGATGATCTCCCGCTTCGCGCCGGGCGCGTGCTTCGCGGCGGGGAAGCGGTAGAGCTCGCCGTACAGTTCGTGCGAGTCGGCGGCGTAGGTGATGATCGTCGACCCGTCGGCGCTGGCGCCCTTCGAGACCAGGAAGTTGGTGCAGGCGATGGACGGAGCGGCGTACAGCACGACGGCGGCGGCGACGGCGAGGGCAGCTTTCATGGGCGCCGGGGAATACCTGCCCACGCCGTCCGAGGCGAGCCCTTCGGTGTTCCCCTGACCCGCGACGGTGGTAAGGGCCCCCCGCCATGGCCTCACCGCTGGAGACCGAAATCGCGCGCCGGCGCACCTTCGCGATCATCTCGCACCCTGACGCGGGCAAGACGACGCTGACCGAGAAGCTCCTGCTCTACGGCGGCGCCATTCACCTCGCGGGCAGCGTGAAGGCCCGCCGCGCCAAGCGCTACGCCACCAGCGACTGGATGGCGATCGAGAAGGAGCGCGGCATCTCCGTGACCTCGTCGGTGCTGCAGTTCGTCTACCGAGATCACGCCGTCAACCTGCTCGACACGCCCGGCCACCAGGACTTCAGCGAAGACACCTACCGCACGCTGTCGGCGGCGGACTCGGCGGTGATGCTCATCGACGCCGCCAAGGGCGTCGAGCCGCAGACCATCAAGCTCTTCAAGGTGTGCCGGCTGCGGGGCATCCCCATCTTCACCTTCGCCAACAAGCTCGATCGCTACGGCCGCACGCCGCTGGAGTTGATGGACGAACTGGAGAAGGTGCTCGGCATTCGCGCGTACCCGATGAACTGGCCCATCGGCTCGGGCCCCGAGTTCCGCGGGGTGTACGACCGCAAGACGAAGGCGGTGCACGTCTTCACCGCCGAAGGGCGCCACGGCGAGGCGGAGGTGGTGGAGCGGATCGTGCCGCTCGACGCTCCCGAGATCAGGGAGGTCCTCTCCGAGTCGGAGCTCGAGAAGCTGAAGGAAGAGATCGAGCTCCTCGACATCGGCGGCGACGACTTCTCGCTCGAGAAGGTGCGGCAAGGGCAGCTCTCGCCCATGTTCTTCGGCTCGGCGATGACCAACTTCGGCGTGCGGCCTTTCCTCGACGAGTTCCTCGAGCTGGCGCCTCCTCCCAGCGGCCGGCCGTCCTCGATCGGCTTCATCGAGCCCACGAGGGAGGCCTTCTCGGGCTTCGTCTTCAAGATCCAGGCGAACATGGATCCGGCGCACCGCGATCGCGTGGCCTTCTTGCGCGTGGTGTCGGGCCGCTACGTGAAGGGCATGACGGCGCACCACGTGCGCCTCGACAAAGACGTGCGCCTCGCCAAGCCCACGCAGTTCATGGCCTCGGAGCGCACGGCCATCGAAGACGCGTGGCCGGGAGACGTGATCGGCCTGTTCGACCCGGGCATGTTCCGCATCGGCGACACGCTGGTGGACGGGCCGCCCTTCGAGTTCGAGTGCGTGCCGCGTTTTTCGCCCGAGCACTTCGCCATCGTCCGCTCGAAGGACCCCCTGAAGCGCAAGCAGATGGAGAAGGGCCTCGAGCAGCTGGCGGAGGAGGGGACGATTCAGATCTTCCAGCAGCTGCAGATGGGCATGAAGGATCCCATCGTCGGCGTGGTCGGCCAGCTCCAGTTCGAGGTGCTGCAGTACCGCATGGAGCACGAGTACGGGGCGAACATCGTCGTGGACAAGCTGGGGTACAGCCACGCGCGCTGGGTGGTGGGCAAGGGCTTCGACCCGAAGACCTTCGATTGGGAAGGCAACCGGCAGACGGTGCAGGACCGCGACGGGCTGCCGTTGGTGCTCTTCCGCGACGAGTGGGCGATGTCCCACGCGCTGGAGAAACACCCGGAGCTCACCTTCCAGGCGCACGCGCCGCAGCTCAAGGCGTCGTCCGTCATCATCGGGCCGAGCTGAAGCGCCGCTCAAAGCGGCAGCAGAGCCGGGTCTTCGACTTTCATCGCGCAGCCCGTGACGCGAGCCGGGCCGCCAGCCGATCCGCCAGGCGGTCGCCGTAGACGCGCCGGACGAAGGCGACGGCGAGCTCGTCCTCGCTGGCGCCCGGGTGTTGGCGCCTCAGGTCGCTCATCGTCGCGTTCCGCATTTGCTCTGACAGGCGCAGCGCGCGTTCCAGACGCGCGGCTGGCGGCGTCGCCCGGAGGCGCTCGAGGTAGCGCGCTTGCGCCCGCTCGCTCGTGTCCGTGAACGCAGAAGCCTGCTCGCCGCGGTGCATGGCTTCACTCTACCGCGAACGGCCATTCGAACGTCGCGCGATGCCGTACGCGGGGCCGCGCGCCCCAGGACACCTCTGCCCCCGGACGCAGGAGCAGCACCTGAGGCCCACCCCTCGTTGCCGTGACGCGCTCCGGGTAGGGATCCGCGTCCGGGTTCTCGTCCCACGTCGACGCGCCCACCACCGGCTCGCCCGGGTAGCCCGGGTAGCGCGGCCCCATGCCTTCCCGCCAGTACCAGGGCGCGCCGCCGTCCGCGCAGGGCGCCAGCCACTTCGCGCCGAGGGCCTTCGCGTACGAGAGCGCCGTCTCGCCGTCGGCCATCAACTGCTGCGGCGTGGTGAGCGCGTCGAGCGGCACGTTCACCAGGTAGGCGTCCAGCGTGGTGAAGCCGAAGAAGATGGGCTCGAGGCGGAACCCGCGCACGCCGCAGAAGAGCACGTCCACTCCGCCTTCCTTCCGCACTCGCCGGCACACCTCCTTCATGTCGCCCCGCGCGTCGTGGCCCGAGTCGGCGAAGAAGGCCGCCGACACCCTGGGCGTGCGGAGAAGCCACGTCGCGCCCACGTTGAAGAGCCCCGGGTACACGCCGGGGCCGTCGGTCGGCTGCTCGCCGAAGAAGGGCAGCGCCTGCACGGTCACGTCGCCCACGTCTCGCGTCTCCCAGGGCGCGAGCGGCTCGACGTTCGTGAAGCCGAGCTGCCGGAGGCGCAGCGCGCAGTCGGTGGAGAAGAGGCTCTCGCGCTCCACCGGCGGGACGAAGACGCGCACGTCGCGCGGCAACTGCAGGAGGCTGCCGAGGTGGAAGTGATCGCCGTGCGAGTGGGTGATGACCACCGCGTCCACCCGGCCGAGATCCCGCGGCTGCATCGGCTGACAGTGCGGCAAGTCGAAGCGGCTCGCGGGCCGGAAGTAGGGGTCGACCAGCACCGTGCCGCGCTGCCCGCGGACGAGCGTGGTGTTGTGCCCGACGAAGACGAGGTCCTCCCGGCTCGCCACGGCCTCGTGTCGCTCGAGCCAGCCCGCGGTGCGGAGATCGTCGACGAGGCCCTTCGTCACCGGGACACGGGAGAAGGCGCGCAGCGCTGCCGGCGTGGCGCCCTGCGCCAGCACGGAGAAGAGCTCCTGCACCTGGGGCCAGTCCTTCGGGCGCACCGGCACGTCGAGCCCCAGCTCATCGCGCCGCAGGTGCAGCACGCGCGGGAGGTGTCGGGTGGGCTCGGGGAAGAGCACGTCTTCGCGCAGGAGCCTCCGCCCGTCGCGCTTCGCCGTCCCGCGGCACAGCGCCGCGTAGCGAGGCGACGCCTCCATCCACCGCACCAGGGCGCGAGCCTGGCGCGCTGCCTCTTCCGCGCCGAGCCGCTGGATGACGCGCTTCAAGCCCGCGTGCGCCGCTCGCACCGGTCGCGACGGGGGACCCAGGATGCTGCAGCCGAGATCCTCGTGGTGATCGGCCTCGCTCTTCGCGCGGGCCAGCACGGCCAGGCTCACGGCGCGGGACAGGGTGAGGCGCATCGCGGGCCGTCTACCAGAACCAGGCGGAGGGCCGGGCGATGTCTCAACCGTTGACAGTCGGGGCGCGCAAACCGCGCCGGCGGTCGGACACACACCCCCAGACCCGTTGGAGGAGGCCCGGCGTGCCCATCAAGTCCATCCCCGGAAGCCAGATTCAATCGGCCTACGTCGATCCGTCGCGGAAGTACGCGGGCCGGAACCTCAAGAACCTCGAAGACGTGGGCGCGCTGACGGGCCTCAAGCAGGCCGTCGCCGAGCGCATCGACGGGATCATCGCCAACCAGCCGAAGGATGGCGTCCTCGACGTCTTCGAGATGGAGCGCCAGGAGACCCCGCCGTTCCTCGACACGCTCTTCAACACGCGCGCGCGCCCCGAGCAGCGGGCGTTCAGGTCGATCTGGCCGCTGCTGGAGATCCCCGACGTGGCCCGGGCGCCAAAGACCCGCCTGCCGCACCTGCTGGTGAAGGCCACGACGGTGTCTGCCCCGGGCCTCGATGCCGCGAAGGCGTTCGCTCTCTCCCAGCTGTCGCCAGGGGTGCGGCTCGCGGCGGAGCGCGTGCAGTTGGTGATCAACGCCGACGCGAACCCCGCCACCATCTCCTTGCAGGACGTGGAGCAGGCGATCGCGTCGCCTCGGCGCTTCACCCCGCAGGACGTCGCGCAGTTCCACGAACTCCGCCGCGAGCTCGCCTCGCTGTATGCGCCCGCGCGAAACTCCGCGTCGGTGGAGGTCCCGGCCCCAGGCACGCAACGCATCGCGCTGCCCTCGAGCGGGCAGGTGCGCTTCGACGTGAAGGTGACGACCTCGTACGAGGAGGTGCGGCGCCGCGACCACCAGGGGAACACCTTCACCCGCAGCTTCAAGGGCACGCGCAGCTCGCAGCTCGAGGTGCAGGTCCCGCCGGGGCATCAGGCGATCCTCTTCAACGCGGACGAAGGGAAGGAGCTGCCCGGGGTCCTCTCGGGGGGCAAGCACGAGCTCGCGCTCGCCGCGGGGAACTACCGCGTGGAGCTGTGGACCGGGGGGCGCCGCGTGGAGTCCTCCGAGGTCTACGTCCCGAAGCTGGTGAACGAGGAGGTCGAGCTGGCCCCCCAGGTCGGCTTCACCTTCATCGCGGGCGGCCAGCCGCTGGTGCGGAATTGCCGCACGCTGAAGGAGGAGCCCGTCGTGCGCCCGGGCTACCCGACGGAGAAGCACTACGAGGCGACCTACACCCTGGACACGGCGGCGGATCCGTCGGCGATCCCCGATCCCTTCCCGCCGGTGCTGCCCTCCCTGCCCGCGGGCCGTTACCAGCTCGACGTTCCGAAGCAGGGCCGGTGCGAGCTCGAGGTCTTCCGGGAAGGTGTCGTGACGTTCAAGGCGCCGCGATGGGCTGAGCCGCAGCGCCTCTTCGACGAGGATGGGAGCGGGCGCTTCGTCTACGACAAGCGCGCTGCGCTGTCGGCCGGCTTCTACCAGCAGGCCTCGGTTGCGGTGGCCTTCGACGCGACGACCAGCACGCTGACGGTCAGCGAGGCCGTCCGCTTCGGTCCGAACGGCTACCACTTCGAAGAGCGGCTGCAGGCGACCGTCACCGCCGGGCAGCGGGTCGGCTGAAAAGCAAACGCGGTGCGGACTTTCGCCCGGCACCGCGTTCCCCCTTGTCATGCGTTGTCAGCGGCGCGCGGACAGCCGCGTGCTTCTGGTCGACCTGCCCGAGGTCTTGTCCTTGGTGGGGATCACCACCAGGTCGGACCGGTCGGCCTTCACCAGCGCCTGTTCGAGTTTTCCCGGTCTCACGGTGGACACCTCGAGCATGTCGGCCAGGGCACGCATGCCGTCCGTGGTGGTGAAGACGCCGACGACCTTGTTGGCGTCCAGCACCACCGCACTCCCCAGCTTGTGCTTCGCCATGTGTCGCGCGGCCACTTCCAACGGCGTGGTCGGCGATACCGTGTACGGGGCCTGGCTCATCGCCTCTTCGATGGTCACCTCTTCGGCGTTCATCTGCCCCATCGACTCCACCATCTGGATGTCGCGGTCACTGACCAGACCGACCAGCTTCCCGCCGTCCAGCACGGGCAGGTGCCTGATGCGGTAGGCCCGCATCATGTTCTTCGCATCCGCCAGCGTCAGGCTCACCCCGATGCTGTGAGGTGAGGGAGTCATGTAGTCCTGCACCAACACGGTCTGGGTCGTCATGGCACGGGCTATGTCCAGCAACCCGCTTGCCAGCGATTCTCCGAGGGAGCCGGCCCTGCGCCCGTGCAGAAATTTCGTTTCGCGCAGGCGCCCCGCGCGGAATGCGCTTCTCGTCAGCTGAAGAGGGGGCCCAGCTTTCCGGCCAGGTCGAGGTCCATCGGCTCGAGGGTGAGATCGCCGCTCATCACCGCCAACTGCACGTTCTTCTCGCCCTTCACCAGGGCCACGAAGTCATCGGCGCCGCAGCGGACGGTGAGCTTCGGCCTGGCGCCGTCGAAGCCGGGGGAGATCCAGTCGGCCGGCTTGCGGGTATCGACGGTCCACTGCCCGCCGCCCTCCCCGGTGATGTCCAGGTGAATGACCCCCGCCACCGCGGCGCGCACCTCCGGGTGGGCCTCGAGGCGCTGGTGGAAGTCGTTCTCGACGATCTTCGCCGCCGCGCTCTTCTTCTTCGCGGGCGCCTTCTTCTTCTTCACGGCGGCCTTCTTCGCGGTCTTCTTCTTTGCGCCGGGCGGCTCCTGGGCCTCGGCCTGCGGCGCGGCCTTCGATTTGCGGAAGGCGTCGAAGCGCTCGCGGGAAAACAGCTTCGAGCCTTCGTCCTTCGCTTGCTCGTACACCTTCTTGAGCTGCTCGCGCGTCATCCCCGGGCTGCGGAAGTACTCCATCGCCACGCGGCCGATCGCCCAGTTCATCGCGAAGGCCGCCGGCACGGTGAGGAGCGCGCCCACCACCGGCAACAGCGCCTTGATCCCCTGACGGGCCAACATGCCCACGCCGGCGGTGGCGCCCAGCTCGAGGATCAGATCCTTCGCGTCGGCCTGCGTCACCTTGCGGCCGTAGACGTGACCCACCGTCATCACCATCGCCGACTGCATGGGCAGCATCAGCACCGCGTCGGAGAAGGGCACCGGGGAGATCGCCACCACCGCGCAGGCGTAGCTGGCCATGTTGACGACGTCGCGGGCGGCCTTGTCGCGCTCCTCCATCTTCGCCTTGGAGAAGTCCTTCTTGCGGATGTTTTCCAGCGTATCGAGCCAGGACATGGTGCCGACTGTAACCCTTCGGCCGCGTCCCGCGTTCCTTTCGAAGCGTCGGGCGATCGATTCCGCGCCGTGTTCAATGCACGGCGATCTCACGCCCCCAGTGCTTGTTCTCCCGGAGCTTGAGCGAGCCTTCCTTCACCCGCCGGGCGGTGGCCGGGCCGATCAGGTAGCCCTTCGGGTTCGACTTGCGGAACTGCTTGCGCAGCCAGGCCTCGACCTCCAGGAAGCGGGCGCGGAATTGATCGGGCGCGGCGTTGCGGCGGCCCGTCTGCGACGTGACGTCCAGCTCGGCCCACAGCTCCCCGGACAAGAGCTCGCCGTCGTCATTCACGAGGCAGCGTTCCCAGAAGATGACCGGCGAGCGCACCTCGTCGACGCGCCAGCTGCCCTTGTCCGGGCCGCGCTTGATCCTGTCCACCAGCGCGGGGCCGATGTCGGAGGCGACCAGGTACACGTCTTCCCGGGGGAAGTCGGGCAGGGCGGCGGCGGTGGCGCGGAAGGGCTTCCAGTCAGGTGGCACGCGGCGCGGGTACACCTCGAAGGTGAAGCGCTCGAGGAAGCGCAGGAAGGCCTTCTCGTCGTCGGCCTCCATGAAGGTGAGCAGCTGGTTCGCCATGGGCGCGGGCGCCTTCCCACACCCGGGCGCCAGAGCCAAGCTTTCGTCACCGCGGCGGGGAGCTGGCGGGCGGCGGGGGAGGGATCAACACGGACTCCGCGGCCCACACCTTCGGCTGGTGGGCCAGCGCCCGCTTGCCCACCACGTCGGTGATGGTGACGAGCGCGTTGGGGCGCACCGTCTTGAGCGAGCCGTCGGTGTCCTGGAGCACCTGCACTTCCGAGGACAGGTTGCGAAGAATCATGGCGCGACCTCCACGGAGGAGTACGTGGCAGCCGCCGGCGGAGAGGACTTTTTTTCTACTCCCCGGACAGCGCCCGGCCGATCGCGTCCACCACGCTGCGGAGGAAACGGAGGATGGCGTCCCACACGCTGCCATCGCCGCGATCTTCCACCAGCGCGTTGGCGCTCGCGGTGCGCGCCGGTGCGAGTTGGCCCGACACGTCGACGACGGTCTCCTGGCCCTCGCGGACGGTGACGGCCTGCAGCCCGCTGCGCACGTCCACCTTGCCTTCGTGTACCGCCACCAACGTGCCCTGGTCCCTGCGCTCGGCGATGAAGACACCGCCGCTGGCCGACACCTCCGCGCCTTCTGGGGTGCCCACCGTGAAGGGCTCCCCCACCTTGAGCTGGATGCGCACACGGCCGGACTGCAGCGCCACCTGATCCGCCGAGGTCGCCTTGAGCGAGGTGCGGGGCCGGAGCAGCAGCGCGCGCCGCCCCCGAGGTCCTTCCAGCAGCACCGCCGCGTCCCTGTCGGCGGTGGCCAGCACCGCGCCTTCCAGCACCACCTGGTCCTTCACCGCTGGCTTCCCGTCCACCGTGAAGCCGGCGCCGGCGATCAACACCGTCCCGATGGGCGCGCGTGGCCAGGCCAGCACGAGGATCGACGCCGCCGCCGCGACCGCCACGCCGCCCCAGACCAGCCGCCACCACGGGAAGGGACGGTCCGGAGGTTTCCCCGTGAGCGCCACCGCACGCGCGGTCATCCGCTGCGCTTCGCCTGGCGCCCACGCCTGCGGTCCGCCGCGCGCCAGCCGCAGCACGCCCACCGTGATGTCGTAGTGGCTTCGGCAGTCCTCGCAGCTGCGGAGGTGCTCGCGCAGCCGCGCGTCCTCGTCGCCCGTCAGCACCTTCCCCGTAGCGACCGCGTCAATCGTCCCCCGAACGTGTCTCACGGCCTGTCCCTCCGACCCAGCGCCTCGAGCAGCGGGCCATGCCGCTGCAGGCGCTTGAGCAACACCGACTTCAAGTACTTCGCCCTGAGGCGAGACAACCCCAGCGCCTCCCGCGCCTCGTCCCAGTCGCGGCCGTCCAGGAAGACGGCGCGGTAGTACGCGCGGTACTTCGGGTTCAGCTTCTCCTCGAAGCGCGCGAGCACCTCGGAGAGCTCGACGGAAGCCACCACGCGCGGGCCCTTCGGCTCTTCCTCCCCGGCGTCCTCGGGCAGCTCCACGGGGACTTCAGGCCGGCGCTGCCGCGCGAGATCGAGGATGCGGTGACGTGCGGTGGTGACGACCCAGCCCGCCAGCGACTCTCTCCGCAGCGGGTCGACGGTGCCCAGGTGCGCGTAGATGTGGGTGAACGCCTCCTGCACCGCGTCCTCCTGCTCGAACGGACTCGCAAAGCACCTCATCGCCAGCCGCCGCACGCGCGGCAGAAACGCCCGCACGAGCTCCTCGAAGGCCGCCGCGTCCTTCTGACGCAGCGCCCGGACGAAGTCGGCGTCGGGCGTGAACACCTGCTTCGAGTACGGGGCGTCCACCGGGGCCGGAGAAGAAAAGTGAGCTACGGCGACGGCAGCTCCACCGTGCACACGTGCGGCTTGTGATCGAAGTACACGAAGTCGTTGACGTCTTCGTGGCCTGGCGTGACGCCCGCCACCCAGCAATTCCCGGTGAGCACGTCGCTCACCACGTGGTCGATGTTGAGCAGGCCCCCGTAGGTGCCGGGCACGTCCGGGCCCATGGCGGTGAGGAAGTGGAACGGCTTTCGGGGGCCGGCGAACTCGCGCCAGCGCACCGCGCTCACGTCCGCCGGTACGAAGCGCCCGGGGTCGGTGTTGAAGTCGCCGAGGATCAACACCGGGGAAGGCTGCGCCGCCGGCCCGTCGCCCAGGCCGAAGTCGACGAAGAGCTGATCGACCTGCTTCGCGCGGCAATTCTGATCGTCCATCGAGATGCCGGACGTCCCGTGCACCGTCACGATCGTCACCGCGCCCCCGTCCGGCAGGTCCACCACGCCGCGGCCGACGCGCGAGCCGCTCCCGCACGTCTCCACCCGCTTGCCTGCCAGCCCGTCGAGGCACAGCTCGCCCGCGCAGCCCCGGATGGCGCCGAAGCTGCGCTTCACGCCGAGGCACTTGTCGGGCTTCTCCAGCTGACAAGCCACCTGGTAGCCCGCGCCCAGCACCTCCTGCGCGACGGTCGGATCTCCCGGGCGCCAGCGCTCGCAGAGAAAGCCGGTGCCCCCGTCGATGGGGATGGTGGGGCAGTCGCCGGGGTGGAAGATCTCCTGGAACGCCACCACGTCGGGCTGGACCCGCGCGAAGAAGGCCTTCGTGTTCTCCACCGCCGGCAGCCAGGCCAGCCCATCGCCGTAGAATCGATCGGACAGCGCCGCCTGCTCCGCGCCGTAGCCCGAGTCGGGCGTCCAGGCCTGGCCTTCGGAGGTGCCGGTGTTGAACGTCACCGCCGTGAAGCGCAGCGGCTCCACCGGCGCTGGCGCGGGCGCGCACCCGAACACCGCGAAGACGACCAGGAGGGCGACGGCGCGCATGGGCCTTCAGGCCATAGCTCAGGACGGGCAGAAGCGCGACCGCCGCACTCCCGGGGAAGCGCTTCGCCGGCGCCGGGTACCAGGTCGTCGTGCGCTGGCGGCGCAGAGCAGCTCACACGGCGCGGGCGTCCTCAGGAGCCGGTGCCCGGGGCCATCCCCGGCGAGGCTGCTTCCAATCGCCACGGTGCCGACACTCCGGTATCACCACCGCCATGCACCCGCCTCTCTTCGCCCGCATGCAGGAGCTCCGCGATCTCACCGCCGTCATCGGCCTCGCCTCGTGGGATCAGGAGACGTACCTGCCGAAGAAGGGCGACGTGGCGCGCGCCTCGCAGCTGGCGACGCTCCAGGGGCTGTACCACGAGCGGCTGGTCGATCCGCGCCTGGGTGACTGGCTCGCCGCGCCCCAGGCCGCCAACGACGACGAGATCGCCATGGTGCGCGTCTTGAAGAAGGAGCGCGACCGCGCGGTGAGGATCCCCGGAGAGCTGGTGAAGGCGCTGGCCGAGGCCCAGTCGAAGGCGCTGTCCGCCTGGCGCGCCGCCCGCGAGGAGAAGTCCTTCGCCGTCTTCCGGCCCTTCCTCGAGCGCCTCGTCACGCTGCGCCGCGAGCAGGCCGACGCGTGGGGCCACGAGGGCGAGCGCTACGACGCGCTGCTGGAGGGCTTCGAGCCCGGAATGCGGGTCAGGCGCCTTCTGCCCGTGCTGGAGGACCTCGCCGCGCGCTTGAAGCCCATGGTGGACGCGTTGGAGGCTGCGCCCAAGCCGAAGGACGTCTTCGCCGGCAAGCACTTCGATCTCGAGAAGCAGTGGGCCTTCACCGTCGGGCTGCTCGAGGCCATGGGCTTCGATCTCGAGGCCGGCCGGCAGGATCGCAGCACCCACCCCTTCACCAGCGGCGCCCACCCGTACGACGTGCGGCTCACCACCCGCCTGTTCCCCGACTCGCCGTTGTCGGCCATCTTCGGCACCATCCACGAGGGCGGGCACGGCCTCTACGAGCAGGGCTTCCCCACGCAGTTCGCGCGCACCACGCTGGCCCAGGCGCCGTCGATGGGGCTGCACGAGTCCCAGTCCCGGCTGTGGGAGAACCTGGTGGGCCGCTCCGCGCCCTTCTGGACGTTCTTCTACCCGCGGCTGCAGGCCGCCTTCCCTGCCGAGCTGGGTTCCGTCGCGCTGCCCGACTTCCTGCGCGCCACCAACCGGGTGGAGCGCACCTTCATCCGGGTCGAGGCCGACGAGGTCACCTACAACCTGCACATCATCCTGCGCACGGAGCTCGAGCTGGAATTGGTGCGCGGCGCGCTGGAGGTGAAGGACCTCGAGGCCGCGTGGAACGCGAAGACGAAGGAGCTGCTCGGGCTCACCGTCACCACGCCCACCCAGGGCGTCCTGCAGGACATCCACTGGGCGTGGGGCGAGTTCGGGTACTTCCCCACGTACACCCTGGGCAACCTGTACGCCGCGTCGCTGTGGAGGAAGCTGAAGGAAGACATCCAGGGCCTCGAGGCCGATCTCGCGCGGGGCGATCTCCTCCCGGTGCGCAACTGGCTGCGCGACAAGATCCACAGCCAGGGCTACCGCCACGAGGCCGAGGCGTTGATCCGCTCCGTCACCGGCCAGGGCCTCACCGACGTGGACTTCGTCGAGTCGCTGCGGAGCAAGTACTCCGCGTTATACGGAGTGTCGCTGTGACCGCCTCGCCAGGAGCGCCATGAGCCACCGCCTCCCCCTCGCCGCCGTCCTCCTCCTCACCGCCTGCCCGGATCCCGCGAAGGACAAGCCGAAGGCGCAGGTGGCGCCCGCGCCTGCCGAAGCCCGGAAGCCCGCGCCCGCCGCACCGCCCGCGCCGCCGCCGCTGCCCGGCACTCCGCTGCGCTTCTCCGAGGCCGGCTCCACCATCGCCTGGGTCGGTGCCAAGGTGACCGCTTCCCACGCCGGCACCTTCCAGAAGTTCAGCGGCACGGTGGGCCTGGTGGACGGCGACCCGACGAAGAGTGCCGTGTACGTCAGCATCGTCACCGACTCGATCTTCTCCGCGGACGATCCCCGCCTGGTGACGCACCTCAAGGGCGAGGACTTCTTCGACGTGGCGAAGTTCCCGTACGCCACCTTCCGCAGCACGGCCATCACCGCGGGCGGAGAGGCCGGCGCCACCCACACCGTCACCGGCGTGCTCGACCTGCACGGCGTCCAGAAGACCATCTCCTTCCCGGCCACCATCGCGGTGGAGAAGGACGCCGTCGCGGTGAAGGCCGAGTTCTCCATGAACCGGAAGGACTTCGGCATCGTCTACCCCGGCAAGCCGGACAACCTGATCCGCGATGACGTGGCGCTGAAGCTCAACATCACCGCGCGGCCCTGAAAGGGAGAAACTCGAGTGGCCCCCGTTCGCGTCACCGTCCACTTCTTCGCCGCCGCTCGCGAGAAGGCGCGCGTCGCCCAGCACCGCCTGACGCTGGACTCGCCGGCCACCGTGCAGCAGGTGACCGACGCGCTGGTGGTGGCCTTCCCCGACTTGAAGCCGCTCCTCAAGCACCTCCGCGTGGCGGTCGATCAGGAGTTCGCCGAGGCGGGTGATCCGGTCCCCGACGGGGCGGAGGTGGCGCTCATTCCTCCCGTGGCCGGAGGCTCACCCGGCCTGTTCCGCGTGGTGGACGAGCCCCTGTCCCTCGAGCGCGTGGTGGCCGCGGTGGCCCGCGAGAGCCAGGGAGGGCTGGTGACCTTCGCCGGCGCGGTGCGCGATCACTCGAAGGGCAAGAAGGTGACGCGCCTCGACTACGAGGCCTACGCGCCCATGGCCGAGAAGAAGCTGGCGGAGATCGCCTCCGAGGCGCGCGCGAAGTGGCCCGGCGCCGACGTGGCGGTGATGCACCGCGTCGGCACGCTGAAGCCGGGCGAGCTGGCCGTCGTCATCGCCGTGTCCGCGCCGCACCGCAAGGAAGCCTTCCGCGCGTGCGAGTTCGTCATCGACCGCCTGAAGGAAGACGTCCCCATCTGGAAGAAGGAGTACGCCGAAGACGGGGAGGTCTGGGTGGGCCTGGGCCCCTGAGGTGCCGTCGTCAGGCAGGTTGTTCCCCCGGGCCCGACTTCGGGTATACGGGCCACGTCGCTCTCCCGGCCGGACTCACAGAAGGTCTCTTCCACCATGAACTCACGTCATCTCCAGTGGGCGCTGCTCGGCGCCGCCATGGGCCTCCTCATCGCCTTCACCCCCGGCTGTACGAAGAAGTGTGGCCCGGACAACTGCAGCGGCTGCTGCGTCTCGGACAGCCAGTGCAGCGAGTCCATCAGCGTCACCACCTGCGGCGCGAATGGCGGCAGTTGCACGGCCTGCGCTGATGGGCAGCTCTGTGAGGGTGGCACGTGCGTGACGCCGGTGGTGGACGCGGGCATGGACGCAGGTCCGGGCAGGTGCGCAGAGGACGGCGACTGCGTCACCCAGCCGGGGACCGTCTGCGACGTGCCCACCGGCGTGTGCGTGCCCCGCTGCGACGACGACTTCGACTGCCTCGACAAGCAGAACGGCTCGGTGTGTGACCTGCGCGACGGCCACTGCATCAAGGGCTCCGGCTGCAACGCCGACTTCGAGTGCCAGTCTCCGAACTCGGAGGACAAGTGCTACCAGTACGGTCAGCAGTGCATCTGCGACAAGCGCGACAAGCCGGATCCGCAATGGGAAGGCACCTGCCGCCTGCGCCGCGCCCCCTGCCAGGAGTGCGCGACCAACCACGAGTGCGGCGATGACATGATCATCTACGGACCGCCCGGAGGCATCGGCGCCGGCAAGTGCGTGGCGCTGATGGGCGGCACCAAGACGTACTGTCTCTACCAGCGCGTGGGCCAGTGCGCCTGCGGCACCATCGACGACGGCACCGGCTACTGCAAGCCGCAGTCGAACAGCTGCGATCAGGTGGGCTGCAACGTCGACAAGGACTGCCCGTCGGGCTCCGTCTGCACCGTCAACCAGCCCGACGCGGGCGTGGCCCAGTGCGGCGGCATCTGCGTGCCCCGCTGCCGCTGGGACTTCCTCACCAAGCAGTTGATCGCCCCGGGCTGCCCGCCAGGCAACACCTGCTGGGTGGACAGCGCCAACCTCGACCCCTCGTCCGTCTACTACGGCTCGGGCCGCTGCAAGCCGCCCTGCCAGAATGACAACGACTGCAAGCTGAGCGCCGCCAACCCCTTCGGCGGGGACAACCTGAAGTGCGCCGGCGAGCAGCTCAACGGCGGAGGCACGTCCGACAAGCGCTGCCGCGCCAACGGCGAGTGCATGGACAACGCCGAGTGCCCGGAGCTGCCGAACGATCAGCCGTACCTCGGCTACTGCGATCGCGCCGCCTTCACCTGCGAGACGGACTGCCGCCCGGGCACGGATCCGGTGACGGGCCTGCCGTACAGGGACTGCCGCGAGCCGCACGCCTGCGCCGTGGACGCCGGCGTCAACATCTGTCGCCTCAAGTCCTGCGTGGAGCAGGGCGGCGCCGGCATCGCGTGCGCGCAGGGTGAGTACTGCTGCGGGGAAGACAAGAACGTTGATGGCACGCCAGACCCCTGCCCGCCTCCCGCCGAGCGCAACGCCGCGGGCTGCTACAAGGCCCCCGTCCCGCCCTTCTGCACCAAGTGCATGAGCAGCGACGAGTGCCAGAACCCGAACCTGCCGGCCTGGCTGTCGGGCAGCAACGCGTGCGCCAACGGCTCGAAGAGCCCGAGCTGCAGCCCCCTGCCGCCCGCGTGCGTCCGGGTGCCGGTGGGCAACATGGCCACCATCGACGTCTGCGCCCCGTCCACCTGGAACGACAAGTCGGTTGGCCCCCTGAGTCGCATCAGGGACGACCTCGGCTGCCCGGTGAACTACAACGAGTCGTACCAGCGCATCGATCGCGCCCAGCAGTCGGACAACTACTGCGAGACCAACGACGACTGCAACCTGGGCACCGACGCCGGTTCCTGCGAGCCGGATCCCGAGCTCCGCCTGCAGGACGGCGGCCTGCTCAAGTCCTGCCGCTGCACCGCCGGCAACCCCGGCACGCCCGCGCGCGCCCAGTGCCCGAACGACCCCGACGCCGGCATCGTCAGCGAGTGCAAGTCGGGCGTGGCCGGGCAGCGGCTCTCCTGCATCGAGACGGTGCTCTGCGTGCCCAGCTCGCTGATCCTCACCAGCCCGACGGACATGTACGGCTGCGGCTTGATGCCGTAGGCGGCCCTCGCACCGCACCAACGTCGTCGTCGCTGGAGTGGCATCGGTTCGGCCTGACACTTCGTCCGGCCGAAGGCGCTGCCGGAAGAGCTGAGGGGCCTGGGCGCTCTGTCCCCTCGCTCGAGACGCAGAGTCCGGTGGCTTCGGCCACCGCGGCGCAGCGAGCTTCGCGCCTGGCTCGAACGCCAGACGCCGGGGCGGTCGCCGCCGCGGCGCGGACCGCCATCGCGCGCGACTCGACCGGGTCTGCGGTGAGTGGGGAGAGGGCGTGTCAGGAAGCGATGGCCCGGGGCGCCGGCGCGGGGCTCCGGAAGGCGCGCGACGCCTCGACGACGGCCCGGAAGGCCGCCAGTTGCCGCTGCGTCTCCTCTGCGCTCCAGCCCAGGCGGGACGCCATGCGCCGCGCCACCTGCTCGGCTACCCCGAGGCCTTGATCTCTCGCGCGCAGCACCAGCGGAATGCGGCGGGTCAGCACGTCGTCCAGCGTCCGGGCGAGCTCCACGTCCACCGCCTCGTCCACCTGGGCCAGCAGCGAAGGGTGCTCCGCGTCGAGGCGCGCCTTCGCCTGGCCATCTTCCTTCGCGCGCGCCAGCACGGCCCCCGCCCGCGCGCCATACGTCTCGACGAAGTACAGCGCGGCCGTCGCGTCGAGGCCTTGCGCCTCCAGCGCCTTCGCCGCCGCCAGCAGCTGCTCGTCGGACTCCGTCAGGCCTACCGCGCCCGGGAGCGGCCGGTGCTTCGTCTGGCACTTCGTGGCCACGCCCAGCTGCGGCAGGCAGGCGTCGATGAGCTCGGCTGCCATGTTGCGGTACGTCGTCAGCTTGCCGCCGGCGATGGTGACGAAGCCGGGCTGCACGTCGATGATGTGCTCGCGCGACACGGCCGACGCCGACGCCGTCTCGTCTTCCGGCTTGAGCAGCGGGCGAAGGCCCGACCAGGTGGCCAGCACGTCGTCGGGCGTCAGCCGGGCGCCCGGGAAGAAGGCGTTGGCCGTCTCCAGCAGGTAGTCGACGTCGTCGGCGGTGGGCTCGAGGCGATCGGGCGAGCCGTCGAAGAAGGTGTCGGTGGTGCCGATGACGGTGCGGCCCAGCCCCCAGGGAATGCAGAACACCACCCGCTTGTCGCGCGGAGACTGCAGCATCAGCGCGTGCCTCACCGGCAGGCGCGCTTCGTCCACCACCACGTGCACGCCCTTCGTGGGCTTGAGGATCCCCTCGAGCGAGGCCAGCGCCCGCACTTCGTCGCTCCACGGGCCCGAGGCGTTGATCACCACCTTCGCGCGCACCTCCACCGTCTTCCCCGTCTCGACGTCCTCCACCACCAGTCCCACCACGCGGCCCGTGCCGTCCTTGAGCACCTGTCCTGCGCGCGCGTGGTTCACCACCACCGCCCCCAGACTCTGGGCGTCGAGCGCATTCTCCAGCGTCAGCCGCGCGTCGTCGGTGAGGCAGTCGTAATAGAGGATGCCGCCGCGCAAGCCCTCGGACTTCAGCTTCGGTTCCTTCGCCAGCGTCTTCGCCGCGCCGAAGGTGCGGTGGTTCTTGTAGTTCCCGAAGAGGCACAGCGCGTCGTAGATCCACAGCCCGAAGTCCAGCGTGGCCAGGAAGCGGCGATCGCCCTTGTAGTTGGTGACGAGGAAGGGGAGCGGGCGCACCAGGTGCCGGCCGAGCGCCATCAGCCGCTTGCGCTCGTTGACGGACTCGAAGACGAGGCCGAACTCGGCGTGCTCGAGGTAGCGCAAACCACCGTGGATCAGCTTGGACGACTTCGACGAGGTGCCGGCGCCGAAGTCCGTCTTCTCCACCAGCGCCACCTTGAGCCCCCGCGCCGCCGCGTCCCGGGCAGCGCCGCAGCCGGTGATGCCGCCGCCCACCACCAGCACGTCGAAGGCCTCGGTGGCCAGGCGCTGGAACGCCTCTGCGCGCCGGGCGTTGGGGGTCGCGTCTGGCATTTCAGATCTTCCGCCGCTTCCCGGTGCGCTTGTAGGCGAGGTAGTCCGCCAGGATGACGCCGTGGTCGAAGACGAGATCTTTCGGGAGTTGATCGAGCGGAAACGCCCGCGCCTCCGCGGCGTCGTCGCTGCCCTTCGGCTCGCCCTCGGCCCAGCCGATGTACACGGTGCTGATGGTGTGCTTGCGGGGATCGCGCGCGGGATCGGAGTAGGTGAAGAACTGCTCGGACAGGTCGACCTCGAGGCCCGTCTCTTCCCGCACCTCGCGCACGCAGGCCGCGTGCAGGGGCTCGCCCTCGTCCACGAAGCCGCCGGGCAGGGCCCAGCCCACCGGCTCATTCTTGCGCTTGATGAGGACGATCCGATCGCCGGGGAGCTCGACCACGCAGTCGACGGTGGGCGTCGGGTTCTTGAAGGCGGCCATGTGCCGTCCTGTTTACGTCTGAGGGTGTGTCGCCGCAATTCCGGCGTGTAGAGTCCTTCGCCCGTGCGCCTCGCTGCCCTCACCCTCGCCGCGCTCGCCCTGCCGCTGTCGGGCTGCCGCAGCCACACCCTGGAGGACGGCGAGTACGTCTTCACCCCCACCGAGGTGCTGCGTGACGACTGCGGCGTGCACGGCGCCTTCACCGTGCTCGACCGCGGCACGCTCATCACCACCGGCAACCTGGTGAAGTTCGCCTTCACCAGCGGCAAGCCGGATCTCCAGGGCACCTACAAGTTCCAGCTCGAGGAGTTGGTGATGGACGGCGTCATCGCCAACTACCGCCTGCCGATCCGCGGCCGGGAGTGTCTGTTGGACACCGTCAGCCTGCACATGGAGACGAAGACGGTGGACCCGACGAACTTCACCGGCACCTCGTCCGTCACCTTCCAGAGCCTCGTCTTCCCGGAGTGCAACTGTCGGTACTGGTACAACTTCTCGGCCACGAAGGCGCCCTGAAGTCACGGCTTCATCGGCATCAGCACGCCGGCGCCGCGGCCCTTCATCACCAGGGCGATGGGCTCCAGCGGTCCGGTGGCGTGAAACTCGAGCGGCCAGAGATCCATGCGGGCGCGCAGGAAGTCCACGTAGCGGGCGTTGAGCAGCACTCCGCCCGGGCCTTCGTAGGTGCCCTTCGTCGGCCCGCAGCGGAGATCCGCCAGGCGGAAGGGCTGCTTCACGCGCATCCCCAGCCATGCCTCCACGGCCTGGGAGTCCTTTTCCGGCAGCAGCGGCACGCCGGCGTTCTGCGAAGGCATCTCGCCCAGCTGCGCCTCGGAGAAGACGAAGCTGGAGTCGAGGAGGAAGCGGGTGCCGTCGGGGAGTCGGGCCACGGCGCTCCAGGTGGGCTCGGGCGGCGCCTCGACGGCGGAGCCGGGCAGGTCGAGCGGCATGAGCAGCCCCACCGCGGTCGCCTTCACCAGCACCACCACCGGTTGGCAGGAGCCGCGGAAGCCGAACGCGAGGCCCTTTCCGCCCACGCGCGACGCGAGGAAGTCCACGTAGTCGGCGCCCAGCTGCATGCCGTTGGGGGCGGTGTAGTGCGCGCCGTCCTTCTTGAGCGCGGCCAGCGTCACCTTCTCCGTCACGCGCTCCTTCAAGCTCGCCGCGGCCCACGGGCCCACCGCGGGGGCGGCCTTCGCGGCGGGCTTCTGCGTCGGCTTCGCCACGTCCACTGAGAGGAGCAGCGCCTTGTCGGACACGAAGGGCTTGCCGGCGACGTCGATCGACAGCGACCAGGCCGGCTCGCCGGCGAGCGCGGACTGGGCCAGCAGCGCAGACAGGAGGAGGGCCTGTTTCATGGCCGCGAACGTAGCGCGAGGGGCGCGGCCGTCATCTTCCTCGGCGCGGTGCAGCAGCGGCCCCCCCGCCGGGTCAACGCTCTCCTCGAGGGGGCGTCGTCCGCGCGGTGCGCTCTTCAGCCGTGGGCCAGCTCGGACCGTCGCCCCCGTGTCTCTCCGACGAGGGCTCGAGCCGTGCCGCGCGACCGGGACGAGGGGAGCCGCCGCGACGGCTTTCCTTTGGGGCCTGGGTGTGGGCGGTGGGCACGAGATCCGGTCAATGCACGGAGGAGGGGGCCCCGGGCGCTCTCCCGGGTGAGCCTCATGGCGGGCAGACGCAGCCGCAGGCGACCTGCACCGTCGGACAGTCGACACACACGGCCCGGCACACGTCCGCGCCGGTCGACTCGAGGCAGCGCCCGTCGGACACCAGCACCCGCGTCACGTGCGCGCACGCCTGGCCCGAAGGACAGCCGCCGTCCGCGTCGCACAGGGCGTCGCCGGGGAAGGCGCTCCCGGCGCAGCCGGTCAGCACCACCGAAAGAAGGAGTGCGCGCATCACTTCCCCGTGGCGAAGGTGTAGCGGATGCCCAGCTCGGGCAGCTCGCCGTTCAAGAAGCCCAGCTGGTCCCTGGAGTACACCGCTGGGATGATGCTGAGGCGCGCCTCCAGCCGCGTCGACAGCTTCACCACCCCCACCACGCCCACGCGCACCTGCACCAGGTTCCGCGCGGGCACGCCCATCACGTCCACCACCAGGCCCACGCTGTGCTGCTTGCCGCGCACGACGTGCAGCGCGTAGCCGCCGCGCGCCCGCCACACCCACGGCGGCGCCACCATGATCCGCAGGCCCTCTTCGAAGACGTGCAGGCCTTCGGGCACGCCCTGGACGTTGGTGAGGCTTCCGAGGAGCTGCAACACGCCGGGCCCCAGGGGGAGGTTGGCGCTCAGCTCCGCCTCGAGCGCGACGTACTTCGCGCTGCCGTGGGCGGTGTCGAACTCGAGGCGTTGGTGGGAGTCGGCGGCGGGGAGGAAGGCGCGATCGAGCGAGAGGACCGGCCGTGCCCCCGCGCGGAAGCCTGCCCAGCGCCACGCGCCGGACAGCCCGACGAAGCCGCTGAGCGCGCCCATCCAGAACATCGGCGTCACCTCGAGGCCGATCCACCTGTCGTGTGGCTTGCCGTAGCCGATGAAGCTGCGCCCGCGGACGTACACGTAGCCGGCGTCGAGCTGCTCCGCGAAGAAGAGGCGCGGCGAGCCGTCTTCCCAGCGCAGGGTGGAGTGCAGCGTGTCGTCCACCCACGCCAGGAAGGGGCTGGGCGCCTCGGGTGCGGGGCTGGCGGCGGGCTCAACGCCGGCGCTCGACGCCGCGGAGCGCGGCCTCGCCGCCCCGGTGGCAGCGTCCGGCTCCGCGGCAGGCTGCTCCGCAGGTGGCGCACTCGCTGGTTCCGCTCCTCCTGCACGCGGCTCCGCGGAGGCCGGGCTCGAGTCGATGGGCGCCGTGGCGACGGCGCTCGATCGCGCAGCGAACGTCTCCAACCTCGCAGCTTCAGCGTGCGCCGCGAAGGCCAGCAACACGACGAGGCCGAGGGCGCGCATCACCACACCCCCATCAGGCTCACGCCCGTGCCGGTGGGGACGAGGGACACCCGGAAGCCCGGAGCCTCCGTCGGCGGCCCCCACACCCGCTCGTGGATCGCCGGCACCAGGAAGCCCACCAGCGTGCCCACCGCTGCGCCGGTGAGGACGTCCGTCGCGTAGTGCATGTCCCCCATCATGCGGAAGAGCGCCGTGGACGCCGCCACCGTGAAGCTGACCGCGCAGGTGGCGATCTCCGCGCCGCCGCCGCCGAACAGCTTGAAGCGCAGGTGCTGTGAGCACATCAACGCCGCGCCCGTGAAGGCGAACGACGAGTGCCCGCTGAAGAAGCTGCGGTAGCGCACCGAGCTCGTGCAGTCGTGGGCGTCTGCCGGCGTCTCGGCCCCGCAGGTCCGCCCGTATGGGCGCTCGCGGCTGACGAGCACGTTGGTCACTCCCTGAAGCGCCCCGGTGATCGCGAAGGCCTCCAGGTCGACGATGGCCATGCGAAACGCCGCAGCGGGGCTCCGGCGGTACCACGCCGTCGTCACCAGCGCGTCGCCCAGCAGCGGCCCCATCATCATCAACGCGATGGTGACGTCGCTCGCGTCGCGAATGGCGTAGCGCGCGCTCAACGAGTCCAGCCGCACCACGTCCCGCGCCGCCTCGTCGAAGTCCACCAGCGCCGCCGGCTGCATCGACCGAGGCTTCAAGCTGTTCGCGAGGACGGAGACGCCGAAGCCGAGGCCCACCGTCACATAGTCCGGTATGCCCACCGGCTCGTAGTTCACCGGCGCTGGCGCCGGGGCCGCGAGGGCCTCGTCGAGTGACGGCTGGTCAGCAGGCGCCTCGGCCCGCACCGTCGGCGCGAACAGCAGCACCACCGCGAGACTCACAGCGAAGCCACGCATCGGCCCCGGCGCTAGCACACGGCTCCAGGCCAATCGAGCGCAGCGTCTGCGGACGGTGCACTGTCTGCGGAAACCCGGTAGGCACGTCGCATGACGAGACGCCTGCTGCTCGTGTTGTCGTTGTCCATCGTCGCGTGTCGCCAGCCGCCCCGTGCGCCGGATGCAGGCTCGCTCGCGCCCCTCGCCGCCGCCATCCTGGACGCGGGGCAGCCGCGCCCGCCCATCGCCCGCGCGTCGACCACCAGCTTCGAGCTCCACGGCGTCCACTTCGAGGACGAGTACGCGTGGATGAAGCAGAAGGGCACGCCGGAAGTCGAGGCGTACCTCGCGGCCGAGAACGCCTACACCGACGCCGTGCTGCGCCCGCTCGAGCCGCTGCACGACACGCTGGTGGCCGAGCTGCGGTCCCGCTTGAAAGAAGACGACGACTCCGCCCGCTGGCCGATGCGTGGCTTCGAGTACTGGACGCGAACCCGGAAGGACGTGCCCTTCCCGTCGTGGTGGCGCGCGCCCAGAGACGGCGGCGCCGAGCAGCTCGTCCTCGACCTCAACGCCGAGGCCGACGGGGGCGCCTTCGCCCGCCTGGGCGAGCTCGAGGTGAGCGACGACGACACCCGCCTTGCCTGGACGGTGGATCGCACCGGCTTCAACGAGTTCGAGCTCTCGGTGAAGGACCTGGGCACGGGCGCGCTGCTCGAGGCCCGCATCCCCCACATCACCTCCGTGGCCTGGGCCGCTGACGGGAAGACGCTCTTCTACACCACGGAGAACGACGCCAAGCGCTCCTTCCGGCTGTACCGGCACGAGCTGGGCGCCCCGCCCGCGAAGGACGTGCTCGTCTACGAAGAGAAGGACGAGCGGTTCGACGTGAGCATCTCCCGGACCTCGAGCGGCCGCTTCCTGGTGCTGGACATCCGCAGCCTGACCACCTCGGAGGCGCGCGTGGTCGACGCGAAGACGCCGGCGGCGCCGTTCAAGGTGGTGTGGCCGCGGGTGCAGGATCGGATCTACGACCTCGAGGATCAGGGGCAGCGCTTCCTGCTGCGCGTCAATGACACGGGCAAGACGTACCGCATCGCCTCCGTCCCCATCGCGAAACCAGGAGCAAAGCCGGTCGAGGTCGTGCCCCTGCGGCCCGACGTGATGATCGAGGCCATGCACGTGTCCCAGCGCTTCCTCGTGCTGCAGGAGCGGAAGGGTGGGGTGCAGTCCCTGCGCGCGCTCGCCCATGAGACGCACGCCGAGCAGCTCTTCGAGCTCCCTGAGGCGGGCGCGTCGGTGTGGATCGCCCAGAATGAGGACTTCGACTCCACGCGGCTGCGCTTCGCGCTCACCTCGATGGTGACGCCGATGACGGTGCTGGAGCGAGACCTCCTCACCGGAAAGACGGCGCAGCTCTGGCGGCAGGCGGTGCCCGGGTACGAGCCCGCCCGCTACGAGACGCTCCGCCTCGAGGCTCCCGCGTCCGATGGCGCGAAGATCCCCCTCACCATCGCCCGGAAGAAGGGCGTCACAGGGCCGGGGCCGCTGTTCCTGCGCGGCTACGGCGCCTACGGCGTCACCGAGGATCCAGGCTTCGAGTCGGCGCTCGTTTCGCTCCTCGACCGCGGCGTGGTGGTCGCCGTGGCGCACGTCCGCGGCGGCGGCGAGCTGGGCAAGCGGTGGCACGACGAGGGCCGCATGGCGAAGAAGATGAACACCTTCACCGACTTCATCGCCTGCGCCGAATTCCTCCAGCGCGAGGGCTGGACGACGAAGGAGCAGCTCGTCATCAACGGGGTGAGCGCGGGCGGCCTCTTGATGGGCGCGGTGCTCAACCTCCGGCCCGAGCTCTTCAAGGCGGCGTACGTGGAGGTCCCCTTCGTCGACGTCATCAACACCATGCTGGACGAGTCGCTGCCGCTCACCGTCAACGAGTTCGAGGAGTGGGGGAACCCGAAGGTGAAGGCCGAGTTCGAGGTGATGCGCGCCTACAGCCCGTACGACAACGTGAAGGCGCAGGCGTACCCGGCCATCCTCGTGCGCAGCGCGTACAACGACTCGCAGGTGCTCTTCCACGAGCCGGCCAAGTGGGTGGCCAGGCTGCGCGCGACGAAGACGGACTCGAACCCGCTGCTCTTGTGGATGGAGATGAAGCCCGCGGGGCACGGCGGCCGCTCCAACCGCTACGAGGTGCTCGACGACGCCGCGCGGGAGCTGTCCTTCCTGCTCTGGCAGTGGGGGCTGACGAAGTGAACGAAGTCCACGGCCCAGCGTGCTGCCTCGCCGCGCCGCTCGCACGCCGTGGCCACCTGCTCCCCATGCCCGGCCTCGACGACGAGGAGGGCCCTGCGCTGCCGAAGGGCCTGCCCCCCGTCGTCGACGCGCACGTGCACCTCTTCCCCGACGGTGTCTTTGACGCGCTCTGGCGCTGGTTCGACGCGAACGCCTGGCCCATTCGCTACAAGCTCCACACGCCCCGCGTGCTGGACTTCCTCTTCGCGCGCGGCGTCAGTCGCGCCGTCGTCCTCCACTACGCGCACAAGCCGGGCATGGCGCGTGTCCTCAACCAGTACGTCGCGCAGTTGTGCGCCGCCGAGCCGCGCCTCATTGGGCTGGCCACCGTCCTTCCGGGAGAGCCCGGGGCCCGGCAGATCCTCCGCGACGCCTTCGCGCTGGGCCTCAAGGGCGTGAAGCTGCACTGCCACGTCCAGCGCTTCTCCCCCGACGACGGCACGCTGCACGAGGTGTACGAGGAGTGCGCGCGCGCGGGCCGGCCGCTGGTGATGCACGCCGGGCGCGAGCCGTCCTCTCCCGCGTACCCGGTCGACCCGTACACCCTCTGCGCCGTCGAGCGTGTGGAGCGCGTGCTCTCCGCCTGGCCCACGCTGAAGCTCTGCGTCCCGCACTTCGGCGCCGACGAGTTCGACGGCTACGCCCGGCTGCTCGAGCGCCACGACTCGCTGTGGCTCGACACCACGATGATCGGCGCCGACTACTTCCCGCTCCAGGCCCCGCGCCGGTTGTACGAGGTCCGCCCCGACCGCGTGCTGTACGGCACCGACTTCCCCAACATCCCCTACGCGTGGGATCGCGAGCTCAAGAAGCTCCTCGCGCTGAAGCTGGGCGACGAGGCGGAGGCCGGACTCCTCGGCCGGAACGCGCTCGCGCTGTACGGCGCCTGACGAGAACTTTCGTTGCGCGTGCGAGGACGGGCTGGTTTGTTCCCCCGCCATGATCACCCGGCGAGACGCAGCGGTCGCGACCTTCGTGCGCACGGTCCCCATCTTCCACGACCTCGACGCGAAGAACCTGAACGTGCTGTTCGACTTCCTCGAAGAGCGGAAGTGGAACGTGGGAGACGTGATCTGCAGCGAGGGCGAGCTCGGCCGCTCGATGTACATCATCCGCGAGGGCGAGGTGGAGGTGGTGCGCCGGTCCAGCCGCGGGAACAACGTGCCCATCGTCCGCCTCGGGCCCGGCGAGTGCTTCGGGGAGATGACGCTGGTCGAGCTCCAGCCGCGCAGCGCCAGCGTGATCGTGAAGAAGAAGGCGGTGACCTACTCGCTCACCAACCTGAGCCTGTGGAACCTCTACAAGGCGGACAACTTCGCCTACATCGTCATCCTCCAGAACATCTGCCGCATGCTGAGCCGGCGGCTGCGCAAGGCCGACAGCCGCATCGTGGAGTTCCTCGAGCTGCTCGAGCCGCCCCGGCCCGCCGCGAAGGCGCCGAAGAAGGGCAAGAAGAAGTAGAGGCGCCTCGTGTTCACCGGGCTCATCACCGACATCGGCACCGTGCAGCGCCTCACGCCCGGCGCGGTGACGGACGTGTGGATCGACAGCCACTACCCCGGTGACTTCAGCCACGGCGAGTCCATCGCCTGCGATGGCGTGTGCCTCACGGTGGTGGAGTCGAAGGGGCCGTCCTTCAGGGTCCAGGCCGCCCCCGAGACGCTCCGGCGATCCACCTTGAGCCGCTGGACCGCGGGAACCCACGTCAACCTGGAGCGCGCGCTCAGGCTGGGCGATCGCCTCGGAGGCCACTGGGTGCAGGGGCACGTCGACGGGGTGGCGAGCATCCTCGGGATGCACGAGGAGGGAGGCTCCCTCGTGCTGCGCGTCGCACTTCCAGACGCGCTCGCCCCCTTCTTCGTGGAGAAGGGCTCGGTGTGCATCGACGGCGTCAGCCTCACCGTCACCGGCGTCGACGCGAAGAGCTTCTCGGTGATGCTCATCCCCGAGACGCAGACCGCCACCACCCTCGGCCGCAAGCACGCCGGAGACGAGGTCAACCTCGAGGCCGACGTCATCGGCAAGTACGTCGCCCGCATGATGGGGCCGCGCGGCCGCCTCACCGAGGAGCAGTTGAAGGCCGCCGGCTTCACCCCGTGACGCTGCGGCTCGCCGACACCCGCGTCGCGTCCCCGTCGCTGGTGCCTGAGCTGAAGCTGCACCTCCTCACGTCCGAAAGCCCGCACTTCCACGCCGCGGATCCGGATGCGCTCGGCTGGCCCTATTGGGCCGTCGCGTGGCCCGGTGGCCAGGCGCTGGCCCGCTTCCTCCTCGACGAGCCGCATCACGTCCGCGGGAAGCGCGTGCTGGACTTTGGGTCTGGCGGTGGCGTGGTCGGCCTCGCCGCGGCGAAGGCGGGCGCGGCGCACGTCCTCTGTGCCGACGTCGATCCCCGTGCGGCCGAGGCGGCGCACGCCAACGCGACGTTGAACGGCGGCGTCGTCTCCGCAACCGCGTGGACGAGCGCTTTCGCCCGCGGCGACGAGAGCTCGCGCGATCCCTGCAGTCCATGCGTTCCCGGGCTGGCTTCGTGTGCGACCGTCCTCGAGACCACCACCGCGGATCTGATCGGCGCGCCGCGCGGCTCGTGGGACGTCGTCGTCGCCGGAGACGTCTGCTTCGAGCCCGCCTTCGCCGCGCGCGTCCTCGCCTGGCTCCGGGCTCTGGCCGCGGAAGGGTGCGACGTGCTCCTCGGAGATCCCCGGCGCGTCACCCTGCCGGAAGACGGGCTCGAAGTCCTCGCGTCCTTCGAGGCGCCCCACGATGGCGACCCGCGCGCGCTGACCCGCTGGCCGACGCTCGTGGCGCGCGTCCACCCCTGACGGCGGAACTCGACGGGCCGCACGCGCCTTCCGCCCGTCCGTCGTCACCCATCACGGAGGAGGGGGCACCGAGGCTTCGAGCGAGCCGCGCCACGGGACGACGGCGCCGACGGAATGCGGGCCTCCTCGCGCCGCGAAGCCGGGCGACTCGCCTGCTTTCCATTCCGCACAAGCGCCTTCGCGGCCCAGCCCAGGCATCTCCGCGCTTGCGCCGTGCCGCCGTCGGGGCGATGAGGAGCTCCGGCATGACGACTCCCGCCGCAGAGAAGCGCAGCATCGCCCTCGTCGAGCAGGCCATCGCCGACATCCGGAAGGGCAAGATGGTGGTCCTCACCGACGACGAGGACCGCGAGAACGAAGGCGATCTGGTGATGGCCGCCGCGAAGGTGACGCCCCAGCACATCAACTTCATGGCGCGCGAGGGCCGGGGCCTGGTCTGCCTCACCCTGACGGAGGAGCAGGTGCGCCGCCTCAACCTGCCGCTGATGGTGACGGACAACGAGTCGCCCCGTCAGACTGCCTTCACCGTGTCCATCGAGGCGGCGAAGGGCGTCACCACCGGCATCTCCGCCGCCGACCGCGCCCACACCATCCGCACCGCCATTCGCCCCGAGTGCCGCCCCGAAGAGCTGACCCGCCCCGGCCACGTCTTCCCCCTGCGCGCGCGGCAGGGCGGGGTGCTGGTGCGGCCCGGCCACACCGAGGCCTCCGTCGATCTCGCCCGCCTCGCCGGCCTCATCCCCGCCGGCGTCATCTGCGAGATCATGAACGACGACGGGACGATGGCCCGCAGGCCCCAGCTCGTCCGCTTCGCGAAGAAACATGGCCTCACCCTGCTGGCCATCGCCGATCTCATCACCTGGCGGCTGGCCCATGAGCGGCTCATCCAGCGGGTGGGAGAGGCGCTCGTGCACCGCGAGCCCTGGGGCGAGTTCACCGCCTACGCGTACACCACCCACGGCGACGACTCGGTGCACCTCGCGCTCGTCTACGGAGACGTCGCGGGCAAACGCCCGGTGCTGACCCGCGTGCACCGCGCCACCCTGCTGGGCGATCTCCTCGATCACGTCACCGGCGAAGGCAGCCTCCGGCACGCCTTCCAGCGCATCGTCAAGGAGGGGGCAGGCGTGATCGTCCTCCTCCAGCGCCACCGCGCGGCGCACGCGTTGTCCTTGAAGCCCCCGTCCAACGAGCAGGCGGTGGTGGGGCACGAAGGCCAGGCGCGGCTGCGGGAGTTCGGCCTCGGCGCGCAGATCCTCCAGGATCTCGGGGTGAAGAAGCTGCGCCTGCTCACCAACACGCCCAACCAGATCGTCGGCGTGGAGCGCTACGGCATCGAGGTGGTCGAACAACTGCGGCTGTCGCCGCCCGAGGAGCCCGGGCGAAGTGGCGGCCGCCGCCGTTCCTCTGTAGGGTGAAACCACACCATGCCCCGCACCATCGAAGGCAACCTGGTCAACCCGCACGGCCGCTTCGCCGTGTGCGTCGCCCGCTTCAACTCCTTCATCACCGAGCAGCTGCTCAACGGCGCCGTCGACGCGCTGCTGCGGCACGGGGTGGCTGACGCTGACATCGACGTCTTCCGCTGCCCCGGCACCTTCGAGCTGTCGGGCCTCGTCCGCCGCGTGGCGCAGGGGGGCAAGTACGCGGGCGTCGTGGCTCTGGGCTGCGTCATCCGCGGGGGCACGCCACACTTCGAGTACGTGGCCAGCGAGGTGTCCAAGGGCATCGGGCAGGTGGCGCTCTCCGCCGACTGCGCCGTCACCTTCGGAGTGCTCACCACCGACACCGTCGAGCAGGCCGTCGATCGCGCGGGGGTGAAGGCCGGGAACAAGGGCGCCGACGCGGCGATCGCCTGCATCGAGATGGTCAACCTCTACGCGCGGATGGGGGCGAAGTAGCCCATGGGCGCGCGGCACCTCGGGCGCGAGCGCGCGCTCCAGGCCCTCTACCAGCTCGAGCAGGACTCACGCCTCGACGCGAAGGCCGCCCTGGAGGCCGCCTGGAACGCCAGCGACGAGGACGGGCCCCGCGAGCCCCAGGCCGAGCAGTTCGCCCTCGAGCTCGTGTCCGGGGTGCGCGATCACCTCGCGGAGATCGATCAGCTCATCGAGGCCCACTCCCTCAACTGGCGGCTCGATCGCATGCACCGCATCGATCGCAACGTGCTGCGCATCGGCATCTTCGAGCTCAAGTACCGGCAGGACATCCCCCGCAAGGTGACCATCAACGAGGCCGTCGAGCTGGGGAAGACGTTCGGCAACGAGGCGTCGAGCGCCTTCATCAACGGGCTGCTCGATCGCGTGGCCGGCGTGGTGGAGAAGGCGTGAGGGGGGGGCTGACCAGGGTGCAGGCGGGCCTCGCCGCGCTCGACGCGCTCTCGGGCACCGAGGCCATCTGCTGCTTTTTGTCCGAGGACGAGCGCCCCTTGTCCGGCGCCGCGGGCTTCCTCGACTGGCGCCTGTGCGGCGGGCTGTCCCGCGTGCTCAAGGCCGGCTTCTTCAACGGCGCCCCTGGAGAGAAGCTGCTGCTCCCGTCGTCCGGCCAGGTGCCCGCGCCGAAGATCTTCGCCTTCGGCCTGGGCCGCTCCTCCGCCATCACGCCGCTGGGCCTCGAGCACGCCCTGTCCCAGGCCGGCGGCATGCTGACGAAGGCCCAGGTGTCCTCCGTGGCGCTCGCCTTCCCCACGCTGCCGAAGTCCGTCGACGCCACGCGCGATGAGATCGTCGCGCGCACCTTCGCCGCCGCCTTCTCCGGGCGCGTCACCGTCTTCACCGGCTGATCGCCGCCGCGGCCGCGTGCTAGCGTGTAGGCATCTTGAGCACCCACAAGGTCCTCATCGTTGAAGACTCGCGGGCCACGCGGGAGCTGCTCGCCGCCGCCTTGAGCGCCCTCGACGGAGTGGAGGTGCACACCGCCGTCTCCGGCTTCGAGGCGCTCAAGGTGCTGCCCCGCCACCGCTTCGCGTTGATCATCACCGACATCAACATGCCCGACATCAACGGGCTCGAGCTGATCAACTTCGTCAAGAAGAACCCCCACTACAAGGAGACCCCGCTCTTCGTCGTCACCACCGAGGGCCGCCAGCAGGATCGGGATCGCGGCCTGCAGCTCGGCGCCAGCGAGTATGTGGTGAAGCCCTTCGAGGCGGCGGACATCTCTGCGCTGGTGAAGCGGTACCTCAAGCTCGGCTGACGAGGCGCGCACGTGGCTCCCCCCAGGGCGCTCGACGAGTTCGTCACCGAGGCCAACGAGATCCTCGAGACGCTGGCGCGGGAGCTCTTCATCCTCGATCAACAGCGCGGCAAGGAGCCCGACCCCGAGCGGCTCAACGCCATCTTCCGCGGGGCGCACTCGCTCAAGGGCCTGTCCGCGATGTTCGGCGTCGACCGCCTGTCGCGCCTCGCCCACCGCGCCGAAGACGCGCTCGACGCCCTGCGCCTGGGGAAGGTGCCGCTCGACGACAGGATGATCGACAGCCTCATCGAGACGCTGGACATGCTGCAGGCCATGCTGGCCCGCGTCTCCCAGGGCACCAGCGCGCCGGATCTCGAGGTGGGGGCCGATCACCTGCAGGACCGCCTCGCCGAGCTGGCCAGGGGCCGCGCCGAGCCCGCGCAGGATCTCCTCGACCAGGTGGGCATCGATCCGCAGATGCGCGCCGTCTTCACCGAGTACGAAGAGCACCGGCTGCGGGAGAACGTGAAGAAGGGCGTCGGCCTGTGGAAGGTGCGCGCCGTCTTCAGCCTGGAGGACTTCGACACGAAGCTGGCCGCCCTGAACGCCCGGCTCAAGCCCCTGGGCGAGGTGGTCAGCACGCTGCCCTCCTCCCAGCCCGGGGACGAGGCCTCCATCGCCTTCGATCTCGTCTTCGGCTCCGGCCAGCCGAAGGAAGCCATCGAGGCCGTGCTGGAAGGCGCGACGCTCTCGCCCCTCACCCGCGCTCCTCCCGCCGAGGTGACGCCGCGCCCCGGCCCCGCGCTGCCCTTCGAGTCGCGCTCGCCCGCGCCCCGGCCCGCGCCACGCTGGGACGACGTCAGCGGCAGCGCCCTCACGCCGCTCCCAGAGGGCACCAGCGCCAGCGGGCTGAGGCTCTCTCCCGACGCTTCGCTGCGCTCGCTCACCCAGACGGTGCGCGTCGACATCGGCCGCCTCGATTCGTTGATGAACGCCATCGGCGAGCTCCTCCTCATCCGCAGCAACATCAACCGTCTCGCGGACGCTGCCCGCAACGTCGGCTCGGGCGTCGCGCTGCCCAAGCTGTGGGGCCAGGAGCTGCAGCGCGAAGCCCGGGCGCTCGAGCGCAAGCTGGACGAGCTGCAGAAGGGCGTGCTGGACGTCCGCATGGTGCCCCTGGGGCAGGTCTTCGACAAGCTGACCCGCCTCATGCGCCGGCTGGTGCGCGAGTCGGGCAAGGACGTGGACTTCGAGGTCTCGGGTGGCGACGTCGAGCTCGACAAGCTGATCGTCGAGGAGCTCTCGGATCCGCTGATGCACCTCTTGCGCAACGCGCTCGACCACGGCATCGAGCCGCCCGAGGTGCGCCGCCTGCACCACAAGCCCCAGCGGGGGACGATCCGCCTCAAGGCCCGGCAGCAGGGGAACCAGGTGCAGATCCAGGTGGGCGACGACGGCGGCGGCATGGACGAGACGCGGATCCGCCAGGTGGCCGTCGAGCGCGGCGTCGCCACCGAAGCGCAGACCGAAGAGATGTCCCGCCGCGACCTCTTGAACCTCGTCTTTCTCCCGGGCTTCTCCACCCGCACCGACGTCTCCGAGTTGAGTGGCCGCGGCGTCGGCCTCGACGTGGTGAAGACCAACCTCGCCCGCCTCTCGGGCCTCATCGACATCGACAGCCGGCGCGGTGACGGCACCACCTTCACCCTCACCCTGCCGCTGACGCTGGCCATCATCCGCGCGCTGATGGTGTCCGTCTCGGGCCGCACCTACGCGGTGCCGTTGTCCGCCGTGATGGAGATCGTCTCGGTGCGCCACGCCGACCTCCAGACCATCGAGCGCCGGGAGGTCTTCGAGGTGCGGGGGCAGACCCTGCCCTTCGTGCGCCTCGCCCGCGTCTTCCGCCTGCCCGAGGAGCCGCGGGAGCGCAGCTTCGTGGTGCTGGTGGGCCTCGCGCAGCAGCGCATCGGGCTGGCCGTCGACGAGCTGCTGGGCCAGGAAGACATCGTCACCAAGCCGCTGGGCGGCCGGCTGCGCGCCATCCCCGGGGTGTCCGGCGCCACCGAGCTGGGCGATCGCCGCGCGGTGCTGGTGCTGGACATCGGCGCGCTGATGGAAGAGCTGACGCGCCCCCAGGCCGTCGCGAGCTGAAGCCTCCCACTCCCGTTCCACCGCGCTACAGTCCCCCATGCGTGTCCCGCTTCGCCGAGCTCCTCGACCGCTTCTTCTACCGCCCCGATGAGGACGTCGGTCCCTTCCTCGAGCTCGCGCCCGAGGTGGAAGGCGCCCCGCTGACGACGGTGGAAGAGGTGCCCGAAGAGTTCCTCGCCTTCGAGCTGGGCGGGGAGACCTACGCCGTGCCCATCGCCGTGGTGCGGGAGATCCTCAAGGTGGGCGACGTCACCGAGGTGCCCCGCGCCCCGCAGAACGTCATCGGCCTCATCAACGTGCGCGGGGAGATGCTGCCCCTGTACGACGTGAAGGTGCGCCTGGCGCTGGCGGAAGCCCCGGCGGTGGTGCGGACGAAGAAGGACGTGGGCCGCGGCGCGCGCGTCGTCCTCCTCCGCGACCCCGAGGGTGACGCCGGCATTCTCGTGGACCGCGTGCGGGGGGTGGTGAAGCTGGCGCTCTCCCGCCTCGAGTCCGCCCCTCACCTCGGCCGTGAGCGCGACGCGGTGGCGGGCCTCGGCCGGAAAGACGGGCGCCTCTTCATCCTCCTCGATCTGGAGCAGGCGCTGTCGTGAACGAGCCCGGCCTCTCCCAGCTGTGCGTGCTGCGCGTGGGCGCCGAGGAGTACGTCGTCGATCTCGCGCGCGTCGACGAGATCCTCCCCGTGCCGGAGCTCACCCCCGTGCCCCGCGCGCCGGCCTTCCTCGAGGGCGTGGTGAAGCTGCGCGGGGAGGTGGTGCCGGTGGTGGACGTCCGGCGCCGCCTGGGCGTGCCGCCGGGGCAGGGGCAGGTGCTGTCTCCCAGCGGGAAGCCGCGCAACCGAGAGCGCCTCCTGGTGTGTCGCATCGGCCGTCGCCGTGTGGGCCTGCTGGTGGACGCCGTCACCCACGTGGTGAAGGTGCCCCGGGCCAGCCTGAGGCCCGCGCCCCTCGCCTCGGGGCCCGGCCGCCCGCCCCACGTCCTCGGCGTGTGTGGCGAGGCCGGCCAGTTGAAGCTCCTGCTCGACGTGAAGGCGCTGGTGACGGAGGAAGGCGCATGACCTGGCTCGAGGCCGACGCCGAGGCCGAAGGACGTTACCGGGCGCTCGATGCGCTGGCGCCGGGGCCGGCCTCGGTGCCGAGGCTGGTGGAGGCCCTGGGCGACGCGAGCTGGAGGGTGCGCCGCCTGGCCGCCAACCGGCTCGCGCAGCTCGAGCCCTCCGCCGGGGTGGTGCAGCACCTGGTGTCCCTCCTCGGTCGCCGCGGCGACACGGGTGCGCGCAACGCCGCGGCGTCGGTCCTCTCCCAGCTGGGGGCGGCGGCGCTGCCCGCGGTCGTCCAGCTGCTGCGCCACGAGGATCCGGATCAACGGAAGTTCGCCGCCGACATCCTGGGCGAGCTGGGCCGCCCAGAGGCCGTGGACGAGCTCATCTCCGCGCTGGCCGACGGCGACGCCAACGTGCGGGTGGCCGCGGGGGAAGCGCTGGGCCGCATCGGCGGAAGCGACGCCCGGCGCGCGCTGGAAGGCCTGTTGCGCGCGGCAGACCCCCTGCTGCGGGTGTGCGGCCTCGAGGGCCTCGCGCGCCTGCGCGCCCCGCCGCCGCTCCCGATGCTGGTGCCGCTGCTCGACGACGCCCTCACCCGGCCCAGCGCCTTCCGCCTCCTGGGGCAGGTGCCGCACCCCACCGCGTGGCGCCGCGCCGTGCTGGCGCTGCGCAAGCCGGCGACGCGCGACGCGGCCCTGGTGGGCTTCGCCTCGTGCACGCCCCCGTTGCCCGGCGAGGTGGAGGCCGAGATCGCGGTCGCCTTGAAGCAGGCCCCCGACGCCGTGCGCTGGCTGGAAGCGGCGCTCACCAGCGGCGATCTCGAGCGCCGCCGGGGCGCGCTGTGCCTGGCCCGCGCGCTGCGCACGCCGTCGCTGGCGGTGGCCATGGCGCGCGCCGCGGGGCCCGACGGGCTGGCCGAGTACGCGGCGGAAGCGCTGCTGGCCCTGGGCCTCGGGGGCGCGCGCGCGCTGCTCGACGCGGGCCCGGCTCTCGCGGATCTTTCCGGGGAAGCGCGCGCCGTCGCGGGAGAAGCCCTGCTGGCGCTGGCTCGGCCCTCGCTGGTGGACCGCCTCACCGCGCTGTTGCGCGCGGGCGACCAGGAGTGGGCCGAGCTGGCCGCGCGCGCCCTCGGCCGGACGGGCGCGCAGTCCGCCATCGCCCCGCTGACGGAGTTGTTCGACGACGACGCGCTCGCGGTGCACGCGTACCGCGCCCTGGTGGCGCTCGCCGCGTCATGGCCCCAGGAGGTGCGCGCCGCCCTGGAGGCCCGGGTCCAGGGGGCGCTCCTGCCCCACGTGGTGCGGGCCTGGGCCGAGGTGGTGGGCGCCGGGGCGCGGCCCGTGCTGGCCCGCGCGCTGCACGACGAGCGCGACGACGTGCGCGCCGCCGCCGCGGAGGCCGCCGTCTTCGTCTTGGACGCGCCCGCCCTGGTGCGCGCTGGGCTGATGGACGAGTCCCCCCGCGTGCGCCGCGCCGCCGCCCGCGCGCTCGCTTCACTCTCCTCCGCTGACGCCGCGCCGCTGCTCTCGCACGCCCTCATCGACGCCGATCCCGGCGTGCTGGCCCTGGCCTGCCAGGCCGCGCCGCTCCACCCGGGCGCCGACACCAGCGGGCGGCTGGAAGAGCTGTCTCGCCACGCCGACGCCTCGGTGGCGCTCTCGGCGCTGGACGCCCTGGCCGCGCTGGGCCCGCTGCCGCTCGAGCTCCTCCTCCGCGCGCTGGAGCACCCCGGGCCGGAGGTGGTGCGAAGGGTCTTCGAGCTCGGCGCCGATCAGCCCGGCCTCCTGCCGCGAGCGGAAGCCGCGCTGGCCCACCCCCGGTGGGAGGTGCGTGCGGCGGCCGCGCGACTTCTGGCCGTGTCGGGCTCGCCGTCCTCCCTCGAGTGCCTGGAAGACGCCCTGGCGCGCGAGGCCGACGAGGTGGCCCGCGAGCTGCTCACCGCGGCGGCGTCGGCCGTGGCGGCGCGGCGGTGACGAATGCCCGCCTTCGGTGAGCCCCGCCCTTCGATGAGCCGTGAGGAGCGGCACCTCCTCGCCGATCTCTTCGAGAAGGCCTGCGGCTTCGTCCTGCGGGAGGATCTCACCTTCGTCGCCGAGCGACGCCTCGCCCCGCGGCTCGAGGCGCTGGGGCTGCGCGACTTCTCTGCGTACCACCGCTTCCTCCGCCTCGACGCCCGCGGCCCCGACGAGCTGGAGACGGCCATCGATCTCCTCGTGCCCCACGAGACGTACTTCTTCCGCGAGCCGCAGCAGCTCGAGGCCTTCGAGGCCGAGGTGCTCCCGGACGTGGAGGCCCGCGCCCAGGGCTCGCGCCGCCTGGCCGTGTGGTCTGCCGGCTGCGCGACAGGAGAAGAGCCGTACACGCTGGCCATGCTGCTGGTCGATCGCCCGTCGCTGGCCGGGTGGGAGCTGGACGTGCTGGGCACCGATCTCTCGAAGAAGGCCCTCACCCACGCCCGCCACGCCGAGTTCGGCCCTACCGCGCTGCGGGCCACGCGCCCCGAGCAGCTCAGCCGGTACTTCGAGCCGCTGCCGCACGGCCGGCACCGGGTGAAGGAGCGCTACCGCGCGCCGGTGCGCTTCGGCCTGCTCAACCTGCTCGACCAGCGCGCCGCGGCCCTGCTCCCCCGCTTCGACGTCATCTTCTGCCGCAACGTGCTCATCTACTTCGATCCAGCCACGCGGCGGCGGGTGGTCGAGCTCTTCTACGAGCGCCTCGCGCCGGGGGGCTGCCTCCTCCTCGGGCACAGCGAGAACCTCCTGTCCCTCTCGACGCGGTTCGAGATCGTTCAGCTCGAGGGCGATCTGGTGTACCGGAGGCCTGGCCCATGACTCGCGAGAAGCCCGAGCGACCCATCTCCGTGCTGGTCATCGACGACTCGGCGGCCAACCGGCGCGCCATCACCCGCATCCTCGAGACGGCGCCCGGCATTCGTGTGGTGGACCGCGCGGCCGACGGGGAAGAGGGCCTCAAGAAGGCCATCGCGCTCAAGCCCGAGGTGATCACCCTCGACCTCGAGATGCCGCGCCTCGACGGCTTCACCTTCCTCCGGCTGCTCAACGCCCAGGCGCCCACGCCGGTGATCGTCCTCTCCTCGTACCGGCACCCGTCCGACGTGTTCAAGGCGCTGCAGCTGGGCGCCTTCGACTTCGTCTCCAAGCCGCAGGGCCGCGACGCCGAGACGCTCGACTCGGTGCGCGCCGAGCTGATCGAGAAGGTCCGCGCGGTGCGCTTCTTGAAGCCCCGGGACACGGCCGACGCCCCGAAGCCCTCTCCCTCGAAGGGCAAGCCTCCACGCAGCGAGCCCTCGGCGGTGATCGGCGTGGGCGCGTCGACGGGAGGCCCTCCGGCGGTGCAGCGGGTGCTGGAGTCGCTGGTGGGCCTGCCGGTGTGCGTGCTGGTGGCGCAGCACATGCCGGCGCGCTTCACCGAGGCCTTCGCGCAGAGGCTCAACCAGGCGCTGGCCCTGCGGGTGACGGAGGCGAAGTCGGGCGATCCCCTCGAGCCGGGCCGCGTGTACGTGGCGCCGGGGGGCGAGCAGCTCGAGGTGGCGCAGAAGGGCAGCCTCCTCCAGGTGGCGGTGAAGCGGGCGTCGCCGGCCGATCGCCATGCCCCCAGCGTCGATCGCCTCTTCCTGTCCCTGGCCGATCACCTCGGGGCGAAGGCGAAGGCGGTGGTGCTGACGGGCATGGGGGACGACGGCGCGAGGGGGGTAGCGGCGCTGGGGCGTGAGGGCGCGGAGGTGTGGGCGGAGGCGGAATCCACCGCCGTCGTCTTCGGCATGCCGCAGGCCGCGATCTCCACCGGGCACGTGAAGCGGGTGCTGCCGGTGGACGAGCTGGGCCCGGCGCTGGCCGCCTCGCTGCGTGCGCGCAGGCCATGACGGGCGCGGAGGAATTGAATACCGTGCCGGCCGGGCATGACGATTCGGGCATTGGTGGTGGATGACTCGCTGCAGCTGCGCCGCAGCGTGATGTACGCGTTGCAGCGCCTCGACGACGTGGTGTGCGTGGAGGCCGGCGACGGCGCGGAGGCCCTCAAGAAGTTTCAGGGCGGCCACTTCGACATCGTGCTCACGGACATCAACATGCCCGTGCTGGACGGCCTCAAGCTGACCAGCCACATCCGCAGCGGGGCGCAGAATCGCAACGTGCCCATCGTGATCATCACCACCGAGGCCGCGCTGGAGGATCGCGAGCGCGCGCTCAAGCTGGGCGCCAACGCCTACCTGGTGAAGCCGGTGCAGGCCCAGGAAGTCCTCGACACCGTGAAGACGCTCCTGGGTCGCTGAGCGAGCCATGTTCCTCTCCACCGCGCTGGTGGTGACGCTGTCCGCCGCTCCGCTGGCCGACGTGTGGCCGTACGCGGTGAAGCGCACGCCCGACGGCGCCCTGGAGTACGCCTTCGATCTCTCCCCCGTGAAGGCCGGCCGGGGGACGCCCGACGCGGTGGAGCTCCACGGCGAGGAGCAGGTGAAGGCCTTCCTCAAGCTGCTGCCGCGCACCGCGACGGTGCGGGTGACGGCGGAAGGGCTGGACGTCTCGGCCGGCCGCGAGCTGGAGTGGGGCGCGCTGGCCAGCGCCTTCTCGCAGGTGGGCGACGGGCCGTGGACGAGCGACAACCCGCTGGCGAAGCGCCCGGCGGCGAAGCTGCGCGCACCGCTCGATCCCGAGGAGCCGAAGGTGCTGGTCCCCGTGGACCTCGTCGCCTTCCAGGTGCGGCAGCTCGAAGACGCGGCGCTCGCCGCCGTGGAGCTGGACTCCGATTCGCTGCGGCGCCAGCTCTTCACCCAGGTCGCGGAGCGCGCCGTGAGGCGCTTCCAGTCCTCCGAGGGCGATGCCCGTGAAGGCGCGCTGGCGCTCGCGGGCCGGTGGTACGCGGCCGCGGCGTGCCTCGACGAGGCGAAGCTGGGGGCCCTGCCGCCCGACGTGCTGGGCGCGGCGAAGGCCGAGGTGCAGCGCCTCACCCACGACGTCGACGCGCTGGTGGCCCCGGTCCCCTGGAGCCGGACGCCGGAGCTGTCCTGTGCCTGGGTCCGCGCGCGCTCGCTCGCCCAGCCCTTCGAGCAGAGCCGCGCGGGGACGGCGGCGGTGCTGACGTACCTCCTCTTCCTCGAGAAGGACGCCAGGCTGGCTGCGCTCCACCAGCGCCTGGCGCAGCGGCGCGATCGTCTCCTGGGCGCGCCGCTGGTCGACTCGCTGGCGCGGTGGAAGGACGCCGCGAAGGGCGACGCGGAAGGCGCGCTGGATCGCCTCAACGAGTTCCTCGACGCGCTGCCGATCCTCGAGCGTCGGCCGCCCGGCCTCCTCGCGGCGCCCAGCACGCCCTTCTCGCGCTTCGCCGGGCAGCTCCAGGGCGCCGAGCTCTCGGCGGAGATGGATGAGCTCTCCGCGGCGGTACAGGACGGGCGGGTCGCTCCCTCGACGGCGGAGGACGCGCCCTGGCCCGTGGTGCGCGAAGCCGCCCTCGCCGCGCTGGTGACGGACGGGGCGAAGGGCGTCAGCGTGGACGGCGCGTGGCGCTCGAGGCTCAAGAGCACCTTCGCCGCGCTGCAGGTGGCGCACCTCGACGGGCGTGGCAGCGGGCTGGACGTGTCGGGTGAGGCGCCGGAGCGGAACGCGCTCAGCGTGCGTCTCAACGTCCCGCCCACGCTGGAGGTGGAGCCGCTGCCCGAGGTCTTTGAGCGCCTCGCGCGCTCGCTGGAGGTGCTGGTGAAGCAGCTCCAGGCAGAGGGCCTCGGCGGGCTGCAAGGCGTCGAGGTGGACGGGCGGCGCGGTGCGGTGGTGGTGAGCGAGGCGAAGCGGTGGATCCCCCGGCTCGAGGGGCTGGCGAAGCTGGCCTCGTCGGGGGCTGCTCCCTCCTCGCCAGAGGTCGCCGAGGCGCGCCGCTTCCTCGCGTCGTGGCGGGCGGAGGGCACGCGCGACGTGCGGCAGGCCGGCGTGGCGGAGCGCTCGACGGGCGGAGAGCGCCGGCACTCGGCGATCGTCGGCGTGTCGCGGCGCGAATTGGTGGTGGGCTTCTCCGGGCGTCCGACGGTGACGGTGGTGGGCGCGCCGGCCGGCCTCACCGCGCAGCCGGCCGAGCAGCGCTACCTGGTGCCGGTGCTGGTGACGGTGGGCGCTTCGGCGCCGGCAGGCAAGCAGGCGTTGGACGTGAGGGCGCTGCGCACCGCGCTCGACGGCGTGCAGCGCGACGCGACGAAGGCAGAGGGCGCGTTCTCCGAGGCGCTCGCGCGGTGACGGGACCGGGGGAGCGGCTCTGCGCTCGAGTCGGCGGTGTCGTTGGGCGCGCACGAGCTGACGGTGCCCGCCAGGACGCGTGGCTTGATGGCGCGTGAGTGCGCGAGAGGAGCCTCGGGTTTCACGCGGCGTGGGGTCGCCGGGCGTCTGTGGCGCGCCGCGTTCGTCCACGGGTGTGCGGTGTCTGGCTCTCGAGGGGCGGTGGCTGGAAGGGACCTGGCCCTGCTCGACACCACCAGCCCCTCGACCCGCCGACAGTGGGCGCACTCAAGGGACGCGAGGCGGAAGGGGGGTTGGCTGAATGGGAATCGGCCGTGGTCGACGGCACCACCCCGACGGTGACCGCACTTGACGGCCCGGGCTGAACGGGACTCGGCCCCGCTCGACGCCATGCCGACGCTGGTGCACTCGAGGGGCCACGCCGAACGGGACTCGGCCCTGCTCGGATGCCACCACACCGGCCGCACTCGAGGGCCACGCCGAACGGGACTCGGCCCTGCTCGGATGCCACCACACCGGCCGCACTCGAGGGCCACGCCGAACGACTCGGCCCTGCCATGCCGACGCTGGGCGCACTCGAGGGGCCACGCCGAACGGACTCGGCCCTCCTCGACGCCATGCCGACGCTGGGTGCACTCGAGGGGCCAGGCTGGAACGGGACTCGGCCTATCGACGCCACCACGCAGACAGTGGGCGCACCAGAGATCGCCAGATGATCGACTTCGACCTCAGGGAGGACCTCACCTGATCGCTCGGCTGCTTCCCGAGGGCCACACCGTCCCTGCCCCCTTCTACAAAGTCTCAGCACTTTCGATGCGACCTGAACGAGATTGAAGCCTTGCGAGAAGGGGCCTCCCTGCAGCCGGTCGCACGCAACCCCACGGACTCTCAACGTTGCGGCTCAATCTGCTGAGACTTTGTAGGAGGGGCTCCTCACATACGCCCCCGCGCGCGCCCCCCAGACGCTGGCGGTGGATCTGCTGCGATCAATGCCGCACCCCATCGGGCTGGGTCGCTGATCCTACGGGCAGCTCACCCGCAGCACCTGTGCGCCCTGCTCGGTCCGATGCAGGTACACCACGCCACCCTCCTGCTGCACCACGAGCTCTTTGAACGTCTCCTCGGCGCCCGTGTTGGCCGGCAGCTCCACTCGCCCCAGGGGCCGGCCGTCCACCGGGTCCATGCACAGGAGCAGCACGGCGAACTGCGGCGCCTCGTCGGTGCTTCCGGGCGCCTCCACCACGCTGCCGAGGTAGATGATTCCGCTCGCGTCGCTGTCCAGGAGATTCAAGTTCACCACCCGGGCGCCCAGCGCGTACTGCCGGGTGAAGCGGTGCGCCTGGCTCGGCTTCTCGATGGCCGTGACCATCACCAGCCCTGCTGCTGCGTCGACGATGCCGGCCGACAGCCAGGCCTGCCCGTCCTTCGACGGCCGCCCCGGCGCCTCGGGCCGCTCGGGATCGCCGACGCCTTTCGTGCTGCCCACCTTCACCAGATCCCCATGCTCCCGCTCGACGTACACGTCGTCGCCGTCGGTGAAGACGCCCGTGGAGCCGCCTCCCTCCTCGAGGCCCTTCCCCTCCACGGGCAGCTCGCCCTTCAGCTTCCCGTCCGGCCCGATGAGCGCGATGGAGCGATCGACCAGGCGATCCATCACCACCGCCGTCCCGTCCCTGGCGACGACGACGTCCTGCGCCGCCTGCAGCGGGAGCGGCACGTCGGCCAGGGGCTTCCCATTCCGATCCACCCGCACCAGCCTCCCGTTCACCTGATCGACGATCCACACATTCCCCTGCGCGTCGACGGTGAGGCTCATCGGGGCTTCGGGGTTGGCCTCGTCGGGACGCGCCCGCCCCAACTGGCGCTCGCCGCTGCCCCAGCCGAACTCGGCCACCACCCGCGGATCGCTCGGGCGGGCCGGAGGCAACCCTCCGTCAGCCACCGACGGCGCCTGCTTGCGCAGCTCCTCGAGGCGCGCGTGGGGAGCCACGACTTCGGGCGCGCCCGCGTCCCCGCCCGAGGCGGAAGAGCCGCTCTCCACCGCCGCCTCCGGCCACAGGGTCACCACCGCCACCAACGCGGCCGCCAACACCACCGTGGCCACCACCGCTCTGCGCTGTCCGGGACTCATCGCGCGATGATCCCCTCCGCCGCCTCAGACGACGGCGCCACGGCCACCACTCCCGCCGAGCCCTGTCCGGGACTCATCGCCCTCTCCACTGCCTCGTTGCCCTGCCGCGGACTCATTGGGCCCAAGGAAAAGCACACGGGCGGCGCCAATCAAACTGTCGCCCGCGGGTGACACGCACCGAAACGCCCTCGCGACGTCGCAGATCGCGACATGGGCTGGCGTGATCCGTCCACCGGGTGGACAGCGCCCATGGCCGCGCGCCTGTCAGTCGCGTTGACAGGAGCGCCGCGGCTCTCCTCGGAGGGCAGCCGCTGGCACGTGAGTCGCACAACCATCGTCCCGTTCGGTTTTCCGACAGGAACGTCACACCAAGGGGACACGCGATGACGAGGACAATGCGGACGCTGGGGTTGATGGGGGCGCTGGTGGCGCTGGTGGCGCTGGCGGGGTGCGCGGGCACGGCGGGGGACACGCCGGTGGACAGCGACCTCATGCTGGGCGAGGAAGAGACGGGCACGCTGTCGCAGGAGCTCTCCAGCGGCGTGGCGATCGGCTCCACCCTTCAGACGACGGGGAACCTCAACCTGCGCACCGGGCCCGGCACCGGCTACCGGGTGCGCCTGGTGATCCCCAGGGGGGCGAAGGTCATCACCGTCAACCGCAGCACGCCGTCGGGCGGCTGGTACAACATCAAGTACAACGGCGTCGTCGGTTGGAGCTACGGCGGGTACCTGAAGCTCGTCTCGCAGCCGTCGAGCGGCGGCTCGTCGGGCGGCTCCTCTTCGGCGCGTGACGCCGCCGTGTCGCGAGCGAAGGGTGGGGTGGGCTTCTCGTACTGGTGGGGCCACGGGCGCTGGGTGCCGGGCGGGCTGTCGTCGTCGACGCGCGGCACCTGCACCGGCAGCTGCCCCAATTGCCGGCACGGCGGCAGCTACGGCGCGGACTGCTCGGGCTACGTGGGGAAGATCTGGCAGGTGCCGTCGTGGAACTCGGATCCCCGCGTGGACCAGCACCCCTACAGCACCATCAACTTCGTGGGCTCCAACTCCCTGTGGCGCACGGTGAGCCGCGGCTCGGCACGCAAGGGCGACGCCTTCGTCTACAACTCGAACGGGGCCGGCCACATCTTCCTCTTCGAGTCGGGTGACGGCTGGGGCTCGATGTGGGCGTACGAGGCGAAGGGCTGCAGCTATGGCATCGTGCGCAACCTCCGCACGGCGTCGAGCTCGTACAAGGCCATCGCCCGCGCGGGGTATTGATCGAGATTGCTTGCGTGTGGACCGCACCGGGCTACGGTTCGCGCCACGGTGCGCCCCCAATTCCGGGGGCACCGGTTCCCAGGTAAGAGGATTGATCCCGATGAAGAAGCTTCTGACCGCGGTTGTGCTGGCGTCCTCCATGTTCCTCGTTGGCTGTGGCGGCGATCCCTGCACGGCGGCGAGCAAGTGCTCGGCCGACCCGAAGCCGACTGACGCGCAGATCCAGGCGTGCAAGGACGCGAACGCGAACACCTCGGCCAAGTGCTACTCGCAGAACAAGGCCTTCGCGGACTGCTTCCGCAACAAGCAGGTGTGCACGTCGGCGAACGTCACCGACGCGGTCGCGACGCTGGCGGCTTGCTCCACCGAGGCCCAGGCCGTCCAGACGTGCGAGAGCATGTAAGTCGAGGCTCACCGTGTCACGCCGACGCCCGGCTCTCCGCGCGAGGGCCGGGCGTTTCGTTTTGCCAGACACGCGGGAGCCTGGGCGGCTCACGTCCTGGAGAAGGAAGAGGTGCGCCGCACCTGCGGCGCTGCGGCAGGGGCGGTCCATTCGAGAGCTACATGTTTGACACCTCGCGTCGACTTTGTAGCACTCGATCTCGGTGAGCGGCCTCCGGGGCGCGCCGCACGTGCCTCTTGAGGGTGCTGCAAGTGCATTTCGAGGGTGCTGCAAGTGCCCTTCGAGGGTGCTGCAAGTGCCCTTCGAGGGTGCTGCAAGTGCCCTTCGAGGGTGCTGCAAGTGCCCTTTGAGGGTGCTGCAAGTACCTCTTGAGGGGACTGCACGTCCTCGGCGTCGTTCTGGCTGGGGAGAGGCGAGTCGCCACGCGGACGAGCACCGCCGCAGGGAGCCGGCGACTCGTCTTTCCGGCCACACCGGGGGGGCGCCACCGGGTGCCAGCCCGGGCAGCGAGGCGAGGTGATCTCCGAGTCCCGGGGCAGGCTCAGGAGGGAGAGGCGACGTCCTCGTCCGCGGCCGGAGCGGCGCTTCCGTTGCCTCGGCCCTCGGCGGTACTCAGCGTCTTCAGCGGAGGGAAGGCGGGCACGGCGTCACCCAGCTCCTTCGCGGCGGCCAGCGCGCGGCGCAGGAAGCCCAGCTCGCGCAGGACGCGGCCCTCGATGCGGTTGGTCTCCGCCGAGTCGCGGCCGGTGCCTTCCCCGTAGGTGTGCTCGTTGGCCTCCCGCAGCGAGTCCACCACGGCGCTCACCGACGAGAGGAAGGCGTCCGTCACGCCCGCGTCGTCGCCCAGCACCTCGCCGTGCTCCGTGCGCCTCCACTGCAGCGCCAGCTGCATCAGGCCGGTGAGGGACGACTCCAGCACGTGCGGCGTGAGGGAAGTCTCGTTGCGATCGGCGATCTGCTTGCGCAGCGCCGCGTCGCCGCCGGCCATGCTGGTGAGCCCCGCCACCAGGCGCTTGCGCGCGCGATCCGCCACCGCCACCGCCGCGTTGCGCTCGGCGCGGGCCTCGGTGCCCTCGGCCGCCTTCTGCGTGGCGATCGCGTCCTCGAGATCGGCCATCAGGTGGCACAGCCAGGAGAGCCGGTAGGCGCTGTAGCCGGTGACGCCTCCGTTCTTCACCTTGCTCTGCACCGCGCCCACGGCGCGCTCCGCGTCAGCCAGCACGCTCTCGGCCTTCGTCTGCGCGCCCCAGGCCTCGCACTGCGCGTCGGTGAAGGCCGCGCGGTACGCCTTGCGCCGCTTGTCGTCCAGCGCGGGCAGGGTGGCGAGCAGCTTCACCGCCAGCCGATCCGCCTTCTTCGGAGCCGCCTTTGCCGTCGCCTTCTTCGCTGCCGTCTTCTTCTTCGCCGCCATGGATGCCCCCTCGTGGGAAGTGAACGGGCGCGGAAGGTACCAACGTCGCGCGCCGCCCGCACTCAACTCGTTGCGTCGTCAGGGGGCCTCCCCTACAAGGACCAGCCACCATGGCGATGCACGAGAAGTACGAACCGCAAGTCCTCGAGAAGAAGTGGCAGCAGACCTGGGAAGCGCGAGGCACCTTCCGCCTCGGCCGCGCCGGCCCCAGGGGCAAGAAGTACGTGCTGGAGATGCTGCCGTACCCCTCCGGCAAGATGCACATGGGGCACGTGCGCAACTACCTGCTGGGCGACGTCTACGCGCGCTACTTCCGCATGAAGGGCTTCGACGTGGTGCACCCCATGGGCTGGGACGCCTTCGGCCTGCCCGCGGAGAACGCCGCCATCAAGGACGGCGTGCACCCCGCCACGCGCACCGCCGAGAACATCGCCAGCTTCAAGGCGGAGATCAAAACGCTGGGCTACTCCTACGACTGGGACCTCGAGGTGAACACCTCCGATCCCTCGTACTACCGGTGGAACCAGTGGTTCTTCCTCAAGATGCTCGAGAAGGGCCTCGTCTACCGCCGCTTCTCGCGCGTCAACTGGTGCACCGGCTGCCTCACCGTCATCGCCAACGAGCAGGTGAAGGACGGCGTGTGCGAGCGCTGCGAGTCGAAGGTGATGGACAAGGAGATGCCCGAGTGGGCCTTCCGCATCACCAACTACTCGCAGGTGTTGCTCGACGCGCTCGACGGCCTCACCGAGTGGCCGGATCGCATCACCGCCGCGCAGCGCAACTGGATCGGCCGGTCCGACGGCGTGGAGGCGGACTTCGCCCTCGAGGGCTCGAAGGAGAAGGTCCGCATCTTCACCACCCGCGTCGACACCATCTACGGCTGCACCTACGTGGTGCTGGCGCCCGATCACCGGGCGGTGGCGTCCATCACCTCCGCCGCGCAGAAGGCCGCGGTCGACGCCTTCGTGGCGAAGATGGCCGCCAGGTCCAAGACGGAGCGCACCGAGGAGGGCGCCGAGAAGGAAGGCGTCTTCACCGGCGCCTACGCGTTGAACCCCTTCAATGGCGAGCGGGTGCCGGTGTGGGTCGCCAACTTCGTCCTCAGCGACTACGGCACCGGCGCGGTGATGAGCGTGCCCGCGCACGACGCGCGCGACTACGACTTCGCGAAGAAGTACGGGCTGCCGATCAAGACGGTGATCCACCCTTCGGCGAAGGGGCCCTTCGAAGGCGAGGGCGCGTACACCGAGGACGGCGTGCTGGTGGCGTCCGGCCCCTGGTCCGGGCAGCCCAGCGCGCAGGCGCGCAAGGACATGGGCGCGTGGCTGCTCAAGGAAGGGCTGGGCAAGCCCACCGTCACCTGGCGCCAGAAGGACTGGGGCTTCTCCCGGCAGCGCTACTGGGGCACGCCGATCCCCATCGTCTACTGCGAGAGGTGCGACCCGGAGCGCAAGGGGCTCCCGGTGCCCTACGAGCAGCTGCCCGTCGTGCTGCCCGACATCGAGACGGACAAGGTGCTCACCGGCAAGGGCGAGCCGCCGCTCGCGAAGGTGGCGTCGTGGGTGAATACCACCTGCCCGAAGTGCAGCGGTCCCGCGCGGCGCGAGGCGGAGACGATGGACACCTTCGTCGACTCCTGCTGGTACTTCGCGCGCTACCTCTCGCCGAAGTTCGAAGGGGCGCCGTTCGACCCGGAGCTGGCCAGGAAGTACCTCCCCGTCGACATCTACGTGGGCGGCCCCGAGCACGCCACCATGCACCTGCTCTACTTCCGCTTCTGGACGCGGGTGATGAAGGAGCTCGGCCTGTGCCCGGTGGACGAGCCCGTCACGCGCCTCATCACCCAGGGCATCGTGAATGGACCCGACGGGAGGAAGATGTCGAAGCGGTGGGGCAACGTGGTGGCGCCGTCGTCCATCGTGCAGAAGTACGGCGCCGACACCGCCCGCGGGTACGTCCTGTTCGCCGGTCCCCCGGAGCGCGACTTCGACTGGAATGACAAGGCGATGGAGGGCGTGTCCCGCTTTCTCCAGCGCGTGTGGACGCTCGCCGCCACCCATGAGGCCGCGTGCGTCGGCGCCACGCATGACGGCGCGTATGAGGGGAAGGCGCTGGAGATCCGCCGGCATGCGCACAAGGCCCTCAAGCGCGTCACCGAGGCCATCGAGCGGCTGTCCTTCAACACCGCCATCGCCGGCATCATGGAGTACGTCAACGCGCTCTACCTGGTGAAGGAGGTGTCGACGAGCGCGGAGAAGGCGGCGATGGGCGAGGCGATCCGCACGCTGGCGGTCGTCCTCGTCCCCTTCACCCCGCACTTCGCCAACGAATTGGCCGAGGTGTACGGCGCGAAGCAGCCCCTCGAGGAGTCGGAGTGGCCGGCCTTCGATCCCGCGCTGGTGGTGGATGACGTGATCCCCTACGCGGTGCAGGTGTTGGGCAAGCTGCGCGCGGAGATCCTGGTGCCGGCGGCGGCGACGGAGGCGGAGGTGCGCGCGGCGGCGGAGGCGGAGCCGAAGATCATCGCTGCGCTGGGCGGCAAGCCGGTGAAGAAGTTCGTCTTCGTGCCGAAGCGGCTCGTCAACTTCGTGGTGTGAACTGCGTTCCCTCTCCCTCGGGGAGAGGGGAGGGAGAGGGGCGACACGCATGCGGTACCTCGCGCTCATCCTCCTCACCGCGTGCGGCTACCGCTTCGTGGTGCCCAACGCGCCGGCGGGCGTGAAGTCGGTGAGCGTGCCCGTCTTCCAGAACGCCACCACCGAGCCACAGGTGGACGCGCTGTGCACCCAGGCGCTGCGCGAGCACTACCAGCGCGCCGGCGTCCTGGGAGGCGAGGGCAGCGACGCCACCGTCGAGGGCGTGGTGATGAACGTCAGCTCCGCCGCCTTCCTCGCAGCCCCGGAGCGCGGGGCGTTCCCGACGTACCGGCTGTCCGGCGCCGTGCGGCTGACGCTCCGCGCGCCAGGCAGGCCCCCGCGGGAGGTGGTGGTGTCGGGCAATGAGGAGTACCCCTCCGGCGCGGATCTGCTGATCACCGAGTCCAACCGGGCGACCGCGCTGCACAGGTGGTGCGACGCGCTGATGCGGGAAGGGGCCGAGCGGCTGGCCGATTGAGCTGCGTGCGCCTGGCGCGGGTGAGTGACCCGGGCGCGGCGCGATGAGGGCGCGGAGAGGCTGCGCCCGGGTGCTGGCGCTCGGGCCGGCGACCAGGCGTGACACGCGCGCGGAGAGGCCGAAAGGACCGCGCCCGGGGCTTCGCGCGGGCGCGCTGAGGAGGGAAGCGCGGAGAGGCGACTGGGCCGCGCTTGGGGGCATCGATGGGCCCTGGACCGTGTGCACCCGCTGAAGCAGGAGAGGGCGCCACGTCCCAGAATGACCCTGGTGCGGCCGCTGCCCGCGTGCGAGGAGACGGGCGCGGCGGCCCGACGCCCTTCGCCCAGCAGCTGCTTACTTCGCCGCGGCCGCGAACTTCGCCGCCGTCGCGTGCGCGAGGCGCGCCACGTGCCGGCTCGCGTTGCGCGCGTGCAGCACACCCTTCGACGCCGCCTGGTCCAGGGCGCGGGTGGCGGCCTTGACGGCCTCCTTCGCCTTCGCCGCGTCGCCCGAGGCGATCGCCTCGCGGGCCTTCTTCAGCGCCGTCTTCACGGAGCTCTTCACGGCGCTGTTGCGAAGGTTGCGCTTCTGCGCCTGGCGGTTGCGCTTCTCTGCAGAACGGGTGTTGGCCACGGTCAGTCTTCCTCGAAGGAAATTCGCTGGTGAATCGCGAGTGCGCGGGCTCCCTAGCGGGTTTGCCCACGGAGGGTCAAGCAGAACGCCGCGCCTTCTCCTCGGCCTTGGCCTCGTTCCACAGCCGGTCCATCTGCTCCAGGGTCGCTTCCCCGAAGGGCACGCCCTGCGCCTCCAGCTTGCGCTCCACCGCCTGGAACCGCGTCGTGAAGCGCTTGTTCGCCAGCCGCAGCGCGTCCTCGGGCGGCACGTTCAGGTGCCGGGCCACGTTCGCCAGCGCGAAGAGGACGTCGCCCAGCTCGTGCTCGATCGCCTCCTTGTCCTTCGCGGCGATGGCGGCGTCGAGCTCCGCCAGCTCCTCGTTCACCTTGGCGCGCGGGCCGGAGAGATCCGGCCAGTCGAAGCCGATGCGCGACGCCTTCTCGGTCAGGCGCTCGGCCCGCTGCAGGGCCGGCGCCTGCGAAGGCACCCCGTCCAGCACGCTGCCGTGGTGCCCGTGCTTCTCCTGGCGCTCCTTCGCCTTGAGCTTCGCCCAGTTCTCGAGCACCTGCGTGGCGCCGCTGACGACCGTTTCGCCGAAGACGTGGGGGTGCCGGCGCTCGATCTTGTCCGAGATGGCGTTGGCCACGTCCGCCAGCACGAAGCCGTCCTTCTGCTCGCTCGCCAGCTGCGCGTGGAAGACGATCTGAAAGAGCAGATCGCCCAGCTCCTCCGCCAGCGGCCTCCACGGCCCGCCCTCGGCCACCCGATCCATCTCGTCCAGCACCTCGTAGGCCTCTTCGATCAGGTAGGGCCGCAGGCTCTTCAAGTCCTGCTCGCGATCCCACGGGCAGCCCCCGGGCGCCCGCAGCCGGCGCATGATCTCCTGCAGCCGCTCCATGGCTTTGCCGACGTCACTCATGGCGCGGGTGGTTAACACGCCCCTTGGCCGTCCGCCGAGGTTGAAACCGTGCACACGGGGCGGAGGTTTGGGTACGCTTCCGCGCGTCCTTCCGATGCGGATCCTTGCGTCTCTCTACGCGCTGGTCCTCCTGAGCTCCGGCGCGGCGTGGGCCCAGGTCGAGCTGGTCGATCCTGACGCTCCACAGCCCGAAGAGACGCCCAGGCCGGGCATGAAGAAGAAGTCCCCGCCGAGGGCCATCGATCCCGACACGGAGGCCGATGATCCCGAGGCCGCGCCGGTCGAGGACCTGCCTGTCTCCGACGAGCCGGACGACACGGCCGATCTCCCACGGCCGAAGGTGCTGCCGAAGGCGGACGCCGGGGTGAAGGACGTGAAGAAGCTGGTGCCCGGCACGAAGGACCTCTTCGCCGAGCCGCCCAGGCCGGTGGCGGAGAAGCGGCCGGTGCCGGCCATCACTTCCACGCCCGTGTCCGACGCGGACTTCGCCACCGCCTGGCTGGTGTGGAAGAAGGCGGCCGACGCGAAGGACGTGAAGGCGGAGCAGGCCGCGCGGAAGGCGCTGCTCGAGCTCAAGGCGCGCTCGGGCGCGGAGGACGTGGAGCTGCACGCCATCGGCCTGTTGCGGGCGGCGGCCGCGGCCGAGGCGGCGGGGGACAGTGGGGCCGCGGTGGAGATGGCGATGACGGCCTCGCAGCTGGCGCCGGATCTCCCCGCGGCGTGGGTGGGCCTGGCGCGCGCCTACTTCGAGGCGGATCCGAGCGAGGTGGGCCGGTACCTGGGGGCGCTGAAGGAGGCCGCCGCGCGCACGCTGGACGATCCCCGCTACCAGCGGCCCCTCGTTGCCGACCTCGCCACGGTGGTGCTGCTGGCGGTGATCGGCGTGGCCGTCGCGGTGGTGGCGGTGCTGTTCCTGCGGCGGGCGCGGTACTTCTTCCACGACTTCCACTTCCTCTTCCCCCGGGCGGCGGCGCGGTGGCAGACGACGGCGCTGGCGGTACTGCTGCTCGCGGTGCCGATCGTCTTCCGCATGGGCGTCGCGCCCACCCTGCTGGTCCTCTTCGGCGCGGCGACGCTCTACCTGTCGGTGAAGGAGCGGGTGGTGGCGGTGGTGTTGATCGGCCTGTTGGGCGCGGTGCCCTCGCTGGGGGGGCTCGTGGTGGAGCGGACGGCCTTCGCCGACACGCAGGCCGAGGATCTCTACCGCATCGAGCGCGGGGGGCCGGGCGTGGGGCCGCTGGTGGAGCGGTACGAGGCGCTCTCGCAGGCGGACAAGGTGTCCTTCCCGGAGCACGCGGTGCTGGGCCGCTACTACGTGCGGCGCGGGCAGCTCGACCTGGCGGCGACGCACCTGCGCCTGGCCCTGGCGCTGCGGCCCGACGACGTGGCGTGCAAGGTGAACCTCGCGGCGGCGCTCTTCTTCGGCGGCGACCTCGAGAACCCGCGCGCGATCCTCGAGTCGACGCAGGAGGCCGGCAACGCGGTGGCGCTCTTCAACCTGGGGCGCGTCTACAAGCGGCGCATCGCGGTGTACGGGGACACGGTGGCGTCCGAGGTGGACAAGGCCAACTCGGCGCTGGCCGCGGCGCGCGATCGCGACGGCACGCTGCCTCCGCTGGGGAGCGAGGAGCTGACCGCCCCCACCACCGGCAACGAGTTCCTCCGCACCCTGCCCCTGGCGCGGGAGGAGCTCCTCCTGCTGGCGAAGAGCCCGGAGGCGGCGACGCGGGTGCGCTCGCAGCTGACGCAGATCCTCCTGGGGGACGTGCCGGAGTGGGTCGCGCCCTTCTACCCGGTGGCGGTGGCGCTGCTGCTGTTGGCCTTCGGCTTCCTCGGGCCGGCGCTGGAGGCCGCGAAGGTGTGCGCCCGCTGCGGCCGGCCGGTGAGCCGCAGGGATGATCCCGACGTGTCGCCAGGCAGCGTCAACTGCACCCAGTGCGTCAACGTCTTCGTGAAGAAGAACGCGGTGGCGCCCTCGATGAAGGTGCGCAAGCAGCTCGACGTGGCCCGCTACGAGAGCCGGATCGAGAAGGTGGCTTACGGCCTGGGCGCGGTGTGGAGCGGCATGGGCCATGTCTTCTCGGGGATGACGGTGCGGGGCACGCTGTACGGCTTCTTCTTCGCGCTGGCGGTGGTGGCGGTGGTGATGCGGCAGGGCGTGCTGCGGGCGCCGTACGAGCCGCTGCCGGCGCTGCTGTGGCTCATCCCCCTCGGGCTGGGGCTGGTGGCCCTGTACGTCCTCACCCTGCGCGGCCTGCGCCGGAGGCAGAGCTAGGCCATGGCGCTCAAGGGGACGCTCAAGGACTTCGGCATCGCCGACATCCTCCAGCTCATCGGGCAGCAGCAGAAGACGGGTTTCCTCAAGCTGTCGAACAAGGGCGACGAGGTGGTGGTGGCCTTCCGGGAAGGCAACATCGTCAAGGCGGAGGCCGGGCACCGCAGCAAGAAGGAGCTGATCGGCTCGATGCTGGTGGCGGCCGACTTGATCAGCGAGTCGCAGCTGGAGTTCGCGCTGGAGACGCAGAAGCGCACGCTGCAGCGGCTGGGCGACGTGCTGGTCAGCCAGGGCGCGCTCACCGCGGAGCGCTTCAAGGAGATGGTGCAGCTCCAGACGAGCGAGACCCTCTTCAAGCTGTTTCAGTGGAACGCCGGCACCTACGAGTTCGAGCAGGCGGAGGTGGAGGTCGATCCCACGCTGACGCCGCTGCGCGCCGAGTCGGTGCTGATGGAAGGCTTCCGGCGGGTCGATGAGTGGCCGGTGGTGCGCAAGCGGATCAGCAGCCTGCAGATGACCTTCGAGAAGGTGAAGGAGCTGCCGCCGCCCACCTACCGGCGCGACGACTTCGACGCCGCGCTCGACGACGCCTTCGCCGAGGAGAAGAAAGAGGTCAACAAGGGCGAGTTCCAGTCGGTGGGCGAGAACGAGCGGAAGGTGTTCGCCCTGGTGGCGCCCGGCCGCACCGCGGCGCGGATCATCGAGCTGTCGGCGCTGGGCGAGTTCGAGACGGCCAAGGCCCTGTGCAACCTGATCAACCTCGAGTACCTCGCGGGCGTCGCGCCGACGAAGAAGGGCGGGCGCGACTTCGAGGACAGCCGCTCCGGGGCGGTGCTGGGCGTGCTGGGGCGGGTGGTGGTGACGATGCTGGTGGTGGGCAGCCTCCTCTTCATCGGCACGAGGCTGGACTTCGGCGCGCTGAAGCTGGGCGGGGGCAACGCCACCACGTACACGGATCCAGCCGCGCAGCGCTTCGCCAGCCGGGCGCAGATGTCCCGCATCGCCGCGGCGCTGGACGTGTACCGGCTGGAGAAGGGCGCCCTGCCCGACGCGCTGACGGAGCTGGTGGACGTGGGGCTGCTCACCGCGGACGACGTGCGCTACCCGTGGCAGGAGGCGTACTACTACCGCCGCGCCGCCGACGGGACGTACGTGCTGCTGCCCCCCCTGCGGTGAGTCAGGCCGCCGGCCCCGCCCCCGTCGCTCGCCCGTCATGTCACCTTCCAGCCAGTGCGCGGTTGGCGTCGTCAGGGGGAATGGGGTAGCCAGCGGCCACCCCGGAATGAAGTCCCTCACCGTCGACCTCTCCGACAACGACGTGGCCCGCTCGCTGGCGGGCGCGCAGAACGAGCACCTCAAGTTGATCGAGCGCCGGCTGGGCGTGCGCGTCGGCCAGCGCGGGGCCGAATTGCACCTGTCGGGCTCCGCGGCGGCGGTGGCGAGCGCGGTGAAGGTGCTGGACGCGCTGCTCGCGCGGGTCCGCGCCGGCCGCACCCTGGACGTGGAGGACGTCGATCACGCCCTCAAGCTGCTGGGCCTCTCGGGCGACGAGGGCCTCGAGGTGCTGCACCTGCCGCCCATTCTCACCCAGCGGCACGGGCGCGCGGTGGCGCCGAGGGGGCTCACCCAGAAGCGCTACGTCGAGCTGATCAAGAGCCACGACGTGGTGTTCGGCCTCGGGCCGGCGGGCACCGGCAAGACGTACCTGGCGATGGCCATGGCGGTGGCGGCCCTGCAGGAGAAGCGGGTGAAGCGGATCATCCTCGCCCGGCCGGCGGTGGAGGCGGGGGAGAAGCTGGGCTTTCTTCCTGGCGATCTCGCGGAGAAGGTGAACCCCTACCTGCGGCCGCTGTACGACGCGCTCCACGACATGATGCCGCACGAGAAGGCCGCGGCGTTGATCGAAGACGGCACCATCGAGGTGGCCCCGCTGGCCTTCATGCGCGGGCGGACCTTGAATGAGTGCTTCGCCATTCTCGACGAGGCGCAGAACACCACCGTCGAGCAGATGAAGATGTTCCTCACCCGCATCGGCCTGCACTCCAAGGCGGTGGTGACGGGCGACGTGACGCAGGTCGATCTCCCCGCCGGGAAGACGTCGGGCCTGGTGCACGCCCAGCGGATCCTCCGGGAGCTGCCGGGCGTGGCCTTCTGTCACTTCACCGAGGTGGACGTGGTGCGCCACCCGGTGGTGCAGGAGGTGATCAAGGCCTACGAGGCCGCCGATGCGCAGGCCCGGGCCACCGAGCTGGCCGCCGCGGCCGTGATGGACACCCCAGAAGGAGAGGGGACGAGCCCGCCGCGCCCGTCCCGGCCGAGGGTGGTGCGCGACGAGGCCCCCGACG